>CBFCWE010000090.1:0-16647 GCA_965601435.1 uncultured Methanosarcina sp.
CATTAAAAATCCATTAAAAATCCATTAAAAATCCATTAAAAATCCATTAAAAATCATTAAAATTCTATTATTGTCCGGAAGTCCCTCTGTTTCCGGGAATAAGGAATAATCCTGAGAGGATCACTTCATGAAAAGAGAACAGCTCTATTCCGGGAAAGCAAAGACCATCTATGCAACTGATGATCCCGACGTCCTCATCTCCGAATTTAGAAACAGCCTGACGGCCTTCAACGGAGAAAAGAAAGGGGAAATGGAAAAGAAAGGGTATTACAACTCCTATATCTCAAAGAAACTCTTTGAGATGCTGGAAGAAAACGGGATCAGTACCCACTATGTAAAGATGCTTTCCGATATCGAAATGCTGGTGCGGAAAGTTGAGATCATAAAAATCGAGGTTATTGTCAGGAACATTGCCGCAGGTTCCATTACAAGGAAATATCCCATAGAAGAAGGCACTGTTTTCGATTCCCCTGTCCTGGTCTTTGACTACAAGAGCGACGAGTTAGGCGACCCCATGATTAATGACGACATAGCTCTGGCCCTTGGCCTGGCTACTCGGGAAGAAATCGCCATCATTCGGAAGCTTGCCCTCAGGATAAACGAACTGCTTGTGCCCTATCTGGACAAACGTGGAATCCTGCTTCCCGACTTCAAACTCGAGTTTGGGAGAAGCAAAGGGGAAATCATCCTTGCCGACGAAATCTCCTGTGACACCTGCCGTTTCTGGGACAAAGAAACAAAACAGTCCATGGACAAGGATGTCTTCAGGTTCGATAAAGGCGACATTTCAAAGGCTTACGAAGACGTTGCCCGGCGCATAGTACCCGAAATCTTCGAATAAAGTGCAAAAAACTAATTATTATTTTTGATTTTCAGGTGGATGTCCTATCCACCAGCACTATTTTTTAGGGACCTTGAAAAAGAAAAACTTCACATTTCAGGTTTACATTTTGAAATTCAAATTTCGGGTTTACATTTTGAAATTCAAATTTTGGGCTTTACAGTTTGAGATTCAGATTTTGAAAAAAGAATTCAGTGTGGTCTGGAAGCGGAAATCCGAAAGTATCCTGGCTTTTTGCATCCATTCTTCCCTGGGAGTGCACACTCTTCCTGTAAGGTCCGAAACTGCGGCTTCAAGAGAATCAAAGGTTTGCGGCGGGTTTTTGAGGGCGTTTTTTACCCCTTCCCGGACTACCCAGACTCCCAGAGGCGCCCAGTAATCGGGAGTGATTTCCCTGAGGATGAAGACCGAAGCCTGCCTTTTGACCCCTGCAAGGTACTCAAGCACCGGAAGCCTTGCCGCATAGTAACCTCCTGCAAGAGAAGAATATTTCTTTTTTCCGTCCAGGCCCTCGCTGTCTTCCCCGACCCAGCTCGATTCTCCGGACCAGACGGTCTTTGGGAGCCAGGCTTCGATTAGTTCGAAAGAGTAGGCTCTCGGGAGAAGGAGGATTTCAAAGTGGTTCCCGAAATGGGTCCCGCTAAAGAGCGTGATTTCGGAAACCCAGGGGTAGTCCAGGATTTTGTCAGCCAGTTCTTTTCCGGCCATGTCGTCCACGGCAGTAATGGACCAGCGGGTGGGCACGACTTTTCGCTCTTTCCCCAGCAGGCCGATAGAAAAGAGGCGGGTTATCTGTTCCCCTGAAACGTCTCCTTTGTAAAGTTCGACTACTGCATCTTTTGCCAGGGCGTCGGTATCGTAGACAAGGTAGTCGACTTTTTTCGGGACTTTCGGGTTTTCGGCAAGCTCGAAGTTCTTTACAAGCCCTGAAGGCCCCATGGGAGTGTGGATCGCATCGAATTTAAGCTCCTGTTTCGGGGCTTTGAAAAACCAGGCTTCCGTATCCACGGGGTTTTTGGAAAGGGCAAGTTCCTGCGCCTTTACAAGAAGAGGATTTTCCTTGCCCCGGGCATCCTTTACATGGAGGGTCGTGTTTGCCCTTACCAAACGGGAACGCATTGATATGATGTCCTCTATCTGCATATTTGCCCATCTGGCAGGGTCCTCAAGGAGCAGGGCATCCTCCTCTTGTGCAGAGGGAGGGATCAGGGGGCCCGCAGATACCCTGGGGTAACCGAAACTACCTACAAAAAGAGCCGGGGGAGAAGCTCCGAAAACGGAGTTTCCGGATATCTCCGAAGAGATTGACTGTACGGACTTGAATTTTTCAAGAATAGGACATCGAGGACGCCCGCACAGACCCTTACCTTTGCATCTGATACAGGTTTTGGCATTCACTCGGAATCAATGTCTCCACAAATGCTACAGGATTCCACCCCTGGCGCATTTTTGTACAGCCAGCCGGATTTCTGGACAAACTTGCATACGTTGCACATCCCCTGAACTTTTTCCTGAGAGGACAACTCATTATTCAGGAGAACTGCTGCAAAATTCCGGATTTCTCCCTGGGTCTCTACCGAGAAATCAATCTCAGCCCCACGTTTTTCACTCACATACTGGGATACTGCGGCTCTTGAAAGTTCCAGAATCTCCGCTACATCCTGCTGAGTGCAGCCATGTTCGAAAATCAATACCCGCGAAAGTTCAGCCCTGATAGCAGGCAGTACTTTCTGTACCATTACTTCACATGTTGTTTTCATGAGAGACCTCACTTACACAGGCTAAATACGGATATCGGCATTCTCAACTACTGTACATTATTTATTCAAATAGTTCTCCAGAAGGAGCTGAAACTCTCCTTACTGCAACGCAAGGGCACTGCAAGTTGCCGAAAAAAACCGATAAAAAATATGTGTGCAACTCCGGTAATCGGAGAAGTTGCTTTATCAGAAGGTCCGCTCTAGCCCTGAAGAGCGAAAATTCAGCCGTTAATTTTTGATTTGTTCAGCAGTGAATCCTTTTTCCATAAGTACATCTTTCATGCGGGCCAGATGGTTGCCCTGGAGTTCGACCGTATTCCCTTTTACGGTACCTCCGCATGCAAACTTTGACTTAAGGTAAGTGGATAGTTCGTGAAGGTCAATTTCACTGGCGTCGAAACCCTCTACAACCGTTACTTCCTTTCCATATCTTCTTCTGTTGACTTTCACTGTGATTCGCTGCTGCTCTTTCGCAACCTCTTCGCAAATGCAAAGTTCTTTTGGAAGCCCGCAAACCGGGCACATTCCGCTGCTCATTTGTTGGTATATCCTCCGAATTTGTAATAAATATATATGTAGATTACATCTAAAAATTAATGAGTGGATGTAAAGTACTTATCGATGAAGGTATTAAAGCCTAATGGTATTTTCAGGCATTCTTATGCCGAATTTTGCACACAGAGTACAAATTTGTAAGATCTACAAAAAGCATAACACCTGAACCGTAGCTTTATGGTTTTATTGTTTACTCCAATATATTATATTATTGATCATGTTATTTTACATTATGTAACGCTATATGGGGGTCTAACGGGTGTTTTCACCGGTCTGCAAAGCAAGAAACGTCTGAATACGAGCAATCTACGCAGCAAAGGAAAAACATCCCGGCAAAGAATATTTACCAAAACTGTCTTTTCACTGGAAAAAACACACTTCAGCGGCGAAAAGCTAAATATAGCTTGAACTCCATAGATTTATATAGCCCATTATATTTACAAAATGTATGCACCTTACATATATATAAAAAATCATATAACTACTATGGGAACATGATGGGACAAAAAGATCAGGCATATTCGGGAGGTGCCAAATGAACGAGTTAATAGGTTTTGTGAACGGAAGCAATGCACGGCAAAAAGTACTCTCCCTGCTCGCCTCGAAGGGAGAAATGGAAGGGAAACGCATCGCAAAAACACTGCACATCGTATACCCGGCCATGGAAAAAACCCTCGGGGAACTGGAGGAAAAAGAACTGGTCTCTAAAAAGGAGGAGAATTACTCCCTGACCGAGAATGGAGCAAAAGTGGAAAAAATAATCCAGCAAATCTAAATATTTTATTATTACTCCAGAGAAAATCAATTTTTATTTTTTTACCTGAACCCGGGGTATCACCCAGGGTAAAAGTTCCTTTTTTGGTAGTTTACCCTGCAGGCTTTTTCCGGCCACTGAGTTTACGGATTATTTTGATCGATTGAATATTGACCGATTGAATATTGGCCGATTGAACCTTCGGACATTTTCTGGAGATCGGGCTCACTGATAATTTTGATCGACCGGATCTACAGATTTTTTTAGCTTCCAGGTTTAATGGCGGACGTGGCCTATCGAAAGCAAGGTTTAGTTGCCCATTGACTCATCGGGCTTTTACATATAAAGACTTCTTTTTAAAGCCACCAGGGTATCCGCGACTCCTTCTATCAGGCGCAAAGAAATCTTTATCTAATCCCTGTTCCTTTATGACGGCATAGTCTATTAACACCAATCAAAAACCCTGTATTCTCAGGGACAGATTATAAAAACAAACCTCAATTTACGGGTACCCTTAATGAACCCGCAGGGAACCAGGAGAAGAAGCCGGTAGAAGCCGGTATTAGTAAGGGATCGGAAACCAGACCTGTATCGGGCCGTCAGCAGCCCGGAAGGTCCCGGTTCCTGGCATTCCTGGAACATCCGAAAGAGGTTTTAAGAATCAGAGGCAAGGCAATGTTACCTGAAGAAGACCTGAAGATCATAAAAAAAGAACTTGGGCGTGAGCCTAACCTGGTAGAGCAGGGCTGTTTTTTAAACCTGTGGAGTGAACACTGCTCATATCGCTCAAGCGCCCCCCTCCTGAAAACCTTCACCACCACAGGCGAAAATGTCCTGATCGGCCCGGGAGACGACGCTGCAATCATTAATTTCGAAGACGGGTACGTGCTCTCCATAGCCATGGAAAGCCACAACCACCCTTCCTACGTTGACCCTTACAACGGGGCAGCCACAGGGGTTGGAGGCATTGTAAGAGACGTTATTTCCATGGGAGCCCGTCCTATTGCCCTCATGGACCCGCTCTACTTCGGCCCCCTTGACACCCCGAAAAACCTCTTCCTCTTTGAACAGATAATAAAGGGAATCGCAGGGTATGGGAACTGTATCGGAGTTCCGGTAGTTAATGGTGAAACCTTCTTTGACCGGCAGTACAGCGGAAATCCCCTGGTAAACGTGGTATGCGTGGGGCTTTGCAAGGAAGACGAAGTTATAACTTCCATCGCTAAAAAAGCAGGTAACAAGCTGGTCCTTGCAGGGTCAAGCACAGGAAAGGACGGGCTTGGAGGAGCCTCCTTTGCCTCAAGGGACCTCTCGGAATCTGCCGAAGCTGATGACAGGCCAAGCGTCCAGGTAGGCGACCCGTATACCGAAAAACTTGCCATTGAAATGACTCTGGAAGCCACCGAAAAGGGCTATGTTAAGTCCTGCAGGGACCTCGGGGCTGCAGGTCTTGGAGGCGCAAGCTCGGAAATGGCTGCCAAAGGCGGGATGGGAGCCCGGATCATTGCAGATGCCGTACCCCAGCGCGAACCCGACATGAATGCTTATGAGATCCTGCTTGCCGAATCCCAGGAACGTATGCTCTTTGAAGTGGCTCCCGAAGACGTGGACGCCGTACTTGCCCTGGTCGAGAAGTATGACCTTAGCGGCGCAGTTGTCGGCGAGCTTACCGAAGAGCCGAACTACACAATTGAGTTCAGGGGAGAAACCGTTGCCAGCATCCCGATCGCCCTCCTTACTGAAGGAGCCCCGACTTTTGAGAGACCCTCGAAAGCTCCGGAAGCCCGGGAAGAAGGCAAAAAACCTGACAGTCCTGCAGACCTGAAACAGGCGATCCTGAAAGTCCTTTCTTCTTACAATATAGCCTCAAAAGAATGGCTCTACAGGCAGTACGACCATCAGGTCCAGCTCAGGACCATGGTTCTTCCCGGAGAAGACTCGGGAGTCCTCAGGATCACCGACAAAAAAGGAATAGCCCTTTCCTGCGGCTGCCAGCCCAGGGCAACTCTCCTTGACCCATATACAGGTGGAAAGACTGCAATTATCGAAAATGCCATGAATCTTGCCGTAAAAGGAGCGGAAGGGCTGGCTATCGTAAATTGCCTGAATTTCGGAAACCCTGAACGCCCGGAAATCTACTGGCAGTTTAAGCAGGCAGTGCTGGGCCTCGGAGACGCGGCAAGGGATCTTTCGATCCCTGTTGTGGGAGGAAATGTTTCCCTCTACAACGAAAGCGACGAGTTAGGGACCGCAATTCCCCCGACGCCGTCAATCGGAATGATAGGGAAGGTGGATCTTGAAACCCCTCTTCCCTCAAGCTTCTTTGCAAAAGCAGGAGACAGCATTGTCCTGGTAGGAGAAACAACTCCCGAACTGGGAGCTTCCGAATACTACTCCTGCCTCGGAGCCCAGGAAGCCGGAAAAGCCCCGAAAGTCCCGGAAAATGCCCCGAAATTAATAGAAACCGTCATCAAGGCCGTGAAAAGCGGGAAACTGAGCTCTGCCCATGACCTCTCCCTTGGAGGACTTACAGCAGGCCTTGCCAGGATGTGCAAAACCCTCGGGGCGAAGGTGGACCTGAGCGAAATTTCCGGAGACCTGCAGGCAGACGAACTCCTCTTTGCAGAAACCCCTGCAAGAGCCCTCCTTGCCACTTCCGAACCGGAAGTTCTCCAGGAAATCCTGGAAGACGTGCCATGCATCGTAATCGGGACTGTCAGCGAGGGTGCCCTGGAAATCAAAGGAAAGGACTTTGAACTATCCCTTTCCCCGGAAGAACTCACCGCAGCATACAAAAGCCTGACCGATTTTATGATGGGATAACTCCCATCATCCATTTCATAATTTTTTGTAAACTTACTTTTTTAATCCGGAATAATTTTCCGGAATAATTTTGACCAGAATCATTTTGATCAGAATCATTTTGCCAAGGATCGTTTTTTCCGGGTCGTATTTCACAGGATCATTTTAACCAGAATCATTTTTCTCGGGGTCATTTTTCGGAAGCAGTTGCCAGAATCATTTTTCAGTGCTTGCTCCGAATTTTATCCAGGGCACCTGACCTTTTGCCCCCCTCTAACCCGGCAGCGGGGGAAACAATAGGTTTTAGTACCTCAACCGTACATCATGATTATGTTATGAAAGCGGTATGCGTGTGCGGGGGGGTGCACTTGCCTTACAGTCCTAAATGGTACTGGCCTGTAGAAGGTTTTTCAGGGACACCTGAACCCAACCGATACTTCGATATGGAGCAGATTTTCCTGCGGTTTCAGGAAACCGGGAGGGAGCTGTTGCGCCTTAACGACCTGCTGCTGGAATCCATAGAAGGTGGAGGCAGGTACGCCCTGAACCTCTCGGGCCTTTTCCTGGAACAATGCAGGTGGGACCCGGAACTTGTTGATTCCTTCCGCGACCTCGGAGAAAGCAGAGGCGTGGAATTTACAGGAAACTGTTACTATCACTCTCTGAGTGCCCTTTACCCTGACCCGACCTGGTTCAAGGAAGAAGTGTTGAAGCAGAGAGAAATAAGCAAGGAAATGCTTGGGGTTGTCCCTGAGACTTTCGTAAACACCGAACTCCTGTTTTCCGGGAAAGTTGGAAAGCTACTTTCGGGGATGGGGTTCAAAGGTCTTATTGCCGAAGGCTCTTCAAATATAACTAACGGATATGACCCGGCACATGTCTACGAAAATGATCTCCCTACCCTGCTCAGGCATATAAACCTGAGTGAAGACCTCGAACTCCGTTTCTCTGAAAAAAGCTGGGAAGGCTATCCCCTGATCCCGGAAAAGTTTGCGGATTGGATCAGCAGCATGAAGGGAGAGGTCCTTACACTTTACTTCAACTACAGTAGCCTCTATTTCCACCAAAGGAAAAAGAGTTTGGTTGCCGACTTTATCCGGGAGCTTCCGGAAAAACTTGAGGAAAGGGGGATCAGTATGTTTACACCTTCGGAAGCTGTAAAGCATTTTAAACCTGTAAAACTTCCCACCCTGAAAACCGAGCAGACTATCCGCTACGGGATGCACAATGCCCTGGGAAATAAAGCCCAACAGCTCTATTTGAGGGAACTTGTACAGGTAGGGGAAGAACTTAAAGAGGTGGGTAGGAAAGGAAGCCCTAACTACGGAAAACTGAAGAGGGTTTTCGGCTACCTCCAGCAAGGTGACATCCTCTTTTCCATGAAGTCCGGGGAAAATATAAGGGAAGGATACGAAAGGGCTGTTAATTATTATTCCATTCTCTCGGATTTCAGGCGAGCTGTCCTGGAGGAAAGCACTGTTCCGGAAAAAAGGGTAATTCCGGAGAAAAAGACTGCTACAGCGAAGAGAACAATTACAGAAGAAAGTCCCGTTCCAGAGGAGAGAGACATTCAGGAGAAAAGGACTGTCTGGAAGGAGAAAGCATGACATCCCTTTGCCTCTATTTCCAGATACACCAGCCATTCCGCCTGCGCTGGTTCTGGCCCGATGACAGGACCGGTTTTTACCGGTATTTCGATGAAAGAGGAGACCGCGAGATTTTTAAAAGAGTTGCAGAAAAATGTTACCTGCCTACTAACAGGATTCTCCTGGAAGCCCTGGACGAGCACAGGGGAGAATTCAAATTCGCCCTTTCGGTGACAGGGACTCATCTGGAGCAGTGCGGGCTCTGGGAAGAAGAAGTGCTCGAAGGCTTCAGAGAGATGGCGAAAACCGGAGCTGTGGAGTTCCTGGACGAGACCTGTTACCATTCAATTTCGAGCCTTTTCGAGGATAAAACGGAATTTATTGAAGAGATAAAGGAACACCGCAGGCTCATGAAAGACCTTCTCGGAGTAAAACCAGAAGTGTTCCGGAATACAGAGTTACTTTACAATAACACAATAGGGAAAATTGCCTCAGACCTCGGATACAAAGCAGTCCTTACGGAAGGTGCGGACCACATGCTCGGCTGGAGGTCCCCGAACTTTGTGTACGAAGCAGCGGGTTCCGGAATGCCGATTCTCGTCAGGAATTACAAGCTGAGCGACGATATAGGATACCGTTTTTCGGCCCGCTGGTGGGACGGCTACCCCCTGACTGCGCAAAAATGGGCTCAATGGGCTTCCGGCATCAGAGAAGATTGCATCAACATTTTTATGGACTATGAGACTTTCGGGGAGCACCAGTGGGAAGAAACAGGCATCTTTGCGTTTCTGAAAAACTTCCCGGAGAAAGTCTTAGAGACTCGTTTGAATTTCGACACCCCCTCGGAAGTTGTGAAAAAATATACTCCGGTAGCGGAAATCGATGTAGGGGACTTTTCCACCATCTCCTGGGCGGACATGGAACGCGACACCAGCGCCTGGCTGGGAAACGATATGCAAAGACGTTGTTTTGAAGAGATAAAACTCCTTGAACCTTTTGTGAAAAAAACCGGGGACCCGGAACTCCTGAAAATCTGGAAGCACCTGCTGACCTCGGACCACTACTACTACATGTGCACAAAATGGCTCGGGGACGGGGACGTTCATTCTTACTTCAGCGTACACCCGACTCCCTATGATGCCGGCGTGAATTTCATGGCCGCATTGATGGACTTCAAGGCAAGGGTGTTCAGAAAACTCAGCACAATAGCTTAATCAAATGTATACATAACTAATTCAAGGGAGCAAAGTCTATGGTTCGAGACTTGTGCATGTTTGCAGGCCGTAATGAAAATACGCAGATCGCGTGGTTTAAGATCACTTACTCAAAAGATCCTGGCTCGTTATCATCAATTATCAATTTTATGGAAAGCCAGGAGGTGCAGACCAAGTTCGGGCACCTCGACAACATCACACAGCAAACAGGAGAGTACTCAATATTTACGGAAATCGGAAAAGACGTAGACGTTGATGACCTTGCCAGAAAGATAGGGGGACTGGAAGTTGTAGAGGAAGTCGAACATGGGATTTCGGAACACAGGATGATCCATCTGGTTGATTTCCCATTAAATGTGATCGGAGTCAGGGGAATTATTACAAGAGCACCCACCCTTGTAGATATCATCAGGACCCTGAATGAGAGCGCCCCACATGCCGAGGGCCTGCTAACTCTTTCAGGTCTGCGGGGAGGGATTCACGCTGCAAAGTATTTCAGGAGTATCATGCCCCTTGACGATAAAAACTTCACCAGCATCCTGGCAGAACTTTACAGGGCTGTTGGCTGGGGTATCCTGGAAATCGATTGCGACCCGGAAACCTTTGAGGGGAAGATCATCGTCAAGGAATCCTTCATTGCAGACGTTTACGGGGAAACGGATCAGCCGGTATGTGCCTACATGAGCGGATACTTCGCAGGGTACCTGACCGAATACTCAGGGAAGAACATAAGGGTCAGGGAAGTCAGTTGTAAAGCCACGGGGCATGAGGTCTGCGAACATATCATATCCCCTGCCCCATCCGGAGAAAATCAGGAACATGTGATCACAAGAGGGGTTAGCAGGTGATCAAACAACCCAATGTCATTCTAGGAAATGCCGAACTGCTCGTGACAATGGGTAGGAAGGGGGAACTCTTCGGCTTTTTTTACCCGCGAAGGGACCACGCCCAGCATATCGATGAGTCTCTTGCCTGCATCCATACCGGAGAAACTCTCCTATGGACAAACAGCAACGACTGGCAATCAATCCAGAACTACATAGAGGACACAAACATCGTGTCCACAAAGCTTTACCATGATTCTGGAATCCGGATTTCGATCCTGGACCTTGTCCACCCTGATGTTCCGGTTCTTATCCGCAGGTTCAAGATCCAGTCCCAGAAAAAAATATCAGGGAAGTTTTATTACTATTCGAATTTCAACGTGGGAGAGACCTCAAAGAAAAATTCAGGTTACTGTGACTCAAAAGCCCACATGATAGTGCAGTACTGGCAAGACTACTATATCGGAATCCACTCCATGCCTGAGTTTTCGGAATGGCAGGTCGGAAAAGCAATGGACACCATCTGGTGGACGAATTCCAGGTACGACATGGAAGACGGGAAACTCCAGAATAATAAGGAAGACATTGGGAACATAAACAACGCTGCAGGCTGGGATCTCGAACTGGAAGCGGGTGGTACCAACGAGTTTGTGATATTCGTTGGCGCAGCTCCTACCCGCAACCTACTCTACAAGCGGATGCAGGAACTTTCAAAACTGCCCCTTGAACAGATCTTCGAAAAGACAAGAGAACACTGGGTTATGTGGCTGTCCAAAAAACAGGTGCTGAAAATGCCGGGTCTCGAAGGTTATAACAACCTCCGTCAGGAACTTTTCAACGCCTACAACCGCTCCCTGCTCGTGCTCTACCTTATGAACGACCACGAAAACGGCTCCTTTGTGGCTGCCCCGGAATTTGATTCCAACTTTGAGAAATGCGGAGGGTACGGTTTTTGCTGGAACCGTGACAGTTCCGAATTGGTGCTTGCCCTGAAACATTCTGGTTATCCCGAATATTGTGACAGGTTTTTCAAATGGTGCATCAGGACCCAACTCCCCAACGGCTCCTGGTTCCAGCGTTACTGGCTGGACGGGAGTAAGGCTCCTTCCTGGGGTAACTTTGATTATTCCACCCAGATCGACGAAACCGGTTCCACCCTCTATGCCATGGACGTCTATTACAGGATCCTAGAAGGCCTGAAAAAAATAGAGTTCCTGGAGGAAGTCTGGGTTTCGGTGCTGCGTGCTGCCGAATACCTGATGAAGAGGACAAAAACGGGGCTGCATGAAAGCTGTATGGATCTCTGGGAAACATACTACGGAATTTTCACTTATACGAACGCCTCGATCTATGCAGGGCTCATGGGGGCTTCCCACCTGGCTGAAGAAAACGGAGAAGCAGGAATGGCCCGGCGCTGGAAAAAGCGGGCTGAATTTATAAAGCAGGCTACCATCGACCGTTTCTGGCTCCAGGAAGGTTATTTTGCAAAAGGGGTTATAAACGAAAAGCTGGACAAGACGATGGATGCAAGCGTCCTTGCCACCTATATTCCTTTCGGGATGCTCTCCCCTCGAAACCCGGTGGAAAGGGACATGATCTTCTTCCTTATCGAAAACATCCAGAAAAAGCTCTCCAGCCCGGTAAACCGGCACTACGGGATCAGACGCTACGAAAACGACAGCTACATCAACGGGAACCCCTGGCTTGTAACAACCCTCTGGCTCTCGGAAGCCATGTTTACCCTGGCCCTGGGCCTTCCTTACGAAAAAGAAACAGACCAGTATGAAGAGACCCGGAAAAAGCTGACCGAAGAAGGGATCAGATTCCTTAAATGGAGTCTTGCAGGCACGACCAGTGCAGGGCTCCTCCCCGAACAGGTGGATAAGTCCACAGGCAGGCCTGCCTGGGCAATTCCCCTGGGCTGGAGCTGTTCCCTTATGCTTGACAACATCCTCCTCCTGGACAAAATCTGCAGGAGAAAAGCCGGAAATGAGGCTGAAGGCTGAAAATGAATAAAAAAGAAGGCTGAAAAGGGGAAATACGGGACAAAAGCGGCAAAAAGAGGAGTGAAAAATGAACAATATGGGAACTTCATTTATAGTCAATAACCCAAATTCCTTCACCAATCTCAAGTGAAATTTTAACCACAGAAAGCACAGAAAGCACAGAAAGCACAGAATAAAGGATATGGGGGCATAACCCTTCCGTGTTTTCGGTGTCTTCCTTGGTTATTGTATAAAAGTGTAAATATTTACGTCCAGGACTATAGTTCCCGATCTTTTTAACACTTCATGCCTGAATTTTCCCGTAGGGGCTTTCTTCATAATAACTAACAAACTGCCGGACTAAATCGGAACTCGAAGCATCGGAACTCGATGATTCCGAGCCCAGGAGCAGCCTTGAGAGGGTTGCCCGGTTCATATATACGACTCTCGGTTCCCCTTCGATGCCTCCAAGTTCGGCAGCCTTATCAATGGCGTCGTAAAGGTTTCCCATTTCGTCTACAAGTCCGAGTTCCTTAGCTGTTTTCCCCGTGTATATGCGCCCGTCGGCAAGGGCCTTTACATCGCCCCGCGTCATGTTCCGTCCTTCGACAATCTGGGCCACGAAGTCTTCATAGCTTTCTAGAACCACCCGGTCAGCGTGTTCTTTTTCCTCATCAGTGAGTCCGCGCCAGGGGCCGCCCATGTCTTTCAGTTCCCCGGACTTTGAGATGTAAAACTCAACGCCCTCTTCCTCATAGAAAGCAGACATGTTCTGGAAGATCCAGATCACCCCGATCGATCCTGTGCTTGTTGAAGGGTTTGCAATAATGTAGTCCGCCGGAGCCGAGATGTAGTAAGCAGCACTGGCAGCCATATCTCCCATTGAAATCACCACAGGGACTCCTTCTTCCTGAGCCTTCTGGATCTCACCTACAACTTCCTGGGCAGCTGCAGGTGACCCACCAGGGCTGTTGACCCGGAGCACTATGGCACTGACCTGGTCATCTTCCACAGCCCGCTGGATATTTTCTGAAATTTCTTCAGAGGTTGCATACCCAAGCCCGGAAGGGATGTTTCCGGTAAGCATGGTGCCCTGGACATAAATTACGGCCACCTTATCCGAGGTGCCCAGGTCCCCTTCAAAGCCGAAGCCGTAAATAATTGCCATCATACTTACCCCTATAACCAGAAGCAGGGTGATTACCACGACCACATAAGATATGTGGTTGCGTTTCTTTTTTTCAGGAACCGGGGAAGAAGAGGTATTTGAATCCATGATTTAACTCTCGCGTCGATAAACATCAATATTAACCTATTTGAAATTAAGAATCGGTATCTTATTACGAATCAATTACTTAGTCAAGCCCCTGACATAAGGAAATGAGAATTCATCCGGAATCAAAATTAAAAGGCCGGAAATCGGGAATAAAACCCTCAGTTATCAGGAGATCCGAATAGGAGTTCTTTTCGGCATTCATTATTAATATTACTTTCCGAGATCTCTTTTAAAACCACTTCCGGATCAATACATCGAGGATACTACGTAGAGGGTAATACATCGGACATATAAGTTAAGGGAACCTTTTCTCCCACGAATTCAATAAATAAATTCATAGGATCATGCAGAGGAATTCATTTTCCCGGAATTGTACCCTTCTTAAAACAGGTCAGATAGAATTCCTCATCCCGGCCAAAAGTACCGAAAGTACCGAAATTGTCTTTTTACACATAAAACTATAAACTATCCCTTCAAAAAGCTTCCCTTAAACCTTCAATAAGCGAAATATATTTTATAATTGCAGACGTCCAAGAGGGATATATCCGTAAAAAATACATGGAGATTAGAATGTCAGAATCATCCGATAAACCCGTACTTGTCACCTGCGGCCTGCCCTACGCCAATGGAAAGGCCCATGTAGGCCACCTCCGGACTTACGTGCCCGCAGATATCTTTGTCCGCGCCCTCAGGAAGGAAGGGAGGGACGTTACCTTCGTCTGCGGTTCGGACACACACGGCACCCCCATTGTCGTTAACGCCGAGCAGCTCGGGATCACTCCAGGGGAACTTGTAGAGACATACCACAAACATTTTGACGAGACCTTCAAGCATCTCGGGGTTAACTTTGACGCCTACGGGACCACCGACGACCCTGAAAACCACAACAGGACCCTGGACATCGTCAACAGGCTTATAGAAAAGGATTACGTCTACCCGAAGACTATAGAAATTGCCTACTGCCCGAAATGCGACCGCTCTCTCCCTGACCGCTATGTGGAAGGAGCCTGCCCCCACTGTGGGGAAACCGCAAGGGGAGATGAATGTGACCAGGGCTGCGGAAAGCACCTGGAACCCGGGGAACTCAAAAGCCCGGTTTGTACCATCTGCGGAGGGCCTGCCGAGTACCGCAAGCAGGAGCACTTCTTCTTCAAGCTTTCCGAATTTAGCGACTACCTGATGAACTACCTCTCAAACGAGCTCGGAGGCACCATCAACGCCAGGAACTACGCACTTGGCTGGGTAAAGCAGGGCCTGGAAGACTGGTGTATCACGCGGAACCTGGAATGGGGAGTTAAGTTCCCCGGTCACGACGACCTTGTGGTCTATGTCTGGGTGGATGCACCCATAGGCTACATCGCCTTTACCGAGGAATGGGCTGCCCAGACCAACGATTCCTGGGAGAAGTACTGGAAAGGCAACGGGGAGATCATCCATTTCATCGGGGGAGATATCACCTACCACCACTGCATCTTCTGGCCTGCCATGCTCAAAGGCGCCGACTACTCCGTACCTACGGACGTTGTGGCCTCAGGCATGGTCAAGATCGAGGACAAGACCTTCTCCAAGACCAGGGGCTATGTGGTCTGGGTCGGGGAAGACTACCTGGACCACGGCTTCCACCCGGATATCCTGCGCTACTACCTGGCAAGCTACACTTCTCATACCAAGGAACTGAACTTCTCCTGGCGCGTGCTCCAGGAAAAAATCAACACCGAACTCGTAGCAGTGCTTGGGAACTTCCTGTACCGGACAATGCTCTTTGCCTTCAAGAACTACGGGAAAATCCCCGAAGGGGAGATCGAGCCGGAAGTTAAGGAAAAGATCGAAACTGCGATCAACGAGGTCAACGCCGCTATGGATGAGTACGAGTTCAAGAAAGCCGTTGACACTGCCATGGCCCTGGCATCATTCGGGAACATATACTTCCAATCCCACGAGCCCTGGAAACTTATCAAAGAAGATAAGGAAGCCTGCGGGCAGGTGCTTTACAACTGCCTCCAGCTCGGAAAGGCCCTTGCTCTGCTCTTCGAGCCCGTACTCCCGGGAAGCATGGAAAATGCCTGGAAAGGCCTTGGCCTGGAAGGAGACGTGCACGAGGCACAGTACAGCGATGCCCTCGTTCCCCTGAAGGCTGGCAGTGGATTTGCAAAACCGAAGATCCTCTTTACCAAGCTCGAAGACGATAAGATAGGAGAAATGGAAGAAATCTCCAGCGAAAGGGTCAGGGTTGCCATTGCAAAGCAGTCAGGAGCAAAGGAAGGCAAAGAAGAAAAGGAAGTAGCCAAATCCGAAGGCAAACCCCCTGCAGCAGAAGAAAAGGCTGAGGCAAAGCCCGAGGAAGAGGAAGAAGAGGAAGAAACCCTCCCCCAGATTGAGTACGACGACTTTGCAAAGCTCGACATCAGGGTTGGAAAAGTCCTTGTGGTCGAAAAAATAAAGAAGTCAAGGAAACTCCTGCGGATCGAAGTGGATATCGGCGAGCCCGAACCCAGGCAAATCGTCGCAGGCATGGCTCCCTACTACGACCCCGAGGAACTGGTCGGAAAGAACATAATCGTGCTTGCCAACCTTAAACCCACCAAGCTCTGCGGAGTCAAGTCTAACGGCATGATGCTCGCAGCCGATGACGGCGGAGACATTGTCGCAGCCCTTATGCCCGACAAAGAGCTCAAACCCGGTTCAAGGATAAGGTAAAATCCGAACTTCGACGTGCAAGCTAAGTTTCATAACGAAGTGTACCTTAAAATTGCTGGACTGTGATGAATATAAAGGCATACATCACAGTTCAGAATCTATTATCATAAAAACAGACAGTCATGAAAAGTCTTTTAACCACAGATCAATAATTATATAGATTTAGAGAGATAATTTCACATTGATGGGAAAATAGTTTAGATGAAGATCTTATAATCGACTATTTTTCAACAGGATCTTTTTTATATTTATTGCTCTGTGTTATAAATTCGTTTTTTAGTATTTACTGTTCATTCCATATTTACTGTTCATTCCATATTTACTGTTCATTCCATATTTACTGTTCATTCCAT
>CBFCWE010000091.1:0-16230 GCA_965601435.1 uncultured Methanosarcina sp.
GATTCGTTGGATTCGTTGGATTCGTTGGATTCGTTGGATTCGTTGGATTCGTTGGGCTAGTTGGGTTCGTTGGGTTCGTTGGGTTCGTTGGGTTCGTTGGGTTCGTTAAGTTCGTTGGGTTCGTTAGGTTCGTTAGGTTCGTTGGGCTTCAGGGGAGTTTTCTGACTGATGCATAAAAATATAAAACTTAAAATGGGTTGGATGATAAGGAAGTATAGCGGATAAAATCAAAAGGATTGAATAAAAAGCCGGATTATTGAATAAAAGTAAAAGTTTGATAAGAGGCTCAACCGGAATGTATCAAAATCCAAATATACCGAAAATAGAGGGGTTCGTAAGAATATGAAGGCGCAGCTGGAAAAGCGTTTAAAGGAACTCAAGAACGAATACGAGTCCGGGCAAAAAACCCTGGGCAAAATTGAAACAGCTCTTGCTGAGCTCGAAGTCCGGAAAGAGAACCTGAATGAGACTCTTCTCCGGATCAGTGGCGCGATCGAGGTGCTGGAAGAGGTGCTGGGAGTAGAAAGTAAAGTCAGCGCTCCGGAGACCTCAGGAACCGGGGAAACAGAGTCAGAAAACAGCGTTGAAGTTCCCAGTGTTATAAGGAAACCTCTTGACCATGCCCGGAAAATACTGGAAGATACCGGGTTGACCGTGGGGGAAGTTACCGAAAAGAGCATTTTTGTAGCCGGAGTTCTGTTCGGAGACGTGATCCGGCAGGAGCCTAAATGGGAAACGAAAGTAAAGCCCGGCTCAGCTGTGAATCTTGTTATAGCGAAAAAGGGAAAAGTCAAACCCGATTTGAGTAAGGATTCCAAACTATGTCCTTTCAGTAATAAATGAAAATCACCGAAAATCACTAAAAGGCACTGAATGATATTGAAATGCACTGAATGATATTGAAATGCACTGAATGATATTGAACGGAACAGAACTAAACTAAACTAAACTAAACTGGGTATAACTGAACCGAACTGAAAGGTACTTAAAATATCATTCAATTGTCTTTTTTACCTGAAATTAATTTGTTGTTTTCAAAACAGTTTTATTCGGAAAATAAGGGAAATGATTTTCGAATAATCCGGAAAGAGAGGAAGTGAACCATGAACTATGGAAAGGGGAAAGGAACGGGGACAGCAGCAGGTGAAACCGGTTCAAAATCCGAAAGGTACCTGGAGGACCTCAGGGAACACTGCGCAGCTGCACTTGGAGCTTTCAGGGAGCTGAACATTCCTGCAGGTTCCCGGAATACCTGTGAAACAGTCCGCAAATTCTGTACCGAATTCAGGCAAATCTCAGGGGTATTCTGGGCCAGGAACAATAAAAAGCAGAGGAAAGAAATTAGGTATGTACTTTCGATCACGGAAGAATCCCCTTTCAACCTTAAAGCTCTTCCCTTGCTTGATTCTTTTTTTCAGGAGTTTCTGGACAGGAAGAATAAATCTGTCGAGGAGGCTTCCGGAGAACCTGTGCCGGATACCTGCACCTACGAGGCTTGCACTGGTATTTTTACGTTTAAAGGCAAAGAATACGGGCTTATACCCCTTTTCCGGGCGGTCAGGGACCTTTACGCTTCTTTCCCGCTTTACGGGGAACTGAAAACCTGTTATGAAATCCTTCAAAATGATCCGGAAAATGCCACCGCCCTTTTCCAGAAAGCGGTGCTGTTTGACAGGGCCGGAAGGTTTGAAACTGCCCTGCAGCTAACAGGGGAAGTGCTGGAAATGGTTCCTGACGACTACAAGGTCTGGTACAACAGGGGAGTTATCCTCGGAAAGCTGGGCAGGCTGGAAGAAGCGCTTGAGGCTTATGACCTGGCAATCAAACTCGAACCGGCTTTTGAGATCGCCTGGGACAACAAAGGAGTGCTCCTGACGAGCCTTGGCAGGTACGAGGAAGCCCTGGAGACCTATAGCCGGATCCTCGGGAGGAACCCGGACTATGCCGAAGCCTGGGCAGGGAAAGGGTCGGTCCTTTTAACCCTCGGCCGGAAAGAAGAAGCTCTGGAAGCCTATACCCTGGCTCTTGAAATCCGGCCGGACTACCTGGAAGCCCTTGCGTGCAAAGGTACCCTTCTCTCCGGACTCGGGCGTTTCGAGGAAGCTCTGGATGTATATGACCTTGCTCTCGAGTCCGTACCTGCCGAACCCGGGCTCTGGCACAACAGGGGGCTGGTCCTCTCCGAAATACACAGGTACGGGGAAGCCCTTCAAAGTTACAACAAGGCCCTGGAAATCAAACCGGGTTTTCTTCCTGCCCAGGAAGCCAAACTCAAGGCTCTTTCCGAAATCAGCCGGGAAAAAAGAAAAGCTCAGGAATGAATTTTGTAAGCATTTTCGGACAGCGTTTCAAGCCCAGGTTTTTGTGCTTGAGTTTTCCCGGTCCCCCGGGAATCTTAGACCTGCGGCCTGTTGCACCACAGGTCGTTACACCTACGGATCACTTTGCCTAAGGTCGTTAAAACCTGAAGTTGCTGCACTGAAGGTTGTTTTTCATTCACGCTACTCCGGAAAGCTGCCTCGATATTCCGGTTTTCAAACTATGCTATTATAAGACATGACCGATATAATTCAATATTAACGGAATCGGGAATGTATATGCCTGAGGAAAACATGAGTTAAAGCCTCTATTCATATTCCAAAAACAGTATGAAAAATGGAAAATGGAAAATGAATCTTACGGGGGTCCTGATAGAACTCAATTTGGGAAACATGAGGGTTGCACAATGACAGAAGATAATTCAATGGATGAACAGGACCGGATTGAACAAAGCCGGACAAATGAGACCGGGAAAGCTGCCTCGGAGGGGGAATCCGAGATCGGATCCAGGGTAATGAGTCCCCCCCAGCTGTTAAAAAAGGCAGGTGAAGCCAATGATTACGACGAAAAGCTCAGGCTCTATGATGAAGCCCTGAAATTAGACCCTGCCTGTACCGATGCCCTGCTCCAGAAAGGTTTTTCTCTGGACAGAATGGGGAAATCCGAAGAAGCCCTGGCCTGTTACAACAGGGCGCTTGAGGTCGATCCTGATAATATGGGTATCTGGTGCCTCAAGGGGTTTGCCTTCAACAACTTAAGGAAGTTCGAGAAAGCTGTAGAATGCTATGACGAGGTTCTTAAAATCAACCCCAGGGACGTTTTTTCCTGGTATCAGAAAGGCATTTCTTTCGAAGCTATGGGAAAGTTAGAAGATGCGGTTGAGTGTTACGACAAGGCTCTCGAAATTGATCCGACTGATGGCCTTATAAGAGAGAAAAAGCTGAAACTCCTGGCAATCCTTTATAGTGAAGGAGGGGCGGAGGACTCTCCTGATAAGTATTTTAATTGAATCTCAACTGGATCTCAACTGAATCTCAACTGAATCGCACCCAAATTATCTTCGCTCAGGGTTAATTTTGGTTAGAGTTGACTTTGGTCATGATTGACTTTGGTCATGATTGACTTCGGTTAGAGTTGACTTCGGTTAGAGTTGACTTCGGTTAGAGTTGACTTCGGTTAGAGTTGACTTCGGTCGAACTCAGCTTGAAGCAGGTTAAAAAAGCAGGACAAAAAAGTAGGACCGGAATCTTCCGGTCTTTTCACTTCACTTCTTTCTTTTCTTTCGCTTTTTCGGCCCGGATTTCTTCAACGATTACCATCAGCTTTTCCTTGATCTTGCCGATGGCTTCCACGGCTTCGCCCCCTACGTCAATAGGAGCCTGCTTTTCCAGGTCGGCATGCATGAGCTGGGTGTCAAAGGGGATTTCCCCGAGGACCGGGATGCCGAGCTTATTGAGCATTTCAATCACTTTCTCGGACCCGCCTTTGTTTACAACGGCTACGAGGTTAGTTACCCCTATTTCAGAGGAGAGCTTCTTGATCCTCTCTGCAGTTTCCAGAGACCTTGCCCCGGGTTCCACAACCACGATCATAAGGTCCATGCCCCGGGTGGTGCCTCTTCCCAGGTGCTCGATTCCGGCTTCCATGTCCAGGATCACGGCGCTCTTATCTTTGAGCATCAGGTGACGCAGGAGAGCCCGCAGGAAAGCTGACGCCGGGCACATGCACCCGCTGCCTCCCCGGTCCACCGTGCCCATGACGAGCATCCTGACACCATCGGGCCCGATGACCCCGTATTTGCTGGCGATGTCGTCGACTTTCGGGTTGTAGATAAAGGCTCCTCCTTCCGTCCCGGCCCGTTCCTGAATCAGGTCCTTGTACTCGGCCAGGGGTCTTGGAGGGGTCTCGACTCCAAGTGAGGACGCCAGGTTCATGTCCGGGTCCGCGTCTATTGCCAGCACTTCGTATCCGTCCCTTGCAAGCATTCTTGCCAGAGTACCCG
The DNA here is from genome assembly GCA_965601435.1 of uncultured Methanosarcina sp. Lineage (GTDB taxonomy): Archaea > Halobacteriota > Methanosarcinia > Methanosarcinales > Methanosarcinaceae > MTP4. Next base: position 4,322 of record CBFCWE010000091.1, read on the forward strand.
AAAAAGTTGTCTTTCCAACGCCGCCTTTTCCAGTAATTGCTATTTTTATAAGGAATTCCCCCTGAAATATTGATTATAAATTTAATGTGATAATTTTCTATGCAGAATATAACTATTAAACTGTTTATAGTTATTGATTTGCTTCTGCTTTTTCTCTGATGCCTTGAAAAATTAAAATTGTTTCGGTATTCCGGCCCGTGGGCTACAAATCCTGTTTATTTCTCCAGTCTAAACCCCTTTAAATTCTAGTTGAATCCCGGCTAACCTCAAAACCCGGTACAAAGCTCGAAAACCGGTTAGAACTTGAAACCCTTTTCCCTGGCAACCGAGCCCAGGTATTTTTCTATGTGCTTCCCTTCCTTTTTCGGAAATCCCGCATCCCTGGCAAGCTTATCCAGGACTTTCTGGACCCCGGTCCCATATTGCATAGCTTTCTTTTCCTTCCGGAGAATTTCGGGAGGGAGGAAACCTTCAGCCGCTTTTCTCAGGACGTGTTTCCTGCTGTATCCTCCGTCCGTTTTCAGGACCTTCAGTTCAGGGCGGATTGCAAGCCCCACTTTTATCACTTCCCGGTCCAGGAACGGTACCCGCAGTTCCACGGCGTTTGCCATGGTGACCATGTCGTCCCTTTCGAGGTTAATCGCGGAAATGTTTTCAAGGTCGGAAAATATCTCCCGGTCAAGCACATCTGCGCCTTCTTCAAGGAAAGCCTCGTGCCGCCTGTATCCGCCAAAAAGCTCGTCGGCTCCCTGTCCCGTAAGGAGAACCTTTCCCCCGCTTTCCCGCACAATTTTCGAGACTATGTAGAGCGGGAGCCCGATGGAAATTTTCATGGGGTCCGTGGATTCGGTTGAGTAAATTACCTGCGGGACGGCAGCTTCGATTTCCTCAGGCGAAAGGAAATGGGTTATAAGGGAGTCCTCCAACCCCAGGGCTTCTGCCGCGTACTCTGCCTGTCTTATATCATGGGAACCCGGAAGTCCCACCGCATAGAGTGGAAGACCCGGTTTTATTTTCCTGGCCAGGGCAGCCACAAGGGCACTGTCAATTCCGCCGGAAAATGAGATTCCCGAATGGGAGGTAAGGCGGAGTCCCACAGCTCTTTCAAGGGCTTTCTTGAGGCTGAAAACGGCTTCCTTTTCTTCGGAAATCCGCCTTTCGGGGGGCCGGATTTTCAGGGACCTCTCAGCGGTTCCCCCGTTTTCGGTATTGATGCTCAGGACAAGCCCCGGGGGAAAAGGTTTGAACCCGGAATCTTCCCCACCGGTCTCAAAAGCCAGGGCATGAAGTGCCTTTTTTTCGGACGCAAAGGCAATTTCAGGGCTTCCCGTGTTCTCAGTGTTCCCCGTGATATTGCAACTCTCGCTGCGCTCCATATTGTCCCTGAAACAGTAAAAAAGGGGCTTTACCCCAACGGGGTCACGGGCAAGTAAGAGTTCGTTTCCGCAGGCATATGCCAGGGCAAAGTCCCCGTTTACACGGGAAAGGACAGAATAAACGGCTTCAATGGGAGTTTTTCCCTCCCCTACCCTGGCTTCTATCATTGAAAAAAGCAGTTCGGTGTCGGAATCGGTCCTGACCTCTTCTTCGGATGCCAGTTCCAGGAAATTAAAAGCCTCCCCATTAAGCACAAAAGCACCTTTTCCTACAAGGGGCTGGGGCATATCCCCTGTAATTTTTAGCAGGGTGTTTCCGATACTTATGTCTCCTACAGTATGAACCCCGCAGGCATCAGGTCCCCTATGTCCGAGGATTTCAAGCATCTTTCTCACTCCGGGTCCACTATCCGGGGTTCCTGCCGCACCGGCAATTCCACACATTGCATACACCTTTATGGAGATCAGTTTTTTGGAGATCAGTTTTTTGGAGATCAGTTTTTTAGGTTCTGGTTTACGGGGTTGCAATAAACTCTAATTCCATATTTATTACTTTGCTTCAGAATAGCATACAGAGGATGGACTGAGAAGAATGAACATAAAGAGAACAGCATACCTGCACTCATGTTTTCTTCAAGGAATATCCCTATGGAGCAAACGTTTTTTCGGTATCAACTTATTCCCATAAACCTTTTTTTATCTACTTTTCAGGTACCGGCGCTCTCACCGTCTGCGAAGCAGACGGCCTTTTCCAAAAAGTTAAATGTGAAAATTGAATTCAATCACAGAAGCATTTTGGTTTTAAATTCCAATCTCGGCACAGAAGCATTTTGAATTTAAATTCCAATCACGGCAAAGTATCATAGAAGTTACGCACTTGAGAAGTAAAAACAAGCGCTTGAGACCTTATCAAGAATATTGTTATTTAGACTGTTTGGTGCCCATGCCACTGGTTTTTGGTTTAACTACATAAGTCCTATATCATTTTGAATTGGATCTCCTCTTTTCTACTCATGAATTTTATGAAAAAGCCGCTCGTGCAGGCACGAGCGGTGAGAGCTCGGGGTTTCGTGAAGCTATGAATTTATGGAGGTTTTGGCTTCCTCTCTCTAACTTACTTACCTGAAGGAAAATCTTTTGATCAGCGTAAAATAGAAAATTTGACTTGAATGACATGCGGGTTACTTTCCGGAACTTTCCGGAAGGCACATGGAATATAAATAAAGATTCCGTTTTTACTTCACTTTAATTTGGGTATATTTTTGATTCCTTTTATCAGGCTGCAAAACCAAACCCTGCTTCGACTTCTTCAACCGGGGGACTTTTCCCGAACAACCTCAACAGCATAGGCGGGATCGCTCGCCAGGGCTGCGAAGGGGTTCCTGGCGCTTTTCTCGTTCCCGAGCCAGATCGAATTTTCACAGTACTGGCAGCAGCAGCGCGTGGTGTACAGGTTGTTTTCCGGTCTGTACTCCCGGCAGCAGTTGCTGCCCCGCAGGACGCCGTGTTTGCAGAGCACGAGCTGCCTGGTCAAATGCAGATCCTATTTCCAGCTTTCTTTCTCACCGGAGTCCAGTATATCACCCCATTTATATATATGAGTTATATACTCTTAAAACTTTCTATCCCTGTACTTTTTTATTATAATAACGCTGTCTTGAACCTGTAGGGCAGGAGTAGCAAGTTAAAAAACTTTGGAGCTGAACCTTCGTGTAAAGGAAGCTTTTTATCTCTGCCCTCCAATATACGCAACCTTTTTAAGCAACGTATATTTATTATTGTGCGACCGGTAATTGCTTACCTGTAAATTACCTACAGAAACTCATCACTTTCAAATGATCTCCAGATCACAGAGGCCATCAAATAATGGTCATTAAATAAGATTATCAAATAGCGATCATTCAATAATGTTATCATTAATGATCTCAAAATACCGATCTTTAAATAAAAATCCTCAAATAACTAATACTCCAGTAAAAGATCATCAATAAGAAATTACATCGATCATAAAATAACTCAGAAAATTGAGGCTTACAAAAATGCAGTACCAGGCAACAGTGACCATTGAACAGAAGGCAGGCATGCTTGACCCCGAAGGCACAACTATCAAAAGAGCACTCGACCATCTTGGCTATGCAGCCGAGAGCGTGAAGACCGCAAAGCTGTACACAATCATGCTTGAAGCCGAATCTGCCGAAGCTGCAGAGCAGAAGGTCGATGAGATGTGCCAGAAGCTCATCGCAAACCCCATCGTCCAGAACTACAGGATCGAGCTCGAAGAGCTGAACTGAGCAGGTCACGGATAGTACAAAAGAAGTGCTTAAAGGATCTAAATGCTGAGAAGGCTTTGAATAGGCTGAAAGGAAGATTTGAGGGAAAAAGATGAAGATTGCCATTGTTCAGTTCGGGGGCACTAACTGCGACCTGGACGTACTGCACGTCCTGAAAGAGGTAATCGGTGTGGATGCCGAAACTGTCTGGTACAAGGAAGAAGACCTGAGTGGTTTTGATGGGGTTGTGGTCCCTGGGGGCTTTTCTTACGGGGACTACCTGAGGGCAGGAGCCATTGCCGGACGTACCCCTATTATGGATTCCGTAAAAAAGCTGGCAGCTGAAGGAAAACCCGTGCTCGGGATCTGCAACGGCTTCCAGGTGCTCACCGAAGCAGGGCTTTTGAACGGAGCCCTTACCACCAACGAATACCCCAAGTTCAGGTGCCACTGGTCCTATCTAAGGGTCGAAACTGCGGACACTCCCTTTACCTCGAAGTTCAGGAAGGGCGAGGTCATCAGGATGCCGATTGCTCACATGGAAGGCCAGTTCTATGCTGAAGAAGCCACCCTTGCAGACCTTGACGAAAACGAAAGGGTCGTATTCCGCTATGCGGACGAAGCAGGAAAGGTAACAGACGAGGTCAACCCCAACGGCTCCCTTGAAAACATCGCAGGGATCGTGAACGGGACCAGAAACGTCCTCGGACTCATGCCCCATCCCGAAAGGGCATCCGAAGCCGTGCTCGGCTCCGATGAAGGACGTAAGATCTTCGAGTCCATGGCTGAATACATAACCGAAAAATTCTAAAATTAACTTTATTCTTATTTTTCTTTTTTCATTTTTCTTTTTTTCTTCTTATTTTTCTTTTTTCTTTTTTCTTATTTTCTTCTTTTCTTCTTTTCTTATTTTTTCTTCATTTCTTCTTTTGTTCTTTTTTCTTATTTTATTATTTTTTATTATTTTTTTTCATTTTTACATTTTATTGTTTGTTACTACTTTATATCCGGCTTTATGGATCAGGTTTTATACTTCAGTAACAAATATCCGGGTATGAAGCTCACAGTCCTGGTCGACAATAACACCCTGATAGACAGGTACTTCCTGGCTGAACCCGGGCTCTCCCTCCTGATTGAAGATTCCGGTTTGAAGGTCCTTTTCGATGTGGGCTACTCGGACATTTTTATTACAAACGCCCGGAAAATGGGCATCAACCTGCTGGACATAGATTTTCTTGTTTTTTCCCACGGACACCTGGACCATACCTGGGGGCTTGACCCGCTGGTCAGGCATTTTACGGAAGCCCGCATAGAAGGTCTTCCCCAGGGGTCTCCGAGCCTGGTTGCACACCCCCTGGCTCTCAGGAGCAAACGGATGGATGGGGTAGGAGAAATCGGAAGCCTCTTTTCCCGTGAAAAACTGGAAGCGCATTTCGAACTTCGGCTTTCTTCCACTCCCCTCTGGCTGAACGAAAACCTCGTGTTTCTGGGAGAAATTCCCCGTAGATACGTTTTTGAGGGCAGGGACGCCCTCGGGGATGTGCTGAATGCCGAAGGGTACGAGGAATCCGACCTTCTTTTTGACGACACGGCCCTGGCCTGCAAGACCCGAAAAGGCCTGGTGGTCATCACCGGCTGTTCCCATTCAGGCATCTGCAACATAATCGAATATGCAAAAGAAGTTTGCAGGGAAGAAAGGGTCCTTGACATCATCGGGGGCTTTCACCTGCTGGAACCTCCTGAGATACAGGTACAGGGGACCCTCGAATACCTGCAGAACCTGAAGCCTGAATGCGTCCACGCCTGCCACTGCACGGACCTTTCCTCGAAAATTGAACTTGCAAAAGTTGTCAACCTGAATGAGGTAGGGGTGGGACTGGAGCTGGAATATGGCTGAACTCTTTAATAACCCTCAATGATCAGAAACAGTTTTCAGAACATATACTTCAAAAACGTTATCTCATTTAAGCTAAGAATTTATAGTATTTATATTAATTTTTTTATAATTTGAAAATTTGTAGCCGGAACTATGCTTCGGGTTTGGGGGAATTCAGGACTCTGAAGTTTCTGGTAACCGGGTATCTGGAAAACAAAATCGCATTTGGAGGGTTAGAGGGGTGATTTCCGGAAAACGCCGCACTTTTTCAGTCATACTTTTTGTTTTTTTGCTTTTAAGTATTCCCTGCACTGCAGGGCCATATCCGAATACGGAAAATGAAAATGTTACCGGATTTCCTGCAGCCGATATAGAGAATTACACGGGCCCTTCAGACCTGGTTTTAGATCCAGGTATAATGAACCCTGATACAATAGACCTATCATCCCTTACGGAAGCCCGGAAAAAATTGTCAACGGACCTGCTCCAGTTAACCGATGATAATTTCCTGCCTCCGGGCATGACCCGCAAAGCCCTGATAGGGCAGATGGAAAGCTTAAACCAGATTACCCGTGTTGACGAACAGTCCGTCCATGCCAATGACCTTTTTGTTTATTCTGATGACCATCATGCCCGTGTCAACGATATGTACATTGAAGGATATGTTGAAAACGAATCTGTTGATTGTAGGCCTTATAAGGTCGAATCTGTTGATAGTGAACCGGTTGAGGGTGAATCTGTTGATAGTGAATCTGTTGATAGTGAATCTGTTGATAGTGAATCTGTTGATAGTGAACCTGTTGATGGTGAATCTGCTGGTTGTGAACCTGTTGATGGTGAATCTGTTAATTGTGGACCTGCTAAGGACGAAACAGATTTCGGGCTTCAGGGAGCCGACCTGGTCCATGTCTATGTGCGCTTCTACCCGGAAAACGGGACCGACTGCGCTGACTCTTATGTGGAGAAGGTCACGGGCAGGGACGAAGAAAACCACCTTATGGCGGCATGGGTAAGGGTTGATTCCTTTGAACAACTTGCCTCTCTGGAATCCGTACAGTGTGTAAGAACGGTTATGCCTCCGGTTATAAGGACAGGCACATACACCACGGAAGGGGATGCAATTCTCAATTGTGATGATGTAAGAGCCCTACACGGCCTGACAGGAGAAGGGATCAGGATCGGGATTATTTCGAACGGGGTTGACAACCTTGCAGATGCCGTGGCTTCCGGGGACCTTCCGACCAATGTAAGCGTTTTAAGCAATTCCGAAGGAGGGGACGAAGGGACTGCAATGCTTGAAATCGTGCACGACATAGCTCCCGGGGCAGAACTGTATTTCCATGATTCCGGAAATAATGTCATAGCGTTTAATAATGCGGTCGATGCCCTTGCAGGGGCGGGCTGTGATATCATCTGCGACGATATCGGCTGGATTTTCGAACCTTTTTTTGAGGACGGGGTTGTTGCATCGCATGTAAAGGGCGTTGTCGAAAGCAATGATACCCTGTATGTGAGCGCTGCGGGGAACGATGCCCTCAGTCATTACCAGGGTGAGTTCGATCCTGTCGGGACAAATTTCCATGATTTCAGCGGAGGGACCGGAGAGACGAAATGGCTGTACGGTTTTGTCCCCCCCGGCGGGTCGATTATCGTTGTCTTTCAGTGGAACGATGAATGGGGAAAATCCGAAAACGATTACGACCTCTATCTGGGCGACCTGGTTAGCGGGAGAATTATTTCCTGGAGCACTGATATACAGGACGGAAATGACCTCCCGATAGAGGCATTGACCTACCTGAACACGGAGCAGACAGGGAAAAACGTTGCAGTGCTTGTCCAGAAAGTTACCGGGGACCCCGGGGTGCTTGAGGTTTTTGTCTATCCTTTTTCCGGGACTTTCCTGTATGCCAACAACCTGGTTGCGGAAGACTCCATTTACGGGCACCCTGCAGTTCCGCAGGTTGTAAGTGTGGGGGCGATCAATGCCGCTGACCAGGGGAATGACGACATACAAATGTCCTCTTCCCGGGGCCCGGTTTCGATCTACCACAATTCTTTCGAGCTCCGGGAAAAGCCGGATATTGCAGGTATTGACGGGGTGCAGGTCTCAGGTGCAGGTGATTTCCCTCCTGTTTTTTTCGGGACAAGTGCAGCAGCTCCGCACATTGCAGGACTTGCAGGGCTTGTCTGGAGCGGGTTTCCGGAAAAGCCGGAAGTTGAAATCCGGACCGTCCTCCTTGAGAGTGCGGTGGACCTCGGGGAGCCCGAAAAGGACGAGACCTTCGGGTACGGCCGGGCGGATGCTCTTGCCATGTATGAGTTTCTGCTACCTGCCGTGCCGCTGCCGGTTGCCAACTTTACTGTAAACAGGACGGAAGGACCTGCGCCTCTTACGGTCCAGTTCACCAGCCTTTCGGAAAATGCAAGCTCCCTTTCCTGGGACGTCAACGGGGACAATGTTACCGATTATACCGGCCCGAATCCGTTGCATACCTACACTGAACCCGGCCTTTACACAGTTACCCTGACCGCCAATAACAGCGCAGGTTCGGATACCCTGACAAAACCCGATTTAGTGAATGTTACGGAAGCAGAGCCTGAAGGCCGGAAAAACCGGTAGAATAACCATAGTTCCCAGGGAATAGACTTCATTGCGTTTGCCGAATTCGAGGTAGGGGCGAACACCTGGGTGATCGGTATGCCTATGCCCGGGACAGGAGCAGAGCTAAATCGGGAAATACTGCAGGAACTTAACTGATCTATCTATGGCTAGGAAACGGGGGAAGATTATTGGCAAAAATTGCAACAGTGAAGAAAGGGTAGAAAGCTGAGGATAAAGGGCAATGGTTGAGAAAGTAGAGATGGCTGAGGATAAAGGGGGTGAAACGTGAATAAAGTTGAAAATGGGAGCAAAGCCGAAGATAGGCATAAATCTGGAAATGGGAGAAAAGCAGGACCTACAGGGGGGAAAAGGGAGGGGAGAAAAAGGGCAAAATTTGTAATGGGATTTTTCCTGCTCTTTATTTTTGTATTTTCACTTCTGCTTCTGGCCGTTCCCGGACTTGCTCCAGGAGAAATTAGTGCTAACAGGAGCATGTCCGCAAACTACCTGGCTCCCGGGGATACTTTCAGAGTTACTGTTAACATGACTGCAGGCGCTGAACTGGTTGCCCCGGCCCTGGACGAAAACCTGCCTGAAGGCTTGAGCATAAGTGAAATCGAGGGTGGCGGAGCCATTTTCAAACCACTCAAAGTGCAATGGGTCTGGATAGGGAACTTTGCAGCCGGAGAAGGCCGTTCTGTGGCCTATGAAGTGGAACTGTCCCTGAAGCCGAGCGAGGACACATACTACATCAATGCGAATGTCTCGGCTATCGAAGCGGAGCCGGTCACTATCCAGGGAGACAGCGAGGTAACTGTTCCAGAACCTGTTCCAGAACCTGTTCCAGAACCTGTTCCAGAACCTGTGTCAGAACCTGTGTCAGAACCTGTGTCAGAACCTGTGTCAGAACCTGTCCCGGAAGAGAATGGAGTCCTGCTCTATCCTGATTGGAACTTCATATCCATCCCTTACCCGAACAATACCTCAGTGATCAATGGACTTGACGGGGAAGTGTAAACTACCCCTCCCTGCCTCCTTTGGAGTCGAGGAAGGGAACTTTCCGCCTGCAAAATAAAAAAATTACGGATTGTTTTTAATATAAGAATTCAATCCTTCTTCAGCTCGGCCCTTATATTCTCCACCGTCTGCCAGGACTGCCTGACAATTTCCGGGAATTCGCCCCCGTGTTCTTTTCCCCATTTAAGCATGAAAGCTTTCGTTTTCGGGTCAGATGGGTATCCGCTCCCGAAATCCGCGCCCCATTCCTTTTTGAGTTCCTCGATCAGCTTATCCCGCCGGACCTTTGCGATGATTGAAGCGGCCGAGACCACGGGGTAAATGGCATCAGCCTTATGCCTGGAAGTGATTTCAATTTCTTTCGCCTTTTCCGGGCAGCTTTTTGCGTACTGTTTGCGCAGGTTTTCGGCAAAACGCTCGGCTTTCACGTCGGCAGCATCGACGTAGGCGACGTCAGGCTGGAGTTTTTCAAGAACCTTTGAAAAGCAGATAACCATGATCTCGTTCATAGTAAAGAGCTTCCGGAGTTCGTCGATCTGGGAGGGGCTGACTTCCACGACAAAGCATTCATCAGCATACTTCCTGATCTGGGTTTCTAGATGCTCCCTTTTTTTCGGGGTCAACTTCTTGGAATCCGCAACCCCGAGCACTTTCAAAGCGTGGGCTCTGGATTCATCTATTTTGACGCCTCCTATACACATGGGCCCGATTACGGGGCCTTTTCCGGCTTCATCAATTCCTGCAATCATCAAAGGTATGCTGCCTCCTGAATAGAGGGAAAAAAGATTTTGTTTATTAAAGATGTTTCCCTTCCTGAAAAATGTTTATATCTCTGTCATATCTCTGTCATATCTCTGTTATATCTCTATCATATCTCTGTCATATCTCTGTTATATTTCTGTCATATCTCGGTCATATCTCAGTCATATATCTGTCCTCCCTCTTCCCCCTGTCTCCTGAAAAACTACAATATATTTCATAACAAAATTTATATCTGGTAATCCATATTCTATATATAAATATATACGGAGTCTCCAGCAGTACAATGTTAAAATTATCAGAAGGTTATCGATGATTTTAGGTTTAATGATGTCGATTATATTTTTTTCGATCTTCTGTTTTTGATTCCAAGAGGCGGCAATATCAATAATTTATTCCCAAGGTGATGGCTCATGGGCAACATGGCTCTGGAACTTATAAGCGCTTTAACTCTCTTATTCATCATATTTTATTTATGGAGTTTTGGGAAGAAAAGTGCGGAAATTTCCAGAAGCGGGTGTCTCCTGATTATCATCGGTTTTTTTCTGATCTTCGTTGGCCGTCTGACGGACGCAGGCGATGATTTCTGGCTTCTGGAGGGGTACCTGGAAGGCACCGTTTATGAAACTGTCCTGGAAGATGTCCTGGGGGGGATAGTCGGCTACCTGTTGGTCGGAGCCGGACTGATTAAATGGATGCCTACGCTGTCAAGTGTTGAAACGTTAAAAAACGAAGTCTTGGAAAGGGAAACTGCCCAGGAGAAGCTGGGTAGGGAAAGGTCGCTTTTGTCCGGGCTGTTAAAATCAATTCCGGATGCTGTTTTTTTTAAGGACGCTGAGGGGACTTACCTGGGATGCAATCCCGCTTTTTCAAAGCTTATGAGGAAGCCGGAAGAAGAGGTCGTGGGGAAGAAAGCCTGCGACCTTTACTCTGAAAGTATGGCAGGCTATATAGGGGACGTGGATAAGGAATGCTTCGAAAAGGGGAAGGTCAGCACGGTTGAAAAGTGGATCGATTCCCTGGATAACAGACCCGTCTTCCTGCAGACTGTCAGAGTCCCTCTTTATGATGAGGCAGGAAACTTTATCGGGATTGTGGGGGTTAGCCGGGATATTACCGGTAAGAAACTGGCCGAAGAGGCGGTGTTAAAAGCCAGGCTTGCCGAAGATTCCAGCCGGACCAGGAACGAGTTCCTTTCCACTATGAGCCATGAATTGAGGACGCCCCTGAATTCCATTATAGGTTTTTCGGACCTGCTGCTTGAAGGCTCCTTCGGAACCCTAAATGAACGCCAGACCAAATATATTCAGAACGTACACAACAGCGGAAAGAGGCTCCTGAAAGTTATAAATGATATCCTTGACCTCTCCAAGGTTGAAGCCGGAAAAACAGAACTTGAACCCGAGACTTTCAGGGTTGCAAATGTACTGGACGAAATTAATAGAGTTTCCGGACCGCGGGCATCCGCAAAGAAATTAACCCTGAAGTTCAGGGTTGACAAACGGCTCACAACCATCACCGCGGACAAAATAAGGTTCAAACAGGTCCTTTATAATCTTATAAGCAATGCCATCAAGTTCACTCCCGAGGGAGGGTCCGTGACCGTCTCGGCGGAAAAGGCAGGCAATATGCTGCGGGTCTCAGTAGCGGATACCGGGATAGGGATCTCGAAAAAAGACCAGGAATACCTCTTCCAGCCTTTCAAGCAGCTCGACTACTTCCTGAACCGCCGCTATGAAGGGACGGGACTCGGCCTGGCCCTGGTCAAAAGGTTCGTTGAAATGCATGGGGGAAATGTCCGGGTGGAGAGCGAACCCGGAAAAGGCTCTGTTTTTATGTTTGAATTACCTGCTGATGGAGTTGTTTCTCCGCAGAATGCTTCCGGTTCACAGGCTCCGCTAAATCTCTCATGAGTTATTTTGTGCCTTTCCGCCTCATGTTTTCATCTTAAGTTCTCATGTTTTCATCTTAAGTTCTCATGTTTTCATCTTAAGTTCTCATGTTTTCAT
>CBFCWE010000092.1:0-15774 GCA_965601435.1 uncultured Methanosarcina sp.
TTAGGATATTTGTGATTAGGATATTTGTGATTAGGATATTTGTGATTAGGATATTTGTGATTAGGATATTTGTGATCAGGATAGTAACATAAGAGAGATTTTTTCGATTGATTCCCCGAGTAATTTTTCGAATAATCCTTTGATTGATTCCCCAGGTAATTTTTCGAGTAATTCACGGCTCCGGTTCTGAAATCTTAGCAGTAAAAACCCCGCGCCTTTATATATTAGTTGCCGTTAGCCGGATTTTTTCCGCTTTTTAAGCGGCATGTGCAAGCAATACAAATTTTATACTTATGTTTGTTTATCTATGATGTTCACACATTATATATTCCTATAGTGATCTGCACATTATTTATATATTTTGTCATTTATAGTTTGTTGGGAAGCCCCTGCAAGATGAAAAGCTATATATCAGTATATTGTTTGTTCTACTTTACAATCAGGGAACGTACAGATTATTCATTATAGTTGGACCGTTTTGCTTTGCCGGTCTGAATAACTGGTTTGCCCGGTTGACCTGTTTAGCTGGTTTGCACCAGGCCGTTTTATCCGGCAGTTCCGCTCTTATTATTATCCGCATTCACCTCATCTCATGGAGTAAAAATGACACTGATGGAAGACGCGAAAAAGGGGATCATAACCCCTGCCATTGAAGCCGTGGCAAAATCCGAAGGAATCGATCCTGAGACTGTCCGCTCATGCGTGGCGAAGGGCCTCATCGCTATCCCCCGGAACAACAGGCGGGAAACCTTGCCTGTGGGGATCGGCAAGTTCATGAGCACGAAGATCAACGCCAATGTGGGGACTTCAAGAGACTACGTCGACATCGAAGCCGAAGTCGAGAAAGCAAAAGCTGCCGAAGCTTACGGTGCAAATGCCGTCATGGACCTTTCCACCGGCGGGGACCTGAACGAGATTCGCAGGCGTATCCTCGATGCCGTGGAAATCCCGGTCGGGACCGTCCCGATCTACCAGGCCGCAGCCTCCCAGAAGACCGTGGTCGAGATGACTTCCGACGACATGTTCAACGCCGTCCGGAAACATGCCGAACAGGGCGTGGACTTCGTTACCGTGCATGCCGGGGTCAACTTAAACTCCCTTGAGCGCCTGCGCCAGAGCGACCGGATCATGAACGTGGTCAGCAGGGGCGGGTCCTTCACCCTTGCCTGGATGCTCCACAACGGGGAAGATAACCCCTTCTACGCCGAATTCGACTACCTCATTGAGATTGCAAAGGAATACGACATGACCCTGAGCCTGGGGGACAGCATGCGTCCGGGCTGCATTGCCGATGCCTCCGACCGTCCGAAGTTCATGGAATTCATCACCCTCGGGGAACTCGTAAAACGTTCCCGCGCAGCCGATGTCCAGACCTTCGTGGAAGGGCCGGGCCACGTCCCGTTAAACGAGATCGAGCTCAGTGTCCGGGGCATGAAAGAACTTTGTGACGGAGCTCCCCTTTACCTCCTGGGACCCCTGGTAACTGACATCGCCCCGGGCTTCGACCACATCACCGGGGCAATCGGGGGGGCCGTTGCCGGGATGTACGGGACTGACTTCCTTTGCATGGTAACTCCCTCCGAACACCTCGCCCTCCCCACCCTGGACGACATTAAGGAAGGCACTCTCGTCACAAAAATAGCTGCCCACACCATCGACCTGATCAAGGAAGGCCAGCGCGATCGCGCCTGGAAACAGGACACCGAAATGGCCTACGCCCGCCGGGATCTGGACTGGGAAAAGCAGTTCGAACTCGCCATCGACGGGGACCGCGCCCGCAAGATCCGGGATGCCCGCAAAACAGAGAGTGAAGCCTGCTCCATGTGCGGGGAACTCTGCGCCGTAAAAATCGTAAAAGAAGCTTTTGAGAAAAAGGAAGAAGAGTAAAGGTTCAGGTCGGTTCAGGTCGGTTCGGGTTATGCCAGTTCGGGTTAGACCAGTTCAGGCCAAAACCTTCATTTTTTAACTCCATGGGAATGGAACCGGGATTCCATTCCTTCCTGAAATCCTATCTTTAGCCTTCTCTTCTTTTTATGTGAATTTTTCAAGTTTCTCGGGCATCGTTAGTTTATTTTTCCCTATCCAACAGCCAGGTAAACAGTTGGCTACTGAATATCGTGCTGAGAAACCTCCGTTTGCGTAGCAAACGGCTCTTTCCCAAACATAAAAATAAAGGGCAATTATGAAAATAATATCCATAAGTGCTCAACATTTTCCAACGCCAAAATCGGGATGTCACATCTCAGGTACTTACCTTCTACTTACCTTCTTTTCAAGCCAGACGTTTACAGTATTTCTTTTTCTGCATCTTTTTCATCATTTTACTACAGCAAATGCCGCTCGTCTGCGAAGAGCGTGGGTGGGCATGGGGCTGGCACTCGGCGGTTGCCCGGGTTTTGAGTTTTGGCTTATAACTCCCGGATGCCGGCTTTGTTTACTTTACCCATTTACTCATTCAGTACCGCTCCTAAATAAAAAACTTATTAAAAAATGAGCCGATACCCTATTGCATCAGTTCGATTCGTTAGAATGTTTGCTTTATTTGATCGTTCGACTTTTCGATTCACTAATTCAATTAATTCGCTTAATTCGATCAATATTTCATCATGATTTCAAAACAAAGGAAAAAAGGAATAAAAATGACTGGCACAGAAAACAATCCCAACCTGAACATCCGCATCGCCGAAAAAAAAGACGTTCCCCTCATCCTTGAGTTCATCAAAGGCATAGCCGAGTTCGAGAAGCTTTCTCACCTGGTTGAGGCCACCGAAGAAGTCCTCGTGGAGTCCATGTTCGGGGAACGGCCCTATGCCGAGGTCTTTTTTGCAGAGCTTGACGGGGTGCCTGCCGGCTTTACGGTCTTCTTCCACAACTTCTCAACCTTTGTGGGGAAACAGGGGCTCTATATTGAGGACATTTACGTAAAACCCGAATTCCGTGGGAAAGGGATCGGAAAAGCCATGTTCCTCAACTGCATCAAACTGGCAAAGGAAAGGAATTGCGGTAGGGTGGAATGGGTCGTGCTTGACTGGAACCCTGCAAGGGAATTCTACGAATACTTCGGGGCAGGGCCTGTGGAAGGCTGGCACATCTACCGCATGGGCGAAGACAAGTTTACATCTGCGCTTGAAAAATGATTCATGAAGTGAGTATTTTTCCCCTTTTTCTTCTTTTTTGGCCTGCGTGGTCAGTTTGTGCCTTCAGGTAGTGTCTTCATGCTGGATGAATGAATGGTGTTCCAGGCGCTGAACCCTCTTTTCAAGTCCTTCAATTTGCTCCATGATTTCTTCATTTTCTTCTTCGAGAACTTCTTCATATTCCGGGTCAGAGGTTCTCCTGGTTCCTGATTTTTCCGCAAGGGCCTGGAATTTTTGCATGTACTCTCCCGACCTCATGACAGGAAAGGTTTCAAACCAGCACAGGTCCATGAACGGCTGAATTGAAGCTATGTAGGCTTCCGGGTCGTTCGTTTCGTAGATAATGAACGAGCGACAGCCTGAAAGGTCTGTCCACTCATCGATAACTTTCATGCCTTCCGGGTATTCGTACGTTGAGAAAATTTCTCCCACTCTTGCGTTGTCTTCCGGTTCCCAGGAAACAATATCCATGAATATCATTTGTCTTATCCCCCACATTGAAATACGAATTCCGATTTCAGATCCCAATTCCCAACTCTTTATCCCGATTCCGATTCGATATCCCGATTCTCAATTTAATACTGTTTATATATTTAATGCATTCAAGTATTGTTTTCCTTCAAAGGGGAATATACTTTTGGGAAAGAATGTTTCTAAAAAGAGTTCGGGGTCAAAACGGTTTAGAGGTCAAAAATGAGTCCGGGAATAAAAGAGCCAGGAAAACAAACGAGTTCGAGAAAAAACGAGTTCGAGAAAAAACGAGTTCGAGAAAAAACGAGCCCGGAGAACTAAATAGTTAGGGGACAGTTTCCTGCTTTTTGACAGGAACTGTC
The DNA here is from genome assembly GCA_965601435.1 of uncultured Methanosarcina sp. Classification (GTDB taxonomy): domain Archaea; phylum Halobacteriota; class Methanosarcinia; order Methanosarcinales; family Methanosarcinaceae; genus MTP4. The sequence goes on from CBFCWE010000092.1 coordinate 3,971, forward strand.
AGTAAAAAGTTCTTTTCAGTATTTAAAGCCCTTGTTTTAAAGCTCTCTTCTTCAGTGGTTCGCTTCGTCTCTTTCGAGGCTTTTCAGGATCTCTAGCCTTTCCCGGGCATCGGCGAAGTCGGGGTAGAGGCGCAGGATTTCATTGAAGGTCCTGATGGCTTCCTCGTATTTTCCCATCTTCCCGAGAATTACGCCCCTGTAGTTCATGGCACGGACGTCGCGGGGGTTGATTTTGAGCAGCTTATCAAAGGCTTTCAGGGCCTCTTCGTAGTCTTCCATCTTTGCAAGGGAGATCCCCAGGTATTTCAGGGATTGTTCATGCCAGGGGTTGATCGAAAGGGCTTCCCTGAAGGCCCTGGCTGCGGTTTCGAAGATGTTTAGTTTGAAGCAGACGACGCCCACGTTGTAGAGTGCCTTGATGTTTTCGGGGTCCTTTTCGAGCACCTGGTCAAAGGATTTCAGGGCTTCCTTGTAGCGCTCTAGCCTGCAAAAAGCAATTCCCCTGTAGTTCAGAGCGTCCGGGTTTTCGGGGGAGATGTCCAGGATGCGGTCGAAGTATCCCAGGGCTTCTTTTGCCCTGTTGAGCTTGATCAGGGTGGTGGCTGTGTTATAGAGGGCTTCTTCATCCTGGGGGTCGATGGCTGTGACCCTTTTAAAAGTTTCCAGGCCAGCCTCAAACTCTTCAAGCTCGAGCCAGCAGAGCCCCAGGTAGTTCAGGGCTTCCGGGTCGTCCGGGGAAAGCTCCAGGAGGGTTTCAAGAGTTTCAGCCGCCTCTTCGTACTTCTCAAGGTTGAAAAGCACCAGTGCCCTGTGGTAGAGGGCTTCTTTGTGGGCGGGGTCGTGCTGGAGGGTCATGTTGAAAGCCTGCAGGCCTTTTTCGTATTCCTCGATCTCGATCCTGGCAATCCCGAGCCTGTAGCAGGCTTCCGTGAATTCGGAGAAGTCCGGGGCAAAAAGGAGCACAAGTTCCAGGTCCCTGGCAGCTTCCTTGAAGTGCAGGAGTTTGAAATTGGCAACAGCCCGGCTGTATAGGGCGTCCGGGTTTTCCTGGTCCAGGACCAGGGCGGAATTGAAAGCCTGGCGGGCTTCTTCATACCTGTTGAGCCCGAGCAGGGCAAGCCCTTTCTGCTGCCAGGCGGCTTCCAGCCCCGATTTGAGTTTAGTTGCTCTTACAAAAGCTTCCACAGCTTTCTCTTCCCGGTCAAGCCCCCTGAGGGCAAGTCCCTTGCTGTACCAGATGTCCGCATTTTTCGGGTTTTTGGCAAGGAGCCCTCCGAAAATCTCCAGGGCGGCTTCATAGTGTTCCAGCTTTAGCTGGGAGAGCCCTATCCTGGTCCAGGCATCTTCCAGATCCCGGTCGCTTACGTCCTGGCTGCCTTCCGCACTTTCGGACACTGCCTGCTCGAAAGCTTCCACGGCTTCTCCGTAACGTTCCAGGGAGAAGAGGACGAGCCCTTTCCTGTACCAGGCCTTTGCAAGTCCGGGGTTAGCCGCAAGGAGGCAGGAATAAGTTTCCAGGGCCTCTTCAGTCCTCCCAAGCTCCATAAGCACGAAACCCTTCCTGTAAATTGCATCCGCTGAGTCAGGTTTTGCGGCAATGAGTTTTTCCAGGGCAAGCAAGGCTTTTTCATACTGCCTGAGCTCTACCAGGGCTGAGGCAAACTTTTCCAGGATTTCCATGTAAGCTGCCTCATCCCCGGGTCCGGCTTTCCTGAAACTCTCGGGGGCAAGGGCGAGCAGGGCATTGACGGTTGAGACAGCTTCTCCTGTCCTGCCGAGTTCGAAGAGGGCAAGGGCTTTCTTTTGCAGGACCTCGGGCTCCGGAGCCCCCCTTGTTTTGAGGACCATATCAAAAGCTCCCAGGGCTTTTTCGTACTCTTTCAGTTCGAAGAAAATAAGTCCGAGGTAATACGGGAGTTCGGGCCTGGGTGTGGTGCCGGTTTCCCGGAGCCTTTCAAATGCAGGAAGGGCTGCTTTGTAGTTACTCTGCCTGAAGAGGGCAAGGGCCCTGGCGTATTCCATGTCTTCGTTTTTCGGGTCCGATTTCAGTGCTGTGGTAAAGGTCTCGGCCGCTTTCCCGTATTCTCCCAGTTCGAAGTGGATGTACCCTTTCTGCTCAAGGGCAGGCAGGTAGCCCGGGACAAGCTCCAGGACCGAATCAAAGGCAGTGGCAGCATCCTCCGGTTTCCCGAGTCCCTTCAGGGCAAGCCCTTTCTCGAACCAGGCTTTTTCGTTTTCGGGGTACTGCTGGAGGTAACGGTCAAAAGTTTCCAGGGCCTCTTCATATTCCCCTATTTTGAGGCAGGCTGAACCAAGCGAAGAAAGAATATCCTTGCTGGTTGGGTTGGCGGCCAGGACTTCCCTGAAACCTGCGGCTGCTTCCTCGTTTTTTCCGAGTTTGAGAAGTGAAAGACTCTTCCTGTGGAGAGCATCGTAATTTTCAGGGGCTGCTTCCAGGGCTGCCCCGAAAGCCTCGGCTGCAGCGTCATATCGTTCCAGGGCAAAGCAGGCAAGCCCAAGCTGGTAAGGGGTATCGTGGCAGGCAGGGTCTATTTCCAGGGCCCTATTGAAGTCTCCTACGGCTTCCTCATGCTGTCCCAGGCTGCTGAGGGCAAGCCCCCTGAAGTACCAGGCTTCAGCAAGCCAGGGGTTCTGTTCAATAAGTTCGGAGAAAGTTTTCAGGGCCTCATCGTAAGCTTCCTGCCGAATAAACACAAGGCCTTTCCAGTAGAGGGCAGAAGAGGCTTTCTGGGATCCATCCTTTATTTTGTCAAGAATTGAGAGGGCTTCTTCATACTGGCCCAGCTGGAAGTGGGAGACCCCCAGGTTGAACCTTGCCTCCTCGTTTTCAGGGTCAAGTTCGAGGAGTTCGGTAAAAGCCGCGGAAGCTTTTTCATGCTTTCCCAGACGGAGCAGGGAAAGCGCCCTGTGGTAGAGGGCGGGAAGGTTTTCAGGGTTCTTTTCAAGGTATGCCTCGAAGGCTTCCAGGGCTTCCTCATACTGCTTGATTTCGAAGAGGCAAAATGCCTTGTGCTCCATGGCTTCCGTATTCTCCGGGTTTAGGAGGAGCGCGGCTTCAAAGGCAGAGGCGGCTTCCCTGGGCCTTTGCAGCCTGCGGAGGGTCAGGCCCTTGTAGTGCCAGGTTTTTTCCGAGTCCGTTTTTTCCTGGAGCACGCTTTCGAAGGTTTCAAGGGCAGGGGTATATTTCCCCAGTTTCATCTGGGCAAACCCCTTGCAGGTCCAGATATCCTCATAATCGGAATCCCTGATAATCACTCTATCAAAGGATTTTATAGCTTCTTCGAAACGTTCGAGTTTCAGGAGCACCAGCCCTTTCCTGTACCAGGCGTCTATTGACTCGGGTTCCCGGGAAAGGGCCTGTTCGAAAGCTCCCAGGGCTTCTTCAAACTTCCCGAGTTCCATTGAGAGCATGCCTTTCTTAAACTGGATCTCGGGGTCAAGGGAATTCTTTGCAGCTAGCTTTTCAAAGGTTTCCAGGGCTTTTTCATGCTTACCCAGTTCCATTTGAGCAAGGGCCAGGTTGTACTGAAGTTCGGGGTAATCGGGGTCAAGGGCAAGGACTTTTTCAAAACATTCCAGGGCAGCTTCTTTTCTTTCGAGCTTAAGGAGGGCTTTTCCCCGGTTGTAAAGGGAAGCAGTGTCTTCAGGATTGCTTTTCAGGACTTCTACAAAGGCTGCTTCGGCCTTTTCATACTCTTCTGCCGAAAGCAAAATGAGGGCTTTGTTTTTCCAGGCGTCTTCATAATCGGGCCTGAGTTTAAGGGCTTCTTCAAAAGCTTCGAGGGCTTTTTCCTCTTCCCCAAGCTTTCCGAGGACAATTCCTTTCTTGTTCCAGCCTTTCTCAAGATATGGGTTCTGGCGCAGCCCTTCTTCAAAAGCTTCCAGGGCTTCTTCATAGCGTTCCAGGGAATAGAGGGCAAAACCTTTGTTCAGCCAGGAGCTTTCGGATTCCGGTTTCAGTTCTATGGCTTTCTCAAAAGCTTCGAGGGCTTTTTCGAATTCCCCGGAGTCAAGGCCGAGGAGGCCTTTCTGGAACCAGAGGTTGAAGTTTTCAGGTTCCTCTTCAAGGCTTTCCGAAAGGGAATCCTGGGCTTCCTCGAGGTTGCCGAGCGCCACGAGCACCGTGCCCCTGAATTTCCGGGCCTCGGTATGGTCAGGGTCGAGTTCGAGCACCCTGTCAAAGGCTTCCAGGGCTTCTTTATATTTCCCGGTCTTTGCGAACAGCCGCCCTTGCTGGAACCAGGCGTCCTTATATCCGGGGTTCAGCCGGGTTACTTTGGCAAAGGATTCGGCGGCGGGTTCGAGACGCTGCAGTTTCACGAGAGCAAGAGCCCGGTTGTACCAGATTTCCTCCAGTTCCGGGTAGATTTCCAGAAGGGAGTCAAAGGCTTCGAGAGCTTCGTCGTAGACCTCCAGTTTCATGAGGGCAAAGCACTTGTGGTTCCAGGCCTCGAAATAGCCGGGGTCAAGCCTGATGGCTTCCCCAAAGGCATCAATGGCTTCGTTGAACCGGAGGAGCTTGAGCAGGAGCGTTCCCTGCCTGAACCAGGCGTCTTTGTGATCGGAGTTGATTTTCAGTAATTTTGAGAAACTCTTTTCGGCTTCTTCGTAGCGGGAAAGTTCACTCAGGAGGATTCCTTTGCTGTAAAGGGCCGGTTCGTGGTCCGGGGCTTTTTTCAGGAGGGGTTCAAGGCATTCCAGGGCTTCTTCATTTCTCCCGAGTTTCCCGAGGACCAGGCATTTCTGTTCCCTGGCATCCATATACTTCGGGTTTGCCCGGATAAGGGAATCGAAAGCTTCCAGCGCTTTTTCGTATTCTTCAAGTTGTGCATAAATCAGTCCCCTGGAATACAGGGCTTCGCTGTGCCTGGGGTTGATTGAGAGCACACGGGCAAAACTTTCCAGGGCATCCTCATACTGCTCGGCCTGTCCGGATACCGTACCCCTGGCATACCAGGCATCGGTATATTCGGGTTCCCCTTGAAGGGCTTCCTCAAAACAGAGCAGGGCTTTTCCGGTCCGGTTGAGTTCTGCCAGTGCAAGCCCTTTCAGGTAAAGAACTTCCGGATTCCTCGGCTTGATTTCAAGGGCATGCTCATAGGCTTCCAGAGCAGCTTCAAACTCTTTAAGGGCGGCTAAAGCAAGCCCTTTCTGCTGCCAGGCATCGGGATTTCCGGGATCATGCTGCAAGACTTCGTCAAAGGAGTTCAGGGCCTCTCCGGGTTTACCGGATTCCAGCAGTGCAAGCCCTCTGTTTAAAAGAGCCCCGGGGTGCTGCGGCTCTTTGTTCAAAATTTTGTTGAAGACGTTGATAGCTTTTTCGTACCTTCTGTGTTTAAAAAGGTCAAGGCCTTTTCGAAAGGCTTCCTCCTGACTGATAATAATTCCTCCGATCCCTTTTTTATTTTTTTATTTCCTGCAGACTCAAAAGCAAGGCACAAATTCAAGACTTAAGTAAATCTATTCTTTCCCGCTTTTCGGGCTGCGGGGCTTTCCTTCTCCGCAGTCCTTTATTGTGCACTTTTTATTGCAACTTACTTTTTATTGCAACTTATAACTGCAGCAATTTATCGTCTTTTTGCAATTTGTAATTGTGATCTTGTAATTATAATTGTGGTTTTGTTTTAATTCAAATGTAATTTGCAGGTGGCAACAGAGACCTTTGCGGTTTAACTACTTTTTTTACCCGGCCTCGTTTTTGACTGTCCTATCCACAAATTATTGTCACTATTAACTTTTATTTGGGACTATTCTTCTAACATACTATATAAATAATCCTCCAGTTTGTTGCCGAGTAATTCTTTCTCCTTCTCCCGTTTTTCTTTCAGTTTCTCGCTCATGGAGGACCGGAGCTTTATCTTTGCAAGCTCCATACATTATAAAATAAAATATAAAAAGATAATAGGGATATTAATTATTTTTTCAAAGCTCCATTTCAAGGGCTCTTCGGAGGTTCCGGCAGGCTTCCCTGTTATAGCAGACCAGGAGTACTTTTTCGGGCAGTTCATTTTCCCTGAGGAAATGCCTGATCTCGGAAACCGCAACCTTTGCAGCTCTATCAGCAGGAAATCCGTATGCCCCCGTGCTTATGGCCGGGAAGGCGATGGTCTTTACGGAAGCTTCCTTTGCCAGTTTCAGGCTTTTCCGGTAGCAGGCTGCCAGTAGTTCGTCCTCTTCCCTCCCGTCCCCGTGCCAGACCGGCCCCACAGTATGGATGACCCATTTTGCAGGAAGCAGGTGCCCTTTAGTTAGCTTTGCTTCCCCCGTAGGGCAGCCTTTCAGAGTCTTGCATTCTTCAAGCAGTTCCGGGCCTGCAGCTCTGTGGATTGCCCCGTCCACTCCCCCGCCTCCGAGGAGGGTGGGATTGGCTGCGTTTACGATGGCGTCTACGCCCAGTTTTACTATGTCGCCTTCAATTACTTCGATTCTTTCTGATATCGGAAGCATGTTCCGGCTCTTTTTCTCCCTGATCTTTTAAAAGTTTTGTGTATCAATACCGGTTTTTCCGACTATTCTCGTATCCCAAACGTCGGTGCCCTGCACAATAGTGTCCCATATAACGGTGTTCCGAATAATGATGCCTCGCATAACGGTGTTCTTATATCGATATACCAAACAATGATATAACATAAAATAGAGATTATACTAGCCAATTCTAGCCTGAAAAATTTCAGTTTCTTGCTGGCGATATTGCCTGCACGGATAGCTTAAAAACCGGCATGCCTTCGGGGGTTTTCGAGGCAGAGCAGGACGAATATTCTGATCTGAAAATCAAGGCTGGAGCATGGTAAATTACAGATTGTAAATAAATAATGGCTTAAATGCAAAATTTGTGTTAAGTGGGCTGTGGAGAAATCCTGCATGTAACGAAAGCCCGTATACCTGAACCAGGGAATAAAAATTATGGGGAGGATAAAGAATGAGTGACCTGACACTTAAAGAGAGGTTGTTAAACGCCCTTGAAGGTAAAGAGGTTGACAAAGTACCTGTTTGTTCCGTTACCCAGACCGGGATTGTGGAACTTATGGATGAGGTGGGGGCGCCCTGGCCGGAATCCCATTCTGACGCCGCGCTGATGGCAAAGCTGGCGATTGCAAACCATGAACTCAGCGGGCTTGAGGCTGTGAGGGTTCCTTACTGCCTGACCGTGCTTGTGGAAGCCATGGGCTGTGAGATTAACATGGGTACAAAGAACAGGCAGCCCTCTGTCACCGGGCACCCGTACCCGAAGAGTCTGGACGATGCCGCCATTCCGGGGGACCTCCTGGAAAAAGGCCGCATTCCGGCAGTACTCGAAGCCATAAAGATTATCAGGGAAAAAGTAGGCCCCGATGTCCCGATTATAGGGGGGATGGAAGGCCCGATTACGGTTGCATCCGACCTGTCGAGTGTAAAGTCCTTCATGAAGTGGTCTATCAAGAAACCCGATCTCTTCGAGCAGGTCCTTGACCTGGCAACCGAAGCTTCAATCATCTACGCAAATGCAATGGTTGAAGCCGGTGCGGACGTTATTTCCGTGGCAGACCCCGTTGCATCCCCTGACCTGATGAGCCCTGACTCGTTCAAGGACTTCCTTATGCCCAGGCTGCAGAAATTCTCCGGAGCGGTCAATTCCACAACCATCCTGCACATCTGCGGAAACGTGAATCCGGTCCTTGACTACATGGCTGACTGCGGCTTTGAAGGCCTGAGTGTGGAAGAAAAGATCGGCAGCGTAAAGAAAGCAAAAGAAGTAATCGGGACCAGGGCAAGACTTGTAGGCAATATATCGAGTCCTTTCACCCTTCTGCCGGGGCCAGCCGATAAAATCAAGACAGAATCCAGGCAGGCCCTGGATGATGGTATCGACGTGCTCGCACCAGGCTGCGGGATCGCCCCGATGACTCCGCTGGAGAACATCAAGGCCCTTGTAGCTGCCAGAGACGAGTATTACGCCTGAATTTCTAATTTCTTTTTAAAAACAGTTTCCTGAAAAATAGATTATTTTTTTCCTTTTTTCTTTCTCTTTTTGAGCTCTTCCCAGGCTTCTTAAAGCATTTTTAAGGTCTTTAAATATCTTAAAAGCTTTTTAAATCATTTTTCAAGCTTTTTAATTCCTAAGCTACCGGTTTAAACATGTATGCCTGATTCATCGGATTTTTTTGATTTAGAATAGATACTTGATTCATCGGATGCTTTGTCGTGATAAAGCAGGACTATTGAACTAAAATGATCGCAGGTATATGATCGCAGGTATATGATCGCAGGTATATGATTGCTGGTATACGATTGCAGGTATGCGATTGCAGGCATCAGCAAAGCTAAAAGGGAAAGCAATTCAAGCCAAATCCATAAAAATAGAGAAGGAAGAGAACTTTCCTCACTTAGAGGTCGTAGTTCTCAGGCAGGAAGACCTTGACTTCCTTCTTATACTTGTCCAGGCAGTCGCTCATGAACTTGTCCTTGTCATCGGTCATTCCTTCAAAGGCTTCCTTTGCGTCTGCAAGGGCTTTGGCTTCGAATCTGGAGAGTTCGAGTTTGCCTCTTGCGCCTTCTTCGATGATGTTGATACATTCCATGGCAGCGTTCTTGGCACGGAGATACAGGTTGTTACCGTCCTTGGCGATTGCTTGCCCGACTCTGTAGGCGTGTGGGTAGGCAAGGACAAAGCCCTGCGGGTCCCTGTACATGTCAGAAGCAACGAACATGTCCCTGAGGGTCTTTTCGTTGCCAGAGTTAAGGGCCACGTTCATGAGAGAACAGTCGTATGCAAGGGATTCTCCCCAGCACTGCACGGTAGTACCGCCGAATTCCCCATGGTATTCCACGGATTCGTTGGACCAGAGGTCACAGCACTGCATGACAAGGTTCCCCATGACGTCGGAGTGGGCACAGGTTGAGGTCTTACCTTCCTGGGCAATCGGGACACCTGAAATGGACTTTACGATGGTGTTTTCGTAACCGCAGTCCTTACCCGGGCCTGTTGCGCCGCATTCGTATGCAACAAGGGTCCTTGATGCGGATATTGCCCTTGCGATGATTGCCAGGGTGTGAGCCAGGTTCTTGTCCAGAAGTCCGCCTGCAATGAACATTGCGGTGTTTGCCTGGGCGCAGTCCGTGTCCCCTGCTGCAACGGTGCCGGTCTTCTTGGCGATGTCTGCAACACCCTGCCAGACGTATTCCATGTCCATGGCGCCCAGGCAGCCTATGCCGTAGAGGACACCAGCCATGTCGTTCCTCAGGATGGCGTAGTCGAAGACTTCCTTTCCACCCATACTTTCGACGGAAAGCAGGTCAGCCCCATTTTCTGCACACTGCTCGAAGGATTCCATAAGGACCGAGTATTTGTCCTTGAGTTTCAGGAAGTCACGTTCTTCACGGACGTCTCCCGGGGTGTGTCTCAGGGCACATTTGATCCCATACTCGTCGTGGTAGTCTTCCATGATGGCTTTCTGGGCGTGGGCCACAGCGCCTCCCCACTCCGGGTTGTTTGTCATCTGCTGGACGTGTTCGGTTTCAAGGACAACGGCAGGTGCCCCAATCTGGACCATCCTTGCCATAGTGTCTGTTGTGATCTTTTCATATTCCTTGATGAGTTTCTCCCTGGATGCCCCTGCTTCCGGTCTTGGTGCATAGTTGACTTCAGGAGTTGTGTATCCGGCACCGATCTCCAGGCCCAAACCAGCTTTTACGGGCTTGACGGCTTTTCCGAAGATCATGTCATCCGCACTTGCATATGCCATTTTAGTGTATCTGTTTACTGCCATCTACTTCACCTCCTCAGTGTTTATGGAATTTCTCCCTAAGCTTCACGATGTTGTCCCCATTCTCTTTAACGAAGTCTGCCATCTTCGGGGCATCGGATGCTTCTTCACCATAGACTCCAAGTTCGTACTGGGCTACGAAGTCCTGGTTCACGGCACCACCGCCACATGCGAAGGGTACCCGGTATCCTTTCTCAAGGAGTTTGTCGTTGATTTCCTTGAAGGCATACATGGTTGTGGTCATGAGGGCGGTTCCTGTCAGCATTAGGGGACTCTCTTTGTCCACTGCATCGATGACTTCATCGACAGGCACATCCCTTCCGAGGTCTACTACATCATACCCATTTGCTCTCAGGAGGGCGACGACAATGTTCTTCCCAATGTCATGCACATCCCCTTCTGCGACATGGCAGATGATCTTGCCCTTGACCTCCGGGGCTGTTCCTGCCTTTTCCTTACAGTACTCGATACCTTCCAGCATTGCGTCAGCGGACATCATGACGTTTGGTAGGAAGATGATCCCTTCGTCGTAAAGCCTTGAGACGACCCCCATACCGGGCATCAGGGCTCCATTGATGAGCGAGATCGGATCCTTGCCTGAGGCAACTGCCTTTTTAAGACCCTCTACAACGTCGTCTTCTTCACCTTCAAAGATGGCTTCTGCAATCGAACGGATGAATTCATCTTTTGGATAGAGCTCGGCTGCTGCCTCTTCGGGTGTCATTTCCTTTTCCATTTTTACGTTGTAACGTACCAGAATAGCTCCGGGATCTATGTCTATCAAATATCTAACCTCCATTTTAATTGAGGGGAATTGAATCCCTGATTCTATTGTGGGTGCTATGGATGCCAAAACATGGCTTAAAAGTCAAAACTCTAATAAAGGCCAATACCAGATGCGAATCTCTAATTTCCCCTTTTTAGAAAGATACATCTATTGGAGACTTGAATTAGATGTTAAAATCCATACTCTTCCCATACTCTTTAAGGGACTTTTAATTCCCCTTTATTAAATTAGGTTATGCTATATATAAATCCCACGTAAGCACCTAAATGTTAACAAGAAGCAAGGCAATTAGCACCGTTTTTACTGGAAATCTTGTATCCTGGATGGATTGTTTTTCGGGATCTTGCGAATGCTCGTAGGTTTCCTGCATCAATTTCGGTTTGCTAAGGGAGGTCGAATTATTAAGATTAAAATACGGAATTGGTCTGGACATTTGAAAGCCTGGAATTGGCTTAAGGTTGATTAAAGATTTGTTGTATAATGTTCTGGAAATATTTATCCTGAAAATCTATATAATTAGTTAAATTTTGTTTCTATAATCAGCTACATTTTTAATGTTTTTTCTTATGGTTGGTGTATGCATTTATAACGTTCAGGGGCTGGATCAGGTTTCTCCGTATCCGGATTTGATTTGTTATTTGCCCCGGGGGGCATCAGTGGCTATATGTGTACATTTATGGGGCAGAGGGCTGTTTACTTAAGTTAAATATATACTATGTCATGGCGTTACAGCAACAACTATTTATATGGGTCGTGCATTTAGAGGATTCCCTGATCTCATAGGTCAGGTGGGCAGTAATCAATAGATTCAGACAAAATATCTTCATTTTGTTTGATTTCTATATGTTGAAAATTGCTCGATCAAAACCTTTATATATCAAAATTTATATTCTGGTATTCCCTGATTCAACTGAATCGGGTGGGCAATAAACTCATGGATTCTGACAATCTCGTTTGAAATCTATGTGTCAAAAATTGCTTGATCAAAACCTTTATATATCAAAAGTTATATTCTGGTATTCCCTGATTCAACTGAATCGGGTGAGCAATAAACTCATGGATGTTGACAAAAAGATCTTTTTTGTCTGAAATCTATGTGTTGAAAATGGCTCAATGAAAACCTTTATATATCATAAAAGATATGTAAGGAATCCCTCACACATCTGATGTGTGGTGGAATACAATATCTCTATCATCTTTTAATGGAGACAGGAGCTTTTTCCTGTCTGACGAGGATTTTGTCGGTTCGGTTA
>CBFCWE010000093.1:0-15732 GCA_965601435.1 uncultured Methanosarcina sp.
CTTCTTCTTTGTATCTGGTGATTTTTACTTCTATATTATTGTGATTTATTGCTAATAAAAACGAAATAGATATGTATTATAAATAATTAAGTTAAAAAAGAAAAATATTTTGTGTGAATATTTTTATTTAATGTATGAATAATGTCCGCGGTCAAATTGCACAGGGTCCGGAAGGAGAAAACAGGAATGGATATTCACAAGATTGACTGGAACGAGGTCTGGAAAGACCTCTATGAGCAGAACCTTTCCACAAGAGGGAAAGGGGAGTGCGCATCGATATGGGAATCCAGGGAGAGTGCCCGCGAATTCCTTACACGTTCAAACAAAAACCCTCAGAGGGTTTCTCAGGTATTTGCCGATCTGGGTGCAACCCCCGATTCCAGGGTGCTTGATGTCGGAGCCGGGCCGGGCACTCTTGCAGTACCCCTTGCCTCCCGCTGTGCCCATGTAACTGCCGTGGAACCTGCCACAGGCATGGTTGAGGTCATGAAGGAGTTCGCCCTTAAAGAAGGGGTTGAAAACCTGGAGGTCGTCGCAAAACGGTGGGAAGACGTCGACCCTGATGAACTTTTGGGCTCTTATGACATCGTATTTGCTTCCTACTCCCTGGGGATGCCGGACATCCGGGCCGCCGTGGAAAAAATGTGTAAGCTGGCAACAAAACGCGTCTGTCTTTACTGGTTTGCAGGGAGTTCCCCCTGGGAAAAGTGGATGATAGATCTCTGGCCACCCCTGCATGGAAGGGAATATCGCTCCGGGCCAAAAGTAAACGTACTTTATAATGTCCTCTATAATATGGGAATCTATCCGAACATAGAGATGCTGCAGCTGCCGCATACCCGGGTTTTCTCCGACCTGGATGCTGCAGTCGAGGCTTTAAAACAGGAATACCGCGTTGAGACAGATGGCCAGGAAAAAATCCTTCGGGAATACCTTTCCTCCGTCCTGCAAGAGGAAGGTTGTGAACTGGTCCTTTCCGGGAATTCAACGCGTGTAAAACTCTGGTGGGAGGTGGAGAGGTCAGCTTAATGCTTGACCTCTTCATTCGCTGATCAGAGGCTCACTCTGGGCTAACCCTGGACTAACCCTGGACTAACCCTGGACTAATCCTGGACTAACTCTCAGCCAAACACCGAAAAAATCTACTTTATTCCGTTATCCATTTTTTGATTTCTTCCGGGCTCGGCACCTTGCCTGCAAGCTTCACGTCTCCATCAATAACAAGTGCAGGGGTGACCATTACTCCGTAGTTCAGGATGGTTTCAAAATCCTCAACTTTTACAACTTCGGCTTCAATACCGGTTTCTTTGAGGACGTTTTCAACGGTTTCTTTCACTTTCTTACACTTTGGACATCCGGTCCCGAGTATTTCGATTTTCATTTTATTCACCAATTTTTTCTTTTGATTCAAGTTTTTCAAAGATTTCAGGTAGGCTCATAGAAGTATGTTAAACAGGTAGCCTGTGAAGATTATCGACACTGCAACGATCGAAACAAAGATTGCAATCAGCTCTTTTTTCAGCACCTTTTTGAGGATGATCATCTCAGGGAAGGACACCGCAGTGACCGACATCAGGAAAGCCAGGGAAGTTCCTATGGGCAGTCCTTTTCCTATCAGGCTCTCGACGATAGGGATCATGCCCATAACATTCGAGTACAGGGGTACGCCCAGGATGACCGCTATCGGGACAGCAAGCAGATTTCCCTCGCCTGCGTATTTTGCAAGGATGCCTTCCGGGGCGTAGCCGTGGAAGATTCCTCCGATGCTGACCCCTATGATCACATAGATCCATATCTTGCCAACGATTTCTTTGACGCCTTCAAATGCGGTTCCTGCCCTCTCTTTCACGCTCAGGTTTTCCGGTCCGATGGCTGCGTTTCCTACTTTGATTTTGTAAACAAATTCCTCAACGTACTTTTCCAATTTAAGGAATCCAATCAGATAACCTCCGAAGACCCCGAGCACAATGCCTGAAATCACGTAGATCGCAGTTGCCTTGAAACCGAGGGTTGCCCAGAGTACGGCGACTGCGGCTTCGTTTACCAGGGGGGAGGTAATCAGGAAGGAAAAAGTCACTCCCAGGGGGACCCCGGCTTCAACGAACCCTATGAACAGGGGCACCGAGGAACATGAACAGAATGGGGAGACCGTGCCTATCAGGGAAGCCATCAGGTGGTAACGGAGTCCTTTCTTACCTCCGAGTATTTTCCTGGTTTTTTCAGGGGTGAGGTAGGTCCTGATGTAGGATATGGCAAAGATCATCACCGAAAGCAGGAAAAAGATCTTCAGCACATCGTAGATGATGAAGTTGACACTGGCTGCAAGATGGGTTTCCGGATTTATTCCGAAAAGCTCATAGGTCAGTTTGTCCGCGATCCATTGAAAGGGGTAGAAGATGTCGGTCATTTGGGGTTCCTTCTTTTCTTATGGTTCTTTTTATGAGATATATCATTAATCCTTTATATCATTATATATTGATATAATTGTGGTTTGATATATACCTTACGCATCGAATAAAACCCTTTTATATGAAAAAGAAAGACAGACCTCTAACAAAACCCCACCTGTAACATTAAGGGAAAGTTCAGGCCTATAGGAAAAGTTCAGGAGCATGTCTATGGTAAAATGCGCTATCTGTAAAAAGGAAGAAAATTCACTGCTCAGGGTAAAGCACAAGGAACTTGGAATGGTAAAAATTTGCTTTGAATGCTGGGGGATAGAATACGGTAATCAGAACCTTCTGCCCTCATGCGCGGGAGGCTGTGATTGCTGCCGTTTTTAATTCAATCTAATTTTTCCGCCCCCTCATGTTCATTCTAATGAAGGTTCGTGATGAGTTTGATTTGGAAGTTTCCGGAATATAAAGTTCCCGGAATATAATGAGTGTAAAAGGTGTATCCGAAGCGCAGCCGGTAAAAATAACTTATTCTTCAATAACTTTCAAAATCTTCCTGACTTTTTCGTTATCTATGGAATAAAGTCTCATCTTCCCGTTTTTTCTGACTTTGATGATCCCCCAGTTCTGCAGTTTTGCCAGGTGCATGGAGGTGTTGGACTGGGTCTTGTCTATGAGGTCCGGAATCTCACAGGCGCAGCGTTCCCCTTCGAGCAGGACTTTTATAATTTTGTATCTTGTTTCTTCACTCAGGGCCTTGAAGAGCTGTACATTTTCCTCATCAATCATATAATCAATCATTGAAATATAGGCATATATACTTTTTCAAGCCAGGAGCTCAAATCAGGTATGCCTGTGGCTGTCAGACGTCCAGGACACATATTACTTCAAAAAAGCTGGGCAGTTGAGGTCAAAAATCCAGGTTTCTGCTAAAACGGGTTTTTGGGAAATCAGATTTCTGCCAGAAAAGGTCTCTATGAAAAATAGGTTTATTGTAAAAAAGAGTGAATAGGAGATCACTCGGATTGCAGGATCTCCTTAACTTTCTCCAGGACCTCTGCGACTTCTTCATCTGAAGGGTCTCTGTCCTTTGTTTTCTTGACTCCCAGTTCGGAAATTACGATCTCCCGGTCAACTTTGAAGCCTGCCAGTTCCATAGTTTTGCTTGCGCAATTAACAGGGCAGCCGTTAATGGCTATGATCCTATCGGAAGCTTCGGCGGACTTCATAAGCCCCGGTGCCCTTGCCCCGATACCTACCGTGCACATCAGGTTCCCGATGCCTTCTTTCTCCAGTTCGATTGCGATCTTGTTTGAGAGCTGGCCTACATTGGCAGCTCCGACGCAGGGGAATATTGCCACGTTTGCCGAGCCACAGGAGCATTTTGTTTCTTCAGCCATAATTGTCACCATTTTTTCGTTTTAACCTTATTTATAAAGTTCTAATCCGTATGGTTTAGTCATCAGCTTTCGATTGTTAATAAGTTTGATATTTCTTATTCGGTTATCCACTTCTTGATGTCGTCAAGGCTTGGGACTTTGCCTGCCACCTTGACATCCCCGTCGATCACGAGGCCGGGAGTGATCATGACTCCGTAATTAAGGATCTCGTCAAAGTCTTCTACCTTGACGACTTCGGCGTCTACACCCGTTTCCTTCACGGCTTTCTCGGCAAGTTCCTTTAATTTCTTGCACTTTGCACATCCTGTTCCCAATACTTCGATTTTCATGTTTTCACCTTTGATCTTTATGATATGCTATTATTATGGATTATTATGGATTCTATGTTACGTCCTTATTTTTTATTAAGTATTTCAATCAAATTTGAAATTCGTTTCGAATAGCTCATGCCACCAGGCTTCCGTAGATCAAGCCCGATACGGTTGCGATCAACACCACCAGGGAGATGTAGAGTGCTGCCCGCTTCGGCTTCATTATCCTGTTGATCACGATCATGTTCGGAAGGCTGAGAGCCGGGCCTGCAAGGAGCATTGCCAGGGAGGGGCCTTCTCCCATTCCGAGCACTGTCAGGGCTTTGATGATCGGGACTTCGGTCAGGGTTGAGAAATACATCAGGGCTGCTGAGACTGAGGCGATAAGGTTCGAACTGAGGGCGTTTCCTCCGACGAGGGCTGCAACAAATTCTTTTGGCAGGACTTCCACGCCTATCCCTGCAAAGAAAACCCCTATCAGGAGCAGGGGGAAGATCTGCCTTGTCAGGAACCAGGTTTCTCCCATCCAGCTTGCCCGTTCCTCAGGGCTGAACCATTTTAAGGAAAAGTAAGCCGTAATTGCGATCAGTGGTACCCAGATTAATATGATCAGCGGAACCCATCCCAGGACCTTTGCCGAGAAAGGCACAAGTTCGGGGGCTACAAGAATTGCGAGCAGCAGTATGAAGAGCTGGACGCTGTGTTTGTGTTCATCCCCTCCGAAGGTCTTGATGGATTTCCTTTCCCCGTCGTTCTTCTCGAATACAAACGCCATGACCAGTCCGATTAGTACGGACATCAGGATGGCGGTAAATGCCCTTGCAGCTCCCAGGTCGTAACCCAGGATCTTAGCCGTGTAGACGATCGCAAGGATGTTGATAGCCGGTGCCGAGAACAGGAATGTCGTTGCAGGGCCTATCCCTGCTCCCCGTTTGTAGATCCCTGCAAAGAGGGGAAGCACCGTACAACTGCAGACCGCAAGCAGACAGCCGGAAACTGCAGCCACCGTATAAGATACGTACTTTGGGGCATCTGCTCCGAAGAACTTCAGTACCGATTCCTTGGAAAAAAGGGAGGCAATCGCGCCTGCCAGGAAAAATGCAGGCACAAGGCACATCAGAACGTGCAGGGCCAGGTATTCCTGCACCGACTGTAAGCCGATCCCTAATAGATATGTGAGGTAATCCAGCGTCATTTTTTCAGATCCCGAATTGCTATTTCAAATTATTTTGAAATACCATCCTAACCTATATAAAATTTTCCATTTCAAAATATTTTGAAATAACTTCCTATTAAAACTTTCTTTTTAATGCTATTTTGGAGATACTATTTTTTGAATTAGTAATCTTTTTATATCGTATCTACACATCTATATATCAACACATCTTGATATGATTCTAAAGGAGGCATACTCAAATGGGTAAACTTGGAAAAAACTTACTTGGTAAACTTGTTGGAAGTGGCAAAAGTTGCTGTTGTTGCGGTCCTTCTATCGTAAGTTTCAGAAAGGTCCAAATTGGTAGCAAATATCTGGAAATTGCTGGGCTTGATGAGGAATTTAAGAAATATTTTTCTGCAGGCAAAGGCCCTGAAGATGTGGACAATGAAGAGCTTATACAGAACCTCTTGAAGATGAATGAGATTCCTGAAACAGAACTGGAAAACTTCAAAGCCGCAGTTCTCAAGGAATATGTAAAATACTGGCAGGAAAATATAGTTTAAATCATATCGATGCCTGTAGATATGAATTGTGATTTTGTGGATTCGAATTTCTCCTGTACACTGAATATGGATTTTCTACTGAGGTTTCGGAAAATGAGCCTTAAATGTGTAATATGTGGAAAAGAAGAATACTCTTTGTTAAGGGCTAATCACAAAGAACTAGGAATCATAAAGCTCTGCGTAGAATGCTGGTCCGGGGAACAGAGTAAAAACAAATTGCTTCCCTTAGAAGGTGGATGTGGCTGCTGCCGGTAATCCTGGCAATCTTAAAGGAGATCGACTGTGAATAGAAAAATCTGTAAAGTGGAAATCGAAAGATTGAGGCGTTTCATTCCTGAAAGAGATCACTTTGAGACAAGGACGCAAAAGCTCATTTCTCTGGTGGATAGGCTGGATGAGGAAGCTTTGTCTTCGGAAGTTAAAATTTTTAAGGCCTTCGCAGATATCAACCGGCTTAAGATTGTAAAGTTATTGAAAGAAGGAGAACTGTGTGTCTGCGAACTGACTGTTGCTCTTGATAACTCTCAATCGACTGTTTCTCACCATCTTTCCATATTGAAAAATGCGGGTGTTATCAAAGAAAGAAAAGAAGGGAAATGGTCTTATTTTCGCCTTTCGGACGGGGCAGTTATCGGACTGCTTAACCAGGCAAAGTTGCTTATGGAGGAGTAATGTTGGCCCCCAGAGAAAAATAGCTCTGGTAATTCCAGATTTCCAATAGGTGTAGCGTTCGATGATTTGAAGAAAAAGTAAAGAAGAAAAAGTAATTTTTAAAGGAAGGTCAGGATGTTCTTGGATAATTTAACTGTGGCGGCCAATTTCTTCATTGAAATCGCCGTAGAGCTTATTGTTTTATTCATTGGGATAACCTTTCTTGTGGGACTGATTCAGGAATATTTGCCGGATGAAACCATAAAAAAAGCCATGGGAGGGCGGAATAAAGTTGTAGGCAGTGTCCTTGGGGCAGGATTTGGTGCACTGACTCCTTTCTGCTCCTGTTCAACCATACCGCTTCTCCTGGGGATGCTCAGGGCCGGGGTGCCCTTCGCTGCAGCAATGGCATTTCTGTTCTCATCACCCTTGCTAAACCCGGTAATAATATCCCTGTTTATCATTTTACTGGGCTGGAAGACAGCCTCCTTCTATTTTGCCGTCACCTTCGTGGCTACGGTTGTTATCGGCCTCTTGCTTGATAGGTCTGGCTTCTCAAGTCAGGTTAAGTCGGTGGCAGTTGTACGAAACAGCTGTGACTGTCAGCAGGCAACGGACGCTAAATCCAGGATACAGCGGTCTGCAGGATTCGCGTTTAGCCTGTTCCGTCAGCTAGTGCCTTATCTTCTCCTTGGAGCGGGCATCGGTGCATTCATTCACGGATTTGTGCCTACGGAGATTATTACCCGCCTCGCAGGACCAAACAACCCTCTGGCAATTCCTGTGGCTGCAATTAT
This sequence comes from uncultured Methanosarcina sp., assembly GCA_965601435.1. Taxonomy (GTDB): domain Archaea; phylum Halobacteriota; class Methanosarcinia; order Methanosarcinales; family Methanosarcinaceae; genus MTP4. The sequence continues at coordinate 7,278 of CBFCWE010000093.1, forward strand.
TGGCATTCCTATCTATATCCGGGCGGAAACCATGATCCCGGTTGGACTGGCACTCATTGAAAAGGGAATGAGTGTGGGAGTCGTCCTTGCATTGATAATCGGAGGTGCAGGGGCCAGCATACCCGAGCTGACCCTTCTTTCATCCATATTCAAGAAGAGGCTGCTGGCAGCCTTCGTGGTGACTGTTTTCTCCATAGCTGTGGTGGCTGGATATCTTGCAAATCGGCTGGCATTGATTTGAAAATTATGAATAATGCTGAATATAAATGGATATTGATATTGTAGTTCTATTCACAAGGTCGGAGAAAAATTTCTAGTAGGTGTTAGAGATGCCGGGAAATCCTAATGAGACAAAACTCGTGAACTTTGCTATGGCCAACGGTACCCGCAGGAGGATTATTAACTTCCTGGCAAATGGATATAGAAATTCCGGGGAACTGGAAAATATAATCGGGACGAAGACCCTTGCTTTTCACCTCAAGATTTTACAACAGGCAGGTCTGGTTAAGTTTGAGGAAGGGACTGTGAAGCTGAGTGAATATGGCAGGAAGTTCCTGAAGAATAAAACAGGAAAGAGTGAGGAGAAAACGATGGACTTTTCTCAGGCAAAGCCGGTGGAGATTGCAGAAATAAGGCAGCTTTTGCCCTGCATAGCAGATCCCTCAAAACTCAGGGTAAGCGCAAATATGCTTCCTCCTCCTGGGGGAATCCTGAAACTCCTTGAGCCCCTCTTTCCCAGAAGCAATTATTCGGATAGAAAAGACAGCTTGATAATTCAAAAAGGAGAAATTATTACAACTATTTACGGCAGCGGAAAAGTCTCCATCAGGATGATTAAAAACGAGGATGAAGCTAAAGAAGAGCTTGAAAACCTGAAGAGTATTATCAATGAGGCTATTGCAAAAGGTGTAGCCCCAACTCCCAGGGAAAAGGTCAGGGTTGAACTCATGGATATTTACAACTCTCTTCCCCGGACAAACTGCGGCAAGTGTGGGGAACAGGGCTGTTACAGCTTTGCCATAAGACTTATGGCCGGACAGGTCGCTCTGGATAGGTGTACACTTCTTAAAGAAACAGAGTATACAAATAATCAGGAACATCTACAGACTTTGACCGTTTACATTTGAGTCATGCTACCTAAAACACAAGCTATGGAGGAAATTTTGAAGACACTTTCCATAGTGCTCACCGATGGCCCTTATATATCTGAATACGCTGAAGTTGCCTGCAAACTTGCCGAGGAAGCACTTAAACGATATCATGTGAATATATTCCTGTACCTGGATGCAGTGCACATCCCCAAAAAAGGCCAGACCCCGTCCTTTTTTTCCAATGCAGGTGAACATTTCACCGAACTTACAGAGAAAGGAGCTGTGATTAGAGCCTGTGCACGGTGTGCTGCTGCTAGAGGTTACACTGCAAAAGAGGATTCTGTGAACGGAAGTAACTGCGGAGATTACATTCCTGGAATTAAAATTTCCAGTCTCTACGAACTCTCTGAAATGCTAAGCAAGAGTGATAGAGTAATCTCACTATCAAGATAAACTCTCCGGATGAGGTAAGATGAAATCAGTTTTCTATCTGCTGGACACTGCCCCTTACGGCAGCGAAAAAGCCTTTGGAGCATTGAATGCGGCTGCGGTAAGCCTTAATGAGATGGAGGTGACCCTGGGCCTTTACGGAGACGGAGTTTATCTTGTAGTTGCCGGGCAGGACAGCAAAATGCTTGGAGTCCCAAACCTTTCGGATATTCTCTACTCATATGGAGAACTGAAGGTTCTGGCCCACGAACCCTCTTTTGTGGAAAGAGGTCTTTTCGGGGAAACCCTGATAGAAACCGTGGAATTGGTCGATGAAGATGATCTGTTGGAAGCAATGGAAAACTCTGATTGTGTAATCCTGCTCTGAGGTGGAGATTTAAATATGAAACCAGAAAAAATGAGGTCTGAAGCGCCGGATACGGAAGATCTGGATGTATTCCTGCTGACAAAGCCGCCCTTCGCCCCCGGGTCGGAGCTCTGCCTCAAGCTGGCTGCCCGCTCAGGAAACGCCCGGATTTTCCTTGCAGGAGACGGGGTCTATCACTTGCTTGCCGGCACAGCAGACCTGCCCGGATGCCGGGTATATGCCTGCAAAGAAGATATGGAAGCAAGAGGAATAATGACTGAAGTGGCCCGAATGACCGAAATGGCAGAGGAAAATATGACAGGAGAAAAAGTTAAGGTCCCGGTGAATTTTTATGCTACCCTGATAGAAGATCTGATGGAAAACTGTGGGCGTGCATATACATTTTAGATGTTGCAGGCATTTTAAATATCTGATATTAAACATTTTAATACCCCCTTAATTTCATTCAAGCTTTGCTTCCAATTCGTTAATCTTCTTAAATTTTACAAAAAAAGTTGCTGAATAGGACCATTCCTCATGACCGAAAATCTCTCGAATGAAATAATTAAAGCCCTGGATTGTGTGTGCACTCTGCATGAGCAGGCGGTCTGTAACCATGATAAATGTCGGGAATTCAGCGAACAGCTATCCGAACTCCTGGACAGGCTCGAAGACCTTGGTTATTTCCGGACAGCAGACCGGGTGATGAGTGTGCTCATGAACTGCAGCCCGAAAGAGGCATCACACTGTGAAAAAGCAACGCTTGTAGGGGAGATGATGAAGAATATTAAAAAAGAGGCTCAGAAAGCAGCAGGGATATAAAAAATAATAAGTCTCAGAGTAATAAAAAATAAAAACAGTAAAGAAAAATGATGGTACTTTTTTCATAAAACCGGTTCAGATGTATGCAGTAAGAACATGCAGGTGTTCCTGGTTAATCACATATTCCGGGGCTTTGAGAGGTGTACATTTGTCCAGGGAGACTTCCCCTGCCATGAGCTTTATGGCAAAGGTGTAGCAGCTCTGTTCTCCGCAATCTTTGCAGTCGGTTTTTGGAAGATACTTATAGATCTCCATTGGCTCGACCCTGACCTTTTCCCCTGGAGCCGGAGTGACACCTTTCTCTATTGCCTTGTTTATCGTGCCCTTCAGGCTCTCAAGCATCTCTTTTGCTTCGGCTTCGTTTTTGATCATGGTCATGGTGACTTTTCCCGTGCCGTAGATGGTTGTGATGACTTCCCCTTTCTGGGTTATCAGGGCCCCTATTCTTTCCGAGTACCTGCCTCTCGGGAAAAGGGGTTCCAGGGTCTTGAGGGCTCCTCCCAGAGGTGGGGCCATGTTTGCAATTGTCCTGAATTTTGTTGAATCCGCTATGCAGGGCAGAAGTTGCTTTACCTCGACAATCTCCACGGGCTTTGCCTGGGCGAGGTCCGCACCTTTCTCCTCCCCCTTCTCAGGTTTTCCCTCTAAGAAATTCCTTCCGTACTCGGTGAGACTTGCAGTCCCCTCCTTTACCTCGATCAGGCTTGCCTGCTGCAATAACTTGAGATGGTAGTCGAGCATTGCCTTGCCGACTGCCTCCCCGATATCCTCTGCTGTTCTCTCTCCTTCGGCCAAAAAGTTCATTATTTTCCTTCGGGTTGCGTTGGCCATTGCATTGTTAACCAGTTTGATCTCGTTTGGGTTTCCCGGCATCTTTACCACCTTTAAGAATTCTCGAAAACTGAAGTCCTCATTTATGCTGATTCTTTAGAAATATCTAAAGCGTTTTGTTCAAGAACAATATTTTATCCTCAATTTTTACCCCTTAATTGATTCAGTAATTACTTTCATAAAAAGCTGGAAACTGAATATCAAGAATAATTGATATGAAATCCCGACGGTCTTCCGGCGCCATTGAGACCCCTGCAATTTTACTTCCCCCGAGGGCGCCCTTGATGAAAGTTATTTTCATAGCATTCTTTGACTGGGAAGCCCATATACCGGGAACCATGCAGGTTTGTAGTGCATTTAATACGCGATTTTCAACGACTTATTTTTTGGTGATTAAAGGATATATATACTCGTCGCTATTTCAAATTATCTTGATCGGGGCAATTCCGTGCAGTAAGGCCTTGTCCAGGTTGCCTATGACGGCTCCCTCTCTCCCTCTGAAACAGGGGGAGTAGCCGACTATAAACCACAAAATAGTCGTAACTCCCAGAGAGACAAAGCTCTGCATCATTATACCAGGAATATTGCGCTTGCAGGCAAGCCCTCCATAGAAGAAGGCCAGTCCGGGGGTCATAAGCATCACCAGGCTTGTCGCAAGCAGCAGAAAACCAGTCGAACCGGTGTTAAACATCATATCATTTTTTATTTATATTATAACTAAGAAACCAAATATTTCCTTCTTTTTTCCTACTTTATATTATTTAGATTTATAGAAAAATGTCTCCTGAATTTGAACTTAATGGGAAAGTATAAATTATATTAGCCGAGAACTAGGTTACCTTCTGGTGGTTATAATGAAGTACATAATAGCAATGATAAGGCCTGAAAGGCTTTCCGCCGTCAAGCGCGAGCTTCAGAAAATTGAAGTAAACCGGTTGACAGTATCATCCGCTTCAGGATATGGTGCACAACGAGGGCATCTGGAAATCTACAGAGCAATGGAGTCGGAAGTAACCCTTCTCGAGAAAATCAAGCTTGAAATTGCAGTAAACGACGATTTCCTGGACGCAACGATTGAAGCGATAAAAATGGGCGCAAAGGGCAACGATGGGCATGTCGGAAGCGGCAAGATCTTCGTGCTGCCCCTTGAGAATGTCATAAGGATCCGCACGGATGAAAGCGGGCCGGTTGCTATCTGAGGTTGGGTGGAAAATGGGTATTGTAGCAGCAGACACTGTATGGGTAATGATTTCATCCGCACTTGTTTTGTTAATGCTTCCCGGGCTTGCCCTTTTCTACGGCGGGCTTGTCCAGCGCAAAAATGTCCTGAGCAGCATGATGCATTCATTTGTTGCAATGGGCATCATGGCTATAGAATGGGTGGTAATTGGTTACTCCCTTGCTTTTGGAAGCGGCAACTGGTTTATAGGCGGGCTTGAGCACGCATTCCTGCAGGGGATTGACCCTTATTCGGTAACGGGAACCATTCCCACATATGCCTTTGTCGTATTTCAGGGGATGTTTGCAATAATTACGCCCGCCCTTATCTCCGGGGCCATTGTCGGGCGTGTCAAGTTCAAGTCATACATCGCATTCATCGCACTCTGGGGACTTCTCGTCTATGCCCCGGTCTGCCACTGGGTCTGGGGCGGCGGATTTCTCACCGGGGAAGCCCTGGACTTTGCAGGCGGCACGGTTGTCCATGTAACTTCGGGCATTTCCTCCCTTGCAATCCTGGTCTACCTTGGCAAGAGGAGAGGGTACGGCTTCGACTCCATAGAACCCCACAACCTAACCCTTACCCTGCTAGGGGCAGGGCTTCTCTGGTTCGGATGGTTCGGCTTCAATGCCGGCTCGGCCCTGGCTGCAAATGAGATCGCGGCAGTTGCGTTTATTACGACTTTCATCGCACCCGCAGCCGCATCCCTTACCTGGATGGCTGTAGAATGGCTGCATGCGGGAAAACCCACCGCCATCGGTTTTGCCTCAGGTATCCTGGCAGGGCTCGTTGCAATCACCCCGGCTGCCGGTTTTGTCACGCCTATGGCCGCGATTCCAATAGGTGTGATCTCCGGGATTATCTGCTACATGGCTGTAGAGCTCAAAGGTAAGCTCGGATATGACGATTCCCTGGACGCTTTCGGGGTTCACGGGGTCGGCGGAATAACAGGTGCCCTTTTAACAGGCGTGTTTGCAAGCGTGGGAGCTACGGGACTTCTTCTTGGCAACCCGCAGCAGCTAATACTTCAGCTCGAAGGGGTTGTTATTACGATTATCTACGCAGTTGTCTGCACAATCATAATCGGATTTGTGCTCCAGAAAACTATCGGGTTCAAGGTAAGCGTAAGCGAGGAAAACATCGGGCTTGACAGGACCCAGCACGGTGAAATCGCATACAATGTTTGAGTGCAGGTAACCTTTTATCTGCACTTTTATACTTTCTTCAACTCCACTCAACTTTTTTTTCAAACTTTCAACTGTATTTTTTTGTTTCTTTTCGACTTTCCGCCTGCATTCTTCTGTTTCTTTTCGACTTTCAACCTGCATTTTGCTGGTTTATTCTCGATTTTTTTTCTTATGTTTCCCCCATACGAGAGCTTTTATTCTCTAAACTCGAATTCAGGAGTATGTTTGAAGAAATAGGCAGTGTAAAAAACGAGGCCGATGCAGAGGCCCTCGGGCTCCTTGCCCTCTTCAGGGACAGCATAAGTGAAATTCGCCTGAATGAGCCGGAGTCCATATCCACATATTTCAACCCGGATTACTCGCATTACATCGTTGTCCATACCCCTCTTTCCATCCGCTACCCTGAAAAAAGGGAGGAATGGAACCTTCGTTTTTCCAGGGACGTCGGGGTCTCGCTTGTGGAACTGGTGGTAGCTGATGAGAGCACTGCCTGCGTGAAAGGCCTGATGGCTGTTAACGGCTCAAAAGTCTATGCGATCCTCCCATACACCTCGATAGATGCGGAAAAAGCGGAAGCTGCCCTGTATCCTGAAGACCGGATGGGCAGGGTGAGAGCCAGAGTCCTTCCTGATGTCCTTCCCGGAATTAGAGGCGAAAAGGTCCTGGATGTAGGCTGTGGTTTTGGTGGAATCACGATGGAAATCGCAAGGAATAATCCCGGCTCGAAGGTTTACGGGATTGAAATCCATGAATCCCTTACCGGCCAGGCGCAGATGGACGCCGATGTCCAGGGGGTTCCCAACGTTGAGTTCAGGACCGGAAGTGCCTATGCCCTTCCCTTTGAAGCCGGCTCTATCGAAACGGCAACCTGCTTTTTCATGCTCCATCACCTTGAAGATATCCGGCATGCTCTCTTTGAAATCAAAAGAGTTCTGAAAGCCGGAGGAGAACTGATAGCTGTCGAACCGCTTATCCAGCATCATGACCACGGACCTCAGCTTCTGGAAGCTGAGTGGAAAGGGCTTTTCGAAGGGGCGGAGTTTGATACGGTGGTGGAAAGCAAGGAAGGGGCTGTGGTCCTGAAGGGGCGAAAAAGAGCTTTTTAAAAAGGTAGTTTCAGAAATGTTGTTCCAAATGTAAGAAGTAGTTCCAGAAAGGGGTCCCAAAAAAGGGATCCCAAAAAATAGTTTTGAAGGGCAGAATCTGATATATAATCAAAATTTGATCAAAATCTGATCAAAAGACGATCAAAAGACGATCATATCGGATGTCCTTATCCTCACCAGGCATTCGTCCCCGGTCCCTATTTTTAATGTGTTGAATATGTGGTTTGTAATTTCCACTTTCAGCACGGCATCACTTTCTTTCAGTTTCAGGGACATGACCCGGCTCGAACCTTTGTTAACAACGTTTCTGATTACGCCGGAGAGCAGGTTTTTTCTCTCTTCTTTCTCTATCCTGTGTACATTCTCTTTTTCCACAAGCTCGATGTTTTCCGGCCTAATTCCCCAGCTAACTTTATCTCCTGCCATCCGCCGTATGTAAGGGGCGGTGATTTCGGTGCCCAGGGACCAGAGGAAAGTACATTCCGAAGCTTCCCCGTGTCTTTCCACAACTGCATCGTCAAAGAGGTTGGAGAACCCTACCAGTTCTGCAACATAGCGGGTACGTGGGTTGTAGAAGATTTCTTCAGGGGAGCCGAGCTGCTGGACGTGCCCGTTGTCAAAGACCACCATCCTGTCGGCCATGGTGAATGCCTCCACGGGGTCGTGGGTGATGAAGATTACCGGAACCTTTAGCCGTTTCTGGATAGCCTTTAACTCCTTCCTGAGGCGCAGGCGGACAACGGTATCAAGGGCCGAAAAGGGCTCGTCCAGGAGCAGGACGTCAGGGGCCGGGGCAAGCGCCCGGACAAGGGACACCTTCTGCTTCTGCCCGCCGGAAAGTTCTTCCGGGTATGCGGCCTCTAATTCCCTCAGGCCCACAAGGTCGAGCATCTCGTTCACCCTTGCGGCTTTTTCCCTGGCGTTCAGCCCTTTGAGCCCGAAGGCGATATTCTGGCGCACGGTCATGTGGGGGAAAAGGGTGTTTTCCTGGAACATGTAGCCGATTCTCCGTTTCTGGGGAGGGAGGTTTATTTTCTTTCTGCTGTCAAAGTACACGGTCCCGTTTATCCGAATGCTTCCCGAGTCAGGGGTTTCAAGGCCTGCGAGACAGCGAAGAGCCGTGCTTTTCCCGGAACCGGAACTGCCGAATAAGACCATGAAATCGGAATCTGCTTCAAGTCTGCAGTGCATTGAAAAGGTGGGGTCCTGCCCTCTTTTTCTCTGTCCTTTTCTTCCGTAGAACTTCTTTTCAATGTCAACTTCAATAGTCATTCCAGGCCCTCAATCTTGTTTTTCCCCTCACTTCTTATTTCTCGTCAGATCTTACTTTCCCTCAGCTTACTTTTCTTCAGCTTACTTTTCTTCAGCTTACTTTTCTTCAGCTTACTTTTCTTCAGCTTACT
>CBFCWE010000094.1:0-15661 GCA_965601435.1 uncultured Methanosarcina sp.
AAAAAATATTCTGGAAAAAATATTCTGGAAAAAATATTCTGGAAAAAATATTCTGGAAAAAATATTCTGAGAAAAAGTATTCTGAGAAAAAGTATTCTGAGAAACCCTCACAGGAGTAATCCCAGTACATTATAATGTTAATATATTTTATAAGTCTGCGGGAGCATAAAATAACAAATATGCTGGTAAGAAGCACCCTTTTCGAACCTTTAATCTATCCTTCGAGCTGAGTCGTTGTAACGAGCTGTTTTATATCTACTATAAGGGATTACAGGGATACCTACTAAGGGATTACAGGATATTTGCTATAAGGATAGGGATTATGCGAATCACTGCAGTTAACTTACCCTGATCCCTTCAGGAAGGCTTCTCTTTTGTTTGATCTTGATCTTATCGGGCTTTTCCTGGAGTTTTTCTCAGGCTATGGCGCCGGCGGAAAAGTGATATATGTAATATAAAATTGCAAACACGAGTACTGCAAGTAATGCTTTGAAGTCCATAATTGTGATCCTCCTTTTTTCTGGAGTTTTTCTCAGGCTATGGCGCCGGCGGAATAGTGGTAGATAAAGTAAAGCATGCAGAATACCAGTAACGCAAGGATTGCCTTGAAGTCCATAATTGTTCTCCTCCTTTTGAAACTATCAAGAAAAATCCGTTTTGTAAGGTGAAAATAGTAGTGAGGAGCAGGTATATATAAATTCCGTTTTTGTGCCGCTATCGCTTCCTTTTCCGGGTTTATTAGAGGATCTGCAATTCTTATGTCTGGTTTCATTTAAGGGCTAAATTCTTACGTTATTTTTCAGGGAGTGGGGCCAAAGGAACGGAGCTTTGTCATCGAGAAAGCGACTTCGCCACTTATTTTCCAAAAGAAATTTTATATATATTCCAGCAGAATAATTTAGGGGGGATTAATCATAGATAGAGATCTCTTGAGTATCCATTTTATTTCCCTGATATTGTTCGTACTTCTTCTATTCGCTGCGGGGTGTGTAGAAGAAGGCACTGATGAAGGAGGGGAAACGGGTGAAGTTGATGAGACGGGGGAACCCGGGGAAAGTTCATCTCCTGCTGATTGGCGGGACTATGAACTTGTGGATACCCGGACCGGGGAGATTTTCAGGGTGAGCGAGTTCAAGGGGAAGCCCGTCCTGGTCGAAACCTTTGCAGTCTGGTGCCCTACCTGCCTGAAGCAGCAGCAAGAAGTCAAGACGATGGTGGGTAAAGGAGGCAATGGGGTCATCCATATTTCCCTGGACGTAGACCCTAATGAGGATGAGGAAATCGTAAGAAATCATATGGAAAGCAACGATTTTAAATGGTACTCGGCAGTGGCTCCTCCGGAAATGACCCAGGAGCTTATAGATGAGTTCGGGATAACGGTTGTAAATGCTCCTGCGGCTCCTGTGATACTTATCTGCGAAGACCAGTCTGCCCGCCTGCTTGAGCAAAGGGGGGTAAAACCGGTAGCTCTTCTGGAAGAAGAAATTGAGAAGGGCTGCTGACAGGTTTGGCTGCTGACAGGTTTGGCTGCTGACAGGTTTGATTGCTTGCAAGTCCCAGTGCTAATAATTTTGTTGAGGTAGACGTCGATTGTTCGAAAATTAAGGGTTGAAGTTTTCGGGGCTGTAAAAACAGATAACCGGTAAGTTTCTCGGTAAGTTTAGGATTGCACGGAGAGTTTCAAAAAGGGAGCATTGCCAGGCAAGTTGGAGAATTTCCTGTGTTAAAGGAGGGTGCACTAAACGATAAATTATTTACTGGAGATATCCAGGGCTTTTTTGCTCGGGCTGCTAACTCCTTTGACAGCGGTCTGCGTTATTCCTCTCTACCCGGGATTTTTAGCATACCTTTCGAACCAGCTGGGCAAGAGGCCTGGAAGGGAAGGGGAAGAACGAAGCCGAAGAATGCTGGTTTTATTCGGGCTGATCATCACGGCAGGAGTCATTACCTTCATGCTCATCCTGGGATTCGTGTTCACAACGGTTTTGCAGGTTTCCCTTACAAAAGTCATCGGCGTTGTGTCCCCTATTGCATTCGGAATCCTGATCTTTATCAGCCTCATCCTGATCTTCGACGTGGACGTGGCAAAGTACGTCCCGAGGGGCCGGGCTCCCAGGGTCGGGAACCCCTATGTTACTGCTTTTCTTTACGGCTTCTTTTTCGGAGCGATCGTGGTCCCCTGCCAGCCGGCATTTATCGCAACCCTGTTTGCAATTGCGGTCTCCAGCCCGGCTTTTGGCGTAAATATGCTTCGCTTCCTCTTTTTCGGCCTGGGGATCGGCTTTCCACTCCTGCTTTTCTCGGCCGTTTCCACCCGGTCGAGCAGGCAGATCATCGGGTTCCTGATCAAAAACAGGAGAAATATTAACCTGGTTACCGGGATTGTCATGCTGGTAGTTTCCGTTTACTATCTGGTTTTCGTGTTCGGGATATTCGGGTGAGGTGCTTTCAGGAAAGGTTGGGCAGGCATAATGAGATCTGGGAAGTGGACTAAGACATAATGAGACCTGAGAAGTGGGCTCAGGCAAAGTGGACTCAGGAGAAGTAGTATAAGGAAAATTGAGGTCCGGGAAATCCATTGTATAATTCATTATTTTCATTCACGGGGGGATTATGAATGCTTATGCAAAGGGACAGGCGGCTTGGGATGTTCTTGATGTTTGTGCTTATCCTTGCAGGTATCCTGAGCAGTTGCTGTATCGAAACCGGGGAGGAGGAAGTAGTCGGTACGACTCCGGAGGGGCTGGAAATCAGGGTCGGTTCGGAAGGGGAGAAGTTCATCATAGAACCGGATAAGCTGGTTTCCGGGGGGCCTCCGAAAGACGGGATCCCGTCAATTGATTCCCCAAAGTACGTGGGCGTGGAGGAGGCTGATGTCTGGATCCGGGATGACGAACTTGTGCTAGCGCTCATCTACAGGGATGTAAAAAGGGTTTATCCCCTCCAGATCATGGTCTGGCACGAGATCGTAAATGACGAAATCGCAGGAGACTCCATCCTGATCACATACTGCCCTCTCTGTGGCTCGGGTATTGCCTATGAGCGCACAATAGACGGGAAAACCGTTGAGTTTGGAGTCTCAGGGAAACTCTATAACTCAAACCTGGTCATGTACGACCGGAAGACCGACTCTTACTGGACCCAGATCGACGGGCTTGCGATTGTCGGGGAAATGACCGGCACCAGGTTGAAGCCGATCTCTGTTGACACGGTGGTCTGGAGGGACTGGAAAGTCGCCCACCCGGATTCCGAAGTCCTGAGCCAGGACACGGGCTTTGACCGGCCTTACGGGCGGGACCCCTATGGGAACTACTATGAGGACAGTTTCCTCTTCTTCCCGGTGGAAAATGAGGACGACAGCAGCGTGCACCCGAAAACCGTGATCTTCGGGATCGAAGTTGACGGGGTTTTCAAGGCCTACCGTGAGTCCGACCTGATTGAAGAGGGGGTTATTGAGGACACCGTGAACGACGTCCCGATTAAAGTTGGAAGGGACGAAGCAGGAATCGTGATTGTCACGAACCTGGAAACCGGGGAAGAAATCATAAAGGAGAGGGATTTCTGGTTTGCCTGGTACGCGTTCCACCCCGAAACCGAATTGTATGAGGCTGAATGAGATAATTTGGGTGAGGTAATTTGAGTCCGGTAATTCGAGTCCGGTAATTCGAGTCCGGCAATTTGAGGTAGAGTGAGTTAGGTAAATTGAATGGAGGGTTTGTGTCTATGAAGCGAGTGGTTCATACTTTGTATGTCTTGATTTGCATTGCTGTCCTTTTGTTTGCATCAGGCTGTGCGGAAGAAGAAGATGAAGGGGATGAAGGAATAGAGCCGGTTCCTGAAGACATTCCGCTTCCTGAAGAAATCCCGGCTCCGGGAGCTGAAGATGCTGAGGAATCCGTAGAAGGTGCCGAAGGTGGGGAAGATGTCGAAGGTGTTGAAGATGCCGAAAGTGTCGAAGGTGCCGAAGGTGTTGAAGGTGGAGAAATCAGTGTTGAGGTGCTCGAAGCCCCCGAATCCGTGGAAGTGGGGCAGAGTTTCCTGATCCGCTGGCACTTAAATAGCACAGTTGAAACGGAAATCCCGCATACAGCAGTCCACTACGGCCCCGAACCTGTGAGTGGGGAATTGACCCTGGAGAGCTACCCCTTTCTGACCGTCCCGGAAAACGGGACGATTCCTGCCGAATTCGAAGAAACGCTGGTGCTTGAAGAGGCAGGTACAGTGTATTTCAGAGCCCATGCAATTGTTGACGAAAGCAGTTACTGGTCTGATGAACAAATCATAGAAGTGCTTGAACCCGGGCTTGAACCAGAGACAGAAATTGAACCGGAGATTGAAAACGAATCCGAAGGAGTTTCAGGAGGATCTCAGGGGATCGAGGTGCTTGACTATCCCACGAGCGTTGAGGGCGGGGAATACTTTACCATCCGCTGGGAAGTTACGGGCGGGACCCCCGGAGAAATTAGTGAAACTATACTTATAAGCGGGTCCGAAACTGGGAATGAAAGCCTGGCTGATTATCCGACAAAAAGTTCTCCCCAGGGCGGCACCACTCCTAAAGAATTCGAGTTCAGGTTAAGGGCTCCTATTTCAGGAGACATATATTTCAGGGCTTATGCTGTGGTTGATGATGCCGAAGTCTTCTCCCCTGAGTACGAGATTTCGGTAAGCGAGGCTTCAGGGTCTTCCGGGTATTGACCGGTTGATCGATTGATGTTTGATCACATGAATGTTGGTCAATTGATTAATGTTTGATTGATTGATGTTTGATCGATTGATGGTTGATCGATTGACGGGTGGTCGTATTACGGTTAATTGTCTAATGATTAATAGGCAATTGGTTGATCGGCATATAGCAAATCCGTGAACGGCAAATTTATCAAGATGTGGGAAAAAAGCAAGCATTTCCGGCGCTCCCCTGTAGAGCAGGACTCATTCAGGTGCGAACTGATCAGTTTCAGGGAAGCCTGCAGGCTTTCCAGGTTACTCGCCCGGAAAATCAAGGCTTCCGGCTTCCAGCCTGACCTGATCGTAGCCATCGGGAGGGGCGGCTATGTACCGGCGAGGATGGTCGCGGATTTTCTCCTTTTCAATGACCTTTGCTCCATGAAGATCGAACACTACACCCGGGCTGCGGATATGAAGGAAAAAGCCCGGATCAAATTTCCTATTTCCGTGGGCATAAGCGGAAAAAAAGTGCTTATCGTGGACGACGTTACCGACACCGGGGAGACCCTTTACCTTGCTGTGGAATACGCGGAGAGCCTGAACCCCACAGAGGTCAGGACTTCCGTGCTCCAGCACAAGACCTGTTCGGCCTTTACCCCGGATTTTTACGCGCAAAAAATCGTCAAATGGCGCTGGATCATCTATCCCTGGGCCCGCTATGAAGACCTGGCAGGATTTTCTGTAAAAGTCATTGGGGACCGGACCCGGGACCTTTCCGGGATCGTAGCCGGGTTTAAGGAAAGGTACGAGATCGAAATAGGGGAAGAAGAGCTCCTTGATATTCTGGCTGACCTGGTTGAGAGGGGAGAGCTTGAGAGGGTTGAAGAAGGAGAATTTGAGAGTGTTGAAGAAGGAGAATTTGAGAGTGTTGAAGAAGGAGAATTTGAGAAGGTTGAAGGAGGAAAGCTTGAAAAGGTTGAGGGGAAGAAGCCGGTGTGGCGGGTTTTAGCTAGATAACTTGTAAGTGACAAAAAAGGATGACATTTCAGGACTTTACGGTCATTTTTCTTAAATATGTGAAATTCATTAGCAGTAAGTACATTTTAAGTGTTCGATCTTCAAAACGATTATTTGACTTTTCCCAAAATTTATCCTGTACAGGAACCTGTAGTGTCCGGCTCTCAACCTGATGAGTTCTTCCCTGCTCTCGATAATTCTCTTTGCTCCGGGGGGCATAGGGTCGGTTGTTAGCTTTTTGATGATTTCCATTGTCCGGTAATCCGTATACAGATTGGATTTTTCCAGGAAGGATTGAGAGTCTTCATCAAGAAATATTTCAAATATGTCTGACTCATGATTTTTCTTTAAGCCCATTTCTTCTTCTAATTTTTTCAGGGATTTCAGTTTCCCTTTAGTTTCATTTTTAAAACTTGCTTTTAGGAGTTCACTTTCTTCCCAGGTAAGTATGGTATCTATGTCAACCATATGTTCCCTTATTTCCCCGAGCTGTTTTTTGATAAAGTTAAGTTCTTCCACAACCTTTTTCTCGAACTCCGGCGTTCCCATGCTTAAATGTTGAATTGTCTCTTATATATAGGTATCTTCAAAAACTTGCAATGATATTCAGCTCCATAACTTCCGATTTTTTAGCTCCTTGATTGTGTTTTCAATGAGGGGGATCTTGTTTTGCGTCGATCTATGGTCACTTCTCGTTCGGTCTTCGTTTCTAGCTCTGGTCTTTGCCGGGGAGCAAAAGTGTCACTATAGATTTTTCAATAATTTCGATAAAATGAATATTTTCCATAATGTTTAAAAGCTTTTAATATTAACATAATAGACTATGCTTACATACGTCTTTCTTTCGTTTTTATCTCTTTAGTGCTGATTTCTATTGCCTATCAGCTTATCTTCATTACTTTCTCATTTATCCCTGAAAGAAGTTGAAAAATCAAAGATATTCGATCAAGCGATTCAATTACACTGCTTCGCCGGAGAACAATTATGGAATCATTGCTTGGAAACATCGACATCATACTTGGAGTATCTATTCTTCTTCTTTCCATATTCCACAAATTTGCGGTTCCTTCGGTGCTGGGTTTCCTTGTAACCGGCATGCTTTTGGGGCCTTATGGACTGGGACTGATTGGAGAGACTCAGGGAGTGGAAATCCTTGCGGAGTTTGGGGTCATCTTTCTGCTATTTATTATTGGGGTTGAGCTTTCCATTAAGGAACTCTGGGAGATAAAAAAGACCGTACTTGCAGGTGGTTCTCTCCAGATCCTTCTGACAATTTTACTGGTTTTCCTGCTATGTACGCAGATGGGCTTCAGCAGGGCAACTTCCGTGTTCATAGGTTTTCTCATTTCCCTGAGCAGCACTGCAATAGTGCTCAAAATCCTTCAGGAAAAGTCCGAGGTCTACAGCCCCCACGGGCGGACCTCGCTTGCAGTTCTGATCTTCCAGGACATCATTATCGTGCCCATGATCCTTGTCACACCTCTGCTGGCAGGGGGCTCGGAAGGAGTTACGGGTTTGCTTTTAATCCTCCTCTTTAAAGGGGTAGGGATCATCCTGCTGGTTATTCTGAGTGCCCGCTATATTGTTCCCAGGCTCCTCTATTACGTTGCCACGACGCGCAGCAGGGAACTGTTTCTCCTGAGTGTTATTTTCATTTGCCTTTCAACGGCCCTCCTGACTTCCAGTGCCGGTCTGTCCCTTGCCCTGGGGGCTTTCCTGGCAGGGCTGGTCATTTCCGAGTCCGAATACAGCCAGCAGACTGCAGGGTACATTACTCCTTTTAAGGACGTCTTCATGAGCTTTTTTTTCGTGTCCATAGGTATGCTTCTGGATGTGCAGTATTTCCTGAAAAGCCCCCATATCTTCCTCCTGATTGCCCTTGCCGTCGTCTTCCTGAAAGCGCTCTCCGGAGCCATTGCAACCTTTTTACTCGGCTATCCTCTCCGCACCACCTTGCTCACGGGGCTTGCCTTATCCCAGGTAGGGGAGTTCTCCTTCGTCCTTTCGAAGTTCGGCCTGGAATTCAATCTTCTGGACCAAAACACTTACCAGACTTTCCTTGCCGTTTCCATACTCACGATGGGCATCACCCCCTTTGTTATAAACGGGTCTCCCAGAGTTGTGGACTTCTTCCTCAGGAACGTTTCCGACACGAAACTGGTGCATGGGCTCTATTCCAATAGACTGCGCTCTGAAAAACGGCATTTCGGCAAGCTGCACCCTGACAAACTACATTCCGATAAATCGTATCCTGGTTCAGGGAAAATTGAGGTTGGTGAAGAGCTCAAGCTCAACGACCACCTTATAATTGTCGGGTATGGTTTTAACGGCAGGACAGTTTCAAAAGCAGCAAAAACCGCGGGTATTCCCTATATCATTATAGAAATAAACCCTGAAATAGTCCGTCGGGAAAAAGCCAGAGGGGAACGGATCTACTATGGGGACGCCACTTACGAAGCTGTAATGGAACATGCCGGAATAAGGGATGCACGTATTCTTGTTATTGGGATTTCAGACCCTGCTGCTACCAGGAAGACCGTGAAAATGGTAAAACACCTGAACCCTAAAATCCATATCATTGCAAGGACCCGCTACCTGCGCGAAATGGAACCCCTGCATGCCCTGGGCGCGGAGGAAATCATTCCCGAAGAATACGAGACTTCAGTTGAGGTTTTTGTCCGCCTCCTTGAAAAGTACCTGATCCCCGGGGAAGACATCGAGAAATTAGTCGACGAAATCCGGGCAGATGGCTACGGGATGCTGCGAAAACTCTCCGACGGAAAGCCCGTTAATTTCAATATCAGAAAAGACCTTCCTGGCATAGAAATAATTGTCATCCGAGTGAATGAAGGCTCCGAAATAGCCGGGAAAAACCTTTTAGACATGGAACTCAGAAAAAAACACGGAGTTACAATCCTTTCAATCCGGCGAGACTCCGATATGATACACACTCCTGACGGCTGTACTCTTATTCAGGCAAATGATGTCTGCGTCCTGCTAGGGAAACCCCGTAAACTGCACGATGCCAGGAGATTTTTTGAATGAGTTCCGAAGGTAAAAAAAGTAAATTCAGGTATAAGTAAATTTGAGTCTTCAGGATAATTTATTTCCAGATGACATCCGCCTGCTTTCTTCCCGGAATCTTTTTGAATTTATACTTCGGGTATCCGACCATCAGCGCGTATTGCGGAACATACTCTTCGGGAATCCCCAGTTCATCTTTCAGGGGCTGGTATTCCATAGCTCCAATCTGCAGGAGTCCTGCCCAGCAGGTGCCAAGCCCAAAAGAAGGAGCCATCAGGTCAAAGGTGCTCAGGGCGATGATGCTGTCGGTATATGCAAGCGTATTTTCGGCGTAAGCATAAACCAGGCAGGGAGCACTGCGGCAGATGGGGTCGAGTTCTGCGTCCCAGAGGCCGACAAGGGCGGGGAAGACTGGCTTTAACGGGTGCACGGCGTCTTCGTTTTCTGCCATCATGCGCATCCAGTCGATCGTAAGTCCTGCAAGCTTTTTGACCTCTTCGGGGTCGCTTATCACGAGCCACTTCACAGGCTGGGCGTTCATGCCCGAGGGAGCAAAGCGGACCGCTTCCAGGATTCCGGCGATCTTTTCTTTTTCGACCGGCTTGTCCTTGAAAATCCTTGTTGAGCGCCTGCTCTGGACATATTTCGTGAAGACTTCGTGACTTAGCTGCGTGGTATCCGCTATGTCGTTTTCCGGAGGGAAGGTCTCGTAATTTCCCTGGATAGCATCTGCCGGGCAGGCGGCTTCGCAGTGTCCGCAGCGGGAGCAGAATGGCTCATTTTCAGTTGGAAGGGACGGATAACCGTCCTCGTCAGGCATAATTATATGTACAGGACAGATCTCGGAACATGTCCCGCAGGCTGTGCACTTTTCCAGATCAAAAGAAATCAGGCTCATTTCAGGTACCTCACTGATAAGGTTATTTCTCCTGAATTGATGATATAATTAACTTTCAAAATGAGATGTGGAAATCAGAATGAAATGGAAATCAGAATGAAATGAAAATCAGAATGAAATGGAAATGAAATGGAGATGAGGCATCTGACTTTGGGGGTGTTGGGTGGTTGAAGGGGGTAGGAGATTGGGGGATTTTGAATCAGAAAAAAGTATTCCTCAGATGCCCAATCAATAATAGGACTGCAAATTATATAAGGCTGGGGAAATAATGATCTTTGAGTTCATTTTATAACAGTACTGCCAATATTTGCTTATATATGGCCGTAATCTTATTTCTCTGCTTATAATCTCTTCTTATTTTTTAAACGCTTTTTTTATTTCCATTTTTCATTTCGCTTGTGAGAGTGGGAAAATAAAAATGGAGGGAATTAATGGGGGGAAAATAAAAAAGGAGGAAATATGTGAGAGAGGAAAGGAGGATTCTTAAAACCCCTCACATAACGGTTTCAGCAACCAGTTCCCGGTTCCCTTCCGGGAAGACCCTGGAGACGCGGACTTTCCAGTTTCCAGTTTCCATTTTTCCACCTTCCCCTTTTCTAATTTCATTTCTGCCGTTCTCGGCCTCGATCAGGTTATAGCACTGGGTGGTCTTGCCCCGGGTTTTTGAGGAGCAGATGGTCCCTGCGTTTACCACGAGCATGTTGTTGAGGTTCCAGACCCAGGGGATGTGGCAGTGCCCGCAGAGGACGAGGTTCACCTTACAGCCGTTTAAGAGGTTGAGGACGTCTCCTGCGTCCACCAGGACGGGATTTTCCCTTCCCGCAAGGGGGATCGGGACCAGGTGGTGGTGCAGGGCAAAGACCTTGAAATCGTCTCCGGAAAAAGCTTCCCTGATCCAGCCGTAATTTTCCCTTCCCACATGCCCTTCGTTAAGGTCAGGCTGGGAAGAATCAGCCCCGACAACGGTAACGTTCCCTAGCCTGTGGGTAGAGAACCGGTCTTCAAAGAGGTCCTCAAAATGGAGGTAGCCGGCATTTTTCGAATCGTGGTTTCCGGGGACAAGGACCTTGTTTTTGCATTCGATCCTGTCAATAAATTGTTTTACCCCGTCGTATTCGGCGGAAAACCCGTTTTCCGTCAGGTCTCCCGTGATCACCACGATATCCGGGGAAAGCCCGTTTATGCTCTCAACCATTGAATCCGCAATTTTCGGCACAAAGTATGTTTCTGAAAAGTGTATGTCTGAAAGGTGTACGATCTGTATAATTTCTCATTCCTTCTTTAATAATATTATAATATGGGTTTTATACGTGGGGTCGAATCCTTCCATGTTATATATATTTATCCTGCATGGATTTACATTTGTCTTAATCTAATTATAAATCATTAAAAATACATACTTGTATTGTCAGATATAATGGAATTGATCGTCATATCCTAAATTTTAATTCATGACAATATAGCTGTTTTGAGCCGGATTCGGAGAATAGGGTTCTTTTTGTTCTTTTTTTCAGAAATAGTTGCCCGGTGTGCGGGGACCTGGGAAGTTTGGGGTTGTGTGAGATAATGTATGATTAAATCATCAACAAAAAAAGGTCAAAAAAAAAAGGTCAAAAAAAAAAGGTCATTCAATGAGTTGAATGATCGGTATTCAGTCACTTATGAGAGACCGCAAGCTGGATCCCGATTGCGGTAAATATCCCTGCTTTTCCCCAGTTAATGTACTTCCCGATTCCTGGTCTTTCCAGGATTTTGTTACCGATGGTTCCTGCAAAGACAGAAATTACTGAAAATATTAGCAAGGCCTGGACCATGAATATTATTCCCAGCAATATCATTTGTGTGGACACGCCGCCAGCCTCCAGGTTTACGAACTGTGGCAGGAAAGCCAGGAAGAAGAGTGCGACTTTAGGGTTCAGGACGTTCATGAAAATTCCCTTCTTATAAAGAGCTCGGAAGTCCGTTATCTGGGCCGGGCCGGAAGATAAGACCCTGTCGCCTTCTCTGAGAGCCTGCCATGCGAGATAGAGTAAGTAAGCTGCTCCCAGGTATTTTAAAACCGTAAAAGCCAGGGCTGACTGATACACGATAGCAGAAACTCCCAGGGCTGCTGCGGTAGTATGGACCAGCACTCCGGTACACAGCCCCGATGCTGTGGCAATCCCTGCTATTTTTCCCTGGGAAATGCTCTGGGTGAGCACAAATATAATATCCGGGCCAGGCAGGAACGTTAGCGCGGCAGATGCTGCGATAAAATATATCAACTGTGATGCTTCAATCATTTTTCTCACTTTTCATTTTTGTTACATTTATCCTGAGATGAAATTGTATCTATTATTATAAAAGGTTTCTAACTGGTCAAATCCTCCTGCTTGAAATGCCGGTCTGGCTGCTCCTGGCACAGATCCGGGCCGTGTTCAGAACCTCACCAGATTCTGAACCGGACCTTGTTAATGTATGGGATATGTTCAAGAGCGTATCATGTTCACGTCCGGGATAAATTAATTATATTGTCACTGTTTTCACGGTTCATTTCAGAAACTATTTAAATAATAAATCTTTAATAATTAGTAAGAAATACACTTTGTGCAAATAAACATTGGCAAATAAATATTGGCAAATAAATATTGGCAAATATTTTATATTGATGACCACTTTCAGCGTGGATGTGTATGGACCCCTTCGAGACGCTTACCGGGCAAAGCAAAGAAAAATGCCACACCATCGTGAGTGCGAGAATCAAATACATAATAAACATTCCCGACGAAGAACGTCGCATTAAGGTTGCCCACGATGTGCTTGAAAAGATTGTAAAACTTCCTGAAGAGGAGAGGATGCTTGTTTACCGGGCCGCAGCCGATGCAGTGGACGAACTGCTCAAGCCCAGGAAACAGGTTCTACTTGAGACCCTGAGAAAAGTCATCCTTAAATGGCCGATGAACCGGAAAATGGAAGAAAAAAGAGTTCTTGCGGTTGCCATTAGGGACCTGCCTTCCGTAAAGCAGGCGCTTATCCGGAGGGCGTACCGGAAACTGCTGTTTTGAGCCTACCTGCCTGAAAAATACTTTTTTAATTCGGCTGTTGTAGTTCGGTTTCTCAGCCTGGCTAATGTGACTTGGCCTAGACAAATACTTTAATAATAGGGAAATGACTATTCACCTACGTTTCAGCGACGTTTCAGCGTTCATCGCTTTTCAACGTTTGCCTGCGCTTCAGCGCCTTTCATACATTGCAATTTGTATCTGCAATTTGCATCTGCAATTTGTATCTGCAATTTGTATCTGCAATTTGTATCTGCAATTTGTATCTGCAATTTGTATCTGCAATTCGTATCTGCAATTCGTATCTCATATTTACATTTACATTTACCCCCCAATCAAGGTGTGAATTTATGACTTTAGCAAATCTCAGAACACATTACACGACCGACGTAACCCCTGAAAAAATGGAAGGTGGTCAGAAAGTAACTCTTGCCGGCTGGGTCCACGAGGTAAGGGACCTCGGAGGGATCTGCTTTGTGGTTCTTCGGGACCGGGAAGGCAGGGCCCAGGTCACGCTTGTGAAAAAGAAAATCGATAGGGAGCTCTTCAACGCTGCAAGAAAGCTTGTGCGCGAGTCCATTGTTTCGATCACTGGCTCCGTGAAGTTCGAAGAAAAGGCTCCCAACGGCTATGAACTGATCCCCGACGAAATCACCGTCCTGAATGAGGCTGCATCCCCGCTGCCAATGGACACCACCGGGAAGGTGGAAGCCGAACTGGACACAAGGCTGGACTCCCGCTTTATCGACCTGAGACGGGCCGAATCAACGGCGGTTTTCAAGGTCAGGCATCAGGTCCTCCAGGCAGTCCGGGAATTCTTTGTGGAAAACGGTTTTCTTGAGACCGCAACCCCCAAAGTCGTGGCTACGGCTACGGAAGGTGGGACCTCTCTTTTCCCGATCACCTACTTTGACAGGGAAGCGTTCCTGAACCAGAGTCCTCAGCTCTTCAAGCAGATCCTCATGAGCGGTGGCTTTGACAGGGTCTTTGAAATCGGCCCCATTTTCAGGGCTGAAGAGCACGACACCCGCAGGCACCTGAACGAAGCAACCTCCATTGATATCGAGGCCAGCTTTGCCGACCACTTTGACGTAATGGAAATCCTGGAAAACCTGGTGGCTTATGTCTACACAAAGGTCCTCGAAAACTGCAGTACTGCTCTTGAAACTCTCGGGGTCGAACTGAAGGTCCCGAAGCTCCCCTTCAAGAAGCTTACCTACGATGAAGTCATCGAGATTATAAATGCCCACTCGGAAGAGAAAATACAGTGGGGAGATGACCTCGGTACCCAGGGCGAACATGCTGTGGGGCAGTATGTCTTTGAAACCACCGGCGAGTCCCACTACTTCATCATCGACTGGCCTACGGAAATCAAGCCCTTCTATGCCATGCCCTACGAGGACAGGCCGGAATTCTCCAAGTCTTTTGACATGATGCACCGCACCATGGAACTTTCCTCCGGAGCCCAGCGGATCCACATCCCGGACCTTCTCAAGAGCCGGATCGAGTCCCAGGGCCTGAACCCCGACGGTTTCGAATTCTACCTGAAAGCCTTCGATTTCGGGATGCCCCCGCATGCAGGCTGGGGTCTGGGCTGCGAACGTTTCGTCATGACCATGCTCGGCACCGATAACATCAGAGATACCGTGCTCTTCCCCAGGGACAGGAGAAGACTTTCTCCCTGATTTCCCTCAATTTCCTTTATTTTTTGATATTTTCTTCTCTGAGGTTCTTCTCTGAAGTTCTTCTCTGAAGTTCTTCTCTGAAGTTCTTCTCTGAAGTTCTTCTCTGAAGTTCTTCTTTGATTTTCAGAACTTCAAGCGATTATTTTTTCAACTTTGAACGGAAGGTTGGTCATAGCATGACAGACAGAAACGTATCCGCTGAAAAACCGGAGAAACGGTCAGCAGGGATTGCCGCAGCCCGGCTTGTCAGTTCCGGCATGGTTGTGGGGCTCGGGACCGGCTCAACGGTTGCATACACGATTAAAGAACTCGGAAGGCAGGTTCGGGAGGAGGGACTTAACATCCTCGGAGTCGTTACCTCCTACCAGTCCGAGATGATTGCTATCGAATCCGGTATCCCTCTGACTACCCTTGCCCAGTACCCGGAACTTGACCTTGCCATTGACGGGGCAGACCAGGTAGACGCAAAAATGTACGCTATCAAGGGAGGAGGAGCCGCCCAAACCCGGGAAAAGATAGTCTCGGATTCCGCAAAACACTTTGTGGTGGTTGCTGACGACTCTAAAATGAGCGAGGAGCTTGACAGGGAAGTGCCCGTGGAAGTCCTGCCCTTTGCAAAGGAGCTTGTCGTGAAAAAAATCCGGGAACTCGGGGGGAAACCCGAACTCAGAATGGCGTCCCGGAAAGACGGCCCAGTGATCACGGACAACGGGAATTTTGTGCTTGATGTGGCTTTTGGCATGATTGGGGATCCTGCAGCTCTTTCCCTCCAACTGTCTGCAATTCCCGGCGTTGTCGAACACGGGATTTTTTCTAACGTTGATGAGGTCTACGTCGGGAAAACGGACGGTTCTGTGGAAATCATTAAAAAGTAAGATCATTAAGAAGTCATTGGTAAGTAAGCTCACTTCACTGATGCATAAAATTATTGGTAAGTAAGCTCACTTCACTGATGCATAAAATTATTTATAAGTGAGCTCATTGATAAGTAAATAAAAAAGTACTGGGGAAATACGGCAGAATTTGGATCCTGGCGGAATTGCTGTCCTGTGACCCTGTAAAAAGGATGCGGAACGGGTGTATCTGCTCGTTTTGTTCTTCTGCTATCCGGATTGTTGAATGGGATTTGCATTTCCGAAGACCGGCATATTTTTATAGAAGTATTATCAGTACTTTTGTGATCAAATCCTTCTTCGATGCGCTTAAATTATTTGCAGGTGGAAGTAACAGGATAATCTGTGAGAGCTACTCTTATGTGAGAGATGCCTTGAGCTGAGAGATATTCTCTGGTATGAGAGATATTCTCTGGTATGAGAGATATTCTCTGG
>CBFCWE010000095.1:0-15639 GCA_965601435.1 uncultured Methanosarcina sp.
TTTACCAATTTAACCTGTTTACCAATTTAACCTGTTTACCAATTTAACCTGTTTATGTCTCAAACCAGTTTTCTTTCTGCAAGAATTGCCCCTATTGCCGAGCCAATGATACCTATTACGGCAGTATGGGCCACCAGGATCAGCGTGATTATAACGCCGGATACCGCCACAAATCCCCCCAGAAAGGGAATCTCACTGAGCACGGCTCCGAGAAAACCTGCCAGAAGGAAACCCGGGATTACCATAAAGACAGTCATCAGGACCCCAGATTTAAGCCCCCCTCCGAAGCCTCCGTCGGCCACGTAGCCGCCAAGAAGACCTCCGAGGAAAGGAGCAATTACATTCACGCCAGGAATGAAATAAAAGATAGTGGTACAGACCAGGCCGACAAGTGCACCTTTTATGCTTTCACCCATTAATTCTCAATCTCCAGATTTATCTCAATCACCAGATTAATTTTCCGGATACGGGCATTATTTTCCGGATATAAGTATTTCTGGATCAATCTATTAAATCTATTTCTTACAAAAGGAGCTGAAAAAGAGCTTTTAGCAGGAACCCTATCAGGAAACCGAAGCCTGATATAAACGAAGCCCCCAAAACTCTATGGGGGTACAATTCATGACAGAAGACTGCCTTTTTTGCAAAATCGTATCAGGAGAAATACCTTCATACAGAGTCTATGAAAACGAAGCTGTGTACGCATTTCTTGACATAAATCCTGCAAGCGAAGGGCACACGCTGGTTGCCCCAAAGAAGCACTTTAACAGTTTCACGGACCTGGGAGCGGAAGACATTGCAGCACTTTTTGAAGCTGCGAAAAAAGTTACGCTTGCCCTTGAGAAGGCTTTTTCGGCTAACGGGATGAATATAGGGGTCAACAACGGGGAAGTTGCCGGACAGGAAGTCCCTCATGTCCACGTCCACGTGATCCCCAGAAAGAAAGGAGACGGAGGAAGAGGGATCAAATCAATCGTCTGGACAGAGCCAGATACCGCCAATCTTGAAGGAATGGCTAAAAAGATAAGGAACATTCTGAAACCGGAAGAGTTCTGAAATAGAAAACATGCTGAACCAGAAAGAGTTCTGAAAAACTACAACTTATTTTATAGTTATTCCGGTTTCCGAAGGAGATGATCCATTAGAAAGTATGGCAGTCTGTTCACTAGCAAGATTTTGACTACGAAATCATAATATATTTTTTGAAATATATTGAATGTAGGGGAGGAACTGAATTCTTATTGCAAACCTTCCTTTTTTCATTGCTTTTGGGGAAAGAGCATGGCAGAAATGGAAATCGACGTCAGGGGGGAGACCTGCCCGGTCCCGCTGGTAGAGTGCCGAAAAGCGCTCAAAAAGGCCTCCCCCGGAGACCTTGTGGTTGTAAAAGGCACGCATCCAGCATCCAAAAAAGAAATACCCATGGCTTGCGAAGCAATGGGGCTTGAGGTGCTGGGGATCGAAGATAAGGAAAAAGGAAAAGAGTGGGAGATAAAGATCCGGAGATAAAACCGGGTAGGGAGTGAGTATGGGGGGAAAGGCAGTCCTGGTCCTGCATAGCGGGGATATGGACAAGGTGTACAGTGCACTCATAATAGGAAACGGAGCCCTGGCAATGGGCATGGAAGCTTCCATATACTTCACCTTCTGGGGACTCATGAGGCTGAAAAAAGGAGGGCTTGAAAAAGGCCCACTTTCCAAGATGCACATGCTGGGCCTGGGAAAGTGGATGGTCAAACAGAGGATGGACAAAGCCAACGTAGCTCCCCTTGAAAAACTCATGAACGACTTCAAGGAACTTGGGGGAAAGATCATCGCCTGTGAAATGACCATGGAGATCATGGGCATCAAAAAAGAAGAGCTTCGGACAGACTGGATAGATGAATGGGGGGCTGTGGGATCTTATATCTATGAAGCAAGGGATGCCAACATAACGCTCTTTATCTGAAGCTTTGGACCTCTGAATCTGGACCTGAATTTCCGAAAATTCCAGAATTACAATAGTCCCGGCATTCCAATAATTCAGGTATTTCAGTAGTCCCGGTATTCCGGAATTACAATAGTCCCGGCACTATCTGAAATTTACTCTTGACCTTAATTTTGTCCGAACTTTATCATATCTGAGGAGGGGTAAAAATATTTGAAGAAATAACCTATCTTGACAATTCTGCCTGCACCAGGCTGGACGAAAGGGTGCTTGAGGCAATGAAGCCGTACTTTTTTGATACTTATGCGGTGGCGACGTCCGAATTCGGGTACTCGATGGGAATCGAAGCAAAAGAAGGGCTTGAACAGGCCAGGGAAGGCATCGCTTCCGGACTGGGCGCGGACACAGGAGAAATTGTCTTTACCTCAGGGTCCACGGAATCGAGCAACATGGCTCTGAAAGGAGTGGCATCAGCCCTGAAGGAGAAAAAAGGGAAACACGTCATCGTCTCAAAGATCGAGGACTTCCCGGTGCTGAACACGGCAAAAGCCCTGACAAAGCAGGGGTTCGATGTAACCTTCCTGGAAGTGGACTCGGAGGGCTTCGTAAACCTGGAAGAGCTGGAAAAGGCGATCACTGACGAAACTATCCTGGTCTCGGTCCAGCAGGGCAACCAGGAAATTGGAACCGTTCAGGACCTGAAAGCTGTTTCCGAGATATGTGAAGCAAAGGACGTGCTCCTGCACAGCGACGCCACCCACAGCTTTACCCGACTGCCCCTGGATGTAAAAGAACTGCCTGTGGACCTGGTCACCACAGCCGCCCACACCATCCACGGTCCGAGGGGGATAGGGGCGCTTTACATCCGGGAAGGGACACCCATCCACAAGTTCATGGACGGCGGGTTCCAGGAGTCAAACATGCGGGCAGGAGTCGAAAACATCCCCGGAGCCGTTGGCTTTGCAGAAGCCTCTGAACTGGTAACCCCGGAAGAAACCCGAAAGCTCGAAGCTATGCGGGACAGGGTCATCGAGAGGGCACTTGCCGAAATCCCCAGTGTCACCCTGAACGGGAGCAGGGAGAAACGCCTACCCCAGAACGCAAACCTGACCTTTCACTACGTAGAAGGGGAATCTATTACCCTGCACATGGACATGAGGGGCTTTGCCCTGAGCACGGGTTCTGCCTGTTTTTCCCGCTCCCTGGAAGCCAGCCACGTAATCATGGGCATCGGAGGAGACCATGAGAGGGCACACGGTTCGGTACGCTTTACTTTCGGACGCTACAACAGCATGGAAGATGCTGATGCTGTAATCGAGGCTATGAGCGAAGTGGTAGCCAGGCTCCGGAAAATCAGCCCCCTGGCTGAGAAATAAGCCGGGAAAAGAAGATCGGAAAGAGGAATAGGGAAAAGGAAGAGATGAAAAAAAAGAGGAAAAAAGAGGGGAAAAGGAAGAAAGGAAAAATGAGGAAGAAGGGCGGAAGAGGAAAGGTGAGAAAATGAAGTTTCCGTACAGTGAAAAGGTGCTTGAGCACTTCAGAAATCCCAGGAATGTGGGAAAAATCGAAGATCCGGATGGGAAAGGGCTGGAAGGGAGTCCAGCCTGCGGGGATATGGTTGCCGTTTACATCAAGGTGGAACCCGAAACAAAAATTATCGAGGACGTAAAATTCGAGTCCTACGGTTGCGCCTCAAACATAGCGACGGGGTCCGTGATAACCGAACTTGCAAAAGGCAAAACCCTGGAAGAAGCCAAGAAAATAACCTGGAAACAGGCTTCGGAAGAACTTGGGGGACTGCCACCGATAAAAGCCCACTGTTCCGTGCTTGCCGTAGAAGGTCTCAGGGCTGCAATCCGCGACTACGAAGAAAAGCACGGGCTTGTGACAGAACAGGAAGAGACCACCGAAGAAGTGGTCCGCAGAAGGTTAAAGCACGTAATGAACCCCCTTACGGGTCTGGATGTCGTAAGGACCAACCTGATCCTGAAAACAACCGTAGAGGACGGAGTGGTAAGAGTAGTGGTGGACCTCCCCTCGGACCACCAGTTCGCCTCCGCAATCAAAGAGGACATCACAGAAAAACTGGAGTCTTTGTGGGACGTGAAAAAGGTTGACATAGTGTTCACAGAATGAAAAATTGAAGAGCTAAAAAATGGAAAAATGAAAAATGGAAAAACAGGGAAAAAAAGCCTGAAAACGGGTAGAAGCCCCAGAAAAGTTGAGATCCTCAGCCGGATTGGGTTCCTCAGCCAGGCTGGGCATTTAGTTTTTGCTTCTGTTTTTGCTTTTGCTCCATAGTTTGGTCTTTTCCCACGTTTTCAGGTCTGATGTGACAGCACTCTCCCGAGGCTGTCGCGGGATCCACATGAATGGTAGTTCCCGAGAGGTATGAGAAATTTTCCAGAAGCCTCTGCCTTATTCCGTCGGCAATCTCATGGCCGTCCTCGACTGAAAGGGAAGGGTCAACTGCAGCGTTGATTTCCGCGTGGATCCGATGCCCAATCCAGCGGACCCTCACATCCGTCACTTCACAGACCCCATCGGCACACTGGGCAACGTCTTTAACCTTATCGAGAATTTCAGGCTCGACTCCGTCCAGGAGCCGGGTGAAAATCAGTTTGCTCGAATCAAGGACGATCTTCAGGATGGCGACAGTGATAATAATCCCTATCAACGGGTCAACGATCGGGTACCCAAACCAGACCCCGAGAGCCCCAATGAGGACCGCAAGGCTGGTGAAACCGTCTACCCTGGCGTGATATCCATCGGCAACAAGAGCCGCACTTCCGATTTCCTTCCCCACCTTCATCCGGAACTGGGCAACAACCTCGTTTCCGATACAACCTATAATCGCGGCGATTGCCACGGCTCCTACATGCCCGATGGGCTGCGGGTTAAAGAAGCGGTGCACTGACTCATAGCCTGCCACTGCGGCACTGAAAAGGATTAGCAGCACAATGATCACACCTGCCAGGTCTTCGACCCTGCCGTAACCGTAGGAAAAGCTTTTACTCGGTTTTCTCCGGGCTAAAGAAAAAGCGATTGCAAGCGGAATTGCCGTTGATGCATCCCCGAAGTTGTGAATGGTATCGGCAAGGAGGGCAACACTGCCCGAGATATAAACGATGAAGATCTGCATAATGGCTGTAATCATCAGCCCGACAAAAGACCACTTTACTGCCCATATACCTTTTTCAGTAGCAAGGATGGAAGGGTCCACAGATCCGTGGGTATGACTGTGCCCTTTGGAAGTCCCTTGAGAGGGGCTGCCGGAGTGCTCATTGGAATGATCGTGAGAATGCTTGTGGAAATGGAAAAACCCGTGTTTGTTGGATTTAGTTTCACCGGCATGTTCTGAATCAATGTTACTGTCATTTTCATGAGAATAATTATGAGTATGTATTTCAGACAACTTTTTGGACATGCTGCCTCCCTTGAATCTCATTCTATTCTTAAGCCAAACTTGGAAGCTATTTTATAAATAGGTAGTTATCTTTAAAAAATAATTTATTATGCATCCATTCATACATCATTTCAGGATTATAGCATGGAATGAAAAAAATATCTCCCCGCTATAAGCTGGAAATTACCGGGAAGAGTCAAAAAAAAGTATTTTTATTACTATGAAGGTTTCCTGCACGACCCCATCTATATAAAACAGGCTAATGGCAGGGTTTTTTACAAGAAAAAAGTTGGAGAGAATATACATCAGCTTTATTTCTGCATCAAAATTTGAATTTTCAATAAATTTTTTAACTCCAGTTTTACGAATTATTACATAAAAAGCCAATCGTACGAGAAATTCAAACAAGAACAAAACAAAAGAAAATATAACGGGATAAATCTGCCAGGAAGTATGAGCAAATAATAAAAACAGCGGAATTCAAAAAGTCAAAGTAAAAGGAATAGATAGAGTGGAACACCAAAGAAATGAATAGAGTAAAAAATTGAAAAAACTTGCATAAATAAGAAGAGAAAAAGATCCCTGTTATTCAGCCAGGATAACCAACATTTGAACTTCATATTAGCTCGTAAACTAAGATCTGTTATCCGAATCCACAACCTTACATAATTTTCAATTTTTATTTAAATGGGATAGAATTCCCGAGACCTCCGGCCTTTGATACAAAAGGCACTTTTCAAATCCAACATCGCTCCAGGGACCTATAGATATCCCTGAAAAACAAACCGAACAAAATGAAAGAAGAATTGGGAGAAGTAAACATGATTCAAGCAAAAGAAGTTGGCAGAAAGCCCGAAGTTGTATGGGCAGTTGACATCAAAGAAGACGGGAAAACATATTGTGAGAACTATATGCTTCTGTTTCCCAAGTATGACAGTGCAATAGATGATGAATAAAAAGTAATTTTCTGGAATACAAATAAGTCAAAAAGAAAACGCAATCTGTTAAAAAATTAGCCTGGGATGCATCCTCCCGGGCAAACCTCCAATCAAACATCTACTTCTTCAGTCAAACAACTATTTTATCAGTCAAGCAGCTACTTTTCAACGATTGTGCTATGATTAATAAGTCTAATGCAATCGAATAAACTAATTAGGCGATTATACCAAGCAATTTCACCGCTAACCACCGATTTTCCTGGCAGTTTCACTTACTTTTCACCTATCTATCCTTTTATTCCCCACCCACAACGCATAAAAATACATCCTGATATATTTAAAGATGGGAGAAAAAAGGACTTTAATGAAGGTAAAAAAAGGAAGTGAAGCCATGAATAAAGAAGCTACTGAAAATATGGAAAAAACGGTCCTGAACAGCCAGCAGCCGCACTGGGAAAACGTTTTTTCGAACAGCTCTTCCAGGTTCGGGGATGAAGCAAGCTACCCGGCCCGGAGGGCAGCCGAACTTTTCAAAAAGGAAAGGAAAACAAAAATCCTGGAACTGGGAGGCGGACAGGGAAGAGACAGCTGTTTTTTTGCAAAAGAGGGATTTTCCGTCCATTCGCTTGATTACACCGAAAGCGGGGTCAGGTCGATAAAAGAGAAAGCCGAAGAAACCGGTTTATCGGGATCTGTCACTGCTCGCCGGCACGACGTCCGAGACTCCCTCCCCTTCGAAGACGAAACGTTTGACGCCTGCTACTCCCACATGCTCTACTGCATGGCACTTACCACCGAAGAGCTGGGATTCCTCTGCAGCGAAGTCAAAAGGGTGCTCAAGCCCGGAGGCGTGAACATATACACCGCAAGGCATACCGGAGACGCCCACTACGGGACAGGGACCCTCCGGGGAGAGGATATGTACGAGATCAAAGGCGGTTTTATCGTGCATTTCTTCAGCAAGGAAAAGGTGGAACAGCTTGCCGCAGGGTATGAGAGTTTTGAATTCGAGGAGTTTGAGGAAGGGGAGCTGCCGAGGAAACTGTACCTGGTAACCATGCGAAAAGAAGAGTGAAGGAAAAAAGTTTCAAAGGGGAGTTTCAGAGGTAGACAACTGCCCAGACCTCCCCTTATAATAGAGGAACAGTTCCTCACCCCATTTTAATGCCCGGGCTTCGGAGGCCATAAGGACCCTGTTGGTTGACCGCCCCTTTTTATCAAGCAGGGAGAGGAAAAAGACCTTATCAGTCACGATCATCGACATTGGCATCGTATCGCCCTCGTACACGAAAAGATTCGAATTCTCACTTGTTAACATATGCTTGATTTCATGTTTATACTCCAGCAGGGCCTTTTTAAAAATAGGATTACTGCTTTTGAGAAGGGGAAGGTCGGAAACACATTCCTCCCGAAGCGTTTCCAGAACGGGGTTCGTAAGAATCACCGTAACGTCAGTTCCCCGTCCCAGGTATTCGGAAAAGAGGAGAGGAGAAGAAGGATGAAATACCGAGACAAAAGTCATAACCCGGTTCGAATCCAGAATGTTCTGCAAAATATCTTCCGGGATTCTGAAAGCCTGGGAAAGGTCTTGCTTCAGGACCTTGCAACAGCCAAGCTCCCCGACCCTGGTCAGAAGGTGAAAGGGAATCGAACTCAGGTCATGTTCGGACCAAAACTCCCGGTTTTCTTCGTATACAGCCAGGTTTTCCAGCAAAAAACGGGCGTTTGTGGCAATCACTCCCCCCATATCTGAAAGTGCGTACACATCATCTTCCTGAACCACCAGGTCCCAGTCCATAAGCTTCCTGATCTGGGGGATCATCGACTTCCAGGGAAAATCAAATGCACTTTTAATTTCATCACTGCTTTTTGGCCCTTCTTCATTCAGGAAGAGGAGAAGGTTCTTTCGTTTTTCGGAAAGGAAAATCGTATCAAGCAGAGAAGATTTACTGCTGGCTCTGGAATTCATCTCACTAAAATTATACTTTAAAGGGATGTATATAAACCCACTGGAAAAATCCCGACCGTTTGAAACATTGAAAAGCCCTTAAAACATTCTAACGGCGTTTGTCCGGGCAAAGACTGTGGGAATATTCCAGGCAAAATGTAAAAGAGCACCATCGGTTTGGCTATGTATTATCAAAATATAATGAATAAAAAGAGCCTGTTTGTCGGGAGTCCCGAAAAACAGCTCCAAAAGAATTCCATACAATGAAACAGCTCCATCAAAAGAAATATTCCAGGAAGCAAACTTCAGCGCGCATGAAGTTCCCAGGCTTTCTGGGATATATCTCAGAGTGAATTACCCGCTAATTCTCAAGTTTTGTAAATATTTTTAGCCATTTCTCACCACTTTCCATTCTCACCACTTTCCATCTTTTTCCAAATTATCCGAAGAATTTTCACCGCGCCTCACTTTCCCCAAATGTTTACAACTATTTTTAGATACTTCCCTTCGAAGACCAGAGATTATTCTCTCATTTTAAAAAGTAAAAACCATCCTGTAAGAGTTCAATCCATTCCCGGAATTTCATTTTCAATCTCCTGCTCAAAGAAATGATCAGAACCTTGAAAAACTGGAAATCTCAGAAAAAATACGCAAATGCAGGGAAAAAAGCCAGGAAAATAAAGTTTCCGGGCCGCCCAAAAAAGCCAGTACTTTTTGAAGATTCCAAAGACATTTGCCGCAGCAAAACTGTTTGAAACATTCCAGCAGGAAGGAGAAAAACAGGCAACGGTTGGGCTATATACAGACATGACCTAAGATATATACTGGTATTATACTGGTATTCCAAAATTGTGGACCTATATCCCCCTATATTCCCTATATCCCTAATGCAGAAAACTGGAGGCTTGAAATGAAATATAATAAACCCATAATTATGGCCCTGCTTATGGTGTCAATCCTGCTAATGTCAACAGGTTTGGCAGCTGCAGAAGGGCCAGCGGTACATTCCTTTAATGCCGCAAACCCCACAAACAAAATAGTTATTTACAATACATTTACGCCTGAGACAGTCGACATTAACGCCGGAGAAAGCATTACCTGGATCAATTACCAGAGACCGAAAGGGCCTGTAACGCTGGTTAGCGAGGAAGGTCTGTGGGAAGAAGAGGTCCTTCACTACGGAAGAAGCTTCACATACACATTCGAAGAAACCGGGACCTATGCTTTCACCCTCGAAGAGATCCCTGAAATAAAACTCACGGTCAACGTAAATTCCGCTAAACCACAAAAGACCGGTTCTGAAACTGAAGCGGAAACCGGAATTTATGCAGCCGAACCCCAGCCCAGAGGAGTAGAAACGTCAGCCGGGGAAAAGCTCGTAAAAAACAATGGGAATGAAGAAAACAACCGGAATGACGAGAAAAAGCTGGTAATATACAGCACATTCGTACCGGAAGTCACCGAAATAAAAGCGGGAGATACGGTTACATGGATCAACTTCAGGAGGCCGAAAGCTCCTGTGGAACTGGTAAGTGAAGATGGTCTGTGGGAAGAAACGGTCCTTCGCTACGGAGGAAGCTTCTCATACACATTCGAAGAGCCGGGATCCTACACAATCAGCCTCAAAGACAAGCCGGAAATAAAATCCACAATAATGGTAAAGTAAAGACATTCTCTCAAAAACCGAGGTAAAAACAACCCCTGTAACAATCCCTGGAAAAACAACCTCTCTACTCTGAAACAACCACGGAAAAATTCCAATAAACATCTCCACCCAATTAAATTCCAGGAAGTGAAAGGATCCCTAATTCCAGAGTATTCCTTCCTGGAATACCCTCCTGCAAATAAAAAACAGGGAGTTTATAGAAAATTATTTAGACGTTTCTCCGGATTTCTAACCAAAAATTTCTGACCGAACAAACCACCCTACTCACTTCAAAAAGCAAAGATCTCATCAAAAAGCCATATGTGAAAAGGGAGTTAAAATTCCGTGCTCCAGGAATTTTGCGTCCTGAAAATTCCAAAATAAAAGACTTCCGGGGAAACGTTTAGAAAATTTTGTATAAATTCCATGAATCCTCTGACTGAAAAACAGGAATCAATTCACATCAATTCAATAGTAAGTCCTTAAAAAGTATCCTTCCCTAGTAATTTCCTAGTAAAAGTTCAGGAAGTAAAAACACATGTTCCTGCGGAACACATGTTCCTGCGAATTACTTCCCAGAATATTTTTTGATATTAATTCGAATTTTATTCCAGATTATGCATTAAAGGGAGCATGGAAATATTCAGCGGTTCCCCGAAAGCCCTGTCTCCGGCATCGCCCAGGCCTGGCAGGATGTAACCTTTGTTATTCAGTTCCCGGTCGATCTTTGCCACAAAGATTTCCACATCCGGGTGAAGTTCCTTGATTGAATCGATCCCCTCGGGAGCTGCAAGGACACCCATGATAACCACACGTTTGGGTTTCCCGCACTGCTTGATCCCTTCAATTGTCCGGATCAGGGTGGAGCCCGTTGCAATCATGGGGTCGGCAATGATAAGAGTGTCTTCAGGCTTGATCTGGGGCACTTTTATGTATTTCATCTCAATGTTAAACTCGGGGGCATGTCCTCTGGACGCCGAGACGATCCCGACGCGCGAACATTCCAGGGTCTTGATCAGCCCTTCCATCAGCGGGATTGCAACCCTGAGCACGGTAATGATCAGGACATGCTTTCTATCCCCGGCTGCGACCCCTTCGATCGTTTCCAGGGGGGTCTCGACCCTTAACTTATCATAGTCCATCGTCCGGGTAAATTCGTAACCCATGTAGCGCCCGAGTTTTACGAGCCCTTTTCTGAACTTGATAGTGCCTGTTTCCTTGTCCCTGAGATTAGATAAAATTTCCATAAGGTAAGGGGAATCTTCAAAGGAGTATACCCCTTCCCACCGTTCATCTTTGATCATTTATTATACCTCAAATAGCCTTTTTTCAAACTTTTTTCTTCAAATAGCCTTCTTTATCGAGCTAAATTGCAAATAATAAACACTAACAATAACCGTTCTTATTTATTTCAGTAACTGATCCATGATAATGGCCGAAATAGCTCCGACTGCCATCCCTGATTCAAGGATGCTCGCAATGATCTGGGGGAAATGAGCCAGAAGCTCGGGGGACAGCTGCGGGGCACCAAGCCCCAGCACCAGGGAACTCGCAAGGATTAATGTGTTCCGGTCATTTAATTCAACCTTGTCCTTGATCAGCTTGAGTCCGGTGACCCCGATCATGCCGTAGAGAGCCGTTGTAAGCCCACCCAGCACAGGGGCGGGGATAGAAGCAAGAAGCCCGGCAAACTTGGGGATCATGGACATGCAGATAAGGATAACGGCCCCGATCTGGACCACCTGGACACTTGCAACCCTGGTAAGAGCCACAAGCCCGATATTTTCAGAATAACTGGTGGTGCCACAAGCCCCGAAGAGTCCTGCAATAGAACAGGAAAAACCTTCGGAGGCAATGCCCCTGTTGATCTTCTCGTTGTCAATGGGGAGGTTTGCAATAGCTGTGATTGCATGGTAGTCTCCCACACTCTCAATTATGCTGACCATGAAGGCAAAAAGGATAATGATGATAGCGTTTGCGTCAAAGACCGGAGTGCCCCAGGGAAGCAGATGCGGAAGGCTGAAGAATTTCATTTCATTCACCAGCCCGAAGTCCACAAGCCCAAACCCGATGCTTACAAGATACCCGACAGCAGCCCCGGCAATCACAGGCATTGCCTTGAAAGTGCCCTTAGCCTTCAGGGCAACAAGAATCGTCGTGACAAAAGTAATAAGTGCGACAATGGAAGAGGGAAGAAGGGTGGTCCCGGCGGCATCCGCAAAAAAGTTGAACGTATACATAACAGCCACGTTGGCCAGAGAAAACCCGACAAGCATGATGGTAATCCCGGTCACGAGGGGAGAGAACAGCTTTTTTAATTTTCCGATCAGGCCAAGAGCCCCGGTCAAACCTTCAAGAATACCTCCGACGATCAGAGCCCCCTCAACCGCAGCAAGCCCTGCAGCCCCGGAACCTATGGAGATCAGTCCCGGAATGAAGGCAAAACTCGAACCTTGAACGATTGGGAACTTTGAACCAATACCTGTTTGTAAAAGTGTGGCAACGCCCATGGCAAGCAGCACCGCCTGGATCATGAGTGCAATATCCGAAATTGGAAGGCCAACGGCAGAGCCTACCACCAGGGGAACGGTGATGGTAGCCCCGAACATCGCCAGGACGTGTTGAAAACCTAAGACAATTCGTTTCATTTTTCAGTCTCCGAATGGGGTGAATCAAATGTGTTATTAAAGAATTCATTTGGGAATTCATTTGGGATTTATTTAAGAACCAAAGCTTCGTACCAGAGAATGATACTGCGTATCAAAGAATGATATGTACTTTGCAACCAAATTCAATAAAAATTAACAAAGCTAAATCCATTTCTTACTGAATCTATCCCTTAAAATAGCTCATCATTTTTATTTCTTATTCATTTGAACCGATAACACAATTTATAAGGTGAAGAAAATGAAGATCAGAAAAACTCCAGGAAAAAAACCTGATCTTTGAAACCCATCATGATGCAAAAGGAGTTTTCAAAAGCCGCCAGAACAGGTTTCCCGAGTAGTCGAACTGGTTATCTATACTTCAAAAGAGAAGTTACTTTCTGCAGAGCTTAAAAGAGAATTGCCCGGGAAAAATTAATCCGTCACCAGTGAACCCGGCACCAGTTGATCCTGAAAAAATTCACAAAAAAGAAAAAAGAAAAAAAAGGGAAAAAGAAGAGGGGAACACCCTCATCCGGCATTCAGTCTCTTCTCATGAAAAAACCGACTGCAAGCCCGATAACACCTGCAAAGATGCCGAAGCCGGGAGATTTTTCCTTATTTTCCTCGGGTTTTTCAACTTCTGATGCGGTTTCTTCCGCAGGAACTTCACCATTGACTGAGGGCTCGAGATCAAGCGTACCGGACCCGCCTTCTGCGACAACGGCAAAAGTGGAGAAGCCGGGCGTCAGAGCACTGAAGTAGAAGTAATCTGCGTCTTCGTCTTCAAATGTGGTTTCGAGTTCCACCCATTCCCCGTCGTGGTAGCGCAGGAGTTTTACGTCCTCGGCGTCCAGACCATTTTCTTCGAACCAGGCTTTATCGACTTTAAAGAAGATACTTGCTCCTTCAATGTCACAGTCCCCTGAAACAAACTCCATATCCGTGTATTTGTAGACAGTGCCTTCCGGCTGCGGGACCCCTGAAGGCTGACCTGCGTGGTTCTTTGTCCTGAAACGGGCATTGGAGAAGGGGTTTTTGGAATCGACCTCAATAGCATAGATGGGTTCTTTATCGAACTTGACGTTTGCTGAATCAGCCGGTTCCCTGAAGGTAACACCCTTTTCTTCCCATTCGGAAGGCTGAGGCTGGTAATGTGAAGGCCCGTTACTCTTACTTCTGCTGCTGATGCTCACTACTGTGTGGGAATCATAGTCATCAGGCAGTCCTTCAACGTTTCCGTAGACGTCCGTGGCGACGGTGTAGAAATAGTAGTCACCTGCTTCACTGGTAGAGAACTTGAAAGTGCCAGTGCTGCTCTCTCCGTATTTGCTCCAGTCCCCACTGTCCTGTCTGTAGTACAGTTCGACCTTCTCAACACCAACACCTGCCGGGTTGGTAAACCTGGTACTGACGGTAAATGAGACCGTGCCCTCACTGCTGGCTTTGGACGGGGCATTTGCCTCGGAAAGAAGAACAAGCGGGTAGGAATCGGTCTGCCGATCTCCCGAATAAGAACTGGAAATGGAAGAAACATAGCTGGCAATGCCGTATTCACTGTCTTCATCATAGCTGGCAATGTCATATGCACTGTCGGCAATGCCGTCCCCGTTAGCATCATAACTGCTCGAAAGGGTGCGGATAACCGGGGTGCTAAACGATGTCCCGTTCCCGTACTGTCCCGCCCTTGCAGCATGGACAAGCTCTTTTGCATGTATGGAAGAATCGTTGCCCAGGTACAGACCGCTGTAGAGGGAATAATCAAAGTAAGAATATTCAATCCTCTTAAAATTGAACCTGATCGTACCGTTTTCATAGAGAACTACCTGGAATTCGAGAGGGCATTCAACATAATCACTGTTATAATACGAATCCTCGTATGTAGCCAGGTGATAATCGATCACTGTCAGGTTGCACGGGATGACATTGCCCTCAGAATCAGTATCTCCTGCAGAGTAACTCGTGTACCCATACCACTGAACATCCGGGAAAGTACTTTCCATGAGGGCGGTTTCAATTGGCCCGGAGTCCATGGTAACCGGGATATCCTTTACTGTGTCCTTGTCCTTGTCCTTGTCATTTTCTGTTACAGCTTTTTCATTCAGAGTTTCAAGTTCTTCAGAGTTAACTGCGAAGGTACTTTCAACCCCATGTTTTTCTGAAGCAGCTGTATATTGAGGAAAGTCTTCTTCATATCCTTCTGCGCTAAGGTCATCACAGAGAGCAAATATGAACGTTTCGTCGGGATATGTTTCAACCCAGTATTTGTGACCGTCACAGGAAGAATCATTAAGCTCCCCGGACCCTGCCGAAATCAGCTGGATCACGCCGTTGCTCACTACCTGCATATGGGTATAGTTAACCCCATCAAGAGTGAGATTAAAGCCTATAGGGACCTTTTCCGAATAATCGTCATCTGACGTATCATTCCAGGTTGCATCGTTCCTGGTAGTGTTGAACCACTGATAAGCGGATTCAGTCAAAGAGTATTCACTGTAAACATCCCCGTAGTAGTTTCCTATAGAGCTGGAAACAAAGGAGATGGGAGTGCTAAAAGACATCTTATTTTCATAATCTCCGGCCCTGGCTACATATATGAGCTCCTTTGAATGTTCGGAGGAATCGTTCCCGAGATACAAACCGCTGTCCAGGGAGTAGCCGAAAGAAAGGTAATCAATCCTCTTAAAATTGAACCTTAAGGTCCCGTCTTCATACAGCACTACCTGGAAATCATTGGGGTATTCGCTGTAACCGTAGTCTTCATATGTAGAAACATGATAATCAATCACCGTCAGGTTGCAAGGGATCGCATTGCCCCCGGAATCAGTATCTCCTGCTAAATAGCTCTTATAACCGTACCAACCATCATCTCCTGCATAAAGGTCGTCGGAAAGGGCGAATATAAACGTCTCTTCAGGGTACCAATCTGCCCACTGCAAAGCATAATCATAATCGTCATCACTCAGTACTACCCCACCATCGGGGATGAGATGAATGACACCGTTACTCACGACTTCCATCCGGGTATAGGTCACTCCGTCAAGAGTGAAGTCAAAACCTATGGAAACGTTTTCCGTAGGAGTTACGCAGTTGGGCCTCAGCATATCGTTTTTAACAATCCCCCACCTAT
>CBFCWE010000096.1:0-14923 GCA_965601435.1 uncultured Methanosarcina sp.
TAGGTGGGGGATTGTTAAAAACGATATGCTGAGGCCCAACTGCGTAACTCCTAATCAAGAAAAACTACGAAAAGGATATTTCTTTTTTCAAGAACAAGCTTGAAAAGGAAATTGTTGAAAGCCTGCTTGAAACCCTTGAAGAATCCCCGCTTACCCACCATGAGTTCAGGCTGGTACTTGACTATGTCCTGTGGGTCGTCGACAACAGGTCCTGGATTGAAGACAAACAGGCTTACGTAAAATGGATAACCCATATCCTGGGCTTTTTTTCAGAAGAAGAAGGGAAAAAATACGAAAGACAATTTAAAAGGCAGACCCGCAAAATGGGTATCACCGATGCCCAGGCTGAGATGCTACTCCTGAAAAGAGACGCGGATGAATTTTACGAAGAAGACATCTTATATGGAGGCCTGGAAAAAAGCAAAGTTCCGGGTAAGGACACTGCGCCAGCTGACCTTGAAACGGGCTTCTTTTTAATGAACGACGACGAAAAATTCAATTTCCTGCTCGAA
This sequence comes from uncultured Methanosarcina sp., assembly GCA_965601435.1. Taxonomy (GTDB): domain Archaea; phylum Halobacteriota; class Methanosarcinia; order Methanosarcinales; family Methanosarcinaceae; genus MTP4. Next base: position 513 of record CBFCWE010000096.1, read on the forward strand.
AACGGCCCGGAATACCTCGAACTCGTACAGTCCTACGTATTCGAACTTACAGAAAAGGAAGATTTTGAAAAGCTCCAGGACTTTTACAAAAAACTCAGTGAAAAGGAAAAAAGCTTTTTCCCGCTTCACATGATTGTGGGGACAGTCTACCTCGAAAAAGACCCTGACTTTGCAAAATCCTGCTTCCAGGAAACTTTGAGAATTGCCGCAAGAGTAAAAGAAATTCCTGAAGAGATGAAAGATTCCCTGAGGCTAAATATTGCCCTTCTGGAAAAACTCCTTGAGGAAGAAGAGGGAGCGGAAGAAGAGGGAGAGGAAGAGCAGCCGGAGAAGAAAATGGGAGCAGGCAGAAAAGGCAGGAGCAGAGCCAAAAGCTCGAGAAAAAAGTAACCGGATAACTAAGCAGTTCCAAAAAACACTCAAAACCAGTGTCCTGTAAGTTCTGAAAAGCATTTTGAAGCCGGAACAAACGGAATAGGTGTCTCTAACGTGTCTTGTCCCGCTCGCCAAGGGCGAGCGGCCTTTCCTACCCGAGTTCCGCTTCGGGATTGCAGTAAATAGGAGATTTACTGGGAGTTACACTGCAAGTGCAACATCACGGTGTCCGTTTCGCTCTCTTTGCTCGCTCAAGTGGACTTATTACTACAACTTTTTTATTATATTTCACCCGACACTTCCCCCCAGTAGCTTTTGAACCACCACTTCCACCAACTACCAATTATAATCTTGCTGTTTTCCTTCACTTTGATTCGAAAAAGTAGTTATCATGCACAAAGAAATCCTGAACCGGAAACAGGAAATCAACACATTTATAACAGTATAATATTATTCAAGGTACATTCAATATAACACTGATCACCCATGGCAAAAAACACAACAGGTTCAAACGGCGCAAATCTCGGCTTTGAAGAAAAACTCTGGCAGACAGCGGATAAGCTCAGGAACAACATGGACGCGGCAGAGTACAAGCATGTGGTACTCGGCCTGATTTTCCTGAAATACATCTCGGATGCTTTCGAGGAAATGCATGCCCGGCTGACCGCAGAGGTCGAGGAGGGCGCAGACCCGGAAGACCCGGACGAATACCTTGCGGAAAACATCTTCTGGGTGCCTTCCGAAGCCCGCTGGAGCTACCTGAAAAAGAGCGCAAAGCAGCCCACCATAGGAAAACTTGTTGATGATGCCATGACCGCAATCGAGCGGGAAAACCCCTCCCTGAAAGGCGTGCTTCCGAAGAACTACGCCAGGGAAGGCCTTGACAAACAGCGCCTGGGCGAGCTGATCGACCTTGTGGGCACAATCGGGCTTGGGGATAAGGAGAGCCGGAGCAAGGACGTGCTCGGCAGGGTCTACGAATACTTCCTCGGCATGTTCGCAAATGCGGAAGGCAAACGCGGTGGCCAGTTCTACACCCCGAGAAGCATAGTCAGGGTCCTTGTTGAAATGATCGAGCCCTACTCTGGCAGAGTCTATGACCCCTGCTGCGGCTCGGGCGGGATGTTTGTCCAGAGCGAGAAATTCATCGAAGCCCACGGCGGCCGCCTTGAAAACATCTCCATTTCCGGCCAGGAATCCAACCAGACCACCTGGCGCCTCTGCAAAATGAACCTCGCCATCCGCGGAATCGACAACGACGGCATCAAATGGGGCGATACCTTCCACAACGACCTGCACAAAGACCTCAAAGCCGACTTCATCCTCTCAAACCCCCCCTTCAACGACTCCGACTGGAAAGGCGAACTCCTGCCCGAAGACGCCCGCTGGAAATACGGCATCCCCCCAAAAGGCAACGCCAACTTCGCCTGGGTCCAGCACTACATCCACCACCTCTCCCCTACCGGAATAGCAGGCTTCGTCCTTGCAAACGGCTCCATGTCCTCGAACTCCTCCGGCGAAGGCGAAATCCGCAAAAACATCGTTGAAGCCGACCTCGTGGACTGCATGATTGCCCTTCCGGGCCAGCTTTTTTATAACACCGCAATTCCCGCCTGCCTCTGGTTCCTCGCCCGAAACAAACAGAACAGTGGCTTTCGGGACCGCCGCGGAGAAGTCCTCTTTATCGATGCCCGAAACATGGGAGTTTTGCGAGACCGCACCCACCGCGAACTGACCGAAGACGAAGTCCGGAAAATTGCCGACACCTACCACGCCTGGCGCGGGGAAAAAGTCGAAACCATAGAAAGCGGGGAATATGAAGATGTGCCGGGCTTCTGCAAGTCAGCAACCCTCGAAGAGATCAAAAAGCACGATCATATCTTGACCCCCGGACGCTATGTAGGCTTTGCCGAAGAAGAGGAAGACGACGAGGTATTTGAAGAGAAAATGGAAAGGCTGACTGCTGAACTTTCGGAGCAGTTCAGAAAATCGGAAAAGCTGGAGAAGAAGATAAAGGAGAATCTGGCAGGGCTTGGGTATGAAGTTTGAAAGCCAGAGGAATTAAACATTATACGGTAACTAAGATGCGTAAGATGTGAATACAAGCAGGCAAGTATGTGTTGATAATGGAACGAGATCGGCTTGAACAGATTCTACAGGAAGGAGAAGGCGCTCTTATAGAGTTCAAGAAATCTTTTTCTCCGTCGATTGTAAAAGAAATTGTTGCATTTGCCAATACAGCAGGTGGAACCATATTTATTGGGATCGATGATTCCAATAAAGTAGTTGGCACGCAGCTTAACAATGAGATGAAATCCCGAATTCAGGACATTGCCAACAACTGCAAACCAAGAATTCCAATTAAGATTGAGTCTGGTTTTTACGACGGTAAGGAAGTCATACTGATCAAAGTTCCAGAAAGCAGAGACAAACCGGTCCAGTGCTCTGAAGGCTTTTTTTACCGGGAAGGAGCAAACTCTCAGAAAATGCACCGGGAAGAAATCTTCCAGTATGCCCAGAAGACCGGAAGGATCCGATTCGAAAGCCAGCAAAGATCAGATTTCAAATATCCTGCTGATTTTGACGAAAAGAAATTCGATGACCTGATGCATAAAATGGGCCTTACTCAAACTGTTTCAAGAGAAGATATGCTTGAGACACTCGGGATGGGAGAAAAAAATGCTCACTTTTTGATAAACAATGCCGGAATCCTGTTTTTTGGCAAAAAAAGACAGACTTACCTGCGCCAGGCATACGTGACCTGCGTCCTCTATAAAGGAATTGACAGGTACAAAATCCTCGACAGAAAAGATTTCAGAGAAGAGCCTGTTACTGATTACGAGAATTCATTCATTTTCCTCCAGCAGCACCTGAACCTCGAATACGTGATCAAAGGAGGAGGCCCCCGCCTCGAAATTCCTGAAATCCCTTACGAAGCCCTGAGGGAAGCTTTGATGAACGCGATCATCCACCGTGACTACTTTGAGGAAGGTGCAAGGGTGATGGTAGAAATTTTCGATAACAGGGTAGAGATTTCAAACCCCGGTGAACTCCTCTTCGACAAAGAAGACCTGGGCCGCAGAAGCGTTGCCAGAAACCCCGTTATTTTTGATGTTTTCCACAGGCTGGGTTTGATTGAGAAGGTAGGGTCCGGCATTGGAAGAATTCTAAACCAGACCCGTGAAAGAGGCGTAGAAATAGAATTCGACCTGAACCGTTTTTTCACAATAATTTTCAAGAGGCCGGTTCGAAGCAAAGAATACGAAACTTTATGGAGAGAGCCTTTATCCAAAGATTCACTGCTTGAAAGTAGAGGATTACTTGGCTTAACCGAGCAAGTCAAGTTAAGCGACACAGATATTAAAATTCTTACAATTTGTGCTGAAGAACCTCATTCCACAAGTGAAATTCTGGAAGAGCTTGGCTATAAGCTAAAACCCGGCTCATACAAAAAATCATTAAAGAAATTGAAGAGCCTGGGACTCTTGCTTCAAACAATTCCAGAAAAGCCCACTAGTCCTGATCAAAAATATAGAACAAAAGAAGACATGATAAAAATTATCAAAAATAAGTGAATGGAAACATAGATTAAAACAAGAGAAAAAGAGGCCCAAGATGAACAAAAAAAGAGGCCCTAGCTAAACAGAAAAAGAGGCCCTAGCTAAACAGAAAAAGAGGCCCTAGCTAAACAGAAAAAGAGGCCCTAGCTGAGCAGAAAAGAGGCCCAAGATGAGCAGAAAAGAGGCCCAAGCTAAACAGGAAAAGAGGCCCTAGCTGAACAAAAAAGAGGCCCAAGATGAACAAAAAAGAGGCCCAAGCTGAACAAGAAATGAGTCTCAGTTCCACCTCAATTCCAGTCTCCTGAAAAGAACAATAAAAGGGCCAGATGAAATAGATTCAGCAGATCGAGAAAAAGGGCAGCCGGAGAAAAAAGATACATAAAATAGAAAACGAGGCAACCGGAATAGCCGTATTTAACGTGTCTTGTCACGCTCGACGAAGGAGAGCGGCCTTTTCAGAAATGCTGTAAAGAGAAGTCCTCAGAAAAAGAGAGTGTGTTAGATGGTTAATATAAGCGAATTGGGTAATTATGCCAATATAATTATAGCCGTTGTTAATCTGGTTTTGGTAGCCTTCGTTTTTCTCCAAATAAGGGATTCAAGAAAACCCATTATTTCAATTAATGTTCTCTCAAGAGATAAGGAACCAACTGATAGGCAATCAGTGTTGGAATCCGGCGACCTATATGTAATCATTTCAAACTATTCAAAAAATACTGCACGTTCTTTGGATATAGATTGCCAATTAAAAATCAAAGATAAATTCACAACAGGAAACGATAAAAACAAAAAACTTGATTACCTGAATCCAGGAGAAGCAACAAGATTTATTCTTCAAACTTCAGAGTTTATGGATAAGCACTTAGAATATTTTGAAAAGATAGAAGATGGGAACACTACCATAATAACTCCTAAAGAAACATTAAGAATGGTCTTATCGATCAAAGTTTGCTATAATCCTATTTTTGCGAATTATGGTAAATATAAGACAGCTGATGATTATTATATAGAATGGAGACCCACCATAAAATCTCAAGATGCAGATTATGTCACCAGGTTTTTTTGCTGGAACATACGTAATAAAAATTTTTACATATATAAGATAAACAAAGCAGTACAAGAAGTAAAAATAATCGAAAATCCAGATAATGGTGAATCAGAGGGTGGGATGTTTTGAATTCAAAAACGAAATTCAAAGAAACTGAGATAGGGTCGATTCCTGAAGATTGGAGTGTATTTAAATTTGAAGACTTATTTGAGGTTCCATTACGCAATGGTCTAACACGCCCAAAAAAGGTAAGAGGTTCTGGAATAAAAATGGTAAATATGGGGGAACTGTTTTCTTACGATCGTATTTTCACCAACATAGAAATGGACAGAGTCCCCATTTCAGATGATGGGCTTGAAAAATTCAAATTAAAAAAAGGAGACCTTTTGTTTGCCAGACAATCTTTAGTCCTTGAAGGTGCTGGTAAATGCTCAGTAATTATGGATGACACCATCCACACAACATTTGAATCACATATAATCAGATGTCGTTTGAATGAGAAGCTTGTCAATCCCTTATTCTACTACTATTTTTTCAATTCATTCGTTGGAAGAGGTCTTATTACTTCTATTGTAGAACAGGTTGCTGCTGCTGGAATAAGAGGCCGTGATTTAAGCAAGCTTCCTGTCTTACATCCTCCAATCGAAGATCAGAAATCAATTGCCCACATCCTCGGCACTTTGGATGATAAAATCGAACTCAACCGCCAGATGAACTCCACCCTCGAACAAATCGCCCAGACCCTTTTCAAACGCTGGTTCATCGATTTCGAGTTCCCGGATGAAGAAGGAAAACCTTATAGGTCAAGCGGCGGCAGGATGGTCGATTCGGAATTGGGGGAGATTCCGGAGGGGTGGGGAGTTAAATCACTTTATGATTGTGCTCAATATATAAACGGAGCAGCTTTCAAAAGTAAAGATTTTTCAGATAATCAAGAAGGATTGCCCATTATCAAGATCAGTGAATTAAAAAATGGAATAACATCTCAAACCAAATTTACAACAAAAAAAATGGATCAAAAGTGTCGAATTACCAACGGTGAAATCTTATTTTCCTGGTCTGGTAGTCCAGATACTTCCATTGACATTTTTTTATGGACAGAAGGAGAAGGTTGGTTAAATCAGCACACATTCAGAATAATTCCTCAAAAAACAGAAGAAAAAGAATTTTTATTCTTCTTGCTTAAAAATTATAAAAAGGATTTTATAGAAATTGCAAGGAACAAGCAAACTACGGGTCTTGGCCATGTTACATCAAAAGACCTAAAAAACATGTACATACCATTTCCTTCACAGGAAATTACAAAATTGTTCAGAGATGTAGCTGGATCAATATTTAGCCAAATATTTTATAATAGTTTAGAACATCATAATCTTTCCAATATACGGGATTTGCTACTTCCAAAGCTCATGTCAGGAAAAATAAAAATTCCTATTGATGAGGATGGTTTATGAAAGCTAAATCAAAAGAAATAAAGGATTTGCTAAACAATGAAGCTCTTTTAGATATGAGAGGGTTGCAGCAAAAAATATTAGATTCAAATTATTCAACAGAGCAAAATGAATACACATTAAATGAAGCTGTTGTCGATTTTGAGAATCAGAGAAGCTTGTTGATCAAGAGAATCGATAGTGGTGTTTTAGACAATTATAGTTATCAGGCAAGAGAGGATCTGTTTCGACGTTTAAACCAGATACTAAATTTTATCAATAGGATAAATGGTAACCGAAACGTTGTTCCAAGCCTGTTGGATGAAATTCAAAATCTGAAAAACTATGTTTTCATAACGTTGAACCTTGATACAAAAGATACTGGATTATTTGATTACAAAGAAAAGTTAAAAGAACTCACAGAACTTCAACAAAAATATAATTCATTATTGGTCGAGCTTGATAGGGCGACGGATATTTATGAAGAAACTAAAAGTCGAACCACAACTATTGAACAAAATTATATTAAAAGTCGGGATTTGGTCGACCAGCTTGTGACTATAGATCAGCAGATTCAAGAAAAAAACAGGATAAGCGTTGAGATTACGAATAAAATTCATAAAAGGTTTGATCAAGTCAATTCACAATCAACAAAAATAAATGAATTTTATGCTACTATTGACACCCTAAAGGAAGAATTATCTGAAGCAGATGAAAGAACAAAGGAACTAATTAATAAAAATGAAGAATTAGAGAAAAAAGTAAATGACTTGATAGGTTCTGCTGTTGGTGGTGCACTGGGAAAAACATTTGGTGAAAGGAAATTTGAACTTAGAGAGTCGGAAATTTTCTGGAAACGTGCAACATTCGTTTCAATATTTATACTATTTCTGGCAGCAGGAGCTGTTTTTTACGAATTGTTTACAGGGGTTAATGAAACTACGGTGCTACTGTCAAAAATATCACTACTTGTACCTGCATCTGTAGCTGTTTGGTTTACTTCATCTAATTACAACAGAGAGAGAAAGCTGCTCGAAGAATATGCATTTAAGTCAACAATGGCTCTTTCTCTGGACTCCTATCGGAAAGTGTTAAATGAGGAGCTTGGTGATGGAGAGAGAGAGATAATTTCTGAGTTTTTGGTAAGTTCGATGCAAAAAATTTATTCATCCCCATTGGAAAACATAGCAAATCATTCATCAAAAGATGATGAGATCGAAATATCTATGTTGGACAGGATCGTAAAAATATTCAACAAAGTTACAAAATAATAGATGATACCCCTAATCCCCGAATCCGAAGTTGAATCCCCAGTCCACGAAATCCTCTCCGACCTTGGATACGGCTACCGTTAAAAGACTGAACCCAGATCATAACCGACGCAAATCTTGTGAATAAATTTAGAGTTTTGGGATACCCCCGACATGAAAAATATATTTAAAAAGCTACGCGGTTTTTGTCTGTGCTATTTCATAGATAAATTTTGGGAAAAGCCGCTCTCCTGCGTCGAGCGTGACAAAAACCCCTGAATACACCTAATAAGGCTGCCCCGTTTTACGAGAAAAACTTCTTCAAAAACGGCTGTCGATTTTTATTCAAATCGTTCTTTCAGGCGGCCCCGGTCCGTTTGTACGTTTTTCAGGGCGGTTGGTGGGGAGCCGCCGACTCAAAAAATATATTAAAAAAGCTATGCCAATTTTTCATTCATAACCCCTGATTCTAAAGCTGAAGGAAGATATAAGCAGATCATCGCAATATTCGTTTCCGAAGTTCGATGCTAATGGGATCAAGTTTCCCATTCATGGCTTCGAGAATTTCTTTTCTTATAAAAAGAGTTCTGTTTTCAGCATCAAGGGTTTCTTGTTCGGCTTTAAGAATTCTATTTTCGGCTTCAAGCTTCTCTTTTTTGGCTTTAAGTTTCATTTTTTTGGCTTCGAGCTCCTCAATTAAGGAAATAGCAGCCTCCGGGTTTGTCCGGATAAGATTTAGAATTTCTTCCTCGTTCATAAACAGCTCCCCTGAATCCTTTTACATTTTTAATAATCCCTATGAGGAAAGTGACAATTGAACTTATACGAAGGATAAGTTAGAAATAAGTGATGGTGGGAACGGACAATAACCATACCGGAAGCTCAATCAAAGAAACAGCAAACAAGTAGCATTGCACTACCAGATCGCCGGTACTAATCACGATTAGTACTATTTTTGATTAGTACTTTGAGATACCAATGATATGGGAAATCACCGGTATATTTTAAGAAGTTCGATATTCGAAGTTAGAAGTTCAAAACTCACTGGAAAAACGGGGGTATGCCAACCCTGCAAGCAGGGGCTGCCAGGTCGCGCCTGTTTTTCCTACGGAGAGGTAGACTGTCCAGCCAACTTTTTCTTTTGAGCTGATTTCCTGAGAAACAATGACAGGGCCTACAGTCTGGCCTAATGTGTAGTACTCAAAAAGCCAGAGCTTACCGGGTTCGATTTTTTCAATCTTGAAGTAGCCTGAGAGCCTGCGGGTGTATTTTTTAGCAGGAAGGGAGTCAACATAGTTCAGGAGTAGGAGGGCGAGTTCTTTGGCTGCGGGAACGTCAGGCATGAGTTCTCTGACATCCTTTTCGGTTTCCCTGTAGGTTTCATCAGCCATGTAGCCATTTGCGTGCATCCATTCAATGAGGTCGTAGATGACTTTTACAGCGGCTTTCAGGAAATCCAGGGATAAAAGCACATTCCGGACCAGGTTGTAGCTGAGGAATCCTTCCACTTCGGAATCTCCGATGTATTCGGGACCGAAGATTTCACAGTACTCCTTGTCTTCTTCCCTGTGCAGAGCTTTGAAATTTGCCTCGTCTCTTTCGCTCAGGAACAGGTAAGCACGGCTGTTAAGAAACTTTGTGAAAAGATCAATCACATCTTCATAGTCGCTATATGTCTCAGAGTCCAGGCACTTGCGATATTCGTCAAGAAACTCTTTGAATACTGTGTCTATAGTCTTCATAGCTTCCTCAAAGTATGGTTCAATACTCGCTATTGCTATTCCTTAATGAATAATCTGTGTTTTATGTCTTTGTTGTTAACCTTAAAAAGTTTGGTGGGAGACCGCCAACACAAAAAATATATTAAAAAAGCTATGCCTAATTTAGCGACACTCTTTTTCAAATATTAATTATTAGGAAAAGCCGCTCGCCTGCGTCGAGCGTGACAAGACACCACAAAGACGACTAATAAAGCCGCCCTGTTTTTAATCTAACACCCGCACACACCGGCTGATTAGTTTCATCCAAACAGCTATGTTTAAATAAATTTAAAGGGATACACAATTAGAATATTTAGACTCCGGTTTTAATGGCCAAAATACGCCATTTAGCGAAAGCCTGCTTTTAGAAATGCAAAAAAGGACAAAACCTGACAAAAACTTGACAAAACAAGAAAGGAGAAATTAGTATCCCGGCAATCATCCCCGAATCCGAAGTAGAAGAAGCGGCCCTTGAAATCCTTTCTGAGCTTGGCTACGAGTACCTTTACGGCCCGGATATTGCTCCCGATACACCAGATGCCGAAAGGGATGACTTCGGGACCGTTATTCTGCCCCGCAGGCTCCGGGCTGCCGTGGAGAAATTGAACAGGGGAATCCCGAAAGAAGCCAGGGAAGAAGCGGTAAAAAAGGTGCTTCGGGAAGAGAGCCAGGACCTCATACACAACAACCGGGCGTTTCATGAGATGCTGGTAAACGGGGTTGATGTGGAATTCCAGGGGAAAGATGGAGAAACCGTTTATGACAAGGTCTGGCTCTTTGACTTTGCGGAGCCAGAGGAAAATGAGTTTTTGGCGGTCAACCAGCTTACCGTTATAGAGGACGGAAAGGAGCGCAGGCCGGACATTGTGCTTTTTGTGAACGGGCTTCCGCTTGTGGTGGTTGAGTTAAAGAGGCCGGATGAAGAGAACGGGTATGAGGACGAGGAGATTATCTGGGATGCCTATAAGCAGTTCCAGACTTACAAAAAAGAGATTCCGGCGCTCTTTCGCTACAATGCTTTCCTGATTATCAGTGACGGGCAGGACGCAATGGCAGGGACGCTTACTTCGAACCGGGAATGGTTCGTGCCCTGGAAGACGGTTGATGGGGAAAAACTTGCGGAATTTAAGGTGCCGCCTATGGAGGTGCTCTTCAGGGGGATGTGCAGGCCTGAGATTCTGATGGACCTGGTCAGGCACTTTATTGTTTTTGAGGACGACCGGGGGAAGCTTATCAAGAAACTCGCCCGCTACCACCAGTACCATGCTGTAAACAGGGCTGTGGAGAAGACGAAGCTTGCTTCCATGCCCGAGGGGGACCGGAAGTGCGGGGTTATCTGGCATACGCAGGGGTCGGGAAAGAGCCTTTCCATGGTCTTTTACGCGGGAAAGCTGGTGCTGGGCCTGGACAACCCCACCATTGTCGTGATCACGGACCGAAACGACCTTGACGGGCAGCTCTTCGATAATTTTGCCCGCTGCAGTGAGGTCCTGCGCCAGAAGCCTGTGCAGGCCGAGACAAGAGCGCACCTCCGGGAACTCCTTGCAGTGGCTTCGGGCGGGATTGTGTTTACCACGATCCAGAAGTTCTCGCCCGAAGATGAAGAGGACCGGTTCCCGACCCTTTCCGGGCGGCGGAACATTATTGTTATTGCTGACGAGGCCCACAGGAGCCAGTACGGGTTTGATGCAAAGTTCCGGGAAAAGGAAGTCGAAGAGGAAAAGGTTGCGGAAATTTCCTATGGCTTTGCAAAGCACATGAGGGACGCCCTTCCAAACGCTTCATTTATCGGGTTTACCGGGACTCCCATTGAGTTTGATGACCGGAGCACGCCTGCGGTCTTCGGGGACTACATAGATATCTACGACATTGAACAGGCTGTAAATGACGGAGTCACGGTTCCTATCTTCTACGAAAGCCGGCTCTCAAAGCTTGACCTTGTAAAAGAAGCAAGGGAAACCCTGGACTCGGATTTCTCCTCAATAACCGAAGACCGGGAATCATACGAGGCAGAAAAGCTCAAATCGCGCTGGTCCCGGCTCGAAGCCGTGGTCGGGAGCGAAGATAACCTGGAAAAACTTGCAGCCGACATAGTCTTCCACTTCGAGAAAAGGCTTGAAGATGGAATGGACGGAAAAGGCATGATCGTCTGCATGAGCAGGCGGATCTGTGCGGACCTCTACAACGAAATCATCGCCCTTCGCCCGGACTGGCATGACGGGGACGACCTGAAAGGCAAAATAAAAGTGATCATCACCGGCAGCGCCGCAGATGACGAGCTTTTGCAGCCGCACATAAGGAACAAGGGGCGCAGGACGAAAATAAGGGACAGGATGCAGGACCCTGAAGACCCCCTGAAGCTCGTAATCGTCTGCGATATGTGGCTGACAGGTTTTGACGCCCCCTGCCTGCACACCATGTACTTCATGAAATGGCTCCAGGGGCACAACCTAATGCAGGCAATTGCCCGCGTAAACCGGGTCTTCATGGACAAGCCGGGTGGGCTTATCGTTGATTACGTGGGCCTTCTCTATGACCTCAAATACGCCATGGCAAACTACACGAGAAGCGGAGGCCGGGGCAGTCCTGCGGACTACAAGGACGAAGCAGTCGAGCTTATGCTCGAAAAGTACGAAATCGTCCGGGACCTTTTCTACGGCTTTGACTACATGCGGATCTTTTCCGCTTCCCCGAAGGAAAAACTCGGGATCGTCAGGGAAGGGGCGGATTTCATCCTTTCGAAGGAGAGGTCAGAAGCCGGAGGGGCTGAAGGGTCCAAAACCGGAAGATCCGAAATGGGAAGATCCAAAGGGTTCAAAGGGTCCGAAACCCGGACGGACCAGGAAAAAAAGCGCCTCATCCAGCACGTAACCGAGCTTTCGAAAGCCTTTGCCCTTTCCGTTCCGCATCCTGAAGCAGACAGGATCAGGGACGAAGTGGCATATTTCCAGGCTGTAAGAGCCATCCTTGTAAAGGTGGACAGGAAGCCTGCAAAGTCAAAGTACGAAATGAATTCTGCAATAAAAGAACTTGTTTCAAAATCAATTGCCAACGAAGAGATCATCGATGTCTTTGACCTTGTCGGAATAAAAAGACCCGACATTTCAATCCTCTCCGAAGATTTCCTTGCCGAAGTGCGGGACCTGCCCCAGAAAAACCTTGCCTATGAAGTCCTGAAAAAACTGCTGTACGACGAGATCAAAACCCGTTCCCGCAAAAATCTGGTTCAGGGAAAGTCCTTTGCCGAAATGCTTGAGCGGGCGATCAACGAATACAAAAACCGGGGCATTGATACCGTCCAGGTCATAGAAGAACTCCTGGACCTGGCAAAGAAAATAAGCGAAGCCGACAAAAGGGGCGAGGAACTGGGCTTAAGCGAAGAAGAGATCGCCTTTTACGATGCCCTTGCTGACAACGAAAGCGCCGTGGAAGTCCTGGGCAATGAAACCTTAAGGCTTATGGCGGCAGAACTCGTCGGCATCATAAGGAAGAACGCAGGCATTGACTGGACTCTCCGGAAAAACATCCAGGCAAAAATGAAGGTCAGCGTAAAGCGGCTGCTCAAAAAATACGGGTATCCACCTGACAAACGGAAACTTGCGACCGAGAGTATCCTCAAACAGGCGGAACTGCTGTGCAGGGATGTTTCCTTAGAAGCATGCCTTGCGTAAAGACCAAAGGTCTGGAAATTCACTACACCTTAGTGGTTTCTTTAAACAGCACAGCTCATGCAAGCCCCCGGACATAAAAACCTTAATGATATCTCCTGCCAAAGAAGATGAGAATTGAAAAAGAAGGGTGCGAACATATGTTCACAAAATCGAACGCATGTTCATTATATCGAACACATGTTCATTTATGTGAACAATTGCATCAGTAATTTCCGCATTCTTTCCCTCACACCGCATACCTGACCACATCCTCAATAGTATCAACAAACTCAACGTCAATCCCCACATTTTCCTCAATGAACTCCTCGGTATCAACGAATTCGGGTTTTCTTTCAACGATTGTGAAAATGCCCACGTCTTTTTGGACATAGGTGTAGCTGACAAGCTGGTCGTTTTCCCTGGGGAGGAGAATCATGGTCTTGCCTCCGGCTTTTGCGGCTTCGGATTTTTCGATCACACCGCTGATGGGGCCGACGTTGCCTTCACTGTCGATGGTACCGGTGAGGGTTACGGAGTCGTTAAGTTCGGTGTTGTTGTCAAGGGCTGCGATGGTGAGGAGGGTCATGAGAGCGCCTGCACTTGGCCCGTCCACGGCGGGGATCGGCTGGTCAGCCGTGATGCTGAAGATCGTGTCGGTGCCTGTGAGGCTCATATTGGCCTGACTCTGGGCAACGAAGACTGCGGTGTTGGCGGCGTCCTGGAAGACCACGCCCATCAGGGGAGTCGTCTGGACGAGTACGCGGCCTTTCCCTGGCCTGACCTCAACCGAGACATCGATCAGGGCACCTTCCTCAATAACCGTTTCCGAAACAAAGGGCCCGTTTTCTTCTTCCTCTATTTTCTGGACCACAGCCGGGGCCTGCAGGGTTGCAAAGCCTTCCTGACCCACAGGGCAGGCCTGGAACGTAGTTTCAAGCTCTACAACCCGGTCCCGGTAGAACTCGATCTGGGAAGCGTAGGACTGCAGGGACTGGTTGTCCTGCCGGACCTGCGACTGAAGGACATCGTTTTCCTGCTCAAGGGAATTAATGTTCTCCTGCATCTCCCGGATCTGCTCTGCACTTCCCCCGGCTCCTAAAGTCTGCGGCTGCTCGAACCAGATGAAGTAGGCGTTCAGAGCCAGTGAAAAAATCAAAAGTAATGTCAGAATTTTCTTTACCATACCACTCTTCTATTACCTCCGATGTGATTTATTTCTTCCTTCGAAAAGGCCTGAGCCGGGAAAAAATGGAAACAGGAAGAATCAGGAGAATCAGGAGAATCAGGAAGAAGTATAGAGCAGGAAGAAGTATAGAGCAGGAAGAAGTATAGAGCAGG
>CBFCWE010000097.1:0-14858 GCA_965601435.1 uncultured Methanosarcina sp.
CATCTCCCACCTGTCGGCCTGCGGCCTCCGAGGAAGGAGTCTTCCCGCCTTCTGACATAAAAATCGGATGAATCCTAAAAAACCTGTGTATAAATTCAGTCCAGAACCACTTCCACCGATTCGCTCATATTAAAGTTAGAATTGAAATCCCTGGCATAAAGCGCAGTGTAGTAGGTCCCTTCCGGCAGGTAGTCAAAGACAAATGCCGCATCTTCTCCCACTGCAATCGTTCCCAGAACGGTCCAGTTCCTGATGCCGTCTTTCGCGTAAAGGGGGGCATATGCGGTGAGGACATCCCCTTCTTCGGGGCTCAACACCTCCCGCGAAAAAAGAATGTCTCCGTTTTCCAGTATCTCGTAGGGGTTCAAGTATGTATCCACTATCTCGTTCTCCGGGTCCAGGTATAGGTAAGCAAGACAGTTCCTGACCTTCCCACCCCTTCTAAGTTCGAGTTCAGTGGAGAGAATTCGGATACTATCCTCGCTTTCCCCTTCATACATTGTGGATATGAGGGAGTAAGCGTCTGACTTATTGTCCCGGAAGTAGACCCATTTCCCGTCCCATTCCGGGAGGCAGTAGACACTGTTTCCAGAACAGGGGGCCGGTAGTTTTCCGAGAAGAACGGCTCCCTGGGCCGAGTTTATGAGGTAGACCTGCTCAACCGAGGACACCCCCGAATCATCTTCAACCTTAAAAGAATCCCCTCTTTTCGAAATCCCGGGCTCTGTCAGGTCCTCACAGGCCCGGTCCATATACTTTCCAAGGAAACCGTACCAGGTGTCGGAAACCGAAACTTTGCGGTATTGCCGGTAATAATTATTCTCGGTTGCATGGGGGGAGTAAACGGAGATGCCGTGTGCCCCGGGGACGGAGCCGTCATGCCGGGCATAGACCACGAAAGTGTCAAGAGTTTCAAGAAGGTTTTCGGCATCCTCTGAAAGGTGGGGGACTTCTTCCCTGACTTCAAGGGTAAAACCCTTCAGGTCCATCGAGACTTCGGCATCCTGACGGGGTTCGACCCCGAACTTCCTGGCTCCGGTAAAGGATGCACCGAGTCCGCAGTAAGCCCTGGGATTTGCAATTTCGGATTCCAGTCCTGCTGCAAGGGTATCAAAACTTTTCAGGACATCATCTGTTTTAGAAAGGTCCAGGAGGGAGAGGGTCAGTGGGCGCACATGTGCGGGGTTTTCCAGGTAGTTGTCAATGATTTCCCTGCCCACGGCTTCAGGTGAGGCATCCGGGTGTTCTGCGGCATACTCCGCAAAAGCTGTGTAGTCCCAGCCGTGTGTAGGTTCGATTGTTTCGGAGGCTAGCATATAATCGGCAAACGGTCCGATTGCTTTTGCAAGTTCGAGGGTGGACATGAGGCAGGCGTCAAAGCCTATGAGGTCGAAATGAAGCTCTGAGGCTGCAAGGGCGCTTTCAAGTTCGGAAATTTCAAGCTTGTCGTAGCCATGGTTTTCATCAAAGCAAAGCCCCCTGTAGGCGTCTCCGTGGTCCCAGAAAATCAGCAGGACTTTTTCACTTTCGTAATTGTCCCGGACATAGGAAAGAAAGGTTTCCAGGCTTTTTTTGTCCCCCATATTTGCCCGGGTATATACTTTTCGGTGGTGCGCCTCATTGCCCATGACCTCGTCGGCAGCATCCTGCCTCAGGTCTTCCAGGTCAGCAATGGTCATGCCTTTCCAGCCCTCTGCAGCAGCCCCTCCGTAAGCCAGCACAATTTCCATGTCCTCCGGGTTTGGGGGGGCGCCTTCAAGGAGTTCAAAGATATCCCGGCTTGCATATCTGCTTTCAGACTCCAGGTCGCTTCCGACCATATAGATAGCTACAAGAGTCGAAACCCGAAGCTTTCCGGAGTCCGTTCCATCGGCAACAGGTCTGTTTCCCTCCATTTCCCCTGGTTCGGGGCCAACGCCGCTCCCAAAGCAGCCGCTGGCCAGGAGAAATATGAGGATAACTGCTATGGTCCCCACCCTTTTCATTCCAGGTCCCCTGGTCCGGGCATTCCCGTAAATTTCAGCCGGGTTTTCCGGTTTAGTGAAAAAAACGCATAAATTTGAGTGTGTCCTATGTATCCATACCTAATTACCTTTAAAGGGGGTCAGGCAATGACATCGAGACGAACGTCGATCACAGAGTCTTCATTAGCATCAATCTTGGATACGGTCAGGAGATTTCCCTTTCTTTCCAGCAAAGTTGTCTTCGTAACCTTGACCTGGTGCCCGTCAGACGATCTTCGGCTACCGCTCTTGTGGATAACCAGAAGTTTCTGTCCGGCTTCGGCCCCTTCCCCCATTTTTGAAGCTATATTCCGTATTACCTGCTCGAAATCGGAATAAATTAAAATCTCCGATTTATTAACAGCCTTTTTAATAATACCGATTGCTTCCAGATTAAGGTGCATATCTGCGTTCCTTCTTTTCCTCTTTAAACCAAAGGATAAGTAGATTATACATATTTAGGGTTAATAATAACTTACGATCATGCATCACTTCTAATATATATTTATACCTATCCTATTTTTCCGACGGTCGCCGTAATAAACCCGATCTGAGTTATACATCTTTCGGTGTCGTTTCCAATTTGGACGAAAACATTCTACTCTTTATTAATACTATTTTTCAAATTTTTAATATTTATTATTATCCTTCTCTTAGCTATTACTATTAATATCTCTAGATTACCTCTCTGGTTGTAATTTAATTTCACTGAAAAATTAAACTGAAGCTCCAAAAAATAGGGGATTGCAGGGAAATCTAAATCGGTAAATGGCAGATAAGAGTCGCTTAAAAGAATACTCGAGTATAAAATATTGTAGGGAAGGGTGGGTCACAAATAAAAGACTGCGGATCTTTTACTACTGGACTTCTTACTACTGGACCTCTTACTACTGGACTTCTTACTACTGGACTTCTTACTATGAAACCCCGTACTCTTCGAATTGCATAAAGTGACCCTTAAAGGAAATGCTGAAGCGCCTGAATTAATTCTTTTGCGAAGCTGGAGCTCTCGGAAAACAGCCCTGAGGGCTCAACGCTCCTATCTCGCAAAAAGCCTGCCTTTTTTAAAAAAGGATTGCTGTAAAGCTTAGTGGTATTTCCTGCGGTTGAATTCGTAAATGGCGTTGTCGACCTTGCTTACGAGCTCATTCATCTTGTCTTCGATGTTGTTTTCTGTGTTCTGGATGTTTGCCCTGAGGGAACGATCCTTTGATTCCATCTTTTCCTCGATACTCCGGAGCCTGGCATCAATCGAGATCAGCATTGTGGATAAAGTCGCGATTAGGATCATCACCGAGATGATGATAAGGGGGTTTGAGGGTTTGTACGTGAACCTTCTAAGCCATTCAAAGGATAGAAGGAAAGATGACAGGACCATCACAACAAAAAATACGGTATCTCTCGTTTCCATTGTATACCTCTAACATACTCGTTATGGAAATTCTCTGCACTGCCATGATTTCCGTGAAAATATCTCCAGTATTCTAAATTTTTTTGGTGGAAATACTTTCGCTGAAATATTTTGTGGCTTTTCTATTTTTTTCTATTTTTTACACAGATATGCTATTTATTTTTTTGCACAAATTATTTATGTTTCCTTTCCCAATTTCCACTTCTTTCCCGTTTAATGTCTAAATATCGTGTCAGTGCTGTAATATCTCGAAAGATCCGTGGGTATTTTTAGTAAGTTGGGCCACACTATGAGAGGCGTTTTAAAATCGTTATCTCCTGTGCATTTTCACTGGTAGCATAGGTAAATATACGTTACGGCATATCTTAACAAGAAGATTTAGGGGGAAACTCCATTGCCAGAGGTTGGAATGCCTGAATACATAATCATTTTTCAGAGGAACTTTCCCATCCCGCCGGTCAGATGGTGAACCTATCGGTCAACTGTTTGAAATACTATCTCAGAAAGACAGCACATTTATAAAGGAATAGTAAAGGAATAATGTCAAGAATTAAGGAGCACAGGTACTTGACTTCCAGTAAGCAATCACTAGCGGCATATTTTCCAATGATTATAATGGCAGGGCTGATCCTTTTAGTACAGGTCCTGGCGCTTTTCATGGCCAATCCTATGGAAATTAATGAAATGCAGGCATTTGAGGATCCGACACAGGTATCTCATTCCATCTACTACATCGGGCTAATCCTGGCCTTCACCGTGCTCGTCCTGATTGCAATAAAAAAAAATATGACGTGGCTCATCAGCCTATTTATATACTTTGCGGTGCTCAGCACCCTTTATTATGTATTCTTCGCTCTGCTGACCCTCTTCCCCCCACTTGCAGGATTTGAAGTTCTGGCCTCAACCCTACTCTCTGCAGGGCTGACATTGTTACTTTACAAATATCCGGAATGGTATGTTATTGACATTGTGGGAATTTGCATAGCTAGCGGAGTCAGTGCTCTTCTAGGTATTTCCATGTCCATTATCCCGGTAGTCGTCCTCCTCCTTCTCCTTGCAATTTATGATGCCATCTCCGTCTACAAGACAAAGCATATGATCACCCTTGCCGAAGGGGTAATGGACCTGAAACTCCCCATTCTTTTCGTAATCCCAAAACATCGCGGTTACTCTTTCCTGGAGGAAACCTTTGCGGAAGGGGAAAAGAGGGAAGCCTTTTTCATGGGGCTCGGGGACGCTGTCATGCCTACCCTGCTGGTGGTCTCGGCAAGTATCTTTATGGAAAACGGTGGACCAATAACCTATCCGGTACTGGGTGCCATGCTCGGAACCCTTGCTGGATACTTCGCCCTCTACATCCTTGTTATGAAGGGAAAACCCCAGGCCGGGCTTCCTTTCCTGAATAGTGGGGCGATTCTCGGCTTTTTCGCAGGAGTTTTCGTTTCAGGGTCAGCAATAATATGAATGTTGCTGTGTGAATGTTGCTGTGTGAATGTTGCTGTGTGAATGTTGCTGTGTGAATGTTGCTGTGTGAACGTTGCAGTGTGAATGTTGCAGTGTGAATGTTGCAACGTAAATTTTTACCTTCACATTTCATTCATTTTTATAATATTCATTTTCCCGGCTGTCTTCTCCGTTATTCCAAAGATTTTTTTATTTTACAGGTTTATCCTTTCTTATGGCCAAAAGAATCGCCGTGGTCTTCGACAGTGCCGGGACCCTTCTCCATATGTACAGGGTTGCAAAAGAAGCCGTCACGGGCCATATTCTTGAAAACATAGAGAGCACTGCAATTGTTGCAAAGAAGAACGGGTGCGGGCTCGTTGTCCTGAATACTGAAAATGAAACCATACTCCATTCCAGGGAAGAAATGCCCCTTTTTGAGTTCATAGAAGAGTACAGGGTTCCGATAGGAATTAGCTGCTCAAAAGGTGAATTATCTCCGGAAACTGCCTGTGAGATTATAAAAGGAACGCAACTCCGGATGGGAGACGTCCATGAGGTTCTTCACGCGGTTTCTGCCCGCTGCCCGAACATCTTTTACCTGGCCGCAGGGCTGATCGTAGACTCGGAGGCTCGGGAAGTGCCCTATGTCCTCAGTACGGGCGGGCAGGTCTTTAATACCACTCTGGAGACCATCCGGACCCTCCGAAAAATGGAAGTGGACACTTATATCGCATCAGGGGACAGCATGCGGACCCTCTCACAGCTAGCAGAATACATTGGAATTCCCCCTGAAAGGGTTTTTGCCCTTGCAACCACCAGTATGAAGGAAGAAATCGTACTTAAGCTAAAAATCAAATATGAAAAGGTGGTCATGGTAGGGGACGGCATCAACGACATTCTTGCCCTGAGGGCAGCAGACGTAGGGATCATGACGGTCCAACAGGGTGACAAAAGACCTGAAAAACTCAAGGAAGCGGCTGATATTGTGCTTGACAATATTATAAAAGTGGTGGATGTGGTACAGGGGCTGTAAACGGAGACGGAAACCGGCAAATTCGGCTTAGTCTCTTGATTTTGGGAGTTAACGGTGAGTGAATAATGCGTTATGTTTATGTAATGTTTAATCTTATCTAGTTGTTGCCCAAATGTGTGAAATTAATTGTTTATGTTAATATACCGGTCCCGTCAGAGTAATTCCCATTCACACTCTGTGGAACGTGACCAACAGGCGGTAAAATCCACTTTGATAATTTATTTCCAGCTCATAATTCACGGAGGAAAATCATGCCAGTATTTATTGAAGTCAAAAACCTGACCGTAGATTTTGACGGCGTCAAGGCCCTGAAAAACGTAAGTCTTACCATCGATGAGGGAGAAGTCGTCGGAATTCTGGGAAGAAGCGGATCCGGAAAAACCATCCTCATGCACGTGTTACGTGGAACCGAATCTTTTGAAAACATTTCAGGGGAAGTGGTCTACCACCTTGCACGCTGCGAGAAATGCGGGTATATCGAACGCCCCAGCAGGGTAGGCCATAAATGCCCGGTCTGCAGCGAGGAACTCCTGGCTTTTGAAGCGGATTTTGTAAAACTTTCTCTCTACGACCCTCTCAGGAAAGATATTGCAAAAAGGATTGCTATCATGCTCCAGAGAACCTTTGCCCTCTACGGGGATGAAAGGGTTCTTGTAAATGTCATGAACTCCCTGAACGAAATCGGGTACCAGGGAGAAGATGCCATAGTAAAGGCAGTTGAACTCCTGGAAGAGGTCAACCTGAGCCACCGCATGATGCATGTGGCAAGGGAACTTTCCGGAGGCGAAAAGCAGAGAGTAGTGCTTGCAAGGCAGCTCGTTAGAAATCCCCTGCTCCTGCTTGCAGACGAACCTACAGGGACCCTTGACCCCCTGACCGCAAAACTGGTTCATGAAGCTGTGATTCGGGCAGTTGAAAATTATAATATGAGCATGGTACTGACTTCCCACTGGCCCGAAGTTATCGAACAGCTGGCAGATAAAGCGATCCTGCTTGATAATGGGGAGGTCACTATGACCGGGGATCCCCTTGAAGTCTCCGCAACCTTCATGCAGAGCGCATCCATTGTCAGGCAGGAAAAGAATGCCATAGTAGGCGAACCCATCATCCGTGTAAGAGACCTCTCAAAGCGCTATATCTCGGTGGACCGCGGAGTTGTTAGGGCAGTGGACAAAATTTCCTTTGATGTCAAAGAAGGCGAAATCTTCGGGCTTGTCGGAGTGAGCGGCGCAGGTAAGACTACCACCTCCAAGATCCTTATGGGAATTTTACCCCCCACCGAAGGAGAAGTGGAAGTCCGTGTGGGAGACCAATGGGTGGACATGACCAAGCTGGGCGTGGACAACAAAGGCAGGGCAACAAAGTACATGGGCTTCCTGCACCAGGAATACGGGCTCTACACCCACAGTTCCGTCGTCGACAACCTGACCGAGTCCATCAGCCTGGACCTGCCCTTCGAACTCGGGGTAAGGAAAGCGGTTATGACCCTTAAGGCTGCGGGATTCGATGAAGACAAGGCAAAAGCCGTTTTAACCAAGATGACTGATGAACTGAGCGAAGGGGAGCGGCACAGGATTGCACTTGCCCAGGTTCTTATCAAGGAACCGAGAATCGTGATCATGGATGAGCCTACCGGGACAATGGACCCGATTACAAAGGTTTCGGTCACAAACTCTATCCTTAAAGCCAGAGACGAAGTCGGAGAGACTTTTGTCGTCGTCTCCCACGACATGGACTTTGTAAATGAAATTTGCGACCGGGTCGCCCTTATGCGCGATGGAAAGATCGTGGATCTCGGAGTGCCTAATTCCGTACTTTCCCAACTTACGGATGAAGAAAAGCTCCAAGCTGCAGAAGAATTATAAATGGGCTTTCCCCTCTTAGTATAGAAAATACTAAGATGAGGTGCTGGATTACGAGTAAACAGATTAGCGTAGAGGTGAACGGGCAGCAATTCGAGTTGCCTGCAGGCTCTACCCTTGGAGACGCCCTGGTAGTTTCCAAAGCCCCCTATAGTGCCGGTACAGCGATCGGAATTTTGAAAATGACCGCTGAAAGGAAAACAGAAGTCATCACTGAATACGCTATCAACACAACGAAAGGGAAATTCAGGATCGAACTTGAAGATTCCGATTCTCCTTCCGGAAAATTATGGGCTGAAAACTTCAAAGAATATGAAGGGAAAAACGTCCATTGGGCAGGTCCGGAAGCTCTGGCTTTCGGGCCTTTTGAAGCTGAATTGAAGCCCGAACGCGGGCTCAAAAGTTTTGAAGCTTTTGATATTGTGTTCGGAGCCGGTGGATTCGATCCGGGGAACACACACCTGATCATTTCCAGAAAAAGACATGCTGCAGAATATGGAACTCCTGAAGAGGGGATTTTTGCAAAAGTCATAAGTGGAAAAAACTTATTAAATCGGCTTTCGAAAGATGACTCTATTCTGAACATAGAACCGGTAATCGAATGGGAGCAACTTGCAGAAAAAAACTGCACAAATGACCTTTCAACTCCTGTTGAAGACGGGGCAAGCATATTCACTTATTTTGAGGTTGAGCTTTCCAGAAACGCCCCTCAGGGCGCGGAGCATTTCTATGCCCTGTCCCGGGAAGGGGTTTTGAAAGTTGACTATGTAGCCAGTTCTTTTATTTCGGATAATTCCCTCCGGGAAGAAATCGCTCCCTACGAAAACTTTGAACCGCGGACAGAAGGTGCCGTTTCGGTCAGGACTGCAGGATACGGGGCAGGTAAGGTCTACATATCAAGGGAGGACCGGCCTTCCAGTCTCGTACACTCTGTCGTAGGACATGTGACGAAGGGGCTGGAACTCGTGAAACTTGCTGAGAATGGACAGGAACTTGCGGTAGAGTGCCTTCCGCCTCAGCTTGTTCTTCTAGGTCACAGCTTTGAAGATGTAGAACCCCTACTTTCGTCCATAGGGGTGGAACTGGTAAAAGAAGGATGTACAGAAGAAGACGCGGTAATTGTGAGGCAGGAGCCTGCGACCACTCTCGATATCCTTGGAGATGCTAAGGTTACTGCTTTTGCTGTGCCCGGGTCAAAACTCGTAAAAGTGGAACTCTATTCTGAAAAGGCTCCCAAATCAGTGGACTTTTTCCGCCATTCACTGGAACTCAAAACAAAAACCGTAGGTCAGTTGCTTGTTAACATGGTCTATGAAAATACCTACCTTTTTAGGGCCGAGAAGGTAGAAGCCATTAAATATAAAGAGATCCTGCCCGAAAACAGCCCCAGGGACAAAGTCCTTGCCGGAGAATTCGGAATCACAAATCAATCGGCAAAGAGGATGGGAAACATCGGGGTAAAACTTGTGGATGACGACCTTTTCGGCCCTACCGGGGAGAAGTTCTCCTCAACAAATATCATTGGCCGGGTTATCGACCCTGAGAAACTGAAGGGCGTCAGGGAAGGAGACGTAATATACGTAAGTGAAGCTATACGTAAATAAACGCCATCAAAAGTGGATCTTTACGTAAATAAACGCTATCATAAGTGGGTTTATACGTAAATAAACCCGTTTATCAATTCAGTTATGTGAATACAATATCTGCGAGTAGGTTCACGCGTGTGAATTTGTCACAGGTGGATTTCACCGCAGGTAAAGTCTCCCGCAAGCTTAGGAGAGACGGAAAATGACAGACGTTAAACAGGAAGAGATTACAAAGGTCATTGTAATTAGTTCGGATAAGGTGTTGCCTGTAGATGCAGCCATGAAGATTTACGAATCAGAGTTTCCTGTCACGGTAAAGGAAACCTGTTTTGGGCTGATCGTGACCGGGCCTGCTGAAGATGTCCTGATGGTGACGGAAGAAATCCGGAAACTTGACAAAAACCATATTTTCGTTAAGGATCGAGGATTCCCCGCAGGAGACGAACGGCGCTGCCGGGCAGTCCGGGGCGGAGGGCCAAGACCAGGGTTCCATTTCCTCAGAGAGGAAGTGCAGATGCTCCCCGCTATAGGGGCTGCACTTGATGAACTTGGGGCAAAAGAACCCTTGAAAAAGAGCCGTGGGAAAAAGGACAAACTTAAGGTATCTGAATTAGAAAAAATCATTGAAGCGGAAATTGCGAGGTGAGTGTGTTTGGCGAAGATTTTCATTTATCCTGTAAACAGTCTTATCCTTGCGGATCTGGTTGAGCGCTTCGGGCACAAGCCCCTTGCTGTCATGAACCAGGTGCGTGAAAAAGTTACGAGTATCAGCCTTGACTCACCTCCGGTCAATATCACCCCAGAAGACCCGAAAATCGGGCTTCGCTATGCTGCGGTGGAGGTCCCTGCCGGGGTAAGGGGCAGGATGTCCCTTATAGGCCCCCTGACCGAAGAAGCGGAAGCGGCAATCATTGTAGATGACCCTCCTGTGAACTTCGGCTGCGTGGGCTGCAACCGAACAAATGAACTTATGAAGTACCTTGTCCGCTCGAAAGATATCCCCATACTTGAGCTCAGGTACCCTGAAGCCGAAGAAAATGCTCAGGAGTTCGTGTACAAAATCGCAGCTTTCCTGGAAGCACTGTCAGGGGAGGAAGAAAAATGAGTGAGGAGCTCGAAACCGTCAAAATTGCGCTGGTATCCTGTGGCTCCGAATATTCCGGAGTACAGCCTGAATTTGAAGCTGCTGCCGCCGAAGTGAACGCAAAGTTCGTGTACCCTGAAATTGATGTTGCAGGCCTGGACAACATAGGTAGAGAGTTCGGGCTTGAGGTGGCCAGCGGGGACCTCCGGCTCATGATGGCAAGGGCAAAAGCCGTTGTAGAAGGCACAACCCATGTGGACGGGGTCTTTATTACAACCTGTTTCCGCTGTGCTGAAGGGGCTATTGTCCGAAACGAGGTCCGAAGGTACATCCACAAGCACTCGAATATCCCTGTAATCAGTTATTCCTTCACCGAAAGGACCACTGCCGGGACTCTGCTAACCCGGCTGGAAGCCCTGACAACCGTTGCCCGGCGCAGGCACCTTCTGGCAAGGGAAGTCCAGACAGGCCTGACTGCAGGCATTGACTCGGGTTCCACCACGACCAAGGCCGTTGTCATGAGAGATAACGAGATCATAGGTTCGGGCTGGGTGCCCACCACTAAAGTCCTTGAAAGTGCTGAAGAAGCTTATTCCCTGGCTCTTGAAGAAGCCGGGGTTCCCAGGGACGAAATCCAGGCCCTCGGGACCACGGGCTACGGGCGTTTCCTGATAGGAAAACATTTCAACGCCCAGCTGATCCAGGAAGAAATCACGGTAAACTCCAAGGGAGCGGTCTATCTTGCAGACTGTCAGAAAGGTCCTGCAACTGTCATTGATATTGGCGGGATGGACAACAAAGCAATCTCCGTAGACGACGGAATCCCTGGCATGTTCACTATGGGAGGGATCTGCGCCGGAGCTTCGGGGCGTTTTTTTGAGATGATCTCGAAACGCCTGGGAGTGGACATCACGGAACTCGGAGCCCTGGCAGTTAAAGGGCTGCAGGAAAAAGTAACGATGAACAGTTACTGTATAGTCTTTGGGATCCAGTCCCTGGTGAACTCCCTTGCCAAGGGGGCTGTCCCTGAAGACGTTGCCGCAGCAGCCTGCTACAGTGTGGTCGAGCAGATCTTCGAACAGCAGCTCCAGGAAGTGGATGTAAAAGAACCCCTTATCCTGGTCGGGGGCTCATCCCTGATCGAGGGGGTCCCGAAAGCTCTCGGAGACCTTCTCAAGATAGACGTCCTTGTGCCAAAGAGCTCCCACCTGATCGGAGCAGTCGGGGCGGCCTTGCTTGCTTCCGGCTATGTGGAGGAGTGAGGTGGCATGGACGCGCTTGAGACCTTTATTGTTGAATCGGCAATTGATTCGGAAAAGGCCTTTTACAGGCAGATTATTGAGGATAACCTCTCGAGTCTCAAGCTCGGGCCCGCAATAGGGAGGATAAAGGTTGTTTTGCGCCCGGAAGACTCTCTCTTCCAGATGGCAATCATTCTCCGGGACGTAGGCACGAAGGTTACAACCCTTGATATGGCTGACGTGGAAGCAAAAACAGGAGCTTCCCAGGAGGTCGTCATTTCTATCAAAAAAGAACGGTATATCCCGGACCTTCTCAAGAAACTCTGGGCACGCCACGGGAAGGCGAACATAAGGCAGCCTGACCGCTGGACCGTGGCCGTGGACTCGGACAATCCCCCGGAAGAAGCCGATTTTATCGGAAAGATGATTGTTGCCGATCCCAGGCACACCCTGCACGAAGACCTTGTGGACTTTGCAATCCGGGCGACACCCGAAGGGTTCAGGGTCCGCTATCACCTTTTCAAGGGCAACCGTTTTGTCTTCGTGGCATCCGAAGAAGCCATGGAAAAGGAATGGATCGAAGAAGCAGGCGCAATGCTTGAAGAATTACTGGCAGGAGGGAAAACAAAATGACGTCCATATTCCTCCCATATCTTTACACCGGTGGGGTTCATAAGCACGGGCTTATTCTGGAACTGCTGGAAGACCTTGGAGGCTACATAATCCAGAAAGTGGTTGTCGGGACCGAAGTCAACCTTATCATGCTCATTCCCGAGAAGGACGTGCACCTTGTAAAGGAGCTTTCCGACGAGTTGCTTGGAGTCCTGCTCGCGGCTTCCCTTACGGGAGTTGAAATAGCAGTTGTTTCTCCTACTCTCGCCTCTCACCACCTTCCCCACTCTGCCTGCGACGTGGCAGAGTACCTCCGTCATCCAGGTGCCAATACCAACATGATCGGGCTTGCACGGGGGATGGGACGAAGAGTCTCCCTGTCCATGGACTATGAGAGAAAACTGATCAACGAACATGACATTGCGGTGTTCACTTTCGGGTCTTTCAGTGACTGCATCATAAATAAGAAACCCAAACTTTTTGAGGGTATCGAGATCCCTATCGTGGTTACAGGCGGTCCGGAACTGGAGACCAAAGACGTTCCCGGAGCAGACCTTTACATTGGGGGTATAGGCAGGGTTTCCCACCGGCTCAGGCATAAAAATGAAACTGATGCTCTGGATATGCTCAACGAGGGAGTCGGAAAGGTCGCAGACAAGATCCGAAAGCAGCTTGCAAAAGATCCCCTTGCCGTTTTGCCGGCCAGGGTTATGAAGGAAATCGAGAACCAGGTCCCTGCAATCAACAGGGTGCTGTCTCCGGCTCCTATTACCATGCAGCTGAATGGGCTCAGGGTCAAACTGCCCTATGATGAATACCATGAGAAGCTCGAAAAACTGGAGTTTGACGAAGGGGTCGTGCTTTCAGAGCTTGCAAATATTTCCCGGTCAAAAATGAAAAATTATATATTGATAAAGATCAAATCTAAATCTGACGTTGGTTTTGCAATTTGACCCGGATTTTGCCCACTTTACATTTTTTTTGGGTTTGTGCATTCACTCATCCTTTAATTCGTAAAGCCGGGAGCTTAAAGTGACATTTTGAATCCGGCTTTAGCATCTAATGCATGCTGGTGGTTTCGTATGGAACTGGAAGACATTGTGGAAATTTTAAAAAAGGATCCTGATAACGCTGTCCCCGAACTCCTTGATGATGTCAAGAAACAGTACGGTGAAGTCCCTTATATCATGAATTTCATGAAAGATATGCCGGAAATCTTCATCCCGAAAGCTCTCTATGACAATTCAATCATGCGGGAATTCAAGAACCTCGACCCAGAAACCGTGGAACTTATTTCCATAGGGGTTGCCTCTGCCATTCGCTGTGAGCACTGCCTGAAGATGCATATCAGGGTCGCAAAAAGAAAAGGTATCTCTAAAGAAAGTATCTTTTCTGCAATCATGATAGGGGCTTCTCTCTCGAATGCTGCTGTACTTGCCGAAAGTACAAGGGCTCTTGCATCCGAGTTCGAAGGTGAGGATAAAGAAAAAGACCGGTGTTCTGACCCTAACTGCGAAGTCTGTAATATTTCCGGAGCACCTCTCAAATAATAAGTCGGGAAGAGAACTCTTTCCTGATAATTCTTTTTTTGAATCTGGCAGGGCAAACTCTCACTCTTCAAGGCTCGGTCCGAACAACTCTTTTAGAGCAACTCTTTTAGAGCAACTCTTTTAGAACAACTCTTGTTAGAACAACTCTTGTTAGAACAACTCTTTTAGAGCAAGCTCTGTGAGAATGATCAATTAGAAGAGGTCAACTAACCTTAGATCCTTACTTATCTAACAAGTTTGATCAATCACTTATTTATTATGATGAGCCGTTTATATTAATTGAAACCTTATGTCTCAAATGAAATTGCCGCATATGATCTTACTGCTGCTTCTTGTTTTATCTCTCACCCCCGCAGCTTGTGCATATAGCTATGATAAAATCCTTGATGAACCATGGGACCATTCTCCTATAACGGTTTTTATTGATGATGAAAACGTGCCTCTCCACTACAGCCCAACCTACTATACACAGGTAAATAAATCCCTGGAGTACTGGGAAGAAGGAGGCAACGGAAAACTGGCTTATACTCCTGTTTTTGAGTTCACGGACTCCGAAAAAGCCGACATCAGGATTCGCTGGGTCGAAAACCTGGAAAATGTCGAGGGTGCACCTACAGGAGTTGCAGGGTATGCAAAGCCGCATCTTGTGGACGGACGATTCGCGCGGGTGGACATTGTCCTGGAAGTCGGGAACTATCAGGGCAGGGGCTGGCGCCAGTACGGGGATGGAACAATGCTCGCCATCTCAAAGCACGAACTCGGACATGCGCTTGGGCTCGGGCACAGCGATGACTCCCGGGATATAATGTACCCTGAATACGAACTGCGGGACGATGTAAACCCCCTCCTTCTCAGCAAGTATGGCCCTTTGCTCCGCACAGGAGCCCTGGCAGCCCTTGTGGCCCTGCTTTTTTTGGGCATAAGCTGGCGTTCCAGCAGGAAAAAGAGAAAGAAACTTGAAGATAAATACCTGAAATGAAATTCCTTGGTATGAAATTCCTTGGTATGAAATTCCTTGGTATGAAATTCC
>CBFCWE010000098.1:0-14740 GCA_965601435.1 uncultured Methanosarcina sp.
AAAGTTGATAGCAGTAAAGTTGATAGCAGTAAAGTTGATAGCAGTAAAGTTGATATTCCTGTTCCCGAACAGGATCCTATCCACTTCGTCTTCGATTTTTCGGAAGGTGAAAGCTTTTCCATTTACGGAGAGCAGTTCACCGTCCCCAGGGAAAACCGCTTCATAGCGACCTGTGACCAGCTTAACTTCAGGCTTTTCATCAATCCTGATTTCGATGCCTATGCCCTGCAGCACGCCGGGGAGATGGACGGGGCTTTGATTTCGGGGTTCCATCTCCTGCTCGAGGAGTATCCTGACGGGGGGAGCTATCTGGAAATTGTTGAAAAGGTCTTTTCCCGCGTCCTCGCCTGGAAAGCCGGAAATGAAAGGCTCAGGGTCCACCTGGAGTTCGGGCATTTTGTAAACAGGGAGGTCGCCTTTACTGTCTTTTCGAAGTTTGCCGGGATAGTTGACAGCCTGGGAATGAACGAGGATGAACTTGCAAGCTTCCACGAAATGCACGGAATACCGGTTGAAGAGCTCCTCCGGATGAACGTGGAAGCTGTGGGAAAAGCCGCTTCCTGCCTGGCTTCTCTTCACAGGCTGCAAAAACTTGTTGTCCATACGAGGGAGTTCGTACTGGCTGCGGTCAGGTGGGACGATACCGGGTCTTTTGCCTGCGGCTGCCCGGAAAGACCTGAACTTATCAGAAGGCCTTTTTATTCCCTGGAGGTTGAAAACGAAATCGAGGCCCTGGAGTTCGGGGTCAAATGTGCAGGCACATATGCAGCTACGGGCAGGCTGGACGGACGGGATTTTGTGGAAATGGAAGTCCCGGAACTTCAGGAAAGTGAACCCGGAAGGAAGGAGGTGGGCCGCTTCCTTGAAGCCTTTGGAGGGGAAGCTTCCGGAAACGGGGCTTTTGCCTTCAGGGGTGGCTATATGCTGTGCATGCTTCCCACACTGCTTTCGAAATCCCCCGTGACCACCGTGGGTCTGGGAGATACGCTTACGGCAGGGACTTTTTTAAGGAGGCTCGAACTGGATGTACAGGCTTAAGCCCGAGCTGTTCGACCTGAACTATACCCTGGACTGCGGGCAGGTTTTCCGCTGGAACCGGGAAGGTGACTGGTGGACGGGAGTTGTGGGAGGACAGGTTGTCCGTGTCTCCCAGGAAGAAACCTGCGGAGAAATTCTCATAGATTCGAAGTTTTCACCCGAGTTTTTTGTGAATTATTTCCGCCTGGATGACGACCTCCATTCGATCTACAGAAGCGTTAACAAAGACCTGCTCATCGACAGGGCGATCAACAAATACTGCGGGCTCCGCCTGATAAGGCAGGACCCCTGGGAATGCCTGGTTTCCTACATGCTTGCCACGGCGTCGAGCATCCCCACTATCCAGAAAAGGGTCGGCCTCCTGAGTATGTTTTTCGGGGAGGAGCTTGAGGACGGGTACTACAGCTTCCCTGACCCGGAAGCTCTTGCAAATGTCGACCTTTCCCTGCTTGATAAGTGCAAGCTTGGTTTCCGAGCCGAACGGATAAAAGCCGCGGCTGAGGAGGTGTTTTCCGGGGAAATGGACTTTGACGCCCTCCACAGGCTTGAATACAAATATGCTCGGGAGAGCTTGATGAGAGTCAGGGGCATCGGGGAAAAGGTTGCGGACTGTATCCTGCTTTTTGCCTTTGAAAAAATGGAAGCTTTCCCCGTGGACACTCACATCCGGCAGATCATCCAGCACTACCACATTGACGACGACTTCTTTGAAAACTGCAGGAATTTGAGCAGGATGGGAGACTGGGGCAGGGAATATTTCGGGCCTTATTGCGGCTATGCCCAGCAGTATCTCTTCTACCAGAAGAGGGTCGAGGGTTTTGTTCCCCTTTTTTGAGGGTTCAATTCCCCTTTTTTGAAACACTCTATTGAGTCTGATTTCTTACTGGACTGATTTCCTGGGAGATGGCTTTTCACAGCCAGTTCCTTAAAAACAACCTGAAACCCGGGTCTTTTAAGCTCCGGACCTCTGCGTTTTCCAGGACTTCAACTCCCCTATTTATGCTTTTCTGGATGTGTTTTCCCAGGGATTGCTGCCCGAGATGTTCTTTGAGAAGTCCGGCTGCAAGGGGGTACTTGCGGCGGATTTCAAAGACGTATTTCCCGTTTTCAATATAGCCCGCAAAGACATCTTCTGCGTTTTCGTACTTTGCTTTGAACTGCTCGGCATGTCCCGGGACCCAGACCGGGGGACCGATGTGTTTTTTGACGTTGGGAAGAGTGTTTGAGATAAGTTCGAGCATGATGACGGTTTGCCGGCTTCCTGCCCAGACTCCGGTTTTGATTACGGAAAAACCATTTCCCTCCAGGAGGGATGCCGCGGCCTGTTCTGTCTTGTAGAGTTGCGGGTAGAGTACGTCTTCCACGACTTCCGGGGTTTTGAAGACAACGGCAAGCTGGCTGCTTCCCCGCATTTCCATTTTTTCAAGGATTTCTGCGTCTCCGACAGGAGAGGGGGGTTCGGGGAAAAAAAAGTTCAGGTCCGGGTTTTTGAGAAACTCCCTGCAGTGGTCGATGAACATGCAGAATTTGTCCAGGGAGAGCGCCGCTGCCACGTTTCGCTTAGGGTCCGTCGGGTCGACCATTACCAGGGGCTCTTCGTGCTCGATTTCGGCATGTTTCATGAGGTCAATTTTTTTACCCGGTTTCCAGGACCCTGCTGCCTGGACGGCATTTTCAAAGGAGCCGTAGTGGATGACAAGGAGTTCGGTCAGGTAGCCTGAAAAGCCCTGGGTCCTCAGCTCCGAGCCGTAGACCCCGTCTCCGCGCATGAACTGTTTCATGAGGAGTACATCGTCTTCCAGCCCTTCTATACGGGTTTTGACAAACTCGTTGTGAAAAGGCGTCCTGTCTACTGCCGATTTGATCCGGCATGCCGAAGCGACTCTGAAACAGGGGACCAGGTCGACATCAAAGCCTTTGAACCTGATGTTCAGGTAGGGATGTTCGGCATGGCGGTCTTCGGCGTGTTCCGCACCTTTTGCAATATCCCTTGCTATTGCCATGCCCTGGGTTTCAAGGTCTTCCCTGGCAGTCTCCTCCGGGAAGCTGATGAAGATATCGATGTCATGTGTCCCCGAAAGCCAGGTCCCCCGGGCTGCTGACCCCACAACTTTTGCAAAAACGTCCGGGACGCCCAGCTGCTCCGCAGCCTCTTTTACTTTTGCGACCAGTTCTTCCTGGACGATCAGGAGCCGTTCTCTTTCGGCTTGTGAAGGCTTTATTCTTTCAAGAACTGCAAGTTTCAAATTTTCAGGGATGCTGCTTTGTGTTTCCATGCCAGGGTTGGCTCCATCTTTTTTTTCCATTTGTTTTTCCATTTGTTTTTCCATTTGTATAGTTCAAAGTTGTGTTTTTGAACTTATAATTTGTGGGTTTCTCGGCAAGAGTTTTCGGAGAAAGGATGTTTTTTGTATTTCCGGGTATTTTCAGGTACTTTCAGGTATTTTCAGGTATTTTCGGATACGTTGGGTTATGTTCGGGTATTTCCGGGTTTTAGAAATTCCTGCTCTCTCAAGATTCTTTCTGGCATACTGGGATGGGGTCTGAAGATTCCTGAACAATTTAAATAAAATGAATGACATTTACAGCACCTTAGTCCGGAAATTTCTTAATTATTTCAGCTCATTTGTCTTTAATCCCCCATACTTACCCCAGCCCACACGTTCCCTTGATTTCAAAAACCCGGTTGTGATCGAAAAAATGCTTGTCTGGTTGTACTGGATCGTTAGCTTAACTATTGCCACTTTTGCATCGGTTTACATTATCAAAAAACTTCCTGAGAATGGCTTTACCGTGCTCACCGCTTTTTATGTGGTCTACCTCCTGGCATCCCAGGTGATGGCTACGCGAATAATTGTTTTCGACCTTGGGTTTTATTCTTTCTTCGCCCCCGCGGCAGTCTTCATCTATCCTTTCATTGCCCAGGTGGTGGATATGATTAACGAAGTTTACGGGGAGCGCAGGACGCACCTTTCCATTCTAATAGCCTTTGCGACCCAGGTGCTTTTCGTGCTCTTCATAGGCATGGCAACAACCCTCAGCCCTGCTCCGTTTTTCGAGCTTGAGGATGCCTGGATGACCCTCTTCGGGTTGAGTATCAGGATTACCATTGCAAGCTGGCTTTCCTTCCTGGTCTGCTCGAACCTTGACGCCTGGGTCTTTGCAAGCCTTAAAAAGCGCTTTGCCAAAAGGGAACAAAATTTCAAGCACGACACCATGCTCAACCCCTATATCTGGCTTCGTTCAGGGGCAAGCGACATCATCAACCTGACCCTGGACTCCCTCATCTTTGTTTTTGTAGCTTTCTACGGGGTAATGCCCGTAATCCCGCTACTCATAGGGCAGTTGATAAGCAAGAACATAATCGGTTTCCTGGACAACCCCTGGTTTGTCCTGTATAAGCGGCTTTTGAAAGATTGAGTTGGGGGTCTTATTTTCTTCTTTTTCTTTCTTTTTAACCCCTTTTCCCTTCTTTTTAATTCCTTTTTCCTTTCTTTCTAATCCGTTTTCTATTCCTTCTCTTCTCCCTTCTTTCCTTTTTTAATCCATCTCCTTCTTCAGTTCCTTCGCTTCATTTCCTTTTTTAGTTCATTTTTATCCCTTTTTACTCAGGGGTTTTTTCATGATTCTGTTTTTTCAAGAAGGGGCTTTCAGGCAAATACGGCATGTAAATTACTCCGATTTTTGAAGGTGCAGAAAATCCATATACTGGTAAAAACAATTGTAATATATTTACGTGTTAACGGAAGTAATTTTTATTTAGGGAAATTCTTTCACATTTTCGACATGAAATACATACAGGAGGCTTAAATTGGGGATTAAAAATTATTTTAAAATTTTATGTATATTTTTAACGATAGGGCTGCTTCTCGGAACTGCAGCCGCTGCTTCGGATTCAGGAGACCGCGTGTGGGACGAAAATGCAAACCAGAGCCTTACTTACACCTGGACGCCGCAGACTTATTCGGGTTTTTATTATGACCTGGATACCGGGGAAGGCTCGGAAAATCTGACTGTCCAGCTTAAGGAAGGCAGCCGGGTCATTGAAGATGGAAATCTGGAGTATTTTACAAAGCCCATAGAAACGGAATTCGAATATGGAGGATGGGGCTCGTACCAGGTCATAGGGTTCATGGCAGAGCGCTACTTTGCGGGATATACTGAAAATACCGACTTTGTGAACGACGACATCAGCGTTATTTCGGACGGGCAGCTTTCGAAAGTGCTCCTTGATGATGATGAGGAACGTTCCCTTTATTCAGGGTCTTCTCTTTTGCTTTCCGAAGGCTATTCCCTGAACATTGTTGAAGTTGACATCAGCGGGGATAAGGTCTGGGTCCAGCTTGAAAAGGACGGGGACGTTATCGAAGACTCCTTCCTTTCTTCTAATGATGACTACGTTTATGAAACCGACCTCGGGGATACGGAAGACGTCCCACTTATTGCGGTTCACTTCTCAGAGATTTTTACCGGCATGGAGACCACTGCAGTATTTGTCGAGGGAATATTCCAGGTATCGGATGAATACGTTGAAATCGTAAGTGGAGAAGAGTTTGGGGAACTTGAAGTAGGCTCTATTTCAAGCTCGGGAATCAGGATGGAAAATGAAGATTCCATTTCCCTTAGCAAAGGGGACACTGTCGAGCTTATGGGCAGGCTTGGTTTTGTGGTGGCTGATGCTGATGAACTCCGGTTTGCCCTTGAGGTAGAGGCCTCAGAGCCCGGGAGCTATGAGTTAAGGGGTACGGTCTATGACGAGAGTTTCAAGACTCTTGCCTGGACGCCTTTTAACTTTGAAGGCTTCTACTATAATATTGATGAAAACGTCTCCACCGAAAGTCTTGTTATCAAAGAACTTGACGGGAGGACGATTGACGACGAGATGCTTGTCTACCTCACAAAGTCTGAATTCGTGGAATTCGAGAGGGAAGACTGGGGGGGCTACGGAGTCATCGGTTTCCTTGCTGAGAAGTACTTTGCAGGGTATCCGGAAGATACCTTCGGGAGCTCGGACAGCGTAAGTGTGCTTTCGGACAGCATCCTTTCAAAGGTCCTGATTGATGAGGACGATAAAAAGTCGCTTTTCACAGGTTCTTCCCTGGTCCTTGAAAATGGCTATTCCCTCAAGGCCGCAGAGATAGATGTCAACGGGAACAGCGTACTTTTCGAACTTTACAAAGACGGGGACCTGCTGGATACCAGCATAGTAAGCTCTAACGGGGACTATGTTTACGAAACCGAACTTGGAGCTGCCGAGGATGTCCCGATGATTGCGGTCCATGTAAGTACTGTGTTCAGGGGGGCGGAAGTTGATGCCATATTCGTGGAAGGAATTTTCCAGATCTCGGATGATTACCTCGAGCTTGAGGAGGGTGATTCTTTCGGGGAGATGGAAATAAGCTCTGTTTCTTCTTCCGGGATCATAATGGAAAACGAGGACTCAATCTCGCTTTCAAGAGACGACACCATTGGCCTTATGGAAAACGTCAAATTCAGGGTTGCCGATTCGTCAGAGCTCCGCTTCTACCCCTTTGTTGAGGTGGTTAAAGGCGATGGGGGACAGCTGGATATTGACATGCCCGATACCCTGGTGGTCGGAGAAGAGGTCGAAATTCTTGTTACGGCAAGGGGTGTTGCAGTTGGGGATGTTGAGCTGTTCTTTGATGGCGAGAGTATAGGGGTCACCGGAGATGAAGGAAGTCTCGGGTACACGCCTGACACCGAAGGCAGCTTTACAGTTTCTGGGGAAAAAGGTGGATACGTCTCCGGAAGCAAAGAGGTGGATGTCCTGGCGGAAGGTTCCAGAAAACTGGAAATCGAAGTCTCTCCAGACCCCGCCCAGGAAGGGGATACCATAAGCATAAAGGTCACGGATTCCATTGGCGATAAACCGGTGCCTGGTTCCGATGTCTTCCTTGGAGGGGAGGATGTCGGGGAACAGACGAATGAAGCAGGTATCGTTTCCTACTGGGTAACCACTCCGGGAACTTACAAAATTAACGCGTCTAAAGCCGGATATGAAGACGGGGAAGCGGTCATAGAGGTGCTGGAGCACAGGGCCGAATTCGTGTTCACAAACCTTACTATCGAACCTGCTTCCGTTGAAGCCGGGGCAGCCGTTAAGGTCACAGTGCAGGTTGAAAACACCGGAAACTCCAAAGACGAAAGTACCGTGGAATTGCTTGTCAACGGCGAAGCCGTGGATTCCGAAACAGTAAGCCTGAGTGCCGGGGAAAGCACGACTCTCGAATTCTCCCACATGGAAGAAGAGCCCGGAACGTATACGGTTGAAATCGGGGACCTTGGCGGAAGTTACGATGTCACGGAAAAGACTCCCTTCCCAGGCGTTGCGCTGACCCTGGGAATACTGCTTACGGTGTTCGTGGTGCTTCGGAGAGGAAAAGGAAAGAACTGACGGATCAGAACGAAATGATGGATTCGAAAAGAACTGATGGATTCGGAAAGAACTGATGGATTCGGAAAGAATTGATGGATTCGGAAAGAACTGATGGATTCGGAAAGTGATGAGTTAGAAGGATTTGTAATTTTTTTCTTCCTTCTTCCTTTTTCTTCCTTCTTCCTTTTTTCCTTATTTTGGTTTTTTTCAGTTGATTTGCTTCTTTTCCGCGCTTTTTTATCGTTTTTTGACTACGTTGCAAAATTACAGCTATGAATGAATAATGAGCCTGATAAAAGGAATAAGTAATCAGCTACAAACGAATATAAATAGGATATGAGGTAGAATGTAAGAACCTGCAAAATGCAAGAGTCGCAAATCCCTGATATTGGCCGATACCATGCTTGAGTTTTTGTACGATTTTATCGCTGAATACGCTTACATAAATCTTTTTGTCCTGAGCTTTCTGGCTTCTACGATTCTTCCTTTCGGGGCAGAGGCACTGTTAGTTGCGCTTGTCTACGAGGGTTTCAATCCTTTGTTTGTCGTTATGGTGGCGACAATAGGGAATTTTCTCGGGGCTTGCACTACATATTACATAGGGCTGAAAGGCCGTGGTGCTCTCGATAAGTACTTTTCTCCTTCGGAAGATAAACTTGCTAAGAGTGAACGCCTCTTTAAGAAATACGGGGTATACACCCTCCTCTTAACCTGGGTGCCGGGGATAGGGGACGTCATTACCATGGCTGCGGGGCTGATGAACCTTCCCTTTTTGTTATTTTCTGTCCTGGTATTTGCAGGAAAGTTAGGGCGCTACGCTGCCCTTGCTTATTTTACCGTCTTCCTTAACTCCAGCCTCTCGTTATTATCGGCTTACCTTCTCGTCTGACTTTTCGGTCGATAAATTTGTAAAGACTTTTTTCTTTTTCTTTTCTTTTCTTTTCTTTTTTGAATTTCCTTTCCATTTCCGAAATCAAGTGTACTTTATTCCGTATCCATTTCTTTTTCCATTCCGCGTTAATCTCTTACAAATAATACTCCGCATACGATATTAATAGATGTATTTATATATCATGAAGTTCAATATTTAATTGTAAAAACAAATTTAATTGATTTACCTCCAAAATGCTCTGCCATCCTGAACCTTTCTTCCGGGTTCAAAAAACGCGACTAAACTAAAGTTATAACCTCCATTTTTTAACCTCCATTTTTTTAACCTCCATTTTTTTCTTTTACTTCTTTTTTATTGTTGTTCTTTTAGTTGTGCTCAATTTTATTTTTCTCGGGGAATTCTTGCTTTCCTTTCGGTCCCCGGTCTTTTTTTCCTGTCTCCTTTTCTTTCTGTTTCCTTGTCTTCAGGTTTCCCTCTCCTTTTCTTTCTTTTCCAAGGCGATTTCGTATTTTTTTATTGTCTACAGTTTATAAGGGGGGATAATATCGCCAGTCTTTAGCCCCATTATAGTTCTCACGCATAATATAATTCGGATTTTATTCCGATTTTGAATCAAATTAACTTTTCTTTTCCCGTCTGATCATCTTTTTCTATATATTTATATATCTGAATATAATTTAATACCTCCAATGCCTCCGCTTTTTTGAAACCGTAAGCTTTATGTATTTCTCTACACAATTTAACTTGCTTTAACATCAATAATATTTACTTGATCTCGGAATCGCATACTGGCATTTTCGGGCTAATATTACTGATATCCGCCTCTTAGAATTCCTGACTAAAATTCAACTTATCCAAATGGTGATTTTATGCACATAATGGAAGGTTTTTTACCTACGCCCTGGTGGCAGATCTGGTTTGCGATCTCAATCCCGGTGATCGCATTCGGGATCTATAAAATGAACAAACTGGTAAACGAAAAACGTGAAATATTACCTCTTCTGGCTGTCGCCGGTGCATTTGTCTTCGTGCTCTCTTCCCTGAAACTGCCTTCGTTTACGGGAACCTGTTCTCACCCGACGGGGACGGGAGTCGCAGCAATCATCTTCGGGCCTGCAATTTCCGCAGTTCTCGGGACAATCGTACTCCTCTTTCAGTCTCTTTTCCTTGCCCACGGCGGGCTGACTACTCTGGGAGCCAATGTCTTTTCCATGGGTATTGTGGGTCCTGTGGTGGCATACCTGGTCTACAAGGTAGGGATGAAAGCCAACCTGAACTTCTTCGTTGTAGTCTTCTTAGCTGCCACGCTTGGGGACTGGGCGACTTACGTGGTTACCTCTGCAGAACTCGCTCTAGCATATCCCGTGGGAGATGTGCTGACATTAGAAGGATTCCTCGCCTCATTTGCAAAGTTCGGGGCAATATTTGCGATTACTCAGATACCTCTTGCAATCATGGAAGGTGCCGTCAGTGCCCTGCTCTTCAAGTATGTGATCAACCTTAAGAGCGACATCCTTGTGGAACTCAAAGTAGTCGAAGAATCGGTTGTCCGTAAACTCAGGGGGATTGTCGCATGAGCCGAAAACTCGAATTCATCGTCCTTGCCATTGTCCTGGTCTCTACAGTCCAGTTCCTTTACATGTCATCGACTACCGATGCCGAATACGGTGGGGCTGACGGGGAAGCCGAAGGCGTGATCAATGAAATCACTGGTGGGACCTACGAGCCCATAGCAGAGCCCATATGGGAACCTCCAAGTGGTGAAATCGAAAGCCTTCTTTTCGGGCTTCAGGCAGCCATAGGGGCAGGGATCATCGGTTACTTCCTCGGGTATTACAGGGCAAAAAACCTTTATGAAGGTGAAGTCGCTTACAAAGGCAAGAACCGGGATAGTGAAACTCGCTCATAATGTTGGCAACTGAGCTTTCCTTTTCATTTGTAAAAGGAAAGTTTTTATCTTTTGGCTTTTATTTTTACTTCTTAGTCCTAATTCATCAGTAACGGGTTACCTAATGACAAACATACTTGATGACTATGCTCTGATGAGCCCTCTCAGGCATCGAAATAACTATCTTAAGCTGACAATCGTAGCTTTCGGTCTGCTTGCGGGAGTCTCGGCTTCTTCTCCTATCCCGCCTTTTTTCATAGCGCTTTGCATGAGTTTTGCAACGGTCTTCCTGGGTAAAACCCCGCTCCGTTTCTATCTCAAACTCCTTCTGGCTCCCATGGGCTTTGCAGTTGTGGGGGTTTTGATCATCGCATTTTTCTCAGGTACGGGGGCTGAACTTTATTCTTTCAGGCTTGTGAGCTATCCCCTGGTTGTCCGGGCAGATGGCCTGGAACTTGCGATGCTGGTGCTTTCAAGGTCTGTTAGCGGGATGTGCTGCCTTTACTTCCTGGCTCTGACCACCCCAATGATCGAGCTGTTCTCGGTCCTTAAAAAATCCGGCTTGCCCGGGTCTGTGGTTGAACTTTCCATGCTGATTTATCGTTATATCTTTGTTTTCCTGGACATGGCAGTTCAAATAAAGTTTGCACAGACTGTCAGGCTCGGCTACGGGGATTTCAAAAAGTCCTTCCGCTCTTTCGGGATGCTCGGGAGTACGCTTTTCATCCGGTCATGGGACCAGGGTGAAAAACTCTTCGTATCCATGAACTCAAGATGTTATGACGGGAAAATGACAATGTTTGAAACCAGAAGGCCTGTCAAACCACCTGAACTGCTGCTAACGTCCGCATATTTCTTATCCACCCTCACATTGTTCTATCTTACAAGAGGGGTGTCCATCATTTGAGAGGCGAAAAACATGACTATTCTTGAAACAAGAGGGCTTACGTACTCCTACCCAGACGGAAACGTGGCGCTCAAGGACATTAATATCAAGATTGATAAAGGGAAAAAGATTGCATTCGTCGGGCAGAACGGGTCCGGGAAATCAACTCTTTTTATGCTCCTGAACGGGACCATGAAACCCGGGAAAGGCGAAGTCCTTTTCCACGACGTACCTTTCAAATACAACTCGAAATCATTGAGGGAAATAAGGAAATCCGTGGGAATCGTGTTCCAGAACTCCGATGACCAGCTTTTTGCTCCTACAGTCTATCAGGACGTGGCCTTCGGCCCTGCAAACCTTGATTACCCTAAAGAAAAGCTAGAAACCTGTGTGAAAAGGGCGCTGGAACAGGTAGGGCTTACCAATTTCAAGGACAGGCCACCCCACCACCTGAGCGGAGGGCAGAAGAAGAGGGTTGCAATCGCAGGGGTGATGGCAATGGAGCCTGAAGTGATCATCCTTGACGAGCCTCTTTCCAACCTGGACCCCGTGGGAGCGGACGAGATTATGGACCTCCTCAACGAGTTCAACCATTACGGGAGCACGATAATCATCTCGACCCACGATGTCGACCTTGCATACCGCTGGTCGGATTATGTTTACCTCATGTCTGACAGCGAGCTTATCGGAGAAGGGGCACCTGAGGTACTTTTCAGGCAGACGGAACTCCTGAAACTTGCCGGTTTGCGTCCCCCTTCTTCTCTTGAAGTCTACCATGAACTTGAGAGGAGGGGTCTTGCAAAAGGCTACCTGTCTCCCAAGACTCTGCCCGAACTCGTAAATGCGCTGCGTCCCCCCGAGTTGATGTGGGTGGACGCGCCCCATGGGGTCAAAGAAGACGATACTCTTAACCTGGGAATTCTTTACGGGGAATATTCTCCCAACTCTCCCTACGAGGCTATTAACGCAAGAGTCCTGCACATCCATCCGGGCGGCAAAGCCATCGTTGAGCTGAAACGCCGCAGCATCAAGGCCGGGGGCATCCTGCTCTATGATACGGACAACTATTCTTACCCTGAGATCCTGAACATTATAGAGGAAGGGGACGTCACCTTTGTCGGGGCCATGGGCAAAAAGAGTAAAATCCTGGCCGAAGAGGACGGCATCTTCCTGGACGTTACCTCGGGCGTCATTGACAGGTCTATCCTCACCGCCCTTTGTGGAAAACGCTGCCTTATCCTGACTGGCGGAGGCATGGTTGAACACGCATTCAAGCGGATCCGCGAGTATGTGGAATTAAGTGGAATCGAGTTGAACGTCGGCACATTCAATATGGGAGAAGAACTTCCCTGGCTGGAAGTGTTAGAGGAATCTGCCGAAGGGTTCAGGGTTTAAGCCCCGGATACCCTTTCGCTGATTTTCCCATTATTCACTTTTTATTTCGCAGATCGGTTTTTTCTTTATTTTCCCGTTTTGCAGCCGGATCGTTTAGATTGACTCGTAGCTCTTCTTAAGGAGAAGTGCATCTTCTTCAAGGTTCGGGCTTTCGCAGATTACCAGCCCTTTAACTTTGAATTCTTTCAGGGCTTTCAGGAGCTCCGTGAAGTTGAAATCGGATTCTTTCAGGACCAGGTGTTTCTTTTCCCCGTTTTTGCCGTAATCGATCCCTGAGACGTGCATGTGCATGTCTGAGAGCCCTTCTTTTCCAAGTTCCTCTTCGACCCTGCCAAGGATAGCCTTAAATTCGGGGTGGGAATTTTCCTTTCCTTCTCTTGCATGCATGTGAGAAAAGTCCAGACAGGGCATGATTCCTTCGATTTCCGCACTCAGGGCGAGCACTTCCTCAAGGGTCCCGAACTGGCTGCGTTTGCCCATTGTCTCGGGGCGGAGGACTGCCGGAATCTCTTCGTCTCTTAGCTTTCCGGTAAGTTCCCCGAGTGCTTGCGCCACTTTTGCATAGACGCTTTCTTTGTTGCTTTTCTGGTAGAAAGCCGCATGTAAAACCACAGACCTTGCCCCGCAAAGGCTGCCTATCCGGGCGGACTGGTAGATCCTTTCCATGCTTGCCTTCAATTTCTCCTCTTCCGGGGAGTTGAGGTTGATGTAATAAGGAGCATGGACGCTAAGGGCTATACCTTCTTTTTTTGAGGCTTCAAAGACGTTTTGTGCCCCTTTCTCCCGCATGCGTACTCCCTGCACAAACTCAAGTTCCATGCAGTCCAGGCCCAGTTCTCGGACCCGTTCTATACCTGCGGCGCTGTTTCTCCCAGTTGAGCTTCTGGGGATCCCCGCAGTTCCGAAAAGCAGTTTTTCAGGCGACATATTTTTCAAAAGAGTTTTTGCTTGTTTTCGGTGATTTCTTCTTTTTCAGACAAGTCCCAGGAAATCCTTCAATTCCTTTGCCCTTTCAGGGGACACCTTTTCACTAACAACTTCCAGAAGCTCGTCCAGGTCTTCGTCCAGGGACCTGACGTCTTCCTTGTTTTCCAGGGCTAGCCCTACAAGGTAGTTCAGC
This sequence comes from uncultured Methanosarcina sp., assembly GCA_965601435.1. Classification (GTDB taxonomy): domain Archaea; phylum Halobacteriota; class Methanosarcinia; order Methanosarcinales; family Methanosarcinaceae; genus MTP4. Next base: position 13,617 of record CBFCWE010000098.1, read on the forward strand.
TCTTCAGGGTCCAGTCTTTCCAGCCGTTCTCTGAAATCTTCTGCAGACTCGGCAAACTTGTGCGAGATAGGGCGAAGGATGTAGGGGAAATGGTGTCCTGCTTCTCTGGATACAGTTTCTCCTCCGGCTTCGGGGGCCAGTTTGTTGAAAATTTCGATGTCCTTTCTGCTGAATTCTCTTGGCATGTTATCTCTCTATAATCCTGTCCTGATTTATATTTATTGAAAATCGAAACTGTTTAAAAAAATAAATTTGTCGGGAGATATTGAAGGTATGCCGGAAACTCCTTTAAAAACATCCTGTAAGAACATCCTGTAAGAACATCCTGTAAGAACATCCTGTAAGAACATCCTGTCAAAAAATATGTCCTGCCCAGAAATCTGTGGGAAGCGCAATAATCCGTGATAAATAATTTTAGAAATCTCAGGATTTTTTCTTCAACCTGCCGTGCCTGTCTATCTCTCCTTTTGTGATTCTTGTAGTGGAGATCGGGATTCCGTCTTCTGCCATTACGTATTCCACGTATTCTATTTTCAGGGGCTTCAGGCCCTGCTCCTCACGCAGGTGGTTGATCTTTAGGGCCACAGGATAAGTTTCAGGGGAGACGATGATAATGTCAAAGTCTTCTTTGATGGTGGGGCCGCAGGGGTCGTTCAGTTTCTGGATTGCGTATTTTTCTTTGGGTATCTGAAGGTTCTCGATGTACTCTCGCAGCAGGGACTCCCTGTTTTCATATTTTTCTATACTGTGGCTTTTGCTTAGCATCTCGTCCGAGGTGAGCCCTATGTATACCTTTCCATCCCCGGCTACCTCAAAAGCCTTTTCTATAAGTTTAGTATGTCCCTCGTGCATGTATTGAAACGTACCACCTACGGCGACTTTTGGCATAATGGGTGATATTATATCAAATAAAAAGAAGTTTTTGGTTTTTTTTGGAGTTTTTAGATGTGTTTTCTATTTTTTCTTCCATTTTCCTCTTTTTTATGGCTGCTTCGGGAATGATTACTTACTTCTTGTTCTTTATTCTCTTGTTTTTATTTTCTTGTTCTTTATTCTCTTGTTTTCATTTTCTTGTTTTCATTTTCTTGTTTTCATTTTCTTGTTTTCATTTTCTTGTTTTCATT
>CBFCWE010000099.1:0-14682 GCA_965601435.1 uncultured Methanosarcina sp.
AATTATATTTTAAATGACATTAACTTTTCGGCATTTCAACTGCGTAAGTCCTACCTCATATATTTATATTGAAATTGTGCTGAAAAATTGAGTCTGAAGTCAAGAATAATAGACACATTTAATAAACTTCATAAATTACTATTAACCAGCTCTTTATAAGTTTTCTGACCATATCATCAAAATATCAAGAAGGATTTTCGATTTATAAGCATCATTTCCAGTAGTAATACTTTATCTGATAAACCGCTTGATACATTGGACAGAAATTTTATATATATGGCCACTATTGCCGCAATATTCACCAAATAAAAACAAGACCATAAAACTGGATTTATACCCCTCAAAGCCGACATCTCAGCAGGCGCAGTGGGAAGCCCGAACGGCTACACCACCCTGATCGTCCGTACCCTTGTGGGACAGCACCTCCTGGAAAGCGCGGGTGCCAGCGGGAAGCTGAGCCTCGGCGATGAACTCAACCTCGGGATCATCGAGAAACTTGGCGCAAAGAAGCTCGAGCGGAAACAGAAATAAGATTTCTTCAAAAATGGATTTAGATGGAGCATTCTCCATCTTTTTACTTTCTTTTTTTGCAAACCGGAATAATATTTATAATCATTCCCCCTGGAATCCACTATTTGATGCAATCTCCGTAACCATTTCAACTACTATTCCTTTTTCTTCATCAACCAGGAAATCTACAATCCTGTCTTCTGACCGTATCCTCAAAGCCGGAGCACACCCGGGTCCGGTGTAACCTTCGGGAGTCGGATGGCAGGAATAAACCACGCCTGCAATCGTTGCTCCTTCCCGGATCATTTGTTTGGCACGGCTGTCATTAACTGCAATTTGAGCTACAAAAGATGCATTTGTTTTGAGCCATTCCGATTCGGATTCATTGTACGGAGGAAGAACAGGTATAGCAGAGAAGTTAATCGGGGAAATATCCATCTGTTCATCCCCGGGCGTACCCGGACTGTCAGATGGTGGTTTTGAAAGATTGCCAGTTTGTTTTTGATCAACGCATCCGATGCAGGTGCCGATAATCAAAAAAACGATTAAAGAAAAAATTTTTGCGTTATTTGATTTAATGTTAAGCGCCCCCATATTCCAAATTTTCTGTTCGCAATCATTTATTCTTTGCCTCTTTTCTTTACTCCGGAGGCGTCTGATGGAGAAGATACTAAGAAATCATTAAGCACACTGAAAATATTCAGTGCTGAAGTGATAAGACTTTTACCTGTCCCGGTTTATCAGGGTTATAATGATTTCACAGTAATTGAAATAGGCGTTCCTGGATCTGAATCATTTATAATGATCACAGTTGAACTGTAGCATGTGTCTAATACAAACTCATAGGTTTCAGTGATATTGCCATCCAAAGTAAGTTCATAAACATATGTTCCACATTCAGCAAAGATCCCAGGAGATGAAACCTCTTCTTCATGAGCAAGAAAATACTCTTCACTGAAGAGACACGTTTCATTTTTATCATATATCTTTACTAATAGCTCATGGTCTTTTGAACCGTCATTGAATATACATAATATAAGTCGACTTATTACTCCTTCAGTGCTTACTTCTTCTTCAGTGCTTACCCCATGTTTGTCATTAAGATATTCAGCCGTTGCGAAGGCAACTTTTTCAAGCATCAGGTAGTCCTGTCCGGTAATCTGCTCAGGGTATCTGTTCCACATGTCTTCCATTGCCATTTTCATTTCATTCTTTTCTTCATTGGAGACATAACAATTATCAATGTAACTAAACAATATTTTTTGCTGTTCCGGATCCGCTTCAAGGAGATACCAGTAAGGCATCTCAGGTGTTGAAGTATTAATTTTTGGAACTGGCTCTGGTTCTTCCAGAATAGGGTATTGTATTTCCTCATCCACGATTTCGGCTGGTTCTTCAACCTCAGTTGTTAGCTCAGGAACTGAGTTAGCACTCAAGGCCGATATGACCACCACGCTCACCAGTAACATTACCGCGAGCAACCCAACGATTCCAAATTTTCTGTATGTCATTATTCATTTCACTTCCTGGCCTGGAAGTATAAACAGTTCCCGACAAAATCATCCGGATATCAATTTCCGAAGAGATTTCCCGGAAATGATTCCTAACCATTAAACCGTACTGTTGACAGCTCTCCCAAACACGTTTATGTTCCCGCCCACATTGACGGAATTAAATCCTAATTCTTTTTCAACAGATACGACAATATGCCAATCCCCGGGTGAGACATTTTCATACTTGACATTCACGTATTTTTCCAGTTGGTAAAAAGTATCGTTTGCTACAGGTCGGTTATTAGTATCATACAATGTCAGGCGGATTTTTCCATAATCATCGGAATCAAACTCAGTGACAAGCAGACGGACTTCGATATTACTTGCACCCACTTCTACGGGGAAATCCTGTCTGTACTTTTCATTATGAGGACCAAGATACCTGTTTACACTTTCCGAATACAGAAGTTCCTGTTTTTTCAACTCAGAAGATTCATTGTTTTCAAAAACAAAAGTAAACGGCAAGAAAGACAGGAAAATTAAGAAGAGAACTAAAAATAACCCTGTTTTTAAATTCATGATTTCCTCCAAATATTTAAATACGAATGTGGCAACATAAACCCAGGAAGTATAATTTAAGCTTTAAATTTATAATATAGATCAAAAGATTTTACCATAAACTAATTTTAGCCAACTCTTGATAAGTTTTCTGGCCAGATCATCAAACTGTTGATTAGTAGCATTATGAATTTTCCAAAAATTTGAATCCAAGTTTGAGTATATTTTTCAAAAAACGTGCATTGGAGAATGAATTTGAACTCTCTCAAAGATTTAATGTTCCAATTTGCAGAAATTACGCACCAGACCGTTAATTTTCAGTTGGACGATTTGGCCATAAAAATTATATAAGTTTCTTTTGAATCATTTCTAAAAAAAGTTGAAACATGTTAAAGAAAGACGTTAAAAAGAGGACTTCTGGAACAGGAAAACCTGAACAGGAAAGCCAGAAAGGGCAGACAGAACAGACAGCCTGAACAGACAGCCTGAACAGAAGACAATTCTGCCTGGATTTAAGGTAAAAACTATGTGGAAAGCAGGTTTACTCTTTATTCTTATTTTAAGCACATACCCCATAGCCCATGCTGAAGAAGGAGGATATATCGTAGGTCCCTGCCCGCCCCAGGAAGAGCTTGATAAGTTGGGCGATGCCGTCGATACCAGCGGGGCAGACAGGACTCTCACCTTCTGGGAATTTCCGTTGTCATTCAAGATAGCTTACATAATAGGATATCTGGCTGCCTTTGCTTCCATACTCAAACTGGTCCCCTTAATCCTGGGCAAGGTTAGAATCCCGCAGGGAAATGAAAACAGGCAGAAAATATACCGTTACATACAGCAGGTTCCGGGGTGCACGATATCCGAACTATCAAGAGACCTGGAAATTAACCGGGGAGCTGTAAGGTTCCACCTTGAAATGCTTAAAGCCAGAAATAAGATAAGCTTAATGAAGAGCGGGAAATTCACAAGGGTCTTTCAAAACTCCGATTTTTTCGCAAGCAGCGAAAAGATAATAATAGCACATCTCAAAAGCAGCACACGAAAGCAGATACTTCTTAAGATCCTGGAAAAGCCCGAAATCACAAACAAGGAACTCTCAAAGGACCTGTATCTGGACAAAAGCACCACATACTGGCATTTAAAGAGTTTAAGGGACGACAAAATAATTCTTTCCGAAACAGAAGGCAAATCCAGGAAATATTTTGTGAACCCGGCTCTCGAAGCTGACCTGTTAAAATGGCTCAATATATGAACTTTGAGTTTGAGTAATTTATCCGGGCTCTGGAAGAAAAAAGATAGGAGCAAAGGTAGCTGAATAATTACAAAATTAATTGCTTTTCAAGTTAATGTCTTAGTTCCTTTTCAGGTCAACATCTGTTACTGCCAGTCCGATTAATTCCCGGTTTGAGTCTCCGTAGGCAGGATTTGGGTATTCGTAGTATCTCTCAGTGAAAATTTCAACTAATACTTTATGCTGTTTTTCTTTTTCCAGATCCAGCAGGTGGCTGTATCGATATGTTTCCGAATACTCCAGGGTGAGAGGTTCTTCATGTAACAGAGCATAACCCCCCAATGTGCTTGCAGCACTCATTGAGCTTATACGAACATCAACCGGTAAGGTTTCTGTTTCAGAACCATCTCCAGAGCTTGGAGAGTATGCATACTTTTCGAGATAGGCAAAGTCCATTGTGAGTTTTCCTCTTGTATAACTCTCATTTATGGAGGCGGTATCGGTCCATTGGATATTGTTTACTTCAACACTGCTCTCATACAGGCCTGATTCGAACGGGAAGTACCATGCAAGGATTGCAAGTATCAATACTATGGCCGCAATAAGCAGGACCTTCAGAGCTTTCAATATCAATGACTCTTTTTTCAGGAAGTATGCCGTCCCGATTATTATCAGGATGAGAAAAGCAGATATCAGTTTCCGGATTGTCAGCCGGTCATCAATCGTATTTGAAGATATCCGGTTTTCTGACAATTTTTTAGTCTCGATTCCTTTTTCATTATCTAATAGAGTGTTGTTCTCGATAATATTGTCTTCAGTGTAAATGAGAAGTATTCCGTATCTGTCGTTGGAATTTATGGTATTGTTCAGGATAAGAGCACCGTCACTTCTGGAATATATCCCATTGTTGTTGTGTGAAATCTCATTGTTTACAACTCTATTATTGCTATTTTTGTGAAGAAGAGTTAAGCCCGAATCCCCATTGAAGCTGAAATCATTGTTTTCAAGCCGGTTTGCTTCCGAATCCCACACAACCGAACCGGATAAGGTATTCCTGACAGCACTGTTGTTTTCGATTTTATTGTCGAAGGATGAAGTTAAACAAATCCCATGCTTGTTTCCGGCAGCAATGTTCTCTTTTACAATACTCTCATTTGTGTTGAACAGGGCAATTCCGTAATTCTCGTTGAAGCTTGCATTGTTACCGGAAATTAGATTACTGTTTGAAGATTCTACAATTATTCCATATCGGTTGCTGAAAACTTTATTTCTACTTATGATATTGTTATCGGAGCCGGATATGTTAATTCCGTGCAAGCCATTTGAAAATAGAGAATTGTCTTCGATATTGTTTTCCCGGGAAGAGGAAAGGAGAATGCCGTCTTCGACGTTCGAAATACTGTTGTCTGAGATTTGACAGTGCTTTACATTGTCCAGGTATATCCCGGACCTGAGTTTGCTCCCGATTTCGCCTGTCAGGTTGAAACCGGTTATGCTGGTATTTGAGGATCTTATTTGGAATATGTAATTCGAAGAATTTGTAGCTTTTATAATTACATTTGAGTCATTATCTGCAGGCTTTAATGTTAGTGGTTTGTTAATGAGTATATTTTCGGAATAAATACCGCTGTGTACAATAACGATGTCCGTATCATTTGCGTTATCGACTGCGTCCTGGATTGAAGTATAATCTGCTCCCCCGCTGTCATCTACCGTAATTGTGCCTGCAGCCCCTGTACCCGCAGTCATCAAAAAAAAGACGGACACGATCAGATAACAGAATATTATATTTTCACACAATCCTTGAAATCTAAAAGCCAACACACCCTAACCTTCTGACATATGGAGTTCAAATCTACTCTGGAAAAATTCACATGAACTCCATAAACTAATTAAAACCAACTCTTGATAAGTTTTCTGGCCAAATCATCAAACTGAACGTTTTCGCCCTATTTTTATATCTTTGATGGCATCCTGATATTGATTGTTAAATATTTTGCAAATGCCGTTTCAAAATAATTTAAATCTACACTTATTCCTGCAAATGTCCCAGTTCTTTTTCTAATTCTTCAATAGTGGGCAGGCTGCCTTTGAGGTTTTCAGGTAGAGATTGAGCAAGCTGATACTCAGCTATGCCTAGCGGTTTGTGCATGTCACGGAGAGAATATTCGACAACAACACGGTTCTTGCTTTTGCAAAGAAGGATGCCAATAGTAGGATTATCCTGTGGATGGCGCAACAGGTCATCGACAGCAGAGAGATAGAAATTGATCTTGCCAGCGTATTCGGGTTTGAATTCAGTCATCTTCAGCTCCACTACCACAAAGCAGCGCAGCTTCAAATGGTAGAAGAGCAGGTCAAGATAGAAATCCACTCCTCCTACCTCCAGGTGATACTCACTTCCCACAAAGGCAAAACCAACCCCAAGTTCCAGCATGAAATCCTTAAGATGCTCCAGAAGCCCTTTCTGGAGGTCACGTTCCAAAGCTTGGTCATGCAGTGTGAGAAAATCAAAATTATAAGGGTCTTTGAGGATCTCTTGCGCCAGTTCAGACTGGGGAGCAGGCAGCGTATGTGTAAAATTGCTTTGTGCAACGCCCTGCCTCCTGTGCAGGGATTTTTCGATCTGAGCCTCCATAACCGCCCGGCTCCAGCCATTTTCTATGCATGAATGAGCGTACCATTCTCGCAGGCCGGAATCTTTTATTTTCGTAATTAGAACCACATTATGTCCCCAGGGTAATTGTCCAACAAGCTGTTGGACTATTGCCACTTCAGGATAAGCCTCCGCAAAAGCCCGCATATAAAAGAGGTTTGTCCGGGAAAGCCCTTTCATATCAGGAAATTCCCGTCTCAGGTCTTCAGCCAGGCGGCTGATCACTTTTGAACCCCATCCTTCCTGGCCCTGCCGTTCCAGTATGGTCCTGCCGATCTGCCAGTAGAGCAAGACCAGCTCACTGTTGACACTGAGTGCTGCACGTACACGGGCATTTCGGATGCAAGTTTTTAAATCATCGAGCATGCCCTCATAACCTGCAGGAAGAATCTCACTCTCCATATCCAGCCTCCTTCAAATTCACCTGATGGCATCGTCTCTGTTATTGCACAGAGTATCAGTCATCTGTCATAGTTTAGCTTTATAATGTACAGTGCTTTATTGATTTTTTTACTTTATCTTTACTTCTGGCACATTATCGGCTCTTTGAGATGTCATTATAAGAAGCCATTATATTTTATAGGGAGGCGCCGCCAGACAAGCTGGCGGGAGCAATTTCTACGGTTAGATTGAAAAATGGTTTCCGGGGTCAAGGAAAGCATTTCCCTGACCTGGCGGATTAATTTCACTATAATGCCCAAGATCCCTACAGTATTAAAGCCGGATTCTTAATTATCACCACTCAAAATACAGGAATCAAGCCCGGGTTATCCCCGGTAATGCACTCTCCACCCTCCGTGGTTACTATGAAGGTATTTTCGATTCCCACCATCCCGATGTTTTCAATTCCCTTTTTGGGTTCCAGGGCAAATACCATTCCTTCCTGCAGGGGCTCGTCAAATCCTCTGGCAATTACGGGGGTTTCATCGACAAATAAGCCAATCCCATGCCCGAGGAACTTTACTTTATGGTTCCCAAAGCCCATGAAATTTACCAGGAATTCCTCATCCAGCTTATTCATTATGGTATTGTAGATTTCCGAGGGTATGGCGCCGGGTTTTAACATCGATGCAGCTTCATTCTGTATATCCACGCATTTCCTGTGGATATCTACGGCATATTGGGGAAGAGCTGATCCGAACATGTATGTCGTGGTTTTATCGGTATGATAACCTTCAACTTCGCAGCCTATATCAACAAAGACCAGGTCGCCTTTCTTTAATTTCCGGTCCCGGCTTCCAAGTTCGGGTACTGCAGGACTCAGCCCGCGCTTTCCGCCGGGCCCGTTGAAATAACATGGATAAATAGAGCTTTCCCCAAAACAGACGTTTCCCAGAATCATTTTCGTATCGAACATTCCAAATCGGATAATTCCATGGTGCCCTTTCTCTATCATAAGCGAAAACAGTTCACTTTCGAGATCCACTTCACTCATCCCTTCCCGCAACATCTCCGGCACAAGGTCTTCGAGCACATGCTGATGAATCCTGCCGGCATCTCGCATAAGGGAGAGTTCATATTCGCTTTTTACGGCTCGAACAGCGGCAACCTGAGAGTCAAGGGGTTTGACGACCTTGAAGGGGAAGTATTTTTGAAAACGCTGGTATAAAGCCAGCGGGACCACTTCGGTTTCCAGATAGACCGTATCCGGAAGCTTACTTACCTTACTGACACTTCCCGCAGCATCCCGGAAGCTGTTCATAGGTTCTATATTGGAAAATAACGATTCTTCCAGAGCCCTTTCATAGCTGCGCCGGACCCAGAATGTTGCTTCCTCATTCCTCGGGATAATTAGCATCCCTTCCTGCATCGTACCGGTAAAGTAGTAAAGGTTTATTTTGCTGAAGAATACAGCCATCTCCCAATCGGGATTTGATGTATCCATCCGTTTTCTGAAGCTGTTCATGCGGTTTTCCAGTTCAGTCAAAGGTACTTTCTTCGTCATGGAGATCCCTATTAAGATAATTTGATACAAATTATAGAAGTGTATCCCACGCAACGAAAAGTGAAGCCAGGATAGTGAAAAAACGTAATCTACCAGTAAAAGGAACAGCAAATTTGGGGTAAATTGTCAAAGTTAGTAAAGTTATATGGGCACAGTCACCAAATTATATCAAGTACAAATCCAAAATAAAAAAGAAGGGGGATTGAATTGTCCGAAAATTTAAACAACCTGATTGAAAAAGCCTCAAACCTGGGGCTTAAAGCCTACCCGCTGGAATCGGGAGATATTGCGGTAGAAAACCGGATCGCATTGAAGTGCGCCTACGGCTGCAAAAGCTATGGGAAACGGCTGAGCTGCCCACCCCACATCATTTCGATAGACGAATTCAGGCAGGTGCTTCAGGAATACAGCAACGCGCTGCTCCTTGTGGACGAACATGACACTTCAGACGTGCAGGAGATCCTCGAAGCCTGGGGGGATTACAGGAAAGAGTCTTTCCGGAAGATGTTCGAGCTCGAACAGGAAGCTTTCAGGAAAGGTTTCATCTATGCCCACCTCCTCCGTCCCGGCTCCTGCAACGAATGCGACAAATGCAACCTTGAAAGGTGCGTAAAGCCTGAAAAAAGGCGCTTTGCACCCGAGGCGGTTGGGATCAACCTGCAGAAGGTAATGGAAAGGGCAGGAGTCGACCTTAAATTCTGCAAGCCCGAAAAAACGATGTGCGTGGGGATTCTGCTGGTGGAATGAAAAGGTTCTTCACAACCTTCACCCTGCGCCCTCCCCAATCTTCACTGCCCTTCCGTAAAGGCGCTGGAATCGACAATCCCATAGCCGAAGGTGCTGTCATATCCGGGGGCTCCCAGGTCTCCTGCTGTGGAACATAAGATTTCCCGGATTTCACTGCCGTTTTTCTCAGGATGTGTGCTCCAGACCAGAGCAGCCACCCCGGCTACGTAGGGAGCCGAAGCGCTGGTGCCTGCAAAAAGATTCTTGCTTTCGTCCGGGCTCCTGAGTTCCACGGAACCGGGGCCACAGAGATCCGGCTTTTCCCTGGCTTCGTACTGCGGGGAATAGATGCTTACCAGCCCCCGGGAAGAGTAAGGAGCAATGCCATAAGCCCCTTTTTCCGAACAGACCGGGCCAAAAGAACCAAGAGAACCTGCCGAATCAACCGCCCCGACACAGAGCACCCCCGGGACAGCCGGATGCCCGAATACCGAATCCTCTTCGACCAGGTTGTCAGGGTAGACGTCCCTGCAGGATTCCGGATAGATGAAAACTTCCAGCACCTTTGGCTCTCCTGAATACTTTTCGATACAGACCATCCCTTTAATGACCGTGTTTTCCGGGTTCGTGTACCTGAAAAACTCCAGGGGAACGCCTTTTCCGTCCTGGGAATTTTTGCTCGAAGCAAGTTCCTCTCCGCTGGCACAGTCCTTGAGGTAGAGGTCATAATCGTTTCCCGCAACATCCCAGGGGTCGTTCCACTGGAGGACCACGGTCACTTCCCCGCCAGAGGGAATGTCCACATAAAGGTTTTTAGAGCTGCTATTCCCGGAACTAAAATCATGCCAACCTGAGCCGTCATCGAAAAACATGCCCTGGTAGTGGCGGTTTGCATCGTTTCCCGCCGCACTTACATAAAGGAGGTCCTGGCTTTCGAGGGCTTCACGGACATGGGAGGCTACGATCCCGTCTTCGAAGAAAGGCTCATCAGGCCAGCCGATATCATCGCAGATGATCTGGCAGCCCTCGGCAAGCAGGGCATCGACCGCTTTGTTAAATTCAAGTTTATTGCTGCCTGCGTCATGGAAATACAACTCGGCATCCGGGGCTATACCATGCACGATTTCAAGCATAGCCGTGCCCTCGACTCCCTTTCCTGCGGCAAGGACATGCACATCCCCGGGAAGAACCCCGGCAGCCTGAGCTCCGGCAAAAGAATCCACTCCATCGGAGATGATCCCGACCCTGACCCCCTTTCCCGAGACCTCGGGGAGCTTCCGAAAGTTTTCCAGACCTGGTACATGGGAATTCTCATATTGGTAATTCCTACCAGGAGGAAGGACTTTTCTGACCAGCGGCGGGGATACGGTCCGGACTCCCCGGACTTCTTCCAGGCAAACAAGCGCTTTAAGGGAACCGGGGTTCACCCGGGCCACAGCAACATGGTTGCTTTCGTCCCTCTCCGTGACCCGGACAAAAGGGTCAAGCACGTGAGTGCTGAAAGCCGGAAAGAGGTATATGTACACCAGGCCCTCCTGCTCATTTATCCCTCCATATCCGGCTTTTGAATATACCTCATCCGGAACTAAAAAAATTCCAGAGGGCCAGGCCTGTCCTGAAGCCCATCCCTGGAGCTTATCGATCCCACTCTCCTCCGAAGTTTTGAAACAGGGAGAGAAAAATATGCCTGTGACAGCCACTGCTGCTATAAACACATATAACACTTTTAGGGTGTAACTCCCCAGTTACCCCCACCCCCGGTATTCGCTTACGTATTAACGCGAAAATAAACAGGAAATAACCCCGAAAAGACTGCCATGAAGAGACATAATCCTGAACAAAGGTATCCCCTGTAGATAACACTCCCACATTAGTAAATTATTTAGAAAATATGGCCGCATACATTATAAATTTATCTACAATGACGGTGGGAAATTTGAGAATTCTCAGGCAAAAAAACCGAATTAATTAAAAACTTTAGCCCCATAGTACCCGGGATATCTGCCAGATAACCTACAAAAACAACAGCGACATAACTTGGATATTATATTTTGATGTAAAAAAATGAGAGAAGGTATATTAAGCACCCCGGATATGTTATGGGGTGACATAGCAAACTGGAGGTTTAGGTTAATTGAATTCTGAAAAGCTGAAAATAGCTGTCCTGGGAGGAACCGGCAATATAGGAGAAGGCCTGGTGCTAAGACTTGCCCTTCAAAACCTGATGGACGAAGGAGTTAAAAATGAAATAATCATCGGGTCCAGGTCGTCGGAAGCTGCAAAGGAAGCTGCAAAAAAAGCGTTAGGAGAGCTTGAGAACTGCGGTTTTGACACCACAGAAATCAGGATCGCCGGGAACAGCAACCTTGAAGCCGCAAAGGCAGCCGACCTCATCGTCCTCACAATCCGTTTCGATAATGTTCCATCCCTGCTCGAGGAAATCCGCAAGGCAATTGAAGGCAAAACCCTTGTTAGCCCCGTTGTCCCCATGGCAAAAGCAGGCCCCCTCTTCGAATACAGACCCCCGGCCGAAGGCTCGGCAGCCCAGGCAATAAAGGAAATGACCCCTGAGTCAACAAAAGTGGTCGCAGCTTTCCACAATATTGCAGCCAGGAAATTAAAAGACATCGTCAAATGCAAGGCAGTCAACGATTCCGTTATCTGCAGTGACGATGAAGAAGCAAAGAAACTTGTAATGGAACTGACCCGCCATATGGGCTGCCTGAAACCCCTGGACGGCGGACCCCTGAAGAACGCAAACACAATCGAATCCCTCACCCCACTTCTGATAAATCTTGCAAAACTCAATGGGATGAAAGACCTGGGTGTAAACTTCTCCTGAAATATTTCCTAGAGGAGTTCGACCTTAAAACAGGGAAAAACACAAAAATCCTGTATACTCTATGAAAAAAGGCAGAGAACTCCCCCCAGGAGAGACCGGCAGGAAAAAAATCCGGGAAGCAAAATTCCGGGCAAAAAAATCTGGGATTATCGGACTTCGGGGGATGTCTCCTGCAACTTAAATTATATATACCAATAGACATAATTAATTGATGCAGGGTGGGAACGGGCAGAAAGATCATTTTTCTGAAAAAAACGTTCATTACCTTTACGAACTCGTTAGCGGCCTTCAACAATCAAAAATTCAACAATCAAACATTCAACAATCAAACATTCATCCACCCAATATCCAACAAGCATCCATCAGGCATTTAACAATCCAGCTTAAAGTCTTCAGGCCTTTATTATTGAAAGATGTTTGGATTGACGGTTTGGAACCAAACGTAACAGCCTAACAGAAGGCCATTCAACCCCGTGAACAAATTTGATCTACATTAAATATTATGAGAGTTATAGGATAATATACAGAAGAGGGAAAATTATTATTTCTGGAACATTTGAAGCGTTGCCGCGGTCGGGTAATACTTCATTTAGAAGCGTGCAGCTTCAATCTCAACTTTGCTTTTTCTAAAACAGACCAAACCAAAAAATCAGCCGGTGAACCTGTATGAGTGATGACGAAGAAGTATTGGAAGTTTTAAAGGCTGCGGGGCTTGACATTCTTTCCTGCATGCACTGCGGCACATGCACCGGAAGCTGCCCTTCGGGAAGACATACCGGGCTAAATACCAGGAGAATCCTGAGGGACGCGCGCAAGAACAGGCCTGTCCTGGAAGATAAAGACCTGTGGCTCTGCACCACCTGCTACACCTGCCAGGAACGCTGCCCCAGAGGGATCAAAATCACAGATGCCCTGCTGGAAATCCGCAGGCTTGCGGTCCGGAAGGGGCTCATGCTGCCCGAGCACCGACGGGTTTCGGAAATGGTGCTGGAATACGGACATGCCGTCCCGCTCGACGAGGAAACGAAGAAAAAGAGGGAAGAACTGGGACTGAACCCGCTCCCAAACACGGCCCAGCACTCCCCGGAAGCCCTGGAACAGGTAAGATCCCTCCTCAGAACCTGCAGATTCGATGAACTGACGGCTGAAAAATAAAAAGAGGACTCCACCATGACAAAATTATCACTCTTTCTCGGCTGCATAGTCCCAAACCGTTACCCGGGTATTGAAAACGCTACGAAGCTCTGCCTTGAGGAACTTGACCTTGACGTGGTCGACCTGCCCGGAGCCTCGTGCTGCCCTGCCCCCGGGGTTTTCAAGTCCTTCGATAAGGGGACCTGGCTGTCTCTTGCCGCCAGGAACGTCGTCATCTCCGAAAAAATGGAAAGGGACGTGCTGACCATCTGCAACGGCTGCTATGCCTCGCTTGCGGATGCCAACATTGAGCTGAAAAACGACCCTGAAATAAAAGCCCAGACGAACATGTGCCTGAAAGGAATCGGGATGGAGTACCAGGGCACGGTAGAAGTCCGGCACATCATAGAACTGCTCTATGAGGAGATCGGGCCTGAAAAGCTCAAAAGTTACGTTACGACTCCCCTCAACCTGAAAGTGGCCCTTCACTACGGCTGCCACCTGATAAAGCCTACAAAGGAAAGGAAACTCGGAAACTCGGAAACTCCGACTTTCTTTGACGAACTGGTCGAAGCCACAGGGGCAGAAAGTGTGGATTACACTGACAAAATGATGTGCTGCGGAGCAGGCGGCGGGGTGCGCTCGGGAAACATAGAAGAGTCCCTGGAAATGCTCGAGCACAAACTGGCATGCATCCAGCGGGCCGGAGTGGACTGCATCGTCAACGCATGCCCCTTCTGCCACCTCCAGTTTGACAAGGGGCAGCTCGCAGTAAACGAAAAATTCGGAACGGACTATTCCATCCCGGTCCTGCATTATTCCCAGCTCCTGGGCCTGGCCATGGGGATCTCCCCCGATAAACTCGGGATTGAGCAAAACGCGGTCCAAAACTTGGAATTCCTGGCAAAAGTCTATGAAATCAATGCAGGGATAAGGTAAAAAAGCTAAATCAAAAAAACAGGCAGATAAGCTAAGAACTAGAAGAGAAGCCAAAAACAGGAAGTTCGGATCTCAGGACTCAAACGCGAATTAGAAAAGTTGAACCTCAAGTTAGATCATTTTTTTGCAGGTACCAGAGGCACTTTTGCCTCCACCTGCAACTTCCACAGACCTCCTCGATATCAGAGGGGTTTTTAAGTTTTGTATTGACAAGTCTGAAAAGTTCTTTTGCTTCCCCAACAGTTTTTTCTTCCATACCAAGTTTTTCCAGCACAAGCTGATCCATCTTCCGGATCTTGAGCGCAAGGAAAGAATCGGAAAGTGAACATTCTTTTTTATTGGGACAGGAAACGCAGATTGCATCACATTCGGAAACAAGTTCCAAATGCCCGAAAGGGGAGGCTTTTATCGATTCAAGAATTAAGCTCATGTTTGCAACAAACTCAGAGCTATACCCGTAACCCTGGAAGCCCTGCATGCAAAAAAGATGATGAGCCCGGATTCTTATACATTCTGATTCGGATTCTTTGAACATGTGTTTCTCCGGTACAAAAGCTCTATATTCCAATCTTAAAAATTCCTATTCAGGGCTTGTATTAATTTGTAATTATATAAATAAATTTTTCAGAACTCCCGAAATCAATCAAT
>CBFCWE010000100.1:0-14469 GCA_965601435.1 uncultured Methanosarcina sp.
GCAAAAAAAAGTTCTTAGCTAAAAAACTTTCAAGCCCTGCACAGAATTGGACAGGGGAGTTATTTTTAAGCAGAAATACAGTACAATAAAAACAGGTTCAAACGGGGCAAAGAATCCCCTTATATTAGAAACCCCTCCTCCGAAGCACTTAAAATCATATCGTGAAATCGAATATCCCAAGCACCCTGGCAAGCAAAAGTAAAAAGAAACAGAAAATTACCTCATTTCCAGAGAATTCAGGCCGGAAAAGCAGGATAACAAAAGAAAATCAAAAAAGCAGAGACAAAAACATAGGAAAAAAGGAAAGATTCGCAGCGTAAGAAAAAGCCCGGAAATTTCGGATCCTTGTTACTGTAGCCCCCACTACAGTCCCTCCGAAAATGTGCTCCCCTTAAGCACGGATCCGGTCAGGATCGATGATTTCCAGGTATTTCTTTCAGCCGGTTTATTACCCCTGTTAATTTCCCCGGTTCACTTACCATTTCCCAATCATACAATTATACCAGAAATTATTTTAAATTAATTCATTGAAAATTTTTAATCGCAAAAAAAAGTTCTTAGCTAAAAAACTTTCAAGCCCTGCACAGAATTGGACAGGAGAGTTATTTTCAACCAGAGATTCTGGATATAGAGGGGCTATGGAACTAATGGAATCAGGGAAGCAGTAAATTCTTCGTCTTTCAGGTTTCCTACAGCCACCTAAACTTTCCCTCTACTTAATCCCCCGGGAAAACCGAATTTTATCGACATGTCAAAAAACATACCCCAAAGAAAGCCCTTTTCAAAAGAAGACGGAACAAAAAAAGATAAAAACACAGTAAAAAGAACATAAAATCGCACAATCACGCAAAAAAGGCACATTAATAAAAAAGCATAGCAAGAGAAGTAAAAAAAGAAGAGGAAGAAGAAGCCCGAGAACACCGCGCCTTTTTACTGTATACCCCAATACAGCCGCTCCAAAGATATGCTCCCCTAAGCATACTGATATGAAGCAGGATCAGAGTCCTCGGGCATTTCATTTTGTGTCTGATTTCTCCCCTATTCTCTCCCAGTCCCAATTACATAATTATATTGGAAATTATTTTAAATTAATTGATTGAAAATTTTTAATCGCACAAAAAAGTATTTCCCTGAAAAAGTTTCGAACCCCGCATAAAATTGGACAGGATACGTATTTTCAGCCTGAAACACGGACTTCCAAAAACAACCCCCATGGCACAAAAATTAAGTACCATAAATAAGGTATAGCTAAAAGCCTTCATGCGCAGTCCTGTAGGGTAGTGGTCAATCCTTCGGGCCTTTGGAGCCCGGGACAGCGGTTCGAATCCGCTCAGGACTATACTTTTTTTTTGGAAAAATATAGAGAAGAAAATTAGCCTGAAATGAGGATTTTTTTCCCTTTGTAACGGACATATCCAGTATGTTCATTCCTTTTAAAAAAAATCGTATTCAGGACATGCGACATGAAACTCGTAACCACATGTCCTTTTGCTAAGAGTTTTTCCGTTTGGCGATAGTTTTTTGAGAGACTTTGTTGCCTATCGCCTCATTCAATTAAGTACTATTTGGGAACCGGTAGTGAATTAAAGTTTATGTCCGGATTTTTGTTCGCAAATAATTGCATCCCAGTATTTTTCTACTCTTTCTGCAGCAATCATAGCTCCTGTGACTTTAATGTCCTCGTTTATTATTCTACAATGGGTGGGGCATAGATTTTCTTCGTACTCGGGACATTGACTGCATTCTCTGTAACATAAAAATTCCATTACACTAACTCCGTGGGGTTTTTTAAATTATGGGGAATATAATAAATTCAGTATATCCACATACATTATAAATATATTCATTTATTTCCAAAACTTTTTTTGTTAGTTGGCTGAGGACTCCCTTCGGAGCAAAACCCATAAAACCCCTTCCAATCTCCCGGATCTTCCTTAATTAAGGCAACAGATCCGAATCCTCATCAGCCCGCAGATTCTCAAAGAAAAAGAAAACGATGCTTGAAGTGAGAAATTTGAAGTTAAAAAAAGCTCGATATAGGGGTGATCCATAAGGATCTTCCAAAATTGAATGAAGTCCCGTGCTCATCAAGTTGTACGGCTTCCCCATTCTTTGTATCTCTGTCCCTATGGATCAAGTAATAATATGTAGCAAATAATATAAAAGTATAACCATAGAATATGTGTTTCTTCAATTAGTTCTGTTACTTTGCGTACCAGGGGCTCCCATAATAAGGACAAAAACATATTCGAGGGTACCTGAACCGGGGCCTTGCCTATCCTTCCCCTTACTTACCCTCCTCGCATATTCCTCAGGATCTCCCGGAGAGCCGGCCTTTTTCCGTACATAAGGAGGTAAGCCCTGAAAAGGCGGCTTGAGAATATGATTACTCCGTGGAGTGAGAGCATCAGGATGAAAAGGCTCGCTGCGATCTGGTAAAAGGACACTTCAGTAGCCCCTATCCGGACCAGCATGGCGACAGGAGATGTAAAGGGAAAGAGAGAGAGGAAGACGGCAAAGGGACTGTCGGGTTTTGTGAGCAGGAGCTGCATGAAGATTAGGGGAGCTGCGGCTGCGAAGGTGAAGATCCCGGCTACCTGCTGGCTTTCCTGGAGGGAGGAGGTCATGGCTCCGACAGCGGCCATGAGACTTGCGAAAAGGAGGTAGCCGAAGAGAAAATAGACCACAGCCAGGAAGAGCAGGAAAGGGTCCAGGCTCAGAGGGAGGGCGTATAAGGCCCCAAAAGCGACTGCAGAGACCCAGACCACGATCTGCAGGAGGCCAACTGCACCCAGACCCAGGATCTTGCCGGTCAGGAGTTCGGTAGGAGTTGCGGAAGAGAGCAGGACTTCAATAACCCGGTATTCCTTCTCTTCGGAGACGCCGCGGAGGAGATATCCTGATGACGAAAAAATGCTGAAGAGGAGAAGGAAGGCAGTGAGGAAGGGGAGGCCCAGGTCGCCCAGGATATCCGCAACGCCCTGTTCGCTGGTTTCCCCGCCCTCCCCAATGTCGAAAAGCTTGATGTTGACCGGGTCCTTGACCCTCTGGAGCACGGCTTCGTTAACCTCGTCCTGCAGGAGAGAGGTGACAACGATATCGGAAAGGTCTGCCGCAAGATTGACCCTGGGCACGGAGACTCCTTTTTCGGAGACATAAAGTTCGATTACCCCGGCTTCCAGGAAGTCCTCAGGGATTACGATGTAGGAAGAGATATCCCCGGCTCTAAGTGCCCGACTGGCTTCAGGGCTATCCTCGTACCTGACAAACTCTATTGTTGAGCTTTTTTCCCCGAAAGGTCCCACCGCAAACCCTCCGTTTGTGACTTCCCTGGGAAAGTCAAAGAACCCTGTCATGTCGACATAACCTACGCTCTGGTCCTCGGAAGGAGTCATGCCTGCAAGCAGGGCAGGAACAAGGGTAATCCCTGCCAGAAAGACCGGAAAAATGAAAGTCATGAAAAGGAATTCCTTGCGCTTCACGGTTTTCAGGAACTCGTGCCTGGCAACCGTAAAAGCCTTTCCTGAAAAATTACTCATTGGCGTTGGCCTCCACCGTTTCAATAAAGATCTCGTTCAGGGACGGGAGTGCCCGCTCGAAACGTAAGACTTCGACCCTCCGGACAAGCTCCTCCAGAATAGCCTGCGTCCCTGTACCCTCCGCCGGAAAGATTTCCACGAACTTTTTATGCTCTTCTTCATGCTCCACAATTCTCCTGACCCCCGGGATTCCCCTGAGCACGCTCAGAGCGTCACCTCTCGCATTAACTCCACCTGCACTGCTTCCAACATCGTGTCCTGCACCGAGTCCTGCGCCATACCCTGCGAATTCCACCAGCAGGGAATTTTTTCCTCGCTCTTTCCTGATTCCTTCCACGCTGCCGTAAAGCACCCTTCTTCCCCTGTCGACCACCAGGATCCGGTCGCAGAGCGTCTGGGCCTGTTCCATCATGTGCGTGGAGAGGATGACCGTCTTGCCGGCATTCCTGTAATCGAGAATCATGTCCTTGACAGTCTTGGTGCTAACCGGGTCAAGCCCCGAAAAGGGCTCATCCAGGACTACAAGGTCCGGGTAATGAATAATTGAAGAAAGAAACTGGATTTTTTGCTGCATCCCTTTGGAGAGCTCTTCAACCTTTTTCCCTCTGTGCTCGTAGAGCCCGAGGGACCGCAACAGGGACTCGGCATTTTCCCGGGCCTGCTTCCTGGAAACGTTCTTAAGCTGCGCCAGGTAGACCAGCATATCGACAAGTTTTGTTTTCCGGTACAGCCCCCGCTCTTCCGGGAGATAACCGATCAGGTCCTTTCCGGCAGGGTCCAGGGATGCTCCAAAAACCCGGATATCCCCCGAATCGGGCCTGATGATGTCCAGGAGCATCCTGATAAGTGTGGTCTTCCCAGCCCCGTTTGGCCCGAGCAGCCCGAAGATCTCCCCCTGTTCGACGGAAAAAGAGATGTCCCTTATGACATCCGTTTCCCCGAAGGACTTTGACACTCCTTCAACTTCAACAACATGCATCCGATTAACTATATCCTCGTAGGGCAATAAAGTTAATTCAGTACAAAATACGAAAAAATACCCACAGGTATGACTCTCCAGGAGATACACAATGCTCCCGAAACTAATCATCCACAACAGTATCAGCCTCGACTGCTCAATAAACGGCTTCGAAGCAAACCTCGAACTCCACTACGGGATCTTAAACAGTTACCGGCCCGATGCCATGCTCGTCGGCTCGAACACCGCAAAAACCGGAATCGAACTATTCTGTGAAGAACTCCCTCCCGAAGAGGAATCCGATTTCTTAAAACCGGAAATCCAGCAAGGAGACCTGCGAGCCATCTGGCTGCTTGCAGACTCCCGAGGGACCCTGGAAGGGCTACTGCATATCTTCAGGCGCTCAGAATACTGCAAGGACGTGATTGTCCTGGTTTCGGAAAAGACCCCTGAAACATACCACGAATACCTCAAAGAGAGGAATTACGACACAATCAGGGCAGGGAAAGCCCACGTTGATTACCGGGAAGCGCTGGGAATAGCAAACGAACGTTACGGTTTCAGGCTTGTCGTCTCGGACAGCGGCAGTACGTTGAACAGCATTCTGCTGGAACAGGGCCTGGCAGAGGAAATCAGCCTGCTTGTAAGCCCGGTGCTTATTGGGAAAGCGGGGGAAAACCTCTTCGGAAGCCTTGAGAAAAGCGGAATTGGGCTTGAACTTGTGAAAAACGAAAGGATGGAAGGAAATTACCTGCACCTGCTTTACCGGGTTTTGAAGTGAAAGGGGAAGCAGAAAAAGGCAAGTTCAGGAGGAAAAGAAAAGGATGAAAAGAGAATTTGCAAGCTGAAACTGAGAGCTATAACTGCAAATTGAAAAGAAATTGAGAACTGAAATTGAAAACTGAAACTTCAGGATAGAGTCTTAAGAGGCAACTCCCTCATGCACGAACTTCTGGTAAACAAACTCTGAAATTGCAAACATTGGAAGTTTTGAATATTTAATAAGCATGTGTTTTTTACTCTCAGGGATATACACCCCTATTTTTCCAGCATCCTCCAGGGCATTATTGGCAAGGCTGTAAGTGTAAATTACACCGTCATCATGATATTCTGTCTTTTCACTCACAAACCCGGTTATAATCATATCCTCAAGAATGTCACTTAAATCCCAGGAATATGGTCCGTAATGATATTCATCGAACTGAAAAAGCTTTGGAAGCTCCAGTTCTTCCTGTCCAAGAAAAACCACTTTTTGAAGTTTGGTTATTCCTTTTATTTTGCCAAGGCAAGAGAGCAGTTCAATCAAAAACCACTTTCTTGAATCGAAGATATACTCCCCGTTCATAGTTATACGAATAAGGTATGTACGCAGGCTTTATATTATATTCGATTTAGTTTTGCTGCGTAAGAGAACACTATCGTATCATTGCTGAATAATTAATGCAGCCGGGATAACTGCTGAATAATTAATGTAAAAGAGCTCGAAGCGTAAAAGCACGAATCCATACGTGACATTGGGAGAGAAGAAAGTGAACCCGACTGTCTGGAAAGTGCGCAACAAGACAGGGAGACATCGTCTTTTCAAATTTTTCTAGGAGAAAAGCCGGGAAAAGAGTCAAAATAAACTTTTTTAAGGAAAGCTCATGGAAGATAATTATAATTCCGGAGTGATCTGATATTTTTTACAGCCTCTGGCCCACATTGAGGTAAAAATCCAAAAATGAAGCCGGCATAATCTGTTTATTCCACCCAATTCTGCGTTCTTCAGGGAGAGATTTCCAGTAAACCTCCATCAAACTCCGTCATGAACATTAGTTACCAATTTTTAGAAAAAAGTTCTCAATGAAAAGCTATATAATCCGGGGGGATATCAGGCGCGCAAACTCCCGGAGAAAAAAAATGCCCGGGAAAGGATATTAACGGTGGAATGTGGATACGATTAAAAGATTCCTTTGTATTATATGTAATAGAGAGAACTGTTTCAGGAAAACAGCTTCAGAAGGATGCGGAACTGAAAAACCTGCAAACCCTTCAAAGTCTGGAAAAATATTAGGCTATGCATTTTTAATTACCGGACCCAAGTTTCGGAAATATGCATTTTTAATTACCGGACCAAAGCTCCGGGAATATGCCCATTTAATTGCCGTACCCCGGCCTTGGGAGTGAATAGCTTGCTCGAAGCCCTGGTGTATGGCGCTTTTGCCGCACTGTTTTCCGGAACCGTTCTTCCTCTTCTGTACCGCAATAAAAACGCAAGAAAGGCCTCCTTTGGCCTGTCCTTTATTTCTTCAGTCCTGCTCCTGGGTTTTGCAGGGACAATCCTCTACACAGGAAAAGGACCCCTGTTTCCAGTGATCAGCTTTCTTCCGGGGCTGGACTTCACCCTGGGAGTAGACCGGCTATCGGCAGGGTTTGTCCTGCTGATTGCAGCAGTCGTGCCCGGGGTCTCAATCTATTCCCTGGAATACACGGAACACGCAAAAAGTGAAGCCGGAAAAGACCTTCAGGCAGCCCTTACAAACCTTTTCATCCTTGCCATGCTGCTGGTCGTGCTTGCAGGCAACATGGTGGTTTTCCTCATATTCTGGGAAATCATGTCTCTCTCCTCCCTCCTGCTGGTGCTTCACGACTATTCCTCGGAGGAGAACAAAAAAGCAGGTTTCTTTTACTTCGTGATGACGAACCTGAGCACGGCATTTCTTTTCCTGGGCTTCATAAGCCTTTTCAGGCTGACTGGCTCTGCCGAATTAGGACAGCTCGGACCGGTAGAACCCGGAGCCCTGACCCTGCCCTTCCTCTGCCTCCTCACAGGCTTCGGGATCAAGGCAGGGCTTGTGCCCTTTCACAAGTGGCTCCCCTATGCCCACCCTGCAGCCCCTTCGGGGGTCTCGGCTCTCATGTCCGGGGTAATGCTGAAGGTTGCAGTCTACGGTTTCCTGCGCTTCCTGCTTGCAGTCCCCTCCCCGGAACTCTGGTGGGGAGTACTGGTCCTGACCGGGGGCAGCCTCTCGGCCCTTTTCGGGGTAATCTACGCCCTTAAAGAAAGTGACATAAAAAGGCTGCTTGCCTACAGCAGCATCGAAAATATCGGGATCATCTTTATCGGGATAGGGCTTTACGTCATATTCGAAGCCGAAGGGCTCCCTGCCCTTGCCCTGATGAGCCTTACAGGAGCCTGCTTCCATGCCTTCAACCACGCCCTTTTCAAAAGCCTGCTCTTCCTCTGCGCAGGTTCGGTGGTCCATGCCACAGGTACCCGGAACATCGAAGCTTTCGGCGGGCTGGTAAAAAGCATGCCCGTTACCTCAGCCCTTTTCCTGATAGGCTCGGTCTCGATTGCAGCCCTGCCCCCGGCAAACGGCTTTGCAGGCGAACTCCTGCTCTACCAGGCATTTTTCCAGGCATCAGCCCTCAAAGACCCCCTGCTCACCGTGCTCCTGGTAATCGCCCTTTCGGGCTTTGCCCTGGCCGGAGCCCTGGCAGCAGCTCTTTTCGTAAAACTTTTCGGGATTACCTGCCTTGCCCTCCCGCGCTCCGAAGAGAGCCGGCTGGCTAAAGAAGTTCCAAAACTCATGCTCATAGGAGCAGCCGTGCCTGCAGCCTTCTGCATCCTGGCCGGGCTCTTTTCAAAGCAGCTCCTTTCCCTTGCGGGCCTGGACGTCGAGTATCCGGACCTGCTCCTGCTCGGGCTGCTGCTGGGGCTCATATACGCAGCCCTCTTCCTGGCAGTCCGTGCAAGGGATAAGAGTGAAAAGGGAGAGAGACCTGCCCGGATCAGCGAGACCTGGGGCTGCGGGGCTCCCACCCTGGCTCCTTCCATGGAGTACAGCTCAGCAGGGTTTTCCGAACCCCTGGTCATGATCTTCAAGAGCATATACAGGACCCGGATCGTGCACAGGCCAAAGTATTTCGACGGGCAGGAAAGCCTGTTCAAAAACGGAGATGTGGAAATTCGCCTGCTCCGTTTCTTTGAAGAATACCTCTACATCCCCCCTGCCCGGGCTATTGACAGCATTTCAAAGCGGGTCTCCAGACTGCAAAACGGCAAGCTTGACAGCTACATCCTCTACGCCTTCCTTGCAGTCATTACCTTGATAATCGCCACGGGGGTCCTCGTATGAATACATCATTCCTGCTCTTTGCCCTGTTAAACCCGGCCTTTGCCCTGCTGGCAGCCCCCCTCTACATGGCCCTGATCCGGAAGGTAAAGGCCCGGGTCCAGGGAAGGAAAGGCCCGGGGCTCTTCCAGACCTACTATGACCTGAGAAAACTCATGCACAAAGAGACAATTTATTCTCCGGTCTCTTCCGGGGTCATGCAGGTTACCCCATACCTCAACCTCACTGCCCTGCTGGCCTGCTCCCTCTTCGTACCCCTGGTCTTTGTACCGGAACCGGTGGGAGGGTTTGGGAACGTAATCGTCTTCCTCTACCTCCTTGCCCTGGAACGCTTCTTTACAGCCCTTTGCGGGCTTGATGCGGGAAGCGCCTTCGGGGGCATGGGGAGTTCCCGGTCCATGAGCCTGGCAGCTGTTATCGAGCCTACCATGGTTGTGGCCTTTGCCGCGCTTGCCTTTGTCTTGAAGAGCCTGAACCTGCACGAGATGTTCGCCCTGACCGCAGGCTCGCTCCTCCCGGTAAGCCCAACCCTTGTCCTGGTCTCTATTTCCCTCTTCATCATCCTCATCGTGGAGACCGGGAGGCTTCCCGTGGACAACCCGGCAACCCACCTCGAACTCACCATGATCAACGAGGCCATGGTCCTGGAACAGTCCGGGAAGAACCTGGCCCTCCTCGAGCTTGCCCATGCCCTCAAACAGCTCCTCCTCATGGGGGTCCTGATAAACACGATCCTGCCAGTGGGACTCAGTACGGAAGCAGACGCCGGAAAAATTGCAGTATCAGCCCTGTCCTTCCTCCTGAAAGCCGGGGCTCTTGCCGTGGTGATCGGGCTCTTTGAATCGTCCCTTGCGAAAATGCGCCTCTTCAGGCTTCCTGCCTTTTACATGATGGCGTTTTTCTTTTCAGCCCTTACCATCCTTATCGAGGTGTTTGCATGATTGACCCGCTTTATCTCGAAGGCGTAATCAAGATACTCTTCGTCTTCGTCCTGATCAGTGCAGCCCTGATCATCTCCACCCGCAGCCTTGCTTCGGTCCTTAATACCTATACTGCCCAGTCCTTCCTGCTCGCCGCAGTTTCCTTCCTCCTCTACCTGATAGAGGGGAAAAACGAACTCCTGCTGCTGGCAGGGCTGACCCTGGCAAGCAAAGTGCTCCTGATCCCCCATTTCATAAACAGGATCGAGGAGAAAATCAAAATCAGGAGAGACCTGGACTTCACCTACCTGGAACCCACTACCTCCCTCCTGCTGAGCATAGGCTTGATCCTGCTTTCCTATACTTTCCTTTCCCGGGTCTTCGGGGACCTTGCTCTCTCAAAGCTCTTCTTTTTCGGGGCGGTCATAGGGCTTTCCCTGACCCTCATGGGCATGCTTGTCATGTTCAGCCGGAAAAAAGTAATTACAAAAGCTCTCGGCTACCTCAGCATGGAAAACGGAGTCCTGATGTTAGGCATCTTTGTCACGGAACTCCCCTTCATTCTCGAAGTCCTGATTGTAATCGACCTGATAATCCTGGTCCTGCTGACCTCTATCCTGGCTGTGGGGCTGGACTCAAGCATAGAGGAGTACAGGACGAAAATAAGGAAACTGCAGATCTGGAACGGAGGTGAATTCCTGTGATCCGCTTCTACCTGCTGGCAATGGGGGCTTTCCTTGCCCTCGGCCTCCTTCCGAAGTCGCACAGGCTCATGAATGCCCTTGCCTCAGGCAATGCCCTGCTGCACCTCGCCCTGACCTGCACAGCCCTGCTGACCCTTGACCTACCTGTCCGATACGGACCGTCCCTTTACCTGGACCACCTGAACCTCTATGTGGAACTGATAACGGTCCTTGGTTTCTGCGCAGCAGCCCCCTATGCAAAAGGGTATACGGAAAGCTTGATGGAAGAGGGGGAACTTGACCCGAAGAACCTGAAACTCTTCTACCTGGCCTTCAACCTCCTGCTTGTTACAGCCACAGCAGCCCTTTTCTCTGAGAACCTGGCCCTCTTCTGGATCTTTGCCGAACTTACCACGGTCTGCGCAGCCGTGCTCGTGGCTATCCTCTCGGCACGGGAGAACATTGATGCCGGCCTGAAATACGTCTTCATAGTCTCAGGGGCCATGCTCTTTGCCTTTTTGGGGTTGATTTTCCTCTTCACCCTCTCAGCCAGGGCTCTCGGGGAAGGAACCCTCTCCTGGACAGAACTGATGGAAAACGCTTCGAGCTTTTCCCCTGCCCTCCTCCTTGCAAGCTTTGCCTTCGTCTTCATAGGCTTCGGGGCAAAGGCAGGGATAGCTCCTTTCCACACCTGGCTCCCCGACGCTTATGCAAGAGCTCCTTCGGTAAGCGCAATCCTCTCGGGGCTAATGCAGAACCTGGGGATCTACGGCATCCTCAGGACCTACGCCCTGCTCAGGGTCAGCGATTCAGCCCCCCAGGCCTCTTTCATCCTTATTGCGGCAGGACTGTTTTCAATTGCCCTGGCTGCGTTCAGCATGCTCCAGCAGAGAAACCTGAAGAGGCTGATCGCCTTTTCAAGCGTCGAGCACATGGGACTCCTGCTCATAGGAATAGGAATAGGTACCCCACTTGCCCTTTTCTGGGCCCTCTTCTACATGCTGGTCCACGTCCTGGTAAAAGAAGCCCTGCTCTTTGCCGCAGGTATCCTGCACAGGCAGTACGGGAGCAACATGCGCGAGGACATGAGGGACGTGTTCAAACTCCAACCCCGCGCCGCCTGGACCCTGATCCTGGGGAGTGTCGCAATCGTTGGCATGCCGCCTTTCCCCCTCTTCCCGGCAAAATTTTTCATCCTGCTGGAAAGCGCGGAAGTTTCCCCCTACCTGACCCTGGCAGTCCTGCTCCTGCTCATCCTGGCAGCCGCAGCCTTTTCAAACTTCCTGCTAAAAGCCTTCTCAAGGGTCACCGAAGAAGGAGAAGGGGAAGGAGAAAGCAGAGAAGAGGAGCACGGAAAAAAAACCGGATACCGGAAAAAAAGCTTTCAGGAACCCTATGTTGTAAGAGCAGGGATGAGGATTCCCACAATCTTCATGCTCGCCCTTGCCCTCCTTCTGGGCCTCTGGTTCCCGGAACCGCTCAGGGAACTCCTTGAAGCGATAGTCCTTGAACTGGGATATGTGTAAGGGGACGGTGCGTATGGATATGAAAAAGAATAAGGATACGATGGATTTGCTTTCAGAAATTTCGGAAATGGCAGGAGAAGAGCCCGAACTTCTCAAAGCCCGTGCAGACGAGACCTATATCCGGCTCTCCGATGCCGGGTTTGAAAGGGCAGCCTTAGCCCTTGCGGAACGGAAGTTCAGCCTCATCGGGCTATTCTGCTCGGAAGCCTTTGAGAAAGAGGAGGGCTTTACCCTCTTTTATGCCTTCAAACAGGCAGGGAGGGCACCTGTCCTCATCCTTATGCGGGAAGTCGGCAGGGAAAGAAAAGTATCTTCGGTTGCGGAAAGCTTCCCTTCGGCGTCCTGGTTTGAGCGGGAAGTAAGGGACGGCTTCGGGCTTGAGTTTACCGGGGCTTTTGACACGAGACGGCTCTTCCTGCACGAGTGCTACCCTGAAGGTTTCCACCCCTTACGAAAGACCTTCAAAAACGGCCCATTGAACCTTCAGGAAACCGAAGTCGGAACAAACGAAGTAGGGGCAAACGAAGCAGGGACACCCGCGAAAGAATACAGGTTCAGACAGCTGAAAGGAAAAGGCGTCTACCAGGTCCCGGTCGGACCGGTACATGCCGGGATCATCGAGCCCGGTCACTTCAGGTTCGGCGTCATAGGCGAGCCCATCTTCAGTCTGGAAATCCGGCTCTTTTACAAGCACAGGGGAATCGAAAAACTTGCTGAGGGTAAAAGCCCTTCCGAATGCGTTGCCCTTGCCGAAGCCATAAGCGGGGATGAAAGCGCGGCAAATGCCGTGGGGTTCTGCACAGCCGTGGAGAGGGCCTGCGGGATTCCGGTGCCCGAAAAGGCGGAATGCCTGCGGGCCGTAATGCTGGAACTCGAAAGGGTCTACTCCCTCCTGAGCGACCTGGCAGGCATGGCTGTAGACGTTGGTTTTTCCCCGGTAGCAAGCCCCTTCTTAATCCTCAGGGAAGAAGTGTTCAGGCAAAACGAGAAACTCACAGGTTCAAGGTTCCTGCGGGGGATAATGGTTCCCGGAGGGTTGAAAAAAGACATCCCGGATTCGGCTTTGAAAGAGCTGGCTCCTTTCTTTGCAAAGTTTTCCCGGACTTTCGAATCGGCTTTCGAACGGGCAATGTCCTCATCCTCCCTGATCGACAGGTTTGCAACTACAGGCATGGTAAAAAAAGGACTCGTCGTCCCTCTCAACCTCACAGGCCCTCTGGCAAAAGCCTCGGGCTGCCCTGCAGATACCAGACTTAACAGGCCTTACGGGGCCTACGGATACTTTGCCCCGGGACCTTCCGTAAGGAAAGGAGGGGATGTGCTCTCCCGTTATGAGGTAAAAGCCGACGAGATAAGAGAATCTCTGAAGCTCATCAACCGCCTCGTAGAAGAAATGCCTGAAGGCCCCGTGTATGCAGGAAATGCCCCTGAGACAGGCGAAGAAGCCGGGTCCGGCAATTTAAGCACTCTCAGCACTCCCAGCACTTCCGGCAGTTCCGGCTATGCCCTGACACTGGTCGAAGCTCCCAGAGGGCAGAACCTGCACTGGATCTACCTGAAAAACGGGCTTGTCGACCGCTACAAGGTTAGAACAGCCTCCTTTTGCAACTGGCAGGCCATCGAACATGCAGTGCTAGGGAACATCATTCCTGACTTTCCAGTTATCAACAAGAGCCTGAACATGTCCTACGCAGGAACTGACCTTTGAACAGAAGTGCCTTTGAACGCAAAAATGCCCGTGAACAAAGAGATGAACACAGAAAAAAAAATCAAGAAATGCAGTGAGGTCTGAGAATGATAAACCCGCTTTCCCTTTTCTTCCGTCCGAAGGTGACGGAGACTTTTGAGTTCCGGGATGAGGAACTCGAAACCCTGGGGGCCGAAATCAAAAAAGAAATGCCTAAAGTCTTCGGACGCAGCCTGGCAATCCGCGAACTGGACTCGGGCAGCGATAATTCCACGGAAATAGAAATCTCAAACCTGGGAACCCCGTACTACGACGTAGAAAGGTTTGGAATTTCCTTCGTAGCATCCCCACGGCACGCCGACGTCCTGCTGGTAACCGGGGCAGTCACCCTGAACATGGCCGAAGCCGTGAAAAAGACCTATGAAGCCATGCCTTCCCCAAAATTCGTGGTTGCGGTAGGGGACGATGCCTGCGACGGGGGGATTTACAGGGGTTCCTACGCCGTGCTCGGCGGAGTCGACAGGATCCTGCCCGTGGACATGAAAATCCCCGGAAACCCCCCTTCCCCGAAAGAGATCCTTAAAGGACTGCTTGCGCTCCTCAAAAAAGCCTCGGAAAAATAACCTGAAAAAAGATAAGATTCCTTCTCTGCCCCCGGCAAAGGGGGCTTCTCCTTTTCCCCTGCAAAGCCCTAACGCCTTGCCCTACATCGAAACCCCTGACCCAACGGCATACTTCCAGTGTATTCAATTCCAAAAGCCGGCTTTTCTATAAATTGTACATTGACAACTAAAAATTTCATTCTGAGGACTGAGAAGTATATTCAAATGACTGAGAAGTATATTCAAATGACTGAGAAGTATATTCAAATGACTGAGAAGTGCATTCAAATAACTGAGAAGTATATTCAAATGACTGAGAAATGCATTCAAATAACTGAGAAGTGTATTCAAATAACTGAGAAGTATATTCAAATGACTGAGAAGTGTATTCAAATAACTAAAAAGTGTATTCAAATAACTAAAAAGTGTATTCAAA
>CBFCWE010000101.1:0-14225 GCA_965601435.1 uncultured Methanosarcina sp.
AAAATTAATTGATTAATCAGACTAATTTTCAGATTTTAATTACGGGACAGCCTGGGTCGGTGAGAGCCCCGTTTATCCAAAAACTAATTCAAAAACCTTGCAGCTTTGGAGAGATGATTCAAAAAAGATTGAAGATGTAGTATTACAAATGTTACTTTCTCTTTTTCCTGTAAAATAAATAGAAAATGCAGAGTATCAAAATGAGAAAAATTGCAATAAACAATTCCCCTGGAATGACTTGAGTAGAGGAGCTTGTAACTAAAGTGCTGGAACTATTGATAGTGCTCATGATACCTTAAATGATCAAGACAGTTAAAAATATTGATATGAACTTTTTTGCTGGCTTACTTTTATTCCCCCTTCCCCTTTTCACGCTTATACTTTTCCCGGATTTTATCAACCATTTCCTCATTCCCCTCTACAATGAAAGCTCCCATATACCCGCATTCCTTACAGTGGTAGACCTTGCCGGCATACCCCCCGACCTCGTAGTATAGATCCGAATTCCCGCAGACAGGACAGACCTCTATTAACTTTTCCTTTTTCAGAGAAGTTACCCCCTTTTAAGAGCAAGAAAAGATATGGATATCCTTACAGCCAATTGTTAAATATATATATGAAGCATGTCCCAAATAAAGCCTTATCAGGCAGGAAGAAGAAACATGCCAGAAGGCAGACAGAATTCGGGCTGGAGTTTAAAGACTTAGATTCTCTTCCGGCACATACCAGGCAATCAGATTTATATTCTACCAGATATCCATACCAGATATCCACATTACAAATATCCATATTACCGGAGATCCATATTACCGGACATTCTCATTCTACCAGATAATGACCAACAGCTTACCGTGGAATAAAAAATGAATAATCTAACCCCTGCAATGCGCCAGTACTACGAAGCAAAGCAAGCATACCCTGATGCCCTCATCTTTTTCCGGATGGGCGATTTCTACGAGTCTTTCGGGGAAGACGCAAAGACAATCGCAAGGGAACTGGAAATTACCCTTACCGCCCGGGGGAAGGATAAGTCCGGGGAAAAGATGCCGCTTGCGGGAATCCCATACCATGCCATTGACACCTACCTCCCAAGGCTAATCAACAAAGGTTACAACGTGGCAATCTGCGAGCAGCTCGAAAACCCGAAACAGGCAAAAGGAGTCGTAAAAAGAGGTGTTGTCCGGGTAGTGACCCCGGGAACAGCCATAGATTCCTCCATGTTTTCCGACGCCTCGAATAACTACCTGATGGCAGTAGCAGGCCGGGAAAGCGGGAAAGGTGGGAAAGGCGAAAAAGGAGACAAAACCGGGAAAAGCGGCAAAAGCGGCAAAAGCGATAAAAACCCCGGGGAAATGGAACTGGGAGTCTCCTTTCTGGACATCTCCACAGGGGAGTTTTTGACCACCCAGTTCAGGGACTCTGAGGGTTTTGAAAAGCTTATGAGTGAACTTGCCCGAATGCACCCGGCAGAGTGCATCCTGCCCCCTTCCCTTTACGGGAACCCCGAACTTGCAGGCAGGCTCAGGGACCAGACCATTGTCCACGAATTCGCCCCCGAACTTTCCGAGCCCGGGGAAGCGGGTAAGATGCTTAAAAAACACTTTGGGGTTGCGACCCTGGAAGGGATGGGCTGCGAAAATCTGGAGTTTGCGACATACTCCGCCTGGGCGGCTCTGGAATACGCAAAAACCACCCAGATGCGGGACCTTGCCCACATAAACACCCTGCGGACCTACTCGAACTCCGAGTTCATGGTGCTCGACGCAATAACCCTGCGCAACCTGGAAATCATAAAAAACGTGCGGGATGGCGGGGACGAAAACTCGCTTTTCAAGGTGCTGGACAGCACAAAGACCCCCATGGGAAGCCGGGCCCTGAAAAAATGGCTCCTGAAACCACTCCTTTCCGTTGAACTTATCAACCGGCGGCTGGACGCCGTGGAAGAACTTGCAGGAGACGCCCTGCTCCGCTATGACATCCGGGACTGGCTCTCCGAGGTCCGGGACATCGAGCGCCTTGTCGGCCGCATCGTGTACGGAAACTCCAACGCAAGGGACCTTGTAGCCCTGAAAAAATCCCTGACAGCCGTTGTGCCCGTAAGGGACTGCCTGCTCGAGAAGACCAGCTCGAAACTCCTGGAAGAGATAGGAAAGGAACTCGCAGCATTTTCAGAACTCGAAACCCTGGCAGAACTGATCGAAAAGGGAATCGCGGACGAAGCGCCTTTAACGGTCCGGGAAGGCGGGATGATCAAAAAGGGCTACAACGAAGAGCTGGACGAACTGAGGGACATTGCAAGCAACAGCAAGCAGTGGATTGCCGCTTTCCAGCAAAAAGAGAGGGAAAAATCCGGGATCAAGTCCCTGAAAGTCGGGTACAATAAGGTCTTTGGCTACTACATCGAAGTTACCAACGCTAACCGCGCCCAG
Organism: uncultured Methanosarcina sp.; assembly: GCA_965601435.1. GTDB lineage: Archaea > Halobacteriota > Methanosarcinia > Methanosarcinales > Methanosarcinaceae > MTP4. Next base: position 2,430 of record CBFCWE010000101.1, read on the forward strand.
GTGCCCGAAGACTACATCAGAAAGCAGACCATGACCAATGCCGAGCGCTTCTTCACGCCGGAACTGAAGGAAAAAGAAAGCCTGATCCTCTCTGCCAACGAAAAAGCCGTGGCCCTGGAATATGAGATCTTCGCAAAAATCACTAAAACCGCTGCAGGCTACTCAAGGGAACTGCAGCAGACAGCGGAAAGCACCGGGACCCTGGACGTGCTAGCCAACCTGGCGGAAGCTTCCGAAAACAACAACTATGTCCGCCCCCAGCTAACCGAGGACTGCAAGATCCTGATAAGAGACGGAAGACATCCTGTTGTGGAAAATACCGTTCCCGGGGGGTTTGTCCCCAATGATACCGAAATGGACTGCAAGGAAAAGCAGTTTTTACTGGTGACGGGCCCGAACATGGCAGGAAAGTCCACTTACATGCGCCAGAGCGCCCTGATCGCAATCATGTCCCAGGCAGGTTCCTTTGTCCCGGCGTCCCATGCCTCCATCGGGACCGTGGACCAGGTCTTTACGAGAATAGGGGCCTTTGACGACCTGGCAAGCGGGCAGAGTACTTTCATGGTAGAGATGGTTGAGCTTGCGAACATCCTGAACAACGCAAGCCCCAAAAGCCTGGTCCTCCTGGACGAGATAGGGAGAGGGACAAGCACCTACGACGGGTACAGCATCGCAAAAGCCGTGGTTGAGTACCTGCACAACCGGGGAAAGGTCGGGGTAAGAGCCCTTTTTGCCACGCACTACCACCAGTTAACAGCTCTTGAAGAAAAATTAAAGCGGGTCAAAAACTACCACATCGCGGTAAAAGAAGAAGGCCACGAACTGGTCTTCCTGCGGAAAATCGTCCCAGGGGCAACGGACCGGAGTTACGGGATCCAGGTTGCGAGGCTTGCAGGGGTCCCGGAAAAGGTGATAGACAGGGCAAATGAGATCCTGAAGGAACTGGAACGGGAAAACCTGCTTGAAGAAGCCGAAGAAGGGGAAAACGGGAAAAGGAAAAAAGGAAAGGCAACCACGCGCTACACCCAGATGCTGCTTTTCGACCCCGGCAGCGGAAGCGGAGGCGGGAACCAGGCGCAGGCAAACAGGCAAAGCCCCGTGGAAGTCGCCCTTAAAAGGCTGAATGTGGACGATATGACCCCCCTTGAGGCAATGAACAAGCTTCACGAACTGAAAAAGTTACTGGGTTAAGTTTCACTAAGGGAAAAAATGTTGAGTTAAATTTCACAAAATGAAAAAAGGAGAAAGAGGCATGGAAGGGCAGGGAAACAAAATCAGGATCCTTGATAAGGATACAATAAATAAGATCGCAGCCGGGGAGGTGATCGAACGCCCCGCATCCGCCATAAAGGAACTGGTAGACAATGCAATCGATGCCGGAGCCACCGAGGTCCGGATCGAGGTCAAGAAAGGGGGTAAGAAATCGATTCTGGTCCGGGACAACGGCTGCGGGATGAGCCGGGCAGATGCCCTGCTCGCATATGAAAAACACGCAACAAGCAAGCTTACGAAAATCGAAGACCTGGACACCGTGGTCACCATGGGTTTCCGGGGAGAAGCCCTCTCCTCTATTACTGCTATCGCGAAAGTGGAAATCCTGACCCGCCCCCCCGAAGAACTCGCAGGCACAAAGGTGCTTATCCACGGAGGGCAGGTGCAGGAAAGCTCGAATGTCGGTACGGCTCCGGGAACGGCTGTACACGTAAAAGACCTCTTTTACAACACCCCGGCAAGGCAAAAATACCTGAAAAGCGACAGGACCGAACTTGCCCATATCACGGACGTTGTAATGAAACTCGCCCTGGCAAACCCTGAGATTTCATTCACGCTCCTCAGCGACGGAAAACCCGTTCTCAGAAACCCCGCCTCAAGCGAGCTACTTAATAGTGTCGTAAACCTGCTCGGCCCTGAAACTGCCAGGTCCATGCTTCCCGTGGAATCCCTTACAGGAGACGTTGTTATCCGGGGTTGCATCTCAAAACCCGAACTTACGCGGGGGACCGGAGACCAGCTTTTCCTCTTTGTAAACACCCGCCCCGTGACCTCAAAAGCCGTAAACGCAGCCATCCGCCAGGGCTACTATACGAAAATTCCAAAAGGACGTTACCCTGTAGCTGTGCTCTCCCTCACCCTCGACCCGCATGAGGTGGACGTAAACGTGCACCCGCGAAAAGCAGAAGTCCGCTTCAGCCGGGAAAAAGAGATCAGCAATGCAGTGACTTCAGCCGTTGAAAAGGCCCTTTCGGAACATGGGCTTGCTCCCGAGATAAGGGAAAATGAAGGCAAAACCCGCCAGAAAACCCTGGAAGTCCGGGAGCCGGAAGGCAGGGTGCAGTTCCCTGAAAAAACGGATGCTTCGGAAAAGCCCGGGAATGCCCCCGAAAAAGACATGAGAAAAACTGCGGAAGTTCCGGCAGGCGGAAGCAAACTCTTCAAAGAAAAACCCGAAACCTACAGTTATCCGGTAAAGGATACCGAGAGGAGGCTGAAAAGGTCGGAGAGGCTTCTGGGAATTACCAGCGAGAATGAGATGAAAGAAGCCGGGAAAGAAAGGGAAGAGGAAAAGGCGACAGGAGAAGAAAGGAAAGAAAAGGGAATAGAAAGGACTGAAAAAGGGATAGAGGAAAGGGCAGAAAGGGGTACACAGAAGGGAACAGAAGAAAGGACACAAAAAGGGACTGAAAGGGGAATAGAAAAAGGGGTAGAAAAGGAGACTGAAAAGGGGATAGAAGAAAGGACTGAAAAGGGGACACAAAAAGGGGTAGAAAGGACATACCCGGATCAAAAGCCAAATAAAAAAGCCAACACTGACCTCCTTGAAGACCTCCGGATCATCGGCCAGGTCTCGAAGATCTATATCCTTGCCGAAAAAGGGGAGGACCTTGTGATCATCGACCAGCACGCCGCCCACGAGCGTGTCCTCTACGAGCAGATCCTGAAGATGAAAAAGAACAGGGTCCAGGAACTGATCACCCCGATTACGATAGACCTGACCCCGAAAGAAAGGGTGCTCATGGAAGAATACATTCCCTACCTTGAAAAACACGGCTTTGGAATCTCGGAATTCGGGGACAACACCTATGTGGTGACTTTCGTGCCGGACGTCTTCGGGCGTCTGGAAGACCCGGGGATTATCCACGACCTCATCTCGGAGCTTCTTGCGGGCGGAAAGATCAAAAAGGACACGGGCGTTTCCGAACAGGTCTGCAAGACCATGGCCTGCAGGGCGGCAATTAAAGGGGGGGCGGCTTGCAGTTTGCGGCAGATGGAAGAACTGGTGGAACAGCTGAAACAGGCGGAAAATCCCTACTCCTGCCCCCACGGCCGGCCCACGGTCCTCACCTTCACGAGAGGGGAACTTGACCGGATGTTTGCCAGAATTCAGTGAACCCACAGGGTTCGCCCCCCAACATAAAACAAATAATTAAACTCTCCGGGGCAAGAGCTTATTTTGCCAGGATTGAAAAACACGATCAGAGGGAATGTATACTGGGCATATAGACAAAAAATTACTACCCATGTCAATATAGGTCATACTTGAAAAAACAAGAGGTATTTGCTAAACATTTATATAATATAACTGAAGAGTTAAGAATAGGTGTCAGGTATAGAACTGGCATCTTATAGGCACCATTCCGGGCTATTTTTCACACACCAACCCCCCCATAAGAGAATGGAAAACCCCCCATTCCCATAACCTGGATACCCCCCATTTCCAGAAAAAACGAATGAAATACCCCCAACACCCTGGAATGGTGCCACCCCTTTTCTTCACATCTTTTCTTAAAACTGTTTTCGGACGTCTTTTTTTGTTCAGGATGTTTTCTGTCAGGATAATTTCCGAATAGGTTCAGGCAGGAGGAATCCAGGACATTTTCAATTCAGGCAGGAGAAATTCAGGCCATTTCCAAATTTGCACATCAATATATTTATACAAAAAACCCCTGAATATCTTCCATGATAGATCCCGTTAACAATTTTGACATCCCGGAAGAATGGATAGCCCGCACCGGGATGCCCAGGGAAGAAGTGGAAGAAAAAGTGGCATCCGGAATGATCGTCGTCCTGAGCGACGGGTCTGTCCTGAAACGCGGGTACACCACCGGGACCACTGCCACTGCCGCAGCAAAAGCCGCGGTCCTCTCCCTTAAAAAAACAGTTGACCACGTTTCCGTCCCGACCCCTGCAGGGCTCAGGGCATACCTTGAAGTAAGCGAGGCGGGTTCAGGGCGTGCCGTTGTGAAAAAGATCCGGAATGACCACGAATCCGACATCACCCGCGGTCTTGACTTCGTGGGCGAAGCCAGGGAAGCTGACGGGATCCGCATCCTTGGCGGAAAGGGCATAGGGGTCGTAAAGAGGGACGGGCTCCAGGTCCCAAAGGGCCAGCCTGCAATCAACCCGAATCCCATGGGACAGATCAAAGCCGCGGTGCAGGAAGCCGTGGAAGAACTGGGCCTGCGGGGAGCGGAAGTCACGATTTCGATTCCCGAGGGAGAAAGGATAGGCAAAGAAACCCTGAACAGCAGGATAGGAGTCGAAGGCGGGATTTCAGTCCTCGGAAGCACCGGTTTTGTTGAACCCTGGAATGACCACCTTGGCGAGATGAAAGGAGACCTGATCCGCGGCACCGAGAAAGTGGTCCTGACCACCGGCCGCATAGGGATGCGCTACTCCCACATGCTCTTCCCGGACTATACCGTGGTTATGGTCGGGAGCCGGATCTCCGAAGGGCTCGAGTCCGCCTCTGGAGACATCGTGATCTGCGGCCTTCCGGGTCTTGTCCTGAAATGGGGCAACCCTAAAATGCTCGAAGGAAGCGGCTATGCAACAGTCGTGGAGATGCTTGAAAAAGCCCCGGAACACGAGCGCCTGAAAGAAGCCTTCAAGATGGCAATCGAAAAAGGGAATGGCGCAAGGATCGTTGTCATCGAAAGGGACGGCTCGGTCCTGATGGACAGCGAGAGTAAAAATTGAGTAGAATTGAGTGAGAATTGAGTGAGAATTGAGTGAGAATAAAAATACAAAAGCGGACAGAGGTAAAAAAACATGATAGTGGTAGGAGTCGGGGTCGGCCCCGGCATGCTTACGGAAGAAGGGATCGGAGCGATTCGGAATGCATCGATCGTTTACGGCGCAAAACGGGCTCTTGAACTTGCACAGAAGTACATCACCTGCAAGACAAGCACGATCAAGGACTACAAGTCCCTCCACCTCCTGCCCGACGACGCCGTTGTCCTCTCCACGGGAGACCCCATGTTCTCCGGGCTCGGGAAGTTTGCCGGGGAAAAGGACACCGTAATCCCCGGGATTTCATCAATGCAGGCAGCCTGCGCCCGCACGAGAGTGAACCTTACAAACCTCACAGCAATTACTGCCCACGGCAGGGACTTCGAGCCCGCAAAAGGCGAACTGGTCCGGGAACTGAAAAACGGGAGGAATGTATTTTTGCTTCCCGATGCCAAATTCGGCTCCGAAGAAGTTGCCGAAGTCCTTCTGGAAATGGGCCTTTCCGCGGAACTCTACACCTGCGAAAACCTCGGCTACCCCGAGGAAAGGATTGCAAAAGGGACCCCTGAAAATCCCCCGGTTGCAGAAACTATCCTTTACGGGCTTATGGTAGTGCAGAAGCGCTGAAAACCTTTTTTAATTCATTTTTCATCCATTTTTGATCTATTTTTCATCTCCATTTTTTGATCAATTTTTTGATCTATTTTTTGATCCATTTTTTCAGGCACCTGAAGTCTCGCCAACTGAGAAACAGGCGGCCTTTCCCAAAGAATGCCATGCGAAAATTGGATTTAAACACCGTAATATTTTGAATGAAGAGCCGAGCGTGGGAAGGGTATTGGAATGCACAAAAAGGACATTTCAATGACTATAATGGGCACCCGGATGACCAAAAAAGGTAGTGGAATGACTATAAAAGGTATCTGGACAGCAGAGAAGTGTATCGGGATGACTATTAAGTGTACCAGGATAACCAAAAAAATTGCCCGGCAGCTAAAAGGGTCCGTTAATGCAATGCCTGAGACAAGTGTTTTTCCGTCACTGCAATGCCTGAGACAGGTGTTCACCCAAGCATCAAGCGCATGACCATGTAAAACAGGAGGTCTCCGAACACAACTGCGGCAAGAAAACCTGCTGTAATCGAAAGCATGAACGGAAGACCAGGGGTCACCCAGACCTCGTTTCCAATCAAACCTTTTTTCACGTATTCTTCAAGTTCGGGCTTCAGGTTTGCATCGAAGTTAAGCCCTGCCCTGGCAAAGCTCCTTTTCAATTCTCCGGCTTCATTCATCTCAAACTTTTCGAGCAGGCCGAGGTGCTCTTTATTCTTCAGGGAAGAAATCGCGGTCCTGTACCCTATGAACATGTAGAAGGGCTTTTTGAGCATCTCGGGGGAAAAGTGCAGGAGGTTGTAGCAGAACATCCCCAGGGGCACGATGATTGTGAGGAGCAGGGCGTTTCCGAGCACCGTGAACGTGAAAAGTCCGATAGGAGGAAGACCGAGCAGGGGATAAAAATCCCCTCCCAGCCTGAAGACCGGGTAAGTGGGAAGGAGAATGGAAAGCACGATCAACCCTTTTGCGTCCCCGCCCCCGAAAGCCCCGAACTGGAAAAGGATGTAGACGGAGACAAATACGATTACAGCGGAAAAGAGGAGGGCTTTGAGATAGGGGATCCCGCCCGTAGCAAGTTCATAGAGGACAAAGACCGAGCCCGAGGCTAGCATGTATTTCCAGACCTTATTTGAGACCCGGCGGGCCTTCAGGTCGGAATAGCATGAGTAGAGCAAAAAGGGCATGCAGAAGAGGATTTTCAGTATTTCGATCATGTAAACCGGGATGAAGCTTTTTTGCCGTATAAAGGGAAATTTATCGTATAAAGGAAAATTTATGCCGCATAAAGTAAAATATCAGTGTAATGATATTACCACTGTAGAGATATCAAAGAACGGATATATAACCTGCGGTCTGGCTGAGCCGGGAGACCTGGAAAAAGAGAAAACTCGCAAGAAATCCGGCTTCACCATAAAAGAGCAGTATAACCGGTCAGGGAAAGCCCGAAACCGACAAACAGGCGATAAGCTTATACGTAAGAAGTTCTATTTTATGGTTGCTCAACCCTTAGGGGTTTCCTTATACACCATGGGCTCGTGGTCTAGTCGGTTATGACGTCGCCTTCACACGGCGGAGGTCCTGAGTTCGAATCTCAGCGGGCCCACTTTTCTTTTCAGCATTTCTTTTCTAAGATTAAGATTTTATTGAGCTTTTTTTCAGCGATTAGATCCTTTTTTCTTCTCTGGTTTTTGTCAAATGCTGTAATAAACCAATTTCAGGATTTCATTTCGGGTATTTTAGCCCCTTTCAACAAAAGCCACAGCATAAATAACAATTCCCCCCAACCCGCAACCTGGCTAATTGCCGCATCGAAGTCGGGGAAAAGAAATTTGCCAAAATAATCTATTAGATAGCTTAAACCTGCAACTATCAACAAGACGCCCAGAATTCCGGGAATGTAGTCCGATCTGAAAACTAAATAACCAAGAAGCGCAAGATGAAGGCCAAAAAATACTAATCCGATAGCCCATCCATCCCTAAACGCATTGAGAGATAGCATCACCTGAGCCTGCAACTGATCTGTTTCAAATACTGTCAGGTAGTCAGCCCCACTTAAAAGTTGCAAAACAATAGCAAGGTTAAGCAGAGCCATTCCAAAAATAGTTGTATATACCAACCTGAACCACGCCGTAAGCAACGAGAGACTCCTGTTCACCGGTTTGAGTAAAACATAAAGTGCCCAGGCCACCACCACATCAAGAATAAGAATAATTAGATAGCTGCAAATACCGGTGCGAAATAGCAACTCATCAGCCATAATATTAGTTGCTGTTTCTGTGGCATCTCCCGGCACAATAAGACTCGGGCGAACAAAATATTCAGTGAAGATAGCGAATATAGTCATGAGCAGAAGCCCGAACCCTGCGACTATTGCAGCTTTGCGCTGTGATATATCGGCGGTCCTGTTTGTCATTTCAGTTCCCCCCAATTAGGTTTTGTTATTATTAGCGTCTATCAATGACCGATTTTACCATTCCCATCTCAATAAACTCAATAAGCCCAATAAGCTCTTTGAGGAAGATCAGACGCTCCGGAACTGGTCTGGGTCTACATTGCCTCAGATTTCATTCTTTGCCATATTCGCCAATTCCAGGAGTACCAGTACCCAGATAAGTCTTCGATTCAACATACCTGAATGCTTCCAGTTCTTCTTTTTCGAATCTGGCACGCTTCTCAAGAGCTTCTATGCCTGGCCATTCCTCGATCCCGATAAAATCCCACTCTTCGTTGGACCAGCGGCAGTCAATCATCATCAGGAGTTTCATCCCGAGCTCGTCCATTTGCTCGCGGTCCTTACGCATGAACTCTTGCTTTTCCTCTTCAGAGAGGTTATAATATGCTTCCTTGATTTTGGCGAAATACAGTCTGATGATAGGTTTTTTCTCAGCCATCTTATCACTTCCCCCCAGCTAATTTAGGCAGTATAACTGCTCATATAAAAAATAGCACATAATATACATATAAGTTTACGAACCCGTTTTCGTGATCATAAGACGAATTCACACGGGGGAGGTCCTGAGTTCGAAGCTCAGCGGGCCCATCTGATTTTTTAACCTTATTTTCGGAATTAAAGGCTTCGTAGACCTTTTTTTCTAACGTTTCAATTCTTACTTTAAAGGCCAAGAATTCACGTATAAAGTATATAAAAAACTCTATTTTTCAAACAAAGACTATTATGACCTTTCTCTTCAGAGGTAAAGGTTGGTGTTTCTGAGACCTGTGGAGTAAACTCTGCAAGTAAAACATTATATTAATTATGGAGTGTACTGTGGAAAAAAAATATACAGTTATCGAAAATGCCAGCGGTTTTAACTGGCGGCATTTCAGATCATATCTCGTACGTTCCTTCTCCGGTAACAAGCTCACCATTTACTTTTACCCATCCATCCTGAGGCCCGGACAACTTAATTTCCATGGTTTCCCAATAGCTGTTATACTGCCATCCTCCGATCCACCATTCGTTACGTGCACCCAGGTAGATAGAAATACTGACGTTTGCATTCGAGGAAGTTTCATAGGAGGCATACATCTGACTTTCATAGTCAAACTGCTCAGACGTCCGTGAATAAACTCCGCTGGCGTTGACATTATGCGTAAGATTGTATTTGGGCATGAGGACCATTTCGTTGCCCAGCGGACTCATCGTGTTTATAGTATGGTTAGATAAGACCATAGTACTAAGATCTATACTTTTTGCCTTCTCATTTTTCATAGAAAGCATTAGCCCGTGCTCCGTATTCACCAAAGCATATTCCCATGAAGGATCATTGTTATTGAAGTGATGCTCTACGATATCCATGCCCACGGATGATGTGCTGTTTATCACCGGGAGTGGAAGATAAAGAGTCGCGTTGCTAAGGGTCGAGTCTGTAGTTAATATTACATCGTAATCATAACTACTCCTGAGACTATTCTCATACATCCTCTGCTTCTGGTCTTGCCACCAGAAAGATAGTAACCCTGCAGAAATGAGTATTAATAGTATAAACACGGTCCCTATTTTGTAACGAGTCCTCATATTTCATCACCTTGTCTATTCTTGAGGATGAATTAATATTAAATATAACTTGCTTTGTGATGTCATCATGAAGCTTTAATTTATATGGTTATAATGTGATACAGAAAAACTATTTTTGATTTATTCTTATTTTGTAGTGGTTGACCTTAAAAAAATAGTAACTGTCAATATATAATACTAATGGATGTCACCAGGAGACGCTAAAACAGCAGGTTATTCCAGTACAATGTCATAAATGTTTAAAAGGGAGATAACTTCAGGGATAGAAAATATTGTCTTTTTTAAAAAATTGTTATTTGGATTTATATCATAATTTTTTGCATTCCTGAACGATGTGAAACTAAGGTTCGAATTTTGAAAGAGACTGTTCTTAAGATCGGAATTTTCAAAATTCGCATTTGTAAGATTTGTATTCACAAAATCACAGTCATATATCTGGCAATTGGTAAAATCCGTATTTTCTAAATTCATATCGGAAAATACTGACAGGGAAAGAAAAGAATCTTCAAATCCAAAAGCGAGTATAAAGTCGTTACATTTCGAAAAATCCAATCCCAGAATTTTGCAACTCTTGAATCTTATATTCTGAAATTTTGTGTTATCCAGATCGACGTTTGATAAGTTGCAGTTTTCAAAATCACAATCAATAAACCTTGAATTTTTGAAAGATACGTCTATAAGACCAATATCTTTAAAGGTTTCCGCTTCAAACTCTTCGTTCTGGTATTCCATGATTTAGAGATATTGTTACTGTATTATATGGTTACTTCTCATATGGAGGAAACGAAACCGTGGTTCCAGGACTCTGGAAAGCAAAAAATCAGCGAAGAAATAGGCTAGTGTATCGATTCCAAAATATGAGAATAAACCACGGATAAACACAGATGCACACAGATGCACACAGATGGCTTTAATCCGTGTTTATCCGTGTCCATCTGTGGTTCTTTTGGTTGACATGCAGGTTTATTTCAAGTCCGGATTTATGGCAATATTTTGGAATCGCAGTACTAGAGTCATGATTAGTAACCCTAACCCTGCGACTATTGCAGCTTTGCGTTATGATATAGACACTCCGGAACTGGCCCGGGCCTCCATTGCCTCAGGTTTCATTCTTTTCCATATTCGCCAATTCCAAAAGTACCGGTACCCAGGTAAGTCTTCGATTCAACATACCTGAATGCTTCCAGTTCTTCTTTTTCGAATCTGGCACGCTTCTCAAGAGCTTCTATGCCTGGCCATTCCTCGATCCCGATAAAATCCCACTCTTCGTTGGACCAGCGGCAGTCAATCATCATCAGGAGTTTCATCCCGAGCTCGTCCATTTGCTCGCGGTCCTTACGCATGAACTCTTGCTTTTCCTCTTCAGAGAGGTCATAAAATGCGTCCTTGATTTTAGCGAAATACAGTCTGATGATAGGCTTTTTCCCAGCCACCCTATCACTTCCCCCACAGTTTAAGCAGCGTAAATGTTAATATAAAAAATAGCACATAAAATACATATAAGTTAACGAAACCGTTTTCGTTATCATAAGACACATTCACACAGCGGGGTTCCGGAGTTCGAATCTCAGCGGGCCCACTACTATTATCTTCTTTCTTATTGGATTTAGAGGCTTTATAGACTTCTATTTCTAATACTTCGATTCTTGCTTCAAGATCAGATTAATGAATTGATTTAATTCTCTAAGAGGCTGTCTTAAAATTCAAACCATTTCTACATTTGGATAGTTGACTGAGAAGGAAATATAACTCAGATAAAAATTCTTGATACTAAAAAAGAAGCAGAATTACAATTCAAATATTATTAATCTGAATATAAACAGTATCCTTGAAAAAAATTTCTTTCGCATTAGTCTCTGATTTCTGGCTCTCTTTCAGAATCATGATCTTTTTTAATTTTTCTAATCACCTTCCATGCAATTAGAGAAATTATTCCAATTATAGCGGCTATAATAATCAATAAATCTGTAGGAGAAAAGCCTTTATCAACCACATCTGCACCAGGAGAAGAGCTTATATCAAACACATCTGCATCAGGATCAACCACATCTGCAAGAGCGACTGACGGTAAAATGGATACGCTTAGGTACAATGACATTATGAAAATATTTGTTTTTTTCATAATTTTACCTTTAACTTTTTTTTCATATTTAT
>CBFCWE010000102.1:0-13691 GCA_965601435.1 uncultured Methanosarcina sp.
TAATTTTAACGAGATTAATTTTAACGAGATTAATTTTAACGAGATTAATTTTAACAAGATTGATTTCAGATTCTACACAAAATATCCGATAGGCTAAAACACCAGGTCTGCCTGTCACGGGTGATCAAAATGATTCCTGAGAAAAACAATACAGAGGAAATTAATGGAGTGGAAATTCCTACCAATGGGAAGTCCATCGAAATCCTCTCGGTCCCCGGGCTCCGGGTCAACCTTCAACATGCAAAGAACACTCTCAGAGGAGATTTTCTGGAACTTACTGCCAGCGGGACCCTGAAAGCCGCATGTTCCCCTATCCTCAAGAAGATCAACTCCCGCCTGCGAGAGGAAAAGCCCGCCCTTGTCAGGGAAGACCACGTAATCGCTTCAGCCTGGCTGCCCCCAATTCCCGGCCCTGCATTTAAGAGGCTGCTCTATGCCGAGATGCAGATCGCCATCGGGAAATACATCCCGGAAACCGTTTCCATCGAGCTGACCCGCCAGAACAGTGCAAGGTATTCCCCGGGAACTAATGCGGACGAACTGGATATCGGGACCCTCAAAAGAGTGATCGACGAAGCCCTTGACCTTGGCACGTTCATCATCACGTTTACGGAAAACGACCCCCTGCTCAGGGAGGAGGTCTTCGAGCTTATCGAGTACGTGGACAAAAAACGCGCAATCGTGAACAGTTCCACCTGGGGCACGGACTTTTCAAAAGAAACCGCCCACCGCCTGAAAGATGCCGGGCTCCACGCCCTGATGGTTGGGATCTACTCCACGGATCCGGCAAAACACGATGCTGCCAGGAAAGCCGACGGGGCGTACGAAAGAGCAGTCTCGGCCATCGAAACGGCTCTTGACGCAGGGCTCATGGTCGCCATGACAACGCACGCTTCTCCCTCAAACATGCAGGAGCTTCCGGCTCTCTACACCCTTGCAGCGGAACTCGGGGTGCAGGAGTTCTCGGTCTGGGAAGCCATGCCAAAAGCCGGGGAAAAAGGAGGAGAAAAACCCCTTATTTCCGACGAGAACAGGAGAGCCATCCTTGAGATGTACGAGCGGATCAACGCAAGCCCGGAAGGTCCCCGGATGTTTGCAAACACCTACTTTGAGGGACAGATGCTGGGGGCCATGGCAGGCAGGCGCTGGATGCATGTCACTGCCGACGGAGACGTAAAGCCAAGTCCGTACCCTCCGTTTAAGTTCGGAAACGTCAAAGAAGAACCTTTGAAAGACATCTGGCAGAGGATAAGGAGCTACCCTTATTTCCAGAGGCAGAAGAACTTAAGCCCCATGCACGACCCGGAGTTCCTGGAATTTGTGGACAGGATCCCTGCGGGGGCAAAGCTTCCTTATGAGTTTGAAAAAGTTTACCGGCGTTAAACGTTTCAGGCACCGCCCGAACCCCTCCTTTTCTAAAGATTTTTTGCACTTCCCGCACACTCCGGTATTTTTTCCCTTGAGACAGATTTCATTTTCAATGTTCATTCCGGGACCCGGCTGTCCGGGGATAAACATTTACATATGAGCAGGTATTTTAAAAGAGCATTTCAGTTGAAACAGGAATTTACATTCTAATTGAAATTCAGAAAGAAATAAACTAATTCAGATTCAGCAAGAAAAAGCTGGCTGCCCTGAGGGAACTCATTCAGGAAGTTGGCGTCCACTGAGGGACTTTATGGATACGAAACTTGACCCCTGGAGTTCAAACAATATTACTGACTATTCCAAGTTATTCGAAGAATTCGGGATTTCCCCCTTCGAGACCGTGCTTCCGGAAATCCCTTCCCCGCACATGTATATGCGGAGAAAAGTCATCTTCGGGCACCGCGACTATGAACAGATTGCAAGGGCAATGCAAACAGGTGCTCCATTTTCAGTCATGGACGGATTTATGCCCTCAGGGAAGATCCACCTGGGACATAAGATGGTCATGGACCAGATCGTCTGGCACCAGGAACAGGGCGCTGACGCCTTTGTTGGAATCGCGGACAGGGAAGCGTATTCAGTTCGCGGTTTTTCCTGGCAGAAATGCAGGGATATCGGGATTGAGGAGTATATCTTAAGCCTTATAGCCCTCGGCTTCAAACCCGAAAAATCCGGAAAGCAGAGAAGTCTGATCTACTTCCAGTCCGGGTGCGAAAGTGTCAGGGACCTGGCATTCGAACTCGGCTCCAGGGTCAATTTTTCGGAACTAAGCGCCATCTACGGTTTTTCAGGGGAAACAAACCTCTCCCACATGCTCAGCGTGGCAACCCAGGCTGCAGACATCCTCCAGCCCGAGCTCGAAGAGTACGGCGGCCCAAAACCCGTCGTCGTACCCGTGGGCCCGGACCAGGACCCCCACCTCAGGCTGACCAGGGGCCTGGCAGGTAAGATGAACATGTTCAGGATCGAGGAGCGGGAAGACAATAAGACCGGCAGGCCATACCTGAGCGTCAGGGGAAAAGCCGCTTCGAAAGAAGCCCTGAAAGAGTTAAAGAAACTCATTCCTGGAAAGGTCAAGCTCTATGAAGCGCACGTTGATGTGCTCGAATTTTCCGACCGGGCAGGACTTGAGGAAATCGTCCGGGACGTAGCCCTGGAATTCGGAGGCTACGCTTTCATCCCCCCGGCTTCCACCTACCACCGTTTCATGAGCGGACTGCAGGGCGGGAAGATGTCGAGCAGCATTCCGGAGAGTCACATCGCCCTCACGGACGCCCCGAAGGACGGGGCAAAGAAGGTCAAACGGGCAAAGACCGGCGGCTGCGTAACCCTTGAAGAGCAAAAGAAACTGGGCGGAAAACCCGACGAGTGCTCGGTCTTCGAACTGATGCTCTTCCACCTGCTCGAAGATGATAAAGAGCTGCTGGAGATCAGGGAAGAATGCCTCTCAGGGGAACGGATGTGCGGCTCTTGCAAACAGCTGGCTTCAGAATTAATGCACGACTTCCTCAAAGAGCACCAGGAAAAACGGGAACTTGCCCGGGAACAGCTCGATGAGTACGGGATAATGTACAAAAAATAAAACTACTGGATTATACTATACATATCAGGATTTATAGCCAGGAATTATTCAGGATTTATAGCCAGAATTTATTAAGGAATTATTCAGGATTTATTCAAGATTATACCAGGATGTGATCAAAACATGAGTGCCCAGGACAATCTCACAATCAACGAGAAAAAGGTCTTGCTTGCCCTCCAGGAACTCGGGTCCGCTGCTCCCGGGAAACTGGAAGAAAAATCAGGGCTGCAGGTAGATGCGGCAATGCAGGCGGCCTTCCTGCTCGAGGAAAAGGGACTTGCATCCGTTTCCGAAAAAGTGCTCGAGCGCTATGCCCTTACCGGGGAAGGAGAGACTTACGTCGAAACCGGGCTTCCGGAACGCCAGATAGTCGACGCCCTCGAAGGCCCGACCCCCCTTGACGAGTTAAAGAGCCGCTTTTCCCCGAAGATGGTGGGAATCGCAACAGGCTGGCTTGTTAGAAAGGGCTGGGCAAAGATCGAAGAAGGCGTAATGGTCCCTTCAGGGAAAGCCCCTGCCGGAAAGGACGAAGCCATCCTTGCCGCCTTCGGAGGCGAGGCAAAAACCCTTGAGGAACTTTCAGCCGACGCAAAGCTAGTAAAGGACCTCCTCAAGAGGAAACTTGTCACAAAGCACGAAGAAAAGTTCCGGACCATTGAGATCACGGATTCCGGAAGCGCCCTTGCGGCTGAAGGCCTTGTCCTGGAAGAGGAAATTGCCCAGATCACATCCGACTTGCTGAAAAGCGGGGCCTGGAAAGGCAAGAAATTCCGCCCCTACAGGCTTGACATAAAACCAAAACCCCTCTACGGGGCAAAGGTCCACCCCTACCGCCGCCTGATAGAACAGATGCGGCAGATCTTCCTGGAAATGGGCTTTACCGAGATCAAGGGAGACGTCATCCAGAGCTCTTTCTGGAACTTCGATGCCCTTTTCCAGCCTCAGGACCACCCCGCCCGGGACATGCAGGACACCTTCCACCTGGGCAGCAAGACCCCTCTCCCTGCCGAATACGCCGATAAGGTAGGGGAAATGCACGAACACGGAGGAGATATCGACTCCTGCGGCTGGAAAGGAAAATGGGACAGGGAACTTCCTAAAAAGAATGTGCTCAGGACCCACACGACCGCAGTCACCATCAAGTACCTGGCAGACAACCCCGAACCTCCCGTGAAAGCCTTCTGCATTGACAGGGCCTACCGCAGGGAGACCATCGACCCCACCCACACCCCCGAGTTCGAACAGCTCGAAGGCGTGGTCATGGACAAAGACATGTCCTTTGCCGACCTCCTGGGCCTGCTTGCCGAATTCTACCACAGGATGGGCTTCGAAGAAGTCCGCTTCCGCCCCGGCTACTTCCCCTACACCGAACCCAGTGTCGAACCCGAAGTTTACGTGGACGGCCTCGGCTGGGTAGAACTCGGAGGCGCCGGAGTCTTCAGGAAAGAAGTCACAGAACCCTTCGGGATCAAGGAACCCGTCCTTGCCTGGGGCCTTGGAGTCAGCAGGGTAGCCATGCTGAAACTGGGACTCAAAGACCTGCGGCTGCTCTACCAGTCCGACATCGACTGGCTCAGGAAGAGTGAAGTCTGCAGGATCTGAAAACGGGTTCAATCCCAAAAACAAAGTTCAAATCAAACTCGCCTGCCCTTATAGCAGGCAAACTTTTCTTTTTTTGATACAGACAAAACATCTGTAATCTATCCTTCGCTTAACCCTTGACCCCTTTTTTGACCTGCTCTTCAGGTACCGACACTCTCACCGGTCGCCTGCGACCGGCCCTTCCCAAAAAGGACATTTGAATAACCAAAAAGTACATCCCAGTGACTGAAGAAGGTCATCCAGATGACCGAAAAGTGCATCCCAGTGACTGAAGAAGGGTAGTCAGATGACCGAAAAGTGCATCCTGATAACTGAGAAAGGATATCGAGATAACCAAAAAGTACATTCAGAAGACTGAGGAAGAGTCAGGGTAAACTGTTATCTGGGAAACCGAGAAATATTAGCTGATGAGCGGGGGAAGAGAAGACATTCCTGAAAATACACAGGAAAAGGTCTTGGAGAACACTTTAGAGAAAAACATAGAGAAGGATCCTGAAGGCATTTCAGAAACCCCTGCAGGGGAAAAAGTCTCCCTCCTCCCTCTCCTGACAGTCAACTTCATAGGAACGCTGGGCTTCAGCATAGTTTTGCCCTTCCTTGTATTCCTCGTGGAAAGGCTCGGGGGAAACGCCTTCATCTACGGGCTTGTAAGCTCCATGTACCCTGCCTTCCAGCTTATCGGGGCTCCGATCCTGGGCAGGTGGTCCGACATCTACGGCAGGAAAAAAGTCCTGCTATTGAGCCAGCTCGGGACCCTGCTCTCCTGGATTATCTTCCTGACAGCCCTCTTTTTACCGCTTACCGTTCTTCGGGAAGTGGACTCGGAAATACTCGGGGCTTTTGTCCTGACCCTGCCCCTTGCAGTGCTTTTTCTTGCCCGGGCTTTTGACGGGCTTACGGGGGGAAACGTCTCGGTAGCCAATGCCTACCTTGCAGACGTAACCGAGGAGAAGGACCGAAACAGGAACTTCGGGAGAATGTCCATTTCCAGCAATCTGGGTTTCATCGTGGGTCCTGCCCTCGCAGGGCTTTTGAGCGTTACAATGTACGGAGAAATCATGCCGGTGCTGGGAGCCGTTATCATTTCAGTAATCGGGACCCTCCTGATAGTTTTCTACGTCCCGGAATCCAGGGAATGTTCTCTTGCCGGCCCGGGGGAACCGAAGAGTGAGAGGACAAAAAGCGTGAGGAAAACCTTCGGCTACCAGATAAAGGAATGCGGAACCGCCCGGAAAGTAAAAAAACCGGGTTTCAGGGAAGTCCTCGGGCTTCCTCACATCCCTTACATGATGGGACTTTACTTCCTGATCTTTCTTGGCTTCAACCTCTTCTACACAGCATTTCCCCTGCACGCAATTACAGTCCTGGACTGGGACATTGCGGAAATGGGCGTCTATTTTACGGTCCTCAGCGCCCTGCTGGTGTTTGTGCAGGGACCTGTCCTTTCCAGAGCTTCGAAAAGGTATTCCGACGCCACCCTCATAATCTTCGGAAGCCTGATGCTGGGCACAAACTTTTTACTGCTGATTCCCGGAAACCTCTTCCTGACCTATCTCGCAGCCGGGTTTTTTGCCCTGGGAGACGGGCTCATGTGGCCTTCCTTCCTCTCCATGATTTCAAAACTTGCAGGCAGACAGTATCAGGGAACCGTACAGGGTTTTGCAAGCAGTTTCGGGAGCCTTGCCAGCATCACGGGGCTAATCCTGGGAGGACTTTTATACGAAATGCTTGCAGGAACTTCCTTTTTGATTGCGGCCCTGATAATCTATTTCGTGTTTTTGCTCACTTTCAGGCTGAGGGTCTTTGAAAAAAGTATAAGGACTTAACCCAGGAAGACAATTTCTAACATGCAATAAGTTCAAAATAGTTCGTAGTTTTAGGCAAACTTTTATGTTTTTGACGCAAAGAGTTGCAAACAGAAACACAAAGAAGGAAAGAAAAAAAGAAGGAACAGAAAAACGAAAAAAGGAAACATAGAGGCTTAATATGAATAACCTTACAAAAGTGCTCATAGCCCTCTTTTTAATAATAATCGCCGCAGGAATAATCCTGGTAGGTATTAATTATGTCTCTTTTAATTCTTACCATGACAGCGTGTATGCCGAGCAGGAAGTAACTGTGTGGGGGGACGAACCCCTCGATGCATTCGTAAGCGAATCCGAAAGTCATGAAGACCGCTTCGTATCCACCTATATCCCGAGAGACTCGAATGCAAGCATTGACTGTTACCTGACTTATGAATTCAAGCAGGACGGAAACACTCTGGAAAGTTTTGATAAAAAACTTTACGAAGAAGTGACGACATCAGACCCCATTGTGCTAGAATTTCCAAGAGAGGAGGGTTCCGAATACGAACTGGATGTCACGATAGAAGATACCGGTGGAGCCATCCTGCACAAAAGCGGAATGAAAGTATATCCCCAGACACACAGGAACGAAAGCGAAATGTGAATAAAAGAATAGAAAAATAAAAATTATTGTAATCCGGGATGAAAATTATTCAAATAAAGGACGCTGCAAAATGTTCGAGAATATAAACCTCGGTTTTTTCTTTCTTTTCCTCAGCTTCGGACTCATGTACCTGGTCTCTCTGGCCCTCTGGGTCTGGACTCTGGCCGACTGCCTCAAAAAAGAAACCGATGAAGGGAATACACGGCTGATATGGGTCATAGTTATTGTTTTCACTTACATTATCGGGGCTTTTCTTTACTATCTAATGAGGCGGCCGAAGAGGATTCAGGAACTTGGAAGATAAAGCGGAAAAATGAGAAGCGAAAAAGTAAGTTCCAAAATAAATTAAAAAACTAAAAATTTAAGAAAATTGAGGGCAGAGAAGAAAGCTGCCCCTCAAAGTGTTTTCAGGTACTCCACAACATCATCTGCATCTGCGTCGGACAGCTTCCACCTGGGCATTGTCAGGTCCAGCGGCTCACCGGAAGGTTCCATACCCTCTATAATTGCTCTTTTTATGGTCTCATCCGTGTAAGGTGGATGCGCTTCTTCTCCCGGTTCCTCGTGTTCTTCCGATGTTAGGGTCGCATACCGGATATCCGAAGGAATTGCAAAGCCCATCATAACCGGAAAGCCTCCTTTCCCATCAGTCCCATGGCAGCTGACGCAGCTCCCACCGTGGACATAGAGCCAGCGGGGTCCATATTCAATATCGATCAAATCCCCGCTTTCATTGTACCCGGTATAGTAGATCGTCTCCCCATTCGAATCAAAATCGCTTTTCAGGTGCGTGGGGTAGACTCCCCCCGGATACATTCCCCCTTGCCCGGGATACATCATACCTCCACCTCCGGGCCGGGAGGACTGCTGCCCGTAAACATAATCCCCATAAGCAAAAGGAGCCCTGGAAGTCCCGAACAGGTAGAGAAGAGCCCCGATCCCTATAACTACCAGCACAAGGAGGACTACTATAATTGGTCCGTATTTGTTCTCTGATTCAGCTATCTTATCACCCCAAAAATTCCCTGAAATCATTTATTCGCAGTATTAATCCCCAGAAGGTAGTACGGAGAACAGTGCCGCGTGATAGAAGTGAAAAGCCCTACAGAGGCAATTAGTGCAGTTATCCATTTCAACGGAGAACTTTTCACAAGGCCCGTTGCAAGAGCAGTGATACCCAGCACTCCCAGGAGAGCCCTGAACATCAGGTCAAAGCCCCCTACGTTTTCTTCCAGAAGCAGTTTCTTAAGATCCACCAGACAAAAACCCCTTATAAACCCTTAAACATACTTATAGAACCCTTCCCTATATATCGTTACTTTCAAGTTTTCATTACTTTCAAGCTTATTAAGAATGTAATTTAAGGGATATGAAGCCTGGAAAATGCAGCTAAGCTCAGGCAAATACCCGCAACATTCCACCCTGTAAAAAATCACAAGCTATATAACAGGAAATGAGAAGGTTTCTAACTATGTCCGAGATAACGATTGACAGGTCTCTCTCATACATCGAAGGCAGCCAGCGCGTGTATGATGAAGCCACAACCCTGGAAAAAACAAAAGCCCAGTTAAAAAACATAGGCATCACGAGAATCGCCGACATCACAAACCTGGACAGGCTCGGAATCCCGGTCTTTTCCTCAATCCGTCCCAGTGCGGCTCCGGGTGCGATTTCCATATATTCGGGAAAAGGTTCGACCGACGAGCGAGCCAGGATCTCCGCCATCATGGAAAGTTTCGAGCGCTGCCTGGCAGAGCGGGCAGGCATGAACGCGAATATCAAAAGTGATATTTCCTCCCCTGTTATGGTGGAATCATACAAAAACGCCGCCGAAAGCTACAACATAGTTGAGCCCGAGTCCCTCCTCCTGGCCCAACCTCCCCTGCCGGATGCTATGTTCGAATGGGTAGGGGCATGCGACCTGCTCAACGGGGAAGACGTGCTCCTGAACGTAAACGCGGTCTACCACCCCTACAACCCCCCTGGAATGTGCCAGCAAATCTTCAAAAGCAACACCAACGGGCTTGCCTCGGGAAACGTGCTTGAGGAAGCCATCCTCCACGGGCTTCTCGAAGTCATCGAAAGGGACGCGATCAGCACGGCCCAGTTCAACCGGAACCTCGGCAAAGAGATCGTGTTAACGGAAGAAGACGGATACGTATACGAACTTGCCCGGAAATTCAGGGACAACGGCATTGACCTCAAAGTCTGGCTCGTTCCCAGCGATACCGGCATCCCCACGGTAATTGCTGCCGCAGACGACGTGAAACTCAAAGACCCGGCCCTCCTTGTCATGGGTGCAGGTTCCCACCTGAAACCCGAAATCGCAGTTTCCCGGGCCATCACGGAAGCAGCCCAGTCCAGGGTCGTCCAGATCCAGGGCGCAAGAGAAGATACCTCCAGGGAAGGTTTTATCCGGGATATCGGGTACGAGAGGATGAAACGCCTGAATGGGTTCTGGTTCGAAGACGGAGAACATGTTTCCCTCTCAGAAGTTCCTGACCTCTCCACCTCAAGCCCGGCAGAAGGCATCGACACGGTGCTGGAAAAGCTCAAAGGGGTAGCAGAAAAAGTGCTTGTCGTGGACCTTTCCAGAGAAGAAGTCTCGATTCCGGTTGTCCGGGTAATCGTTCCGGGCTTCGAACTCTTTACAATCGACCCCGAACGCCAGGGCAAAAGGCTCAAAGCAGGGAAAAAGAGAGGTTCTTCCAGGGACAGAAGTGAAAGGCCCTGGAAAAGAAGGTAATTTGCGGAAAGTAAGCTGTAGATAAGTAAGCGTAAATAAGTAAGCGGTCAAAAAAATAAAGCTGTGAAAAAAACCAGGCCAAGGGACGGACATGAAAACAAAAGCAGTTATCTTTGCCGGCTCAAGCATCTCCCATGAAGAAGCAAGGAAAATCCTCAAGGGGAACTACCAGCCCCCTGTGAAGAGGTTCCAGCTTGAGAAGTTTATCCAGAAGGGATACGGAGTCATTGGGATTATCGACGGGATCTTCTTTGACCGGGCAGCGGTAGGGCACCGGGAGATAATAGCCGCCATGGACGCCGGGATAAAGGTTGTGGGCGGCTCGAGCATGGGAGCCCTGAGAGCTTCGGAACTGGATGCCCACGGGATGATAGGAGTCGGGGAAATCTACGGTTGGTACAGGGACGGCGTGATCGAATCCGACGACGAGGTGGCTGTCAGCACAAACCCGGATACATTCGAATCCATTTCCGTACCCCTGGTCAATATGAGGGAAACCCTGAAAGCAGCTCTTGCCGCAGGGCTGCTCACTGGAGAAGAACACGATTCCCTCCTCGAACTTGCAATCAATACTTACTACCCTGACCGGAGTTATCTCGGAATTGTAAAAGAAGGGGTAAAAAAGGGCCTGATTCCGGAAGAAAAAAGAGATCCTCTGCTCGATTTTTGCAAAAACGAAGAAGTTGACGTAAAAAGGAAAGATGCGATCCTGGTACTTGAAACCGTAAAAAAAATGCTTGAAGAGGCCTGAGATTCAGATCCCATTCAGCCTTGTTTTCAAATATTTTTACGTATTCAGCGCTTCAGGATGTAAAGCCTGATGATGTACAGGCTTACGACCAAGACTAAAAAGTTATACACCGCCCTGAAAATAGGGACGTACTGGTACTCGAACCACATCTCAATTATCCGCTCGATAGAGAAGTAGAGCTGGAAAGTTGCCACGAGCAGGAGCAGCATGGCAATCAGAAACACTCCTTTTTTGAAGTTATCTCCCAGGTCTGAGGTTTTTTCCCCTTTTCTCCCGGACATTCCTGCCTTAATGTCTTCGGTCTCATTCATCTAAACCACCTCCTGGACCTGAAAAGCACTGCAGAGCACATCAGAACTGCGGAAAAGAACATGCCAAATCCCGGAGTAGCTTCTTCTTCCACGGGGTATTCCTCTTCAGGGATCAACTCCATCTCTTCACTGCTTTCGAAATCACTTGTCTCGATATTCCGGACTGCCGTTTGGGTATCGTCCTTGATCTTGATTTCCGGGCTGAGCTGAATGTAGTCTTCTCCGCGCTTGACAATGGTGTCGTTGTTCCAGATCAGGACTTCGACTGCGTAGTTGTACTGGTCGGGCATTGTAAGGTTGACACTCCTGATGACCGTTGTCTGGGGCCTGATTTTTCCGGTCCCGGCCCAGACCTTATCGGCCAGGAGACCGGCATCCAGCTCCCGGACCTTGACAAGCATCCGGAAGTCCTGGCTGGTTTTCCTGCCCTCATTTGTCAGGTAGATATCATTTTCAATCAGGACTTTTCCGTTTTCAACCTTCCTTACCTGAAAGTCCATTTCGGAAATCTCAAGCCCTATGTCCTCCAGGTCGGCGGGTAGGGCGTCCAGGTTGTAAACTTTGATTTCCCCATTTCCCTTTCGGGTTTTTTCTTCAAACAGGACGGAACGGATCTCGTATCCCCCTGTTTTCGGAAGGCTCAGGGCCTGACTTACAGCTTTTGTTTCCCCATTTTCAAATGTTCCGAGTTCCACTTCCTGCTGCACCTCAAGGAGTCCGCTTTCCCTGCTGTAAGCCTTGAGAAGGAGAGAGGTGTTTTTCTCCGTATCCCCATGATATTTTTCAACGTAAGTCGTGACGTTAAGGTCCACAAAAGCAGTCCCTACACGATCTGCAGAGATGTCCATATCCCTTATATTGTAGTAACTTTCTTCTTCAAAACTCCGGAGACAACCGCTACCGGAGGTGAAAGCCAGGAGAATGGACATAATAATAAGGATCTTGAACGACCGGGTTCCGAGTGATTTGATTCCCTTTTTACCCAAAATCTGTCCTCCTCTTTAAAAATAGATATAAGAAGTATATGCTACTTTTGCCGAAATTCGTATGTTGCTCTGCACCGCAGAAATAATTGGATGAAAATTATTAATATGGATGCATCAATATTTAAATGAGGGGATTAAAAAAGGCTTAGAAAAGGGCTAAAAATTCATTGGGGGATCAGATAATGGAGAGAAAAATTTACAAAAAAATCCTGATTGCAACCGACGGTTCGGCGGGCGCAAAAAAAGCAGCAGATGCAGGGATTGATATCGCAAGGATGACCGGGGCAAAAGTCCATACGGCATACGTCATCGATATCTCCACTTATTCCTCAGTTCCGAAAGATCCCAGGTGGGAAGAAGCCATGTACACCCAGTTCAGGGAACTGGGGCAGGAAGCCACATCATACGTGGAAGAAAAGGCAAAAGCGGCAGGGGTTGAGGTGGGAGCCGTGCTCCTTGAAGGACATCCCGCAGAAGAACTCGTCAATTTTGCAGAAAGGAACGAGGTCGACCTGGTAGTTATAGGTTCGCTCGGAAAAAGCGGGATCGAACGCTTCCTGATAGGCAGCGTGTCCGAAAAAGTTGTCCGGACCTCAAAAGTCCCGGTACTTGTTGTCCGGGGAAAGAGCTCCTGAGAAACCGGGAACCGGAAGCAGGGGGAAAAGTTCCGGAGATAAACGGAGATAAACGGAGATAAATGGAGGATAACTTACAAACTGGGGGAATAACTTACGAAACGAAGACCCTACAGGAAAATCCTGGTCGCAACCGACGGCTCACAAAACGCAAAAAGTGCAGCCTGTTCGGGAATTGAAATCGCAGAACGGACCGGAGCGGAGGTCTATGCCTTATACGTTGCGGCCACTTCCTGCTGTTCTCCTCTTATGCCCGAAAGTTATGACTGGGAAATCGGAAAAGAGGGGAGCGAGGCAACCGCAGAGATCGAAGAAATGGGAAAAGCGGAAGGAGTTACGGTAAATACAGTCCTGCTGCAAGGATACCCCGCCCAGGAGATCCTGAATTTTGCGGAAAAAAACGACATCGATATGATCGTTATGGGGACGCGGGGAAAAACGGGGATTGACCGCTTTCTTGTAGGAGGGGTTACGGAAAAGGTCGTGAGAAACGCAAAAGCCGAGGTACTTGTTGTGCGTGAGCCCTGTCCTTAAAGTCTTTACCTTAAAATGTCCATTTTCCTGGTCTGCAAATAAAGTAACGAAGTGAAGTAACGGAGTAAAGTGAGGGGAAAACCAATGCTGAATGAAAAGATGCAAAAAGCACTGAACGAACAGATTAACAAAGAAATGTATTCTGCATACCTGTACCTGGCAATGTCGGCGCACTGTTCATACAAGGGGCTTGCCGGCTTTGCAAACTGGTTCAAAGTCCAGTACGGAGAAGAAATGGAACATGCGGACAAGATCTACAAATACCTCGTAGAACAGGGAGCCCGTGTGGAACTGGAAGCAATTGAAAAACCGCCCACGGAGTTCGGGACGCTCCTGGAAATGTTTGAACAAACCCTTGCCCATGAACAGTTCGTCACCCGCTTAATTCGGGAACTCCTCGAACTGGCAGTAGCAGAAAAGGACTATGCCACAAGCATCTTCCTGCAGTGGTTTGTGGAAGAACAGGTAGAAGAAGAAGCTAATGACAACGCCATCATCGCAAAGCTGAAACTTGCAGGAGAAGACGGGGCAGCCCTGCTCGTTATTGATAGCGGGCTTGGGAAGAGGGGACATTAACCCCTTCTATTTTTACATACTTTTTTTACATATCTTTTACATACTTTTTTTACATATCTTTTACATACTTTTTTTACATATCTTTTACA
>CBFCWE010000103.1:0-13655 GCA_965601435.1 uncultured Methanosarcina sp.
TTAAGGTTAGCCCCTTTAAGGTTAGCCCCTTTAAGGTTAGCCCCTTTAAGGTTAGCCCCTTTAAGGTTAGTCCCCTCAAGGTTAGCCGCTAAAAGGATGGTTCCTTTAAGATTAGTTCCTTCAAGATTAGCTCCTTTAAGGTCAGCCCCTTCAAGGTTAGCCCCTTCAAGATTAGCTCCTTTAAGGTCAACTCCTTTAAGGTCAGCTCCTTCAAGGTTAGCTCCTTTAAGGTCAGCTCCTTTAAGTTTAGCCTTTTCAAGCTTAGCCCCCTCAAGGCTAGCCTTTTCAAGCTTAGCCCACTCAAGGTTAGCTCCCTCAAGCTTAGCCCACTCAAGGTGAGCCTTTTCAAGGTTAGCCCTTTCAAGGTTAGCCTTTTCAAGGTTAGCCTTTTCAATCTTAGCCCACTCAAGGTTAGCTTCTTTAAGGTTAGCCCCTCTAAGGTTAGCTCCCTCAAGCTTAGCCCACTCAAGGTGAGCCTTTTCAAGGTTAGCCCTTTCAAGGTTGGCCTTTTCAAGGTTAGCCTTTTCAATCTTAGCCCACTCAAGGTTAGCTCCTTTAAGGTTAGCCCCCTCAAGATTAGCCTCTTCAAGGTTAGCCCTTTCAAGGTTAGCCCTTTCAAGGTTAGCCTCTATAAGGTCAGCTCCTCTAAGGTTAGCTCCTTTAAGGTTACCCGCTTTAAGGTTAGCTTCTTTAAGGTCAGACATACCTTAACCTCTTTCATTTACCACGAAATTTTTGTTTACCTTTTATCGATTGTGAACTAAAATAAACATTACTATGTTAGAAAGATATCTTCTGCTCTTCAGGATTTAGCTTTTGAAATTATTCTATTTACAGTCTCGGTCTATCAGGCCTGTCATGGTCATGAAGGTCTTTAAGGTCTTGCATCTATGATCCGGAAGGCCTTTTGGTGCCCTGGCAGCTCTTTGATCTATCAGGGATATCATGATCCTTAAGAACATGGGAGGCCTGTATAAAAAACGTTATCATTCTCAATTATTGTTCTGGTCCTGATCCTACGGAACATGACAGCAACCTTTTAAGGCAAAAGATTGTCCTGTCAAACCTTGTGTCCTGGTTCGAACTTTGAGAGCTGTAGGTCCAGACCTGCAAAGTCTAGAATTAATCAGTATAGAACTTAAACGGTTGAACTGAGAGTGAACTACCCGTTAAATCTTTAGCTCAGGGGTAGTTCACAAATCGTAATCATTAACGGTTCTCGGGGGAGTGTCCATCCTCGCAGCAAGCTGCGGGGTATTAAGCTTAAAGAAAAATAGTTGAGTAAGAGGTTTTCGATTCCCCTCTTACCTTACGAATTTACGAATAAACGGTATGCTGCTGAGCCAGGACTTTCTTGCTTTTGCTTCCGGCTTTTTCACAGGTTTTTCCAGCTTCTTTTCGGTGTTCTGCGGCTTTTGTTTGTTCTGAGTCTTCTCTGCGTTTTGTGGTTTCTGGTTACCCTGCGGCTTATTCTGGGAATTTTGCGGGTTTTTTGGCATTTCCGCAGGTTTTTCCTTGGGAGTTTCGGTTTTTCCTGCAGGAGCCATTGGGAGCAGGACCTTCAGGTCTTCTTCAACGGTGCTGTTCGGTCGGATGTTGAAGTTTTCGACCAGGACGTTGAGGACGTTCGGGGAGACAAAGGCCGGGAGGGTCGGGCCAAGCGTGATGTTCTTTACGCCGAGGTTCAGGAGGGCGAGGAGGACGAGGACGGCTTTTTGTTCGTACCAGGCGATGTTATAGGAGACCGGAAGGTCGTTTATGTCCTCAAGGCCAAAGGCTTCGGCAAGTTTCTGGGCTATGACCACAAGGGAATAGCAGTCGTTGCACTGCCCGGCGTCGAGCACTCTGGGGATTCCTCCGATGTCGCCGAGGTCCAGTTTATTGTAGCGGTATTTGGCACAGCCTGCGGTGAGGATTACCGTGTCTTTGGGGAGGGCTTTTGCGAAATCAGTGTAGTAGTCTCTTTCCTTGTGCCTGCCGTCACAACCTGCCATGACCAGGAACCTGCTGATCTGTCCTGCCTTTACAGCGTCGACTATTTTATCTGCAACGGAGAGGGCTGAGGTGTGGGCAAAGCCTCCCATGATGGTCCCGCTTTCGAGCTGCTCGGGGGGTTTGCAGGTCTTTGCCTGTTCGATGAGCCCTGTGAAGTCTTTTGTGCCGTCTTCCTTCAGGGAGATGTGGGGGACTCCGTCAAAACCCACGACCCCTGTGCTGTAGATCCGCCCAAGGTAGGAGTCTTTCGGGGGGGTGATACAGTTTGTCGTCATGAGGATCGGGCCGTTGAACTTCTCAAACTCCTCGTTCTGTTTCCACCAGGCGTTCCCGTAGTTGCCTGCGAAGTTGTCGTACTTCTTGAAGGCAGGGTAGGCGTTTGCAGGCAGCATTTCCCCGTGGGTGTAGACATCGATTCCGCTTCCCTTTGTCTGTTCAAGGAGCTGTTCGAGGTCCCGGAGGTCGTGTCCGCTGATGAGGATCCCGGGCCTGTCCCGAACTCCGATGTTGATTGCGGTTGGTTCCGGGTTTCCGTAGGTCTCGGTGTTTGCCTTGTCGAGCAGGGCCAGCACGGATACGCCTTTTCCTCCGCATTCCAGGACCAGGGGGATCAGGCCTTCGACTCCGAAGCGGTCGTCAGCTGTTGCCATAAGGGCCTTTTCAATGAATGAAAAGATCGCGTCATCCCTGTATCCGAGTATATCGGCATGATGGGCATAGGCAGCAAGCCCCTTCAGGCCGTAGATCAGCAGTTCCCGGAGTGAACGGACGTCCTCGTTCTCGATGGCAAGGTAGCTGACGTCCATTTCCTTTAGGCTTTCCGGGGTTACATTTGCCACTTCAGATAGCTCTTTATCAATGTAGAGAGTCTTTCCTGCAAGTTTCCCTTTTATGTCGTCCCGCAGTTCAAACCCTTTTGCTATGAGGGCGTCAATCTCAGCCCCATCAAAATTAGTATTCGTAAGCGTGGCAAAAAGGCTTTCAATGAGGTAGCTGTCAGTGGCTTTTTCATTAAACCCGGCTTTTCTTGCCTCTGAATTATAGAAGGCGACACTTTTAAGGACATATATCAAACTGTCCTGGAGGTCCGCAACTTCCCCTTTCTTTCCGCATACTCCGTTTATCGTACATCCTTTCCCGTTTAGTGCTTCCTGGCATTGGTTACAGAACATTTTATCAACCTCAAACTGTTTTACAGTAAATCCGTTTTGTAGTGAATCCGTTTTTGCAGTAAACCCGGCTTTTTTCGATGTTTTCCGATATTTTCTGGTGTTTCTCGCTGCCCTCAATGATGATATCTTTTAGATACCAATATCATTATTATACCAGTATCCCTAGGATACCAGTACATATATAGCAAACAGTTTCGAAATTGGTAGCGGTATCAGAGAAGATACCTGAAAGAGAATTATCAAGGATTGGAAGAAGGACTTCGTATAAAATAGAAATTTGTGTAACTGAAAATAGTATAAATTGAAAAGTACCTGAATTAAAAAGCGATTTCAGGGATCAATTTTTCTTTGAATCCCCTTTCCCGAAAAGATCCATAACTTTTTTCAGCCTGGCCGAAAAACTTAATCCGGGCGAATTACCCTTATCTTTTGGGGTCACATTTTCCATCCTGTGTTTTTTACACGGTCCGTTTTTTGTACAGCCCTTTCCACTCAGGACTTCGGGGCACTGGTCACAGTACATTTTTCAACCTCATACATTTATTTGGATGTATTTTGATGTTCGTTTTTGATGTTTCTAGTAGCGGTAATCAGTACTCTTCTGATACTGTTATTTCCCAGGAGTTGCTATCTTTCGGGTGATGGTATCTTTCAAGCTCAACTATCTTTTTGATACCAGTATCTTTATGATATCATTAGATATATACTGTTTAGTTTCAAAGCCGATACCGGAAAATAAATAATGGAGTAAAAAAGGAGTCGCTGAAAACTCTAAAAAGCGTTGAAATTTCTAAAATCATTCAGTGCTGATGTTCAGGTAAGCAGACTATCCTGAACCTTCTTCTCATTCCAGGTTCAATCTAAGTACTCATCATCAATATAGCAGTACTTCCAGCCTTCTCCGGGTTCGAAGGACTGAATGATCGGGTGCCCGGTCTCCTCGAAGTGTTTTGTCGCGTGCTTGTTTTTTGATGAGTCACAGCAGCTAACCTGCCCGCAGGTCAGGCAGATCCGCAGATGTACCCAGTCGTCCCCGCTTTCCAGGCACTCTTCACAGCCCTTTGTGCCCGGTTCTACATCCTTTATTTTTATCATATCTTTGTGTTCGCAAGCCATATCTTTCACTCCCCTTTATGCTTTTGCCTTGACAGAATAGAATAAATTGGATATCTCGTGCCATCCATACTGAATTTCTGATGTCCCACCGAAATTTGTAGCCTGTAGACTTTAATTTCCCATATACTTTAATGAATTACCAAATATAAATTATAGCACATATTATTAAGTGCCAGTGGGGAATAGGAGAAATGCTGCTGTTAAACATAGCTAAAATCAGTCCTGAGCACAGTCTTGAAGCTTTGAAACGCTGGGAAGAAATGGAATGTATGGAATGTCCGGAAGGGGTGAAGGTCATCAACCAGTGGATCGATGCCGGGGGAAGCCGGGTTTTTACCCTTTACGATGTCGAATCCATTGAAGCCTACATGGCTTACAATTTCCCGTTTATGGATTTATGTGAGGTTGAGGTTTTCCCCGTAATAGAGTCAGGGACGCTGAAAAAACTGGCTGAGGAGCAATTGAAGATTTTAGGCGGGCTTGCCTGATCCCGCAGTTAGAAAATCAATTTCTTCAGTTCCCTTTTTCAGTTTCCTTTTTCAGTTTCCTTTTTCAGTTTCCTTTTTCAGTTTCCTTTTTCAGTTTTCTTTTTCAGTTCCCATCCTCATGTCACGGTCACCTTACTGAACCTCCACCTTGCAATAAGAAACATTATTGAGGCAAAAGTAAGCAGGGACAGGAAGGAAACAAGGATGTCGTTTTGGGTATACACATATTGAATCCCGATAGCTGAGAAGTTATTCCCTATGGCAAAATACCTGATCCCGCTGACCAGGTGGGTCAAAGGGTTAACCGTTGAGAGAACCCGGAGCAGCGGGGGAAAGGATTCCACGGGGTAAAGTGCGTTGCTGGTGAAAAAGAAAGGCATGGTTAGCAGGGTTATCACTGCCTGCATCCCTTCCGGGCTTTCCATGCTGATAGCAATGGCTCCGGAAAGAAAGAGAAAACCCAGAGAGAAAACCCCGACAAAGAGCAGGATCCCGAACACCGAGACAAGGGTTTGAGGTATGGTATACCCATCAAAAAACCGGACCCCGATCAGGAGCCCGAAGAGCATTATAACCGTAGCCTGGATGAAGGACTTTGTCATTCCTGAAAGCCCGATGCCTATTATGATATGGATCCTCGGAAGCGGGCTTGAAAGGGTTTCTCGCATAAGCCCCCAGTTCTTGTCAAAGAGCAGCACTGTTCCCCCGAAAAGGCTTGTAAAAAGCGTGGTCATGGCAATAACCCCCGCCCCTATGAAGGTCAGGTAGCCGACCGTAGGTACCCCCGGGATGGTTGGGAGAGTCGCAGTCAGCCGGTCAAAGTTATTGGACATAGCAACCCCGAAAAAAGCCAGCCAGAGAGCCGGCTGCACAAGGGAGGTGAAGAGGAGGGTCCTGAACCTGACAAACCTTAACATATCCCGCCAGTAGATGGTAAGAAAGCCCGTGTTCACAGCCAGCAGCCTCCCACTCCTCCAGCTATCACTATAAACCCTGTTCTCAATTCTTTTTCCATTTTCATAATACCTCAACCGGAACCCCCTGAGTCTTTATCTCAGGGGTAGTTGACTTTCAGCGCTTCCCTGCCCTTATGATCGCCGAGGACATTTTTTCTGCCCCCTCATCCCTTAATTCCCTGCCTGTATAATGAACAAAAACGTCGTCCATAGACGGTTTTTTCAGGTTTACGGTCGTAATTGCAATCCCTCTTCCGGTTAGCATTTCCATGAGCTTCGGGAGCAGGTGGGTCCCGTCCCCGCTGAGCATGAGCACCAGGCCCTTCGCTTTTTCGGTGATGTCTTTTACGCTGTCAAGCTCCCTCAGGAGTTCCGCAGCCGCCCGGTTATCGCTGCTTTCCAGATAAATAAGGTCCTGGCCAAGTTTGTTTTTCAGTTCCCAGGACCTGCCTGTGATTATGATTTTCCCGTGGTCGATAATGCTTATCCTGTTGCTGAGCTGGTCGGCTTCGTCCATGTAGTGGGTGGTAAGGAAAATGGTGGTCCCCTCCCGGTTTATCTCCCTCACGTATTCCCAGATCCTGATCCTGGTCTGGGGGTCGAGGCCGATTGTCGGCTCGTCCATGAAAAGCACTTTCGGGCGTGTCATAAGCCCCCTGGCAATTTCGAGCCTTCTTTTCATCCCCCCGCTCAGGTACTTTGTCCGGGTGTCCCCTTTTCCCTCAAGCTGGACAAGCCGGAGCAGTTCTTCGGTCCGCCTCCTCCGTTCTTCCTTTGGCATGGAATAGAGCCTGCCGTGGTATTCCAGGGTCTCCCGCACGGTCATGTCCCGGTCCAGGGTCAGTTCCTGAAAGACAATGCCGATGGATTCCCGGACCTTTTCTGGCTCTTTTGCCACGTCATATCCGGCAACTTTCGCAGTCCCTTTCTGGAGTCTTAGGAGGGTTGTGAGGATGTTGATAACCGTGCTTTTTCCTGCTCCATTGGGGCCGAGAAAGGAGAAAATCTCGCCTTTCCGGACGGTAAAACTGATGTTATCGACGGCTTTTACGTCGCCAAAAGAGTGATCAAGGTTGCTAACCTCGATGATATTGTCCTGCTCGTCTCCCAATGCCCAGACTCCGATACCCACACCTCAATGTCAGACTTCTATATCAAACTTCAATATAAGACCCCAAAGTTTCTCCCACAGGAAGATTAAACATCCAGAGATAAATAGCTATTTTTACTATTTCCGTTTTGTCCGGTCATTATATATTTGTCTGGTTATATATAATAAGCCATATAATCCAGACTGTTGTATCCTGACTGGATTCTTCAATAAGCTTGACTTCTGGAGGACACTTATTGAAAGGGGGGAAGTATTATCATGAACAGCAATATCATGGACAGTAATATCCGGAATGTACGATTTCCGTCTTTGCCCATTGAAGAGTGGGAAGACACAAAGGATACTCTGCACCTGTTTATGCAAATTGTGGGGAAAATCAGGCTTGGCTTATTTCCGAAAAAGAACCACTGGTGGCATGTGCCGTTCTACGTCTCAACGCGAGGGCTTACTACTGGACCCATTCCCTATAAGAATTTCATTTTCGAGATGGAGTTTGATTTCAGGGAACATGTGCTGAGGATTGATTCAAGAGGTGGGGATTTCAGGAGCATTGAGCTTGAAGGGCTTTCAGTCGCCCGGTTTTATAAAGCCGTATTCTCCGGTCTCTCTGAACTCGGAATAGAGACCAGCATCCGGGCAGTCCCGTATGATGTCCCGGATGTCAGCACGGAACCTTTCGAAACGGACGAAAAGCATGCTGCATAT
The DNA here is from genome assembly GCA_965601435.1 of uncultured Methanosarcina sp. Classification (GTDB taxonomy): domain Archaea; phylum Halobacteriota; class Methanosarcinia; order Methanosarcinales; family Methanosarcinaceae; genus MTP4. Next base: position 7,544 of record CBFCWE010000103.1, read on the forward strand.
GACAGAGAGTACGTAAAGAGGTACTGGCAAATCCTTTTGCAGGTCGATTCGATCTTTCAGGTATTCAGGGGGCAGTTCATAGGGAAATGTTCTCCGGCACATGTTTTCTGGCACCACGGGGACCTGGCTCTGACCCTGTTTTCTGGCAGGCCTGCCCCCGTGAGGGAAGGAGCAGGGGTAGTTGAACGTGAGGCTTACTCCCATGAGGTGATCAGCTTCGGGTTCTGGGCAGGAGATAAAAATGTGAGGGAACCTGCTTTTTATGCCTATGCGGCCCCACAGCCCGGAGGGCTTATGGAAGAACCGCTCCGCCCGAAAGAAGCCTTCTGGAATCCTGAAGCCGGGATGGCACTTCTCATGTACAACAGCATAAGGGAGGCGGAGTCTCCGGGGCAGAAGGTGCTGGACTTCCTGGAAAGCGTGTATCTGGCCGGGGCAAAAAGGGCAAACTGGGATATCGAGGCTTTCAGGCTTCCTTCATACGAAAAACAGCCAGAAGAGCTCGCGGCCCGGTCCTGATGAAGGGCTTAAACCGAAACTCAAAAATAGGATACATAATGCAGACTCAAGAATAGGAAACTCAAAAAACCGGAAATATAACCTGAAGCCCCAGAAAAAGTAAGAAAAATAGTTGGTAAGAGGTAAATTTTGGGAGGTGGTGCTAACATACCCGATTGCTTGATGGGGGTGCGCCAGCACAACTTTGATTTTTATGACTTTTTGGGGTAAAAACGTAACCATGAGGACCTCTACAAAGCCGACATCTTTAACATATTTTAAGACCTCAGGAATACTTATGAAAAGCACAGTATATCTGTACGTATTTGACACAATGGCTGACTGGGAAGTCGGTTATTTAAGTGCTGAATTAAACTCGGGAAGATACTATAGGAAAGGATTATCGCCTTTAAAAATAGTAACAGTTGGTATAGATAATACCCCTGTAATCACTATGGGTGGCATAAAAATACTACCTGATATTGAACATAAAGAATGTATCATTGAAGATGCTGCAGCCTTTATTCTTCCCGGAGGTAATACATGGGCAGAACCAATTCACACCCCTATTTTAAAAAAGGCTGAAGAATTTTTGCGGGAAGATGTAATTGTTGGAGCAATTTGCGGCGCTACAATAGGACTTGCTGAATGTGGGATGCTGAATAAAAGGTGGCATACTAGCAACGATCTTGGATTTCTTAAAATGACATGCCCAAATTATGCAGGAGAAATGTACTATAAGCAAGAGCCAGCGGTAACAGATGGGAATCTGATTACTGCTTCCGGAATAGCTCCATTGGAATTTACTGTTCACGTGTTGAAGAAACTGGGTTTATTCTCACTGCAAACGTTAGATTCATGGTACAACCTTTATTACACTCATGACCCAAAATACTTCTATGAGCTGATTAGTTCTATTCAATAAAAAGGCCTTTTGAACTTTTAGATAGAACTTTATCCTGGCTATGTAGAAATCCTCTGAAATAATTAATCTGCATAAATTTGGACTGCATACTTATTTGATGACAATAGGGATTGCTCCTCGTTTTTTGTGGGGAAAAAATAAGGAGCATTTTTTTCAATTTTATTCTTATAAGTTTTTGGGTAAAATCATAACTTAGAGGATTTCTACAAAGCGCAAATAGAAGTCGAAGAAAACGAGTCAAGAGGAGGTAAAGCAGGAAGAAGAGGTTAGGAGAGACCATAAAAGTTACTAAAAACAGATTTAGGTTATGACCTACCTGTTCCTATTTTTCTTATTACGGGAAAGGCCGCTCTCCTGCATCGAGCGTACAAGAACGGTTCAGTATAGCGAATAACGTTGCCTGGGTTAGAATTCATAATTTGAATTCCAAACCAGCTCATATCTTCTTTTATCGCAGGCCAGCCCCATTAAAAATGAGTGACTGAAATCCCCTTAGTTTTACTTATCAGACTCCCTTAAAAATCAAATCCCCTTGAAATAGTGCCCTGTCGTATACTCCACGTTTCTTGCTGCCTTCAACATGGCTTCTTTTCCGGAAACTGCTTTTTTGTATGCTTCCGTGATTTCCACGACCTCCCTGTCGCTGTTCAGGGACAGGTTCAGGCGGAACACGTCAGCCCCGTATTTTTTCAGTTTATCGACATATTTCAACATGTCAAGCACTTTTGAGTTATAGATCAGGGTCCGGGTTCCTTCCCGTCTGACCGGATAATCGGAACCGTCCTGGCCGGAAAGGAGCACATCACTGTTTTTGTTTACCAGCTTCCGGTCAACCAGGGGTTTCAGGAGGTCGTTTTCCGTAATCAACATCAGTTCCCGGCCATAGACTACGATTTCGGTCTGGCCTGCCCCTTCGCAGGTTTCCAGCGCTTCGCAGATGTTCTTTACCTCGCTCAGGTTCAGTTCGCTTGAGAGGGTTGCCCTGTATGCTCCTGCCTGGTAGAAAGTGCTCGCGGTAAAGGCGTTGAAGGTGTTGAACTCCTTCTGGGCGACAAAAGGAATCCCCAGGGTTTTTGCAAGCTGCACCGTACCCAGGCTGGAACACGCAATGCCGAAGCCTGCGTCCCGGACTTTTTCTATTAGGGGGATAAGGGTTTCCAGTTCCCTGTCGTGGTTTACTATGGGGAGGATGAATACGAGCTCTAAGCCCCCGGCCTTCAGGTCTTCAAGCTTCCCTTCATTTTCGGAGCTTTTTAGCTCCTCGAAAGTGGAAATCGGGATATAGATGATGTCTGCGCCCGCTTCGGCTGCCCGGAGCAGGGAAGAAACTTTGCTCACTTCAACGCTCAGGAGAGGCTTTCCTGAAGCTTTTTTCGCGGTTTTACCCGATCCTTTTACTGCTACTTCCTCAGAGCTTTCAGAGGTTTCAGAACCGGACTTTGTGCTGCACAGGCCGGTGAAAGCCGAAATATCGGGTTTTTTCTGCTCTTTTTTCTGCTCCTGCAGGATTTTTTCCAGCAGGAGGTCTGAAGCCTGACGCCTTGTGCCTTTCAGTACCCCGACCGGGATGAAGATGTTCTCGTCGGCTTCGATCTCGACGCCTACGGCTTCAAAAGGAGTGTCCCCGAGGCTTTCCATTGCCTTCCTGACCTGTTCTTCCGTGGTCGGGGCTTTCTGGGCTTCCTGGACGACGTAATCACCGGTAAATTCGGCAGTTCTGAAGTCTTCGGTTTCGTTTCCTGTTTCGTTTCCGGCTTCGCTTCCTGTCTTGTTTCCAGTTCCGCTTCCGTTTCCGGTTGTAATTTCGACTGTAAACCTTTCCCCTTTCCTGGCTTTTGCTTTCAGGCTTACGGGGATAAGCTTCATTTCAGCTTTTTGCAGGGTATCCAGGAGTTCGTTGTCAGTCGTAATATACAATTCGTCCCTGATGCGCACTGCCCTGCCAGTTTTGGGACTGATTTCAAGGCCCACTTTTTCGCCTTTCTTTGCGCTCTTAACACGTTCCCCGCGGAGGGTGATTATGCCGTTTATTGACGAGCCTATCATCCGTTCCCTGGCAAAAAGGCTGATCCCGTCTTTTATGTGGATGTCTTCGTTCAGTTGAACAGTGAGTTTGGTAGCGCTTTTTGACCGGCCAATATCCACTACCCTGCCGAGGAAGGCTCCGTAGTTGGAACTGTACTTCGGGTGGGAGACACCTTTTTCCCCGAGGATAAAGCCTTTTGTATAGCCCCTGTAGAAGAGTTTTGCAAGTTCGGATTCCTTTGCTTCAATTTCTTCCTTGCTTAAGTGTTCCCCGGTCCTGCAGATCTGTTCGACTGCGGCTTTGTAGGCTGCTGAACTTCCGGTCACGTACTCGGGCTTTTTCATCCGACCTTCGATCTTGAGGCTTTCAACCCCGGTTTTAACGATCTCGTCCAGGCCGGGGAGGGTACAGAGTTCGGCACAGCTGATCGGGTAGCTGCCCCCTATATATTTTTCGTCAATGTCCCTGCCGTTTACAAGAAAGCTGTAGCGCCGGCGGCAGGGCTGGGCACAGGCTCCCCGGTTTGCACTCCGGTCATGGAGAAAGCTGCTGAAGAGGCACTTGCCGGAATAGGAGTAGCAAAGGGCGCCGTGTACGAAAACCTCGATCCCGACGTCCGAGTGGTCCACGATGTCTTTGAGTTCGGCGGTGCTAAGTTCCCTTGAGACTATGACCCTTTTTGTCCCGAGCCCTGAAGCAAAATCTACTCCCGCTTTGCTGTGGATCGTCATCTGGGTGCTGGCATGGAGGGCCAGGTCAGGGTAGATTTCTCTCAGGAGCCGGAGGAGCCCGAGGTCCTGCAGGATGACCGCATCGATTCCGGCGGCATAAGCCCTGTCTATTATATCCAGGGCTGCCTGCATTTCCTTTTGCTTGATTGGGATGTTCAGGGCTACGTAGACCCTGACCCCGTGGGAATGGGCAAGGTCAACGGCGGCTTCCAGGTCTTCAGGTGTGAAGTTCTTTGCCCCCTGGCGGGCATTGAATTCGCCTACCCCAAGGTAGACAGCGTCAGCGTTTCCTTTTATAGCGGCGAGTAGGGCGTCGTAGTCGCCGGCAGGGGCAAGGATTTCCGGAGGAGTGCAGGTGAAATTTTTGTCAGACATGTCGGATCAGAGTTTGTTGTTTTCAGGCAGCTGAAAGTTTTGGCAAATTTGAAGAAAAAAGGCTTACGCAAATCATTTCAGAACCGGTTTAAAACGTAAAGGAGCTTCTTACATAAAAATGGATGGTATTATCAGGGGGCGTTTCCTGCCAGTTCCGAGGGTTCGCCCTCGCGCAGGAAGTCCAGGACAGCCTTTGAATATTCGGCTGGCAAAAACCGCTCTCCGCAGTGCTTTGCTCCTTCGAATACAATATAATCTGCCCCTGGCAGCTTTTCTGCAATCTCAAGGGTGATTACGGGAGGTGTGAATTCGTCGTCCGTCCCAACTAAAAGCAGGGTTTTGCTCTTTATTTCAGGCAGGCGCTCGTAAGTGCCGTTCCATTTCAGGTTTGCATCTGCCTGTTTCCGGACAGCCGGGGCCAGGTCGGAATTTGCGGCACAGGACCGAAGCAGGTTTTTCAGGAGGGCAGTTTCAGGGACGCTTACGCTGTAAGCTGCCGAGGAGAGGATAAGTCTATCCACTTTTTCCGGGTGGTTGATTGCCAGTACCTGGGCAATTGAGGCACCCATAGACGTGCCTAAAACATGGGCTTGCGGGATTTCAAGAGCGTCAAGCAGGCCTGCAGCATCCCCTGCCAGCAGGGCCGGGGAAAAAGGTTCATCGTTGTCGGAAGAGAACCCTATCCCCCTGTTATCGAAGCTTATAACCCTGTAGTCCTTTGCCAGACGCTCGACAAAAGTCGCATTCCACATGTCCATAGTCCCTCCGAACCCCATGATAAGCAGAAGGGGCTCTCCTGAACCGAACTCCCTGTACCCGAGCTCTACGCCGTTAACGGAGGCGTACTTTACAGGAGAGGAATTGAGGGAAAAATCGGTAGATTCCTTTTGGACTCCTTCCGAATAAAACCCTGAACATCCAGAACTTGCAAGAACTATGAGGGCCAGCGAGAGAATGATGACCGTCTTAAGATTCATAAGTGCCTTTAGAGTCATAAGAGTATTAAAATAATGGATGATAGAATAAAGATTCCCTTAAGGTCCGGAAGCTATACGGCCAGGTCAATTTTTATATATATTTAATGTTATCAAATTCAATTTCCTTACTTACCAGGCCTTTCAAGCTCAAAAAGAAGCAAATTATCCTTTCTTTCTACAGTAGGCCTTTTTACCTGATTCCTCCACCCACGAACTAAAACAGAGCACTTATAGGAAAAAACAGACTTGTTTTCACCATATCTAGGGAAAATGTAAAACAAAATCGAAATATTAAAGTAAGCGAAAAAGGACTTTAATCCTACGGGCAAATCCTTTCCCGGGACTTGCTGAAGTTATGCATTAGTTCCCGGACATGGCAGAAGAAAAATGTATTTGATCCATAGGAAATACAGGTTGCCAGCTGTACCTGTGGATGTTATTCTCTCCGCCTTGTCCTGAGAACCTTTCCTGTTTTTCCGTTCCATTTTTTCCTTTCTCGTTTTTCCTTTCTCGTTTTTCCTTTCACGTTTTTCCTTTCACGTTTTTCCTTTCACGTTTTTCCTTTCACGTTTTTCCTTTC
>CBFCWE010000104.1:0-13635 GCA_965601435.1 uncultured Methanosarcina sp.
AATTATATTTTAAATGACATTAACTTTTCGGCATTTCAACTGCGTAAGTCCTATTACTGAAAAATAATACGAATGATTTTTTGCAATAGAACAGAGAAAAATCTAAAAAAAAATAATAAACTCTGTTTTTGGAATTCTGTTTTTGTATACTTTTTTTCATCCACTACCCAGGAGTCATCCTGCGATGTGAGGCTCTAAAAGAAGAGAGACCTTAAAAATCAAAGGTCTTCAAAAAAGTATATCCCTCAAAAAATAAGGTCCTTTGAAAAATCAAAGCCTTGTACAAAATCAAAGACATATGTGAAATCAAAGTCCCTTACAAGAGGTCCCGAATTATGTTATATATATTCAATCCCAAATTTTAGTTTAAAAAGAATAATTCTCAAACCAGCTAAAACAAAAAGTAGCGAATTTCACGGACTCCTTCAAAAAGGATTTTGGCAGCCTTAAAGCACACGGTTGTATGGTTTATTTTTTTCAATTATTTAATCGCTGCAAGCTGAGGTATAAAAAATGTATGGGATTGCACTTGACCTGGGAACCAGCGGATTTCGAGCACAGCTAATAGATCTGAAGACAAAAAAAGTATTAAGAACTGCGATGACGATGAGACACCCCCTTCCCGGAGGAAACGTCATCGACCACCTGGACTTTGCCCTCGAAGTCGGACAGGATATTGCACACGGCATCATCATGGATGCGGTAAAAAAGGTCATCGATACCCTGGACGTGGACCCTTCAAACATCGAAAAACTGGTAGTATGCGGAAACCCGATCCAGCTTTCCCTCTTCCAGAACTCGGAAATAAGGGACCTGGCCTATGCCGGTAAGAATATGCAAAAAAGGCTTGGGGTCGAAAATGTGGAAAGGGGAGCAAAAGTCTTCCCGGCATCCGAACTTTTCAAAGGCGTACTGGAAATGCCGAAATGTAAGGTCACAGTGCCCCCGGCAATTGCCCACGAAATAGGAGCCGATGCTCTGGCGATGATGATCGAAACCGACTTCCTGAACCAGAAAGAGGTTTCCATTGTTACCGACTACGGGACGAACGCGGAGATGGCAATAAAAGTAGGGGACCGGATCATCACAGGCAGTGCAGCGGCAGGGCCAGCCATTGAAGGGCAGGGGATCAGCTGCGGAATGATTGCAAGCCCCGGAGCGATCGCAGACGTAAACGCCGAAGGGGACTACTGGAGGCTTTCGGTCCTGGACAACAGCATGGAAAGCAAGCCAGGAGACCTTATCGACCCCGTCACCGGAGAAGTCATTGAAAAGGGGGAATATGAAGCTGTGGGAATTACCGGGACAGGAGTAATTGCCGTAATTGCCGTTGCCATAGAAACCGGCCTGATGGAACAGCCCCCCAAACTCCCCAACGGAAAGCTGGTCCTTGGAAAAGGCATTGAGATCTCGGAAGAAGACATCTCAGAAGCCGGAAAAGCCATCGGGGCAATCCGGGCAGCTCAACTTACCCTTCTACTGGAAGCAGGGGTTTCTTTCGAAGACCTCGAAAACGTCTACATGTCCGGGGCCTCCGGAACTTACGTGGACTGCAGGAAAGCCAGGAAAATCGGGTCATGTCCTGATTTCTCAAGGAAAGCCGTGCAGTTCGGGAACACTTCCATCACCCTTGCAAGAGAAATTATCCTGGACGATTCCAGGCTTGATGAAGTTATTGCCCTTGCAAAGAGCATTACGGCCGACCACCTGATGATGGCCACCAGCGAGACTTTCAAGAACATCTACACCTGCGAGCTTTCCTACTGGACCGAGGGCATGACCATGAAACTATACAAAAAGTTCATGAAAATGTACAAGTACCCTCCCTTCCCGGAACCGGTAGAAGACGCAGTGATGGAGAAGAGAGCTGCAAAAGATATCGAAGAAACGGGTGGCATACCTGTCCAGATAGTAGAGGAGATCGGGACCACCATCGAAGTCCCGGTAGACGGCTGTATACTCTGCAAACGCTGTAATGAAGAATGTCCGGAAAATGCCCTTGTGACCATCGAGAAAAACGGAGTCAGGTTTGCAAGTTGCAGCACCCAGGACTGCCTGGGAACCAGCTGCAGACGCTGTGTCCGCATCTGTCCGATGAAAGCAATCGATTTCAAGAACATCTCATCTCTGAGCGCTAAAGAGATTCAGAGAGGCAATGTTAGCGGGGAAGTTTACTGACCGGGCAAGCTCTGAAATATATTAACCTGTTGGGGTTCGAAAAATGACAAAAATAAAAGTATCTTCCTCCATCTGTGGAATAAACCATACGATAATGGGAAGGGTTGAAGGAGACAAGATCATTGTAGAGATCGATACCTCCTGTGAAAAATTCAGGGAAATTCCCCACCTGGAATTTCCCCTTCAGGAACTGTCCGATACCCAGGACAAGCTAACCATGGAGATGTCCAGAAAAACAGAATGTTGCTTTGAATGTGCCCTTGATTGCACCCGAAAATGCCTGATTCCCTCTGCAGTGTTCAATGTTTGCAGCATAGAAAAAGAAAATGCTGCCGCAATCCCTTTTGACAGCATAAGAGGTATCAGTTCGGAATTTGAAATCCCGGAATTTGAAAGCTCAGAATTTGAATGACAATACAAAAGGGAAATTATTCACCGGATAGGGCAATTGTTCCTTTAGTGCACGGCAGAGATTTCCCTGGCATACACCTTTTGATTTTTCTTCAAACCATTTTTCAGATACATTTTTGATGTTAGAGTTTTTACACAAGGTGTTCAGGATTTCTTTTCCCTATAATTACCTGTACCCGTCAACTCCCCCTCCCTGTCTCCTTCGGAGCCGAGGAAGGGGACTCCTGCTGTGAAGGTTGAAACCCCATAATATACTCAGCTTCTGCCCTGGAAAACTTATTCGAGAAAAGCAAAATGGCCAACAGAAAAGAATACCCAGGAAAACCCGGGAAAAATTCTGAAATAAAAATTAAAAATTATTTGAGTGACACGAATATACCCCTTTCACAGTATCTTCCTTCGGGAGACCGCCAATTTTGCCATTATTAACAAAAGCAAAGGAAATAGTTCCGAAAAACAAAAGTGAAGAAGCTGAAGCTGAAGCAAAAGAAAAATGAAAAAGAATTAAAGTGCCCGGAGCGTGACTCGAACACGCGACCTCCAGATATCTCAGGAGATTAAAGACGCCTCATATTAAAGGTCCCTATGAGTCTGGCGCCCCAACCGACTAGGCTATCCGGGCTTGCAACACACAAATGTACGAAGGTATATTAAAGGGTAACGATTGAAAATAGAAAAAATTGGGATTTGGAGCAAATTTTTGAAGACAGATGAGGGAGGGAGGAAGGAGGAGGAAGGAAAAAGTGGACCTTGCACTATCCTTCGAGGGACTACATCCGGAAAAGGGGAGGCGTTATGTTAGAAGTGACATAATATAGTAATATATAATACAACTGATAATTGGAATATGATTCATATAAGGTTTTAATATATAATAAAGAAGATAATTATATCGAGATCCGGACCGTTTTTTAAAAAAGGGAAGAGAAGCCGGATAAAAACGATTTTAGCCGGATTTTCGTACACATCTTTCCCACCCCTTCATTCGTGCAGGAGTAGTAAAGATATAAATAGCCATAAATATATATAAACTGCGAAATTATAATGAATGATCAATACATAATAGCCACATCAAAAAGGCGCGCATCAAAAGGGTCCGCATCAAAAAAAACGACCTTGAGAGCCCTGACCATTCATACCAGAAGAAATCAAGTATTTCATTCCAGAAGAAATCAGTACTCGTCAAATTTCCCGCATCCCGGAGACAGTCCAGAAGCAGTCCGAGATCAAGCCCTTGAAACCAACTTTCAGGATTTACAGGGTCCGACGGGGTTCGGGCTGGCAGATGTTGCTTCGGGAACATGCCATAGAATATTCATTGAATAAAATACCGCTCATAATATCCAAACCTTATACCCCAGATGAGGAATTTCCATGAAATTGAAAGCAAATCTCATATCCGGAAGAACCGCCGACCAGGGCGCACATCTGGAAGCAAAGACTTACAGGGGCTATTTTGATGCCTGTGCATACTGCGAACTGAACTCTGCAGACCTCGAGAAACTGGGTGTTTCCGAAGGAGACAGCCTGAAGGTCACCACTGACTTTGGGGAAGTAGTGGTGTTTGCAAAGGCAAACGACGGAAATCCCGACGGTCTGGCCTTTATCCCCATGGGCCCCTGGGCAAACACCGTCCTGGACCCTGATACCCACGGCTGCGGAATGCCAGGGCTAAAAGGCGTCCCTGCAGAAATCGAAGCCACGGAAGAGAAGCCTCTGGACATGAAGTCCCTTATGAAACAGTACAGGGCAGATTAAACGCCATACAGGAAAGACTAATTTTCCAGCCAGAATCCGGAGACATCCAGAAAAACTTGGAGGAAAAAGTATGCCAGTAATAAAAGACGCAGTATGTTCCCTATGCGGGTCCCTCTGCGACGACATCACGGTTACTGTTGAAGATAACAAAATCACGAAAATAGAAAATGCCTGTATCCTCGGGCACAGCAAGTTTGTCGGCATGTTCGAACATGACAGGATCGAAAACCCGATGATCAGGAAAGACGGGGAACTGGTCCCCGTCCCCTACGAAGAAGCCATTGAAGCTGCCGCAAAGATCCTCGTAAATTCCAGGAGGAACCTTTCCTACGGCTGGTGTTCCACTTCCTGTGAAGCCATTGCCAAAGCTATCCAGCTCGCCGAAGAGACAGGCTCCCTGATCGACTCCACCGCAAACGTCTGCCACGGACCTTCCGCCCTTGCAGCTCAGGAGAAAGGCTCTCCAGGAGCTTCCCTTGGAGTTATCAAGAACCGGGCTGACTTAATCGTCTTCTGGGGCTGCAACCCCGTACACGCCCACCCCAGGCACATGAGCCGCTATTCAAGCTTTTCAAAGGGCTTCTTCTCCACGAAAGGAAGAAAAGGCAGGGAAATGGTGGTCATCGACGTCAGGAAGACCGACACCGCTAAGCTTGCCGACAAATATGTGGAAATCGAACAGGGAAGTGACCTGCTCCTTATTACTGCACTCAGGTCCGCAGTTAACGGGCATGAAGACGCAATCCCCGAAACAGTTGCAGGCATTTCAAAAGAAGAAATCCTGGAACTTGCCGAGACCCTGAAAAACGCCCAGTTTTCCTGCATCTTCTTCGGCATGGGAGTCACGCAGTCCCGTTCCAAGTACAAGAACGGAGATGGAGTATCCTCCCTTATCTCGGACCTGAACCAGCACAGCAAATCCGTCATGATCGGAATGCGTGGACACTACAACGTCACCGGTTTCGGGCAGGTCGCAACCTGGGAGACCGGCTTCCCCATGGCAATTGACTTTGCCCGAGGCTTCCCCTATTATAACCCAGGAGAGACCGGAGCAAACGACGTCCTTGTACGCGAAGAAGCGGATTCGGCAATAATCTCTGCCGCAGATCCCGGAGCACACTTCCCACAAAAAGCTGTCAGGCACCTGGCAAAGATCCCCGTTATCCAGATCGACCCGTACGCCAACCCAACAACAGAAATTGCCGATGTGGTGATTCCTGCAGCAGTTGTAGGGATTGAAGCTGAGGGGACAGCCTACAGGATGGACGCAATTCCTCTCCGCATGAAAAAACTTATTGATACGGAATTCAAGACCGACGAGCAAATCGCAAAAGACCTGATTGCAAAGGTCAGGGAACTCAAGGAAGGTGCATGAGAATGTCGGAAATCCTTATTAAAAACGCAAACGTTTGCGACCCTGCACAGGGCATTAACTGTGAAACCATGGACCTCTGCATAAGGGACGGCAAAATAGTTGAAAGCGTCTCGGAAAGCGCAGAGATCATTGATGCCGCAGGCAGGCTCACCATGGCAGGGGGCTTTGACGGGCACACCCACAGCGCAGGGAAGATCAACGTAGGGCGCTTTATGAACCCTAACGATGCAAGGAGAACCCTGGTGCCGGGACTCTCAGGCCCCGAAACAAGGACTGAAAAGACTAGGGCACAGGTCGGGTACAACACACCCAATACCTATGCAATCGGGTACAGGTACGCAAAACTCGGGTACACAACCATCTGTGAAGCCGCAATCCCGATGCTTGCTGCAAGGCATACCCACGAGGAATTCAAGGAAATCCCGATTCTAGACAAGATGGGGCTCTCTCTTTTCGGAAGCAACTGGCAGGTAATGGAGTACATCCGGGACAAAGAACCGGAAAAACTGGCAGCCTATGTGGCCTGGGGCCTGAAAGCCTCCAGGGGCTACGGGGTAAAGATCGTAAACGCAGGCGGTGGAGAAGCCTGGGGCTGGGGTAAGAACGTAAGCGGACTTTATGACCCCGTCCCGAACTTCGACGTAACCCCTGCAGAGATCCTGATGGGGCTTGCCGAAGCCAACGAGAAACTACAGCTCCCCCACTCCGTGCATGTGCACTGCAACAACCTGGGAAAGCCCGGAAACTACGAGACCACCATCGAGACCATGAAAATGTTCGAGAAGGTGAAGCCAGTCGTGGACAGGCAGGCCCTCCACGTAACCCATGTCCAGTTCAACGCTTACGCCGGGACTTCCTGGCGGGACTTTGAGACGGGAGCTCCGATGGTCGCAGACTACCTGAACAGTGCAAACCACCTGACTTTCGACCTTGGACAGGTCATCTTCGGCCCTGCCGTGACCATGACCGCCGACGGCCCTGTGGAGTATGCAAACTCCCGGATGCTGCACGAAAAGTGGAGCAACCAGGATATCGAGCTGGAAGATGCTTCGGGTGTTGTGCCCCTTTCATATTCCCCCAAGAGCTTCATAAACGCCGTTCAGTGGGCAATCGGAATCGAACTGGCCCTGCTCGTAGAAGACCCCTGGAAAATCATGTTCACCACTGACAGCCCGAACGGCGGCTCCTTCGTGAACTACCCAGAAGCTTTCACCTACCTGATGAGCGCAAAGAAAAGGGAACAGGTCATCTCCGGCTTCGGCAAGATGGCACTGGACAGGATGGTGCTCCCCGGACTCGATAGGGAACTGAGTTTCTATGAACTTGCGATTATGACCAGGAGCATGCAGTCGAAGATGTACAGCAGGCCTGAGAAAGGAAACCTCAAGGTAGGTTCCGATGCAGACGTTGCCATTTATGACATCATCACCAGCGACATTGACCCCTCCGTTGAGCACGAGAAGGTCAAGCAGGCCTTTAGCGGCGCGGCATACACCCTGAAAGACGGAAAGGTTGTCGTCAAGGATGGACAAATCGAAGCCACCCCGATGGGCAGGACCTACTGGGTGAATGCGAAAGTTCCGGCAGATATCGACAGTGCCATGAATAAGGACACTGATATCAAGTTCAAGAAGTACTACACCGTGAGCAAGTCCAACTACATGGTGGAGGACTCATACCTGCCAAATCCGGTAGAAATCAGAACTGAGGGGGCGTTCTAAATGCAGGTCGTAAAGCTTTCCCTGAAAACAGCCAACAAGATCCCTATCGAAGCCGACACGGTAACCCCGGACAACTTCGCAGGCAAGACAAAGGAAGAAATAGAAGCCATTCTCGTCTGGTACGGAAACGGGCAGTGTCCGCTCGGAGACTTCTTTACGGTTGAAGTTGAGGGCAGCGACTCCGCAGAAAACACAAAAATAGTGTTTGAAGGAGACGTCTCCCGGGTCAAGAGAATCGGACAGGGCATGAGCGTCGGAGAGATCGAGATCAACGGCAACGTGGACATGCACTGCGGGTTCGGCATGAAAGGCGGGAAAATCACCATAAATGGTGACGCTGACAGCTGGCTCGGCTGCGAGATGAAAGGCGGAGAAATCATACTCAACGGAAACGCCACCTACTATGTAGGTTCCGGGTACCGCGGAGAAGCCTGCGGCATGCGCGGAGGAAAGATCGCCATCAACGGGAACGCAAGGGACTACCTCGGCGAGCACATGTGCGGCGGAGAAATCCTCGTGACAGGAAACGTCGGCCTCCTCCCGGCAATCTCAAACAACGGCGGCACAGTCGTCATCGAAGGAAATGCCACCATGCCCGCCAGCGAGATGAAAAACGGGACTGTAATCATCAAAGGCGAAATCTCTGACATGCTTCCCTCCTACAAGGAAGACGGGACCGAAGAAGTTGAAGGCGTAACCTACCGCAAGTTCGTTGGCGATGTCAACGCAGGCGGAAAAGGAATGCTACTGATAAAGTGAGTAAGCCGGAAAGCTGGCAAGTGAATAAATCAGGGTAAACCTGATTGAAAACAGAACTCGCAGCAAAGATGTATTCAGAAAAGTGCGTTTCTAACGTCCTTTTCTTTTTTACATTTCTTTTGTACTTTTTTATGTTTTTAGTATTTTTTATGTTTTTAGAATTTTTTTATCCATTGGTACTTTGTTAAATTTATTTCCCACACCGAGCAGATCACACTTACTAGACTTCTTTTTGAATAGTTCCAGTTCATGATAATGTTGCAGTTTCTCCACACCTTCTACTCAAGTCCGAATTATTCAGTTCATCATATTTTCTGACAGATTCTCCATACATACGATTCAAATTAGGCTGAAAAAGATGGAATTTTCGCACAAGTTTTTCGATATTTGACTATATTAAAAAAATGAGTCTGGAAAATAAAAAAGAAAAAAAGCGAGAAAAAGCAATAAAAAAAGAATCAGAAAAAAAACTCTAAGAAAGAAAAATGAGTCTGGATAATTCTAAAAAAGAAAAAGTGAGAAAGGATTTAAGCCCCATTCTCGAAAAAGAAGGGATTAAGACCCGTAAACTCACTCAATGATTACTTAATATCCTGTGGCTTCTGCCAGTTCCTTAACCAGCGAAGCGTCATCGGTGTTCCCATAGACAACGAAAACATAGTTTTCATGCTGCCAGATGTAGGAGTATCTGGGAACCTGTTCTCCGCCTACTGTGGAATACTCGGTAATTTTTGTCGCGAAATGCCCGTTAAAGGACTCTTCGACGAACCGAGACCCGGTCCTCAACGATGAGAAGGAAGATTTGTATTCGAAGATAAGGTCCTCTGCGGCAGAACTGTCTTCAAATTCGATAACATCTATGTAAAAGTTATTCCCGTCGGAATATTTGTACATACCTTCGGACCCGCCAAGGATCCCGGAAACATTCTCAGCTTCATAATCCTGTTTAATGTCATCTACAGAAAGCGATAGAGATGCGAGATATTCAAAATCTGCGGAAGCGGGGGCAATTGTGCTCATATCAGCCGTGCCCATATCCACACTGACATTTGCATTTACTTCCGAGGTATTCGCATCTGTCCCGTTGACCGCGGGGTCATTACCGTCCACACAGCCTGAAAAGGCCATCATCAAAACCGCAAGTACAGATAATAAAACCATACTTTTTTTCATAATTTCACCTTGATCCTTAATCGGAATATAAAATCCTTGGATGAGGTCAATTTAAAAGAAGCGCTTGAATTTAAAGGTATCTAAGAAAAGGCAATGAAAAAAAGGTAAAAGAAGAAGGGTTAGGAAAACCCTTCATTCAAAAGATTTAGTCATTTCTCCTAACGAGGTAGACTACTGCAAGAAGTCCAACAAGTCCGAAGGCAAATCCGAATCCAGGTGTATCTGGTTCTTCTTCTCCTTCATCTTCATCATCTTCAGCAGGTTCTTCGTCATCAGTTACGTTGCCGTCATCAACAGGTTCGTCAACAACAGGTTCGTCAACAGTTACGTTGCCGTCATCAACAGGTTCGTCAACAACAGGTTCTTCAACAGGTTCATCAACAGGTTCGTCTTCTTCAGCACCTTCGATGGTTACCTCAACGAATGGATAGAACCTTACGACATCACCGCTGTCGGTATCAGCAATCTTGAAGGCAATACCTTCGGCGATATCTTCGGTGTCGTCCTTGTTCAGGGTGATAGTATCGTCGTTCTTGAGGTTGAGGGTGTCACCACTGACAGTTACTTCAAGTTCGCCGAATGCATCATCGCTCTCGATGGTGAAGGCGTTCTCGTAGTCGATGAGCCAGAGACCTTCGATCTGGGCGATGCTGTCAACTGCGCCCTGGAAGACCTGGTTGACGTGCACTCTCATGACGATAACATCGTCTTCATCTTCAATGTCGTCGAGTTCAACTTCCCAGTTGCCGGTTTCGCCTTCAACAACAGAGATGATTTCGTCGTCAACGAATTCGCCATCCTTGGTGAACTCGAGCCAGACCTTGTCACCTTCGACATCGACCTGCTTGGCTTCAAGGGCATAGCCCTCACCGAGGTCGAGGATTTCGCCGGTTCTCAGGGTGTACTTCTCGTCATCGTCGAGGACCAGCTTGGCAAGCTTGTCTGCAGCGCCATATTCGATTGGGATGTAGGGTTCTGCGAAGAAACCGAGAACGGGGTACTGAGTAACAGTCTCTCCGTCAGCGTCTTCCCAGTCGTCTCCATCGTAGTCGAAGTCCACAAGACCGATGGTAGTGGAGTAGGCAAGTTCGTTTTCATCGATTTCGACACTCTCATCACCGACAGAAGCTCCGGTGATATTAAGGGTTTCTGTTTTAACGTCGTCATCGATGTCATAGTAGAATCCGGCAAAGCTGGAAGCATCCCATTCATAATCTGCAACGGTGTTTTCAACAACCTGACCTCTGATTTCATAGGTACCGGGTTCGGTGAATTCCTTGAACACATAGAACCTGAGGTAGTTGTCATCGTCGGCGATAAGGAAAGCCATGTCTTCGGCGATATCTTCGGTGTCGTCCTTGTTCAGGGTGATATCATCGGTGCTCTCGAGGTTGAGAGTGGCACCACTGACAGTTACTTCAAGTTCGCCGAATTCATCATCACTCTCGATGGTGAAAGCATTCTCGTAGTCGATGAGCCAGAGACCTTCGATCTGAGCAATGCTGTCGACTGCGCCCTGGAAGACCTGGTTGACGTGCACTCTCATGACGATAACATCGTCTTCATCTTCAATGTCGTCGAGTTCAACTTCCCAGTTGCCGGTTTCGCCTTCAACAACAGAGATGATTTCGTCGTCAACGAATTCGCCATCCTTGGTGAACTCGAGCCAGACCTTGTCACCTTCGACATCGACCTGCTTGGCTTCAAGGGCATAGCCCTCACCGAGGTCGAGGATTTCGCCGGTTCTCAGGGTGTACTTATCATCATCGTCGAGGACCAGCTCGGCAAGCTTGTCTGCGGAACCATTTTCGATTGGGATGAATTCTTCTGCGAAGAAACCGAGGATCGGATACTGAGTGACAGTTTCGCCATCAGCGTCTGTCCAGTCATTTCCATCATAATCGAAGTCGGTATAGTTAATCTCTGTGCTGTAGACGAGAGCTCCTTCAGGAATTGTGTTTCCTGTTGTAGGATCGTCTTTGCCTGCAGTCTTGATAGTCAGGGTCTCGGTAAAGACACCGTCATCAAGGTCAAAGTAGAAAGCTGCAAAATTATTAGCATTCATTACAAGATCGTCACCGCCAAGAATTTCATCAAGGTTGGTGCCGTTGTACACTGGACCGCGGATCTCAACGGAATCTGCTGCACTTGCGCAAGATGCGAATACAGCTAAGACCATGAGGGCAGCCAGTGATACTGCTGCAAATCTCTTCATTTGTTGTTTCCTCCGTATTTATTAAAATATACTGTATGTAAGAAGAAGTGTTGGGATTTAACATTTTAAGGGTTTCATCAGTCTTCACCAAATTAGACGGATAGGAATTCGTCGATTGACGAAGAGGAGTCGTTACCCTCCTTATCCCTTCAAATTGGATTACAAGTGTTCTATAAAACAATTGCATTATTAAATCTTTTGTGGTCAATATATGAGAAATTAAACAGGAAAAGCGCAAAACAACGATACAAATGACGGTAAATGTCGAAAAGAACAAAATTGAATAATCTCAGGGGGTAAACATACAGATTAAATTCGAAATACTTATAAAATACTATTGAAAAAAGGTTGTGTGCTTGAGGGGAGGGGAGCAAAAAAAATTGAGGATATACTTGTTTTTAGAATTTGTAAGCTGTGAAAATCTTATGCTGTGAAGGTCTTATGCTGTGAAGGGGCAAAACCTGACTTGAAGAGGATGGGACCTGCGGGGACAAATTAGAGTTGCAGAGTACACTCCATAATAACACAGAGAACGGCACACTGGATATTAGAGTATCCGGAAGGTCAATGGCATGCCCCATACGTAATACATTATGCCGTCTGGGAGTGTGCTTCTTTGTGTATTATATATGTATATATCTTTATTATTATTGCATTAGACTGCATTATTCTGAATCTTCTTTGATAGGTCAGTCCGAACTATCGAGATGCCGGCAAAAATAAGCGGAAAATATACGGGATACACCCTGAAATCAAAGCATACTGAATTTGGATATTATAGCATAAATTGAAAAAAAAGAAAAACGATAAGGGGAAAAACAGAGTTCAGATGATAAAAACAAAAAATGTCCTAAATATATTTATTTACACAGTTTAGAACTGGAAGTATTGACGTTAAAATTTCGGAAATTGTCGAATTAATGCGGTTATATGAGAGCTAAGAGGATATATTATAAAAATTAATAAATGAATAAGTTGATGAACTTGGGGAAAGATGAGAGAAAAAATATAATATATTCGTAATAATAAGATCATGAGAACTGTAATATAATACAATGCATCAAGACGCAGTAACCTAAAGTTTCAGTAACCGAAAGGTTCAGCAACCTAATGTTAATATATTCAAAAATTATATTAATAGCATATATCAAATACCTCGATTTAGAATACCGTTATTGAATACCTCTGAATCCATAACCAAGTTAAAAAACAAGGGGATCTAGATATGGAAAATAAAGAGATCATAGAAGATGTCCAGTGCAAAATAAAAGACATTAAAGGTGTAGAGGACACATATATTATTACGGAGAAGGACAGGGAGAAAATTCTCGCACTTGAAAAGGAAGCTGAAGGAGCAGTCCTGATGGGCCTCGGGATAGGAGACAACCGGGGAATAAAGGAGGTCTTCAATCGCCAGGTAATCATCGCTGTCACAACTAACATGGACTATGTTTGGCCGAAAGGATCCAATGTTGTGCTCATGCAGTACGGGGAAAAGGTTGGAGAAGACATTTACGACCCAGAAAAGCTTGAAGAATGCAAAAAATGTAAAGATATGATGGTAATGGGGAACCTTGTGCTCTACAGAAATGCAGTCCCCAAACCGAAAGACGCAAAGAAAGAACCCCTC
The DNA here is from genome assembly GCA_965601435.1 of uncultured Methanosarcina sp. GTDB lineage: Archaea > Halobacteriota > Methanosarcinia > Methanosarcinales > Methanosarcinaceae > MTP4. The sequence goes on from CBFCWE010000104.1 coordinate 13,221, forward strand.
ACCGTGGTCCTCCCTCCCCAGAAATGCCCGGAGGTCGAGTGTGCCTGCGGTGTAACCAATGTCGTACTTGGATCTCCTTCCACACCCACAGATGAGTACATAAGAGGACAGATGGGCCTGCAGGTAGGAAAAGGGCAGGGCACCTTCATAATAGGGTTCGACTTTTGCTGAAAAGCCAGGTATTAACGGCAGGTTTGCAGAACACACAATATTGAGTACATAATTGGATTTATTTACATATTTACGGGGGGCTGCCTTCATCCGGAAGGACAAAACCCCTGCTTTTTTGGAAAACAACCGGGCTATTTGCGGCATATGCAAGAATTGGCGGGCAACAACCCTTATTAGCGGCCAGCAAAATCTTAAGTTAACAATGTCTTAAGTTAACAATGTCTTAAGTTAACAATGTCTTAAG
>CBFCWE010000105.1:0-13387 GCA_965601435.1 uncultured Methanosarcina sp.
CTCTCAAAAACACGATCTCTCAAAAACACGATCTCTCAAAAACACGATCTCTCAAGAATATGAAATATTCTTAATGTGAAATTATTCGTCAACAATTGTGGTATTATTTGTCTTACAATCAGGAATTTTCTGGTCAATGTATTAAATTGCTATTAGGGCTCTTAAAAATTTCTCTTTATTTTACTCATCCACTTTAGAATTTTGAATTTTTGCATCAAAATGCAAGGGTAATAACCCAAATGATCCTGAAAACCAAACCTGTATGAATATAATATAAATGTATTCTTGAAACGTTTATCTTTTTTTATATATAGGTGTGCCTTATAAGGGAATTCTCTTCTTTAAAAAAGGGGACCTCTAAACATAATCAATGTAAGAAGCATCATGAGGATTGCGAGGATTATTGCGGTCTTTGTACTTTCCCCGTCACTTCCGAATATTATGGGGATTGGGCCGAGCATTATGACTCCTGCACCCTTAATTTTTGAAGATTGTTTTCTTTCAAAGTCGTTTCCCGAAGGGTTTCTTCCGGAATCTGTCCTTTTTTCAAAATCAGTCGCGTTTTTTAAATAATCTTCTTTTTCTGAATTACTTCCTTTTTCATATGAGTAATATCTTTCCTGTTCTAAACCCGGGCTTGCCCCGAAAGTCATACCAGCTATAATAATTAGAAATCCGATGAAAATAATAAGAATTCCGAAGAGAACAAGTATATTTCCGCTCATCTTTGTGTTTTCCACAAGAAGAGATATAATATCATTATCATTAGGCCAAGTCCTAACATATTTGTTGTTATTTCAGGAGAAGTGCCAAAGGCGATCGGGATGGGTCCAAGCATGATCAATCCTCCCAGATGGCTGCCCCCAGGATGCTGTAACATTATCAGGATAACACCTAACATCACTACGATAAAACCAACAAATGTAACCGTTGCGCCTACTTTTAGAAAATCTTCAGAGGATCGCATGGGAAGAGATATTATGCTTTTATTATTAAATGTATCCATTCAATTTTTTGTACCTGTTTTTACACTATTCTTTTTTTTATGTGGGTTATAAATTTATAAATCAAGTTTATTTAAACTAACTAGAATACCGGACAACTTTATTTTTATTTTATTACTGTACGGATTTTTGCTTTTCCCGCCAAAGGTTCCAATCATTTCGCGTGGGAAAGTTTTATATGTGGGGCTTGTCTGGTATTCCTGAGATACAAGGTCACATAAATAAGATGCTGCATGGTGTTTCCGGCACTGTAATGTTTCTACTACCCCTTTATACTGTATTCACTATACTGTATTCACTATACTGTCTCTGGATTTCTTGCTGTTCGGTCATTTCATTCGTTCCTTCCGGTTTTTCGGCAGGTTCTTTTCCGGATACCCTTTAATCATATATTCCAAAATATGATATACACGTTCTACCTCATGGTAGATTGTGCTCTAAAAGAGAATACTAAAATCGATATATATTAATTAGATACCAGACCATTATTCGAGTAACGTGCAGAAGTGGGCTGCAGTCACCATAGGAACTTATATATATGATTTTTATAATTACTATGGTATATTTATTGCCGGTATGTTAATATATTCGGGGTCAGGATAAGAACGTGTTTAATCCGGCGCCTTTTAACCTGCAATCGTCCCACCAAGTCCGAGAGTTAAATATGAATACAGGTTTTTGGCCAGTAATATGTATCGAGGCATGAAAGATATACGGGTGTGGTCATAACCATCTTTCCCGGATTTTCGTTAGTATTGCCTTTTGTGCTCCTGCAGTACATAGATTCAATTCCTTTATTCCGCAGGTCCGGATACTACTACAAATCAGGTTTATGCTTGAACCGGGCTTATAATCTCGAATCAGAACTATATTCCATATTAAGTTCATATGAAGGATCAGGGTCCCACCCCATGTCAGGATTTTCTCCATATCAAGATCACATGATAACTCGGGATCGTGCAACTAATTAAGATCATATTCAGATAAAACAGGTGTTTTTCAATGTCAGAAGACAGTGACTTGCAGTCCTCCCTGGAAGAGGTCAAAACCAGGGTAGAAACCCAGCTTGAGTGTGGGGAGATTGAAGCTGATGATGTTAAATCTCTCCTTACCGAAATCGAAATTCTGAAGGTTCAGAACGAGAACATGAAAGCCCGGCTCCTCGAGGCAAGTGTGGCTACGGGTCGGCACCTTCAGGAAATAAACAAGTTAAAAGCCCACCTGGAGCAGCTTACCGAGCCTCCTCTCTTTATTGCTACCATTCTGGAAGTGAATGGGGATATTGTCCTGATCAGGCAGCATGGGAACAACCAGGAAGTCCTGACCCAGATCCCGGAGGAATACCGTGGGAAGATCGATCCCGGAATGAGGGTTGCCGTAAACGGGGCTTACTCAATCATTTCCATTGTCAGCAGGGCAGCCGATGTAAGGGCTCAGGTCATGGAACTTATCAACTCTCCGGGTGTGGACTACAGCATGATTGGAGGGCTTGACGACGTGCTTCAGGAAGTCAGGGAAAGTGTAGAACTCCCGCTTACCGAGCCTGAGCTCTTCGAGGACCTTGGAATTGAGCCTCCTTCAGGGGTTCTCCTCCACGGTGCCCCTGGTACGGGAAAGACCCTTGTTGCAAAGGCTATTGCCTCCCAGGCCAAGGCCACCTTCATCCGGATGTCCGGTTCGGACCTGGTCCAGAAATTCGTTGGGGAAGGCTCCAGGCTTGTCAAGGATATCTTCCAGCTTGCCCGGGACAAGTCTCCAAGTATTCTCTTCATTGACGAAATCGACGCAGTGGGCAGCATGAGGACCTACGACGGGACCAGCGGTTCGGCAGAGGTAAACAGGACCATGCTCCAGCTCCTTGCGGAAATGGACGGTTTTGACCCCAAGGGGAATGTAAAGGTGGTTGCCGCAACCAACAGGATTGACCTGCTTGATCCGGCTCTCCTGCGTCCCGGTCGATTCGACCGGTCCATTGAAATCCCGATTCCGGACGAAAAAGGCAGGGTCGAGATCCTGAATATCCACACCCGTAAGATGAACCTTGCTGATGACGTGAACTTCGAGAAGCTCGCAAAAGTCACAACCGGTATGAGCGGGGCAGAACTCAGTGTAATTACCAAGGAAGCCGGAATCTTCGTGCTGCGCAGACGTGGCAAACAGATTACTATGGCAGACTTCATGAAAGCCTACGACAAGGTCGTAAACGTTCCGGAGCCCTCAATCCCTCAGGCCATGTTCGTATAAGAGGCTTTGATGGGTTGAATCGGCACAAAATTCCGATATATCCTTCGAAAGTAACTCTTTTCGGCCGACTGCTGGCATGAGCGAAATCCGCTCTCCGGCAGTTCCAATATTATTTTTAAATCTCAAACGAAAGCTTTATATTATATAAATCAGTTGATGGTATGCTGTCTCAGTGGCAGTGTTTAATAATCAGCGTGCTCCGATAGTGTAGCTCGGCCAATCATTCAGGACTCTCACTCCTGCGACTGGGGTTCAAATCCCCATCGGAGCACTCTTTCTTTTATACCTTTTTTCACAGCTTTTTAGTGCGTTTATTACTTTTTCCTATAGCTCTCTTAGCTTTTTCATAGCTTTCTCTGAACCTTATGCTTTTGTTTTCATCATATAGATGCCTTCTATTTCGATATCTGGCTTCTTATGGCTATGCCACTCCCTATGATGTGGGTCCCAGCGCATCCCGGCTTTTTTGAGAAGTTCTCTTACCGGGTAAGTACTCCCTCTTGCAACCCATTTGTAGGATGCTTTTTCTCTGCTTTTTCCAGCCAGAGTCCAATCTTGTGGCTGCCCTGTTTTTTTGCTAAAATCATCCCCCACTTCCCCCACCTTGTTTGATTTCGGAACTGCCGGGTAACTAACATATTGTTTTGTTATCGTGTCTACAGCTATTCCAAATAGATTTTCTTCTTCTCTGGTCCTTGCTATCATCCCGTCCGGGTCAAATCCTCTGTCTGACATTCGATTTCCCCCCATTTCCTGTATCGATTGTTCTGCATCTGCTATTCAGTACCTGCTATTCTGTACCTGTTATTCTGTACCTGTTATTCTGTACCTGTTATTCTGTACCTGTTATTCTGTGTCCGTCATTCCATCGCAATTCAGGACTCTTTTCCCTTTTTTTGATTCGAAGATATATCTTGTTTATGTTTGCGGGGTGAAAGTATTATTTGATGAGGTACTAATCTGGAAAAAAATAAAAATTGATCTCTATGGAATCTGAACTTTCCGATCTCGAAAAAAAACTCCGGGGCTACCTTTTCGGGAGTGCCTGTGGAGATGCCCTGGGGCGTCCTGTGGAACATCTCACCCTTGAGCAGATAAAGGCTATGTATGGGGATAAAGGGCTCCTTGAACTTCTTCCCGATTCTCCCTGGACTGACGATACGCAGCTTATGCTGGTCCTTTCAAGGGCTCTGGTCCGGGGGGCTGAGCGTGAGCCTTCGGAATTGATAGACCTTCTTGCAGGGGAATTTGTCAAATGGCTGGATGAACCTGATCTTGGAGCAGGGGCAACCTCAAAAGGGGCAGCGCTTTGCCTCAAAGAGGGGGTTCACTGGCAAGATTCGGGCCTCGAATCGAAGACTTGCGGGAGCCTCATGCGGGTAGGGATAGTCGGTTTCATCTACCGCAACGATCCTGATAAGCTGCTTGAGGTTGCTTCCCTTTCCGGGAAAATAACCCATTCCCATCCCACTTCAGATGCCGCGTCTATCGCAGGAGCCTATGCAGTAAAGCTTGCCCTTGACGGTATGGAGCCCTTAGATATGTTCTGCCCGCTTCTTGAAGTTACGGAGGGGATCTCTGAGGAATTTACGGATGGCCTGAAAGTTGCCTATGAACTGGCTTTCGGGGATCTGAGTGATGAAGAAGCCCTTCGGGAAATCGGCCAGGGATGGTATGCTGAAGAAACCTTTGCTCTTGCATATTTCTGCATGCTGCGCTATCCGGATGATTATAAAAAAGCGCTCCAAACTGCCGTAAACATTACCGGGGACTCGGATTCCGTAGGGTGCGTGGCCGGCGGGATCCTGGGGGCAAGACTGGGAATCGACTTTGTACCCCTTGACTGGGTTGAAGCCCTGGAAGGAAAGGCGGACCTTGAAGCGATGGTTGGACCTTTGCTTGAAAAATATTTCGAGGTATCGGGCAACATCTCTGAAGTTCGGGGATCTTAAGGTATGGTTTTAGTATGAAAGCCGATTCTTCGATAAATCCTGAAGCTTCGAGGGAACCGAATTCTTCGGATACTCATTTTGATGGCGCTAATTTTGACTTTTCCCAAAAAGGTGTTTACTGCCTCATATTTGAGAACCGTGAGTGCACCCTGCAGGTGGGTAAAAAAGGGGAGTTTTCTTTCAAAAGAGGCTATCACATCTATGTGGGGTCGGCGCTTGGTCCGGGCGGGCTTAAGCGGATGCAAAGGCATATCAGGCTTTCCAGGGACAAAGATAAAACTCCTAAGTGGCACGTGGACTATCTGCACTTTTGCCCTGCATTCAGCCTGGTTTCGGCGGTCTGTGCCGCTACGCCGGAGCGCCTTGAGTGCGTGCTGGCAGGAGCAGTCGGTGGGCCTTGTGTCCCCGGTTTCGGATGCACGGACTGTGCATGCGGGTCACATCTTTTCTTCAGGGAGAAATATCCGCTTTCGGAGATCGTGGGGGATTTTGAAGGGCTTGGACTTCTACCTTTTGTGCTTGAATTTTGAATGTTTTTTTCTGGATACATCATTCGGATTTTTCGTGATCCGGGAATGTATATGTCCGTTTTTTTTCATATTTGATTTTTCATATTTAATTTTTTAGATTTATTTCTCTTTAATAATATACTATAGGAAAGCTTAAGATTTCCAGATTTCTATAGAACATTAAAGGGAAGAACATAAATTGTTATTCTATCAGGAGATCTCTTATGGAACAGTTCTCGTTTATCGCCTGCATGCCGGATAAGCCTGGAGCTTTGCACAGGGCTGCCGAGATAATCACGAGGCACAGGGGAAACATTAACAGGATCCAGTACGATAGGAGGATCGATCCACAGACTGTTTTTTTTGAAGTTACGGCTTCTTCCGGGGCCTATGGGAATATCCGTGAGGAACTGGAAAAGATGGGCTACCTTCAGACTTCCTTGCATCCTGTTGCGTTCCTCAAGTTCCATGTTTATCTCCCCAACCGGCCCGGGGCTTTATTTGAGCTTCTCAACTACATCACCTCGGCAGGGTCCAATATCACCTTCCTGGACTTCGACGACCGCGGGCAGCACCCCGAAAGGCTGGTTGTGAGCCTGAACATCGAGAACACGGGACTGGTAGATTCTCTCCTGAACCGGCTCAAGTCCGGGTACAGGCTCGAGATTCTGGAATACGACACCACAGGGGAAAAGCTCGACGACACGGTTTTTTATCTCCGTTTTGCCCAGAAACTGCGGGTTTTTTTGGGGGATGCTGAGGACGAGTTCCTTATGAGGTTCCTGCATGACATTAACCATATTGCCCAGGAACTTTCAAACCTGGATAAGGACCCCCGGGAAGTTTTCGAAAATATACTTAAAGTGGGGGAGACCCTGAACCGGACTTCCGGATCCGGTTTTTATGCTGATGTGCAGAGGTTTCGGATAAGGGGCGGTATCGAACTCTTTAGCTTCCAGCCCCCTTGCGGAGGCAACATTTACCTCTTTGACACTCCGGAAGAGCGAGTGATGATTGATTCCGGGTATGGGATATATTTCCCTGATCTCGTGAACATGCTCCAGCACTATGGGCTCGGGGATCTGAACCGGATAAAAAGGATCTACATCACTCACGCGGACGCCGACCACTGCGGGGCTGCTGGCTACTTCTCAACTCCCTCTTATCTGAACCGGGAGACCCTGAAAGTCGCAAGGGAAACAAGCAGGGCTTACGGTTCCACTCACCAGGAGTGTATTCTCGAAGAGGTTTATACAAAAATGATCAACCTCTTTTCCAGATTTAATCTCCCCACTAACATCGAAATTTTCCCCGATCTCCCTTACCGGGAAGAAGATATTGAAAAAAGGGTTTCATTCCCGGTAATTGCCCGCTTCCGGATAGGGGGACTTGAGTTTGAAGCCCTTCAGGGACTTGGCGGGCACATGCACGGGGAAGTTTTCTACCTCTGCCCTGAAGAAGGGCTGCTCTTCCCCGAAGATACCCTGATCAACTTCAGGAGCCTGAGCCTGGAGCGGACCGAGTACAACGTCCTGGCCGACTACCTTATGACCTCGGTAAACGTAGATAGTACCCTTGCCAGGGATGAAAGAAATACCCTTTTCTCCCTCATCTCGGAACTTGATGCGGAACTTGCCCCGGAAGGTAAAAAGTGCATTGTCTGCTGCGGGCACGGTTCGGTTTCAGTGCTCGAGAATGGACGGCTGCTAGCATACGGGAGTTCCGAGCGATACTGGGCAGGGAAATGAGGGTGTTCGTTGTCCTCTGTTCATGACATAAATAAAATTAAATATTTTTATTGAGGATATTACGTTCCAATGGAGGTTTTCTGGTCTTATGTTTTCGGAATTTGATTACTACATCCTGCAGTTCCTTAATTCCTTTTCTTTTCTGGACCAGTTCATGCTTTTTATTAGCCTCAGGTTCGATTACTTCCTTTTTTTGATCCTCGCAGCTCTCTTTTACTACCGGGGGCGAAATGAAGCTCTTCTTTACCTTTCTCTACTTGTAGTCGCCTGGAGCCTTGCCCTGGCACTTAAACCCATTTTTGCAGTCCCTAGACCTGAGGATATCCGCTTTGTGACCTGCACAACAGGTTATTCCATGCCAAGCGGGCATACCCTGATGTCTTTTGCCTCTGCGGTCTTTTTACATCCCAGGGCAGGAAAGTTGAAGCTGCTGGTCTGGTTTTTTGCCGTACTTGTCAGCCTGAGCAGGATCTTTATCGGGGTTCACTACCCTTCGGACGTACTTGTGGGAGCCCTGATTGGCTGCTTACTGGGGCTGCTCTGGCTCTATGTGGAAAAAAGGCTGCTAAAGTCCGGACTTTACCGGGATCTCTCCAGTTCGGAATAAAAACCTGGTTAGATGAAAGTGGATTTCTCTGTCCTTTTCAGAATGCTCTGAGCTTGCAAACTGGTCCTTGGTGGGTGTGCAATTATCTTTTATGAACCTGTTTTCTGAAAATTCTGCATTTGTCCTATCCGAGCCGCAATCCGAAAATCCTGATGTGGTTCTGAATGGCAGGGGTACAATTATCAGGGCTGCAAGCAATAAAAAGTAGTTTTTCACCTTGAACTTCCTTCATCCAGAATCATTATTTTCTAAATGTTGGATGTCATTGATACTCTATTATATTTTTTCCTGTTTCGGCTTTTCCATGTAATCCTTTTAAATATGGATAAGTAGCTTTTTTCGTAACCCCTAACTCTAAGGGCTTTACTTTTGGTTCTATGATTGCAAAAAAGGAAGATTTGGAAAAAAATAGCTTTATTTTGTCAATACTCGTCTATCTCGAAAGCGCCATGAAACAAGGCTCTCAAATGGAATTGCTGCGGTGTAAATATGAAATTATCATATCTGATATCCACGATCTATATAGTAAATTCAGTTCCAAAATGGTATATGCGAGGGGTGCGATTTGAACGCACGAATTCCTACGAAAATGGGTCCTAAGCCCATCGCCTTTGACCTCTGGGCAACCCTCGCGCTTGGTAGACTCTATTCTGTTCGTAATTGATACGAAAAATAGGAACATAAAAGTATTCTAAAAAACGGAAAAATGCGCCGACCGGGATTCGAACCCGGGTTTTGGGCTTGGAAGGCCCAAGTCATAGCCACTAGACCATCAACGCGAACTGCAACACATCTAGAGGTATTTGTCAGATATAATGTTTTCGCTTGACATTTATTATTATTTCCGGTTCTTTTTCTTTTTTATCGGAAATCTTTAAAAATCCAGGGATTTTTTCCACTCCTTTTGTGAAATTCTTTTGTTTCAGTACCGTTTCTCCTTAATATTGTGTGGATTTTCCTGATCGAATTGCGGGATCAAATTATCAATTAGAGTTGTCAGTTGAGGTTGCTCAATCGAATTGTGGGGTCAAATTATCAGGTGAAGTTGTCAGTTGAGATTACCCGATCTAACTTTCATGTAGGGTTCTCAGGTAGGTTGCCAGATACAACTGTTGGAATGAATTGTCAGGTAAAACTACCAGTTATAATTTTCAGTCAGAATTGGGGGATACGAACCTTTAGCCATAAATGGGCGTAAAAGGAACCTGTTCGGGGGTAATTGTGCCAACCTGGTGAAACGTTCTAACTATTATATTCTCCAGTTTTATATATTGTTCTTATTATATTGTCAACCTTGTTTACCTGTAAAAAGGATATTTTGACATACATATTATAAAGTAAATCCTGCAGAATATATTCTTCACTATAGTCTATTTTTTATCTAGTTAATTGGGGATTTTTCGAGAAATTCCCCTCATTTTATTCCTTTACTATTTTTAATATTTGTTTTTTTATATATTGTTTAATGTATTTTTTATAAAATTATGTTGCGTTGAATATACTAACACTATACAAATAATATTTGTATACAAAACCAATTTATTTTTCTCTTTATTTGTACTGTTTGGATTGGGGGTATCATTTAGATTTGCGGCTCGTTTTATCTTTTTTCGGGGGAACTTTATTTCTTGGGTAAAGAATATATATCCTTATATAGGGCTAGGCATACAAAGTTTTCAAAATAAGCCTTTCATTGTTTGTGTTGCCCTGCATCCGGGGCAGGAGTTCTGAATAAAATTCGGTAATTTGTAAAAGATGTGATAAGAATGGGACCTTTTATTCTGGCATTCACAATCAGCTGGCTCCTTATTTTTGCATATATTTTTGTGCTGCTCAAGGCGCGTGCAAGGCTCAACAAAAAGTTAATGTAATGATCCGTCATACGTGGTTTTAGATGAATCAGAAAAAAAAGAAAACATTATTCGCAATTGCTTTTATTCTTGCCGTGGCCATAGTCGGGCTTTATGGCGTTGATTCTTCAGGGTACCTCTCGGTATCCGAAATTCTCTCTGACCCCCAGGCCCACTTAGGGCAAGAAGTAAATGCAATGGGTGTCGTGGGATACGGGAGCATTGAAATGGTCCCCGGGATAACTCTTTTCGAGCTCAGGGACGAGGATGTTGAAAACCTGAAGGTCCGTGTCGAATACACGGGTGACCTGCCCTCCAATCTTGCGGAAGGGGAGAAGGTTAGCATCAGCGGAACTATGGTTTCCGAGGACACCATTGAGGCCAGTAAGATTGTTACGGGTTGCCCATCCAAGTATGCGGAGTAATTCCAATGAATATTGAAGAATGGGAAGAGTACAGATATGTCGAGGCCGGGATCGAAGCCTTCATTACGGATATGGAGGAGTCCCGTCTGAAAAAAATGGTGGAGCATGTCTGTCATTCCGGAGGGAAAAGGGTCCGCCCGATTCTTCTCCTGCTGGCGAGTGATGTCTGTTCCGGCTCTTATAAAAAGAGCCTCGGTGCAGCCCTTGCCGTTGAAATGATGCACTCTGCTTCTCTTGTTCACGATGACCTGCTGGACCAGGGCCTTATCCGGAGGAACTTGCCTTCGGCTCCTGAACAGTTCGGGCCTTCCCGGGCTCTCCTTTGCGGGGACTACCTTATTGCCAAGTCAATTGAGCTTATTTCCCCTTACGGGGAAAAGGTGGTCAGGGTTTTTGGGAAAGCCGGGATGGACATGGCGGAAGGGGAAGTCCTTGACCTTAGACTGGATGATGATGAGTTCGGGGAAGAGGCCTATTTCGAGTGCATATTCCGAAAAACGGCATCTCTTTTTGCAGTCAGTGCCTTAATAGGGGCTTATGCCGGCGGGGCAGATGATGCCGAGGCCGAGAAGTTTTCCCTCTTTGGAAAGTATCTGGGGACTGCGTACCAGATAGTAGATGACCTGCTTGAGTTCCTTGAGGTGCTTGAAGAAAAGGAGTCAAAAGTTACATCCGAAACCCTTCCCCATATCTACGCTTCGAAAATGGGCCGGGAAAAAGCTGTAGAGCGGTCTATCGAAGAAGTAGATAAATATGTTCGGGCCGCAAAAGAAGTCCTTGATACCTTCAGGGAATGTCCTGCAAGGGATAAGCTCTTCCTTACTACTGATTATGTGACACTTGACCTGCTTGAAAAATCCTGAAAATTCTTCGGCTTTTCCTGAAAAACGTAGAAACCAGTTCAATGCAGGAACCAGTTCAATGCAGAAATCAGCTCAATGCAGAAACCAGCTCAATGCAGAAACCAGCTCAATGCAGAAACCATTGTAACGCAAAATCCTCACAACCCCGAAAATAATACAAAACCAGAACTGATTTCATTCAGTTTTTCACTCTATATCTAAAAAAGTTTCCAACTACCCACTAATTTTTCTAATAAGTTCATCAGGTGAATCCATGCGAGTATATGACAGTCCGGTGCTCAAAGTAAATGCCAGTACAGATAACGGAAAAATGGTGCTTGATACGGAGGGTCCTCTCTCCCAGCTTGCTAAGCCTTTCATCAAGCGCATTAACGGGATCTTTGAAGATGAAAAACCCATTTCTGTGAATGAGGACGAAATTATTTTCTCTACATGGGTCCCCCCTATTCCGGGTCCGGTCTTCAGCCGGGTAATTAGTGCGGAAATTGCGGCTATCAGGAAGAAAAGGGTCCCTGACCAGTTCTCAATAGGGATCACTGCCCGCTGTCCGAACCGTTGTCTCCACTGTGGGGCTGCGGATATCAAGCCTGAAAAAGAGCTCACGCTGGACGAGATCTGCGGGGCTGTGGACCAGAGCCTGGATCTCGGAGCCTATCTCGTTTCCTTTGATGGTGGGGAGACCATGCTTCGAAATGATCTAGTTGACATGGTTGCTCGTGTGGACAAGTCCCGGGCAATTGCAACCTGCTTTACTTCCGGCTACAAGCTTTCCGAAGAGCGGGCAGAAGCGCTCAAAGCCGCAGGGCTCTATGCCGCCAGGATCAGCCTGGACAGTCCTTTCAAAGCCGAACATGACCGTTTCCGCGGACGTGAAGGGGCATACGAGGACGCGATTTCCGGAATCAAAAATGCAAAGGCTGCGGGAATCTTTACGGACATGTTTGTTGTAGTTTCTCCGCACAATATTGACGACCTGGATGATTTCTACTCGCTTGCAGTTGACCTGGGCATGCATGAGGTCTCTATCTATGAGATAATCGCTGTCGGTCGCTGGCTTGATCACGAGGATGAGGTAATAGGCGATAAGGATGTAAAAAGGCTCGAAAAATTCCAGAAAGCAATGAACAGCAAGCCTGATGGGCCCCGAGTAACGGCTTTCCCCTATTTCATGGGGCCTGACCTCTTCGGGTGCTTTGCGGGCAAGCGCTGGATGCATGTAGCTTCGGACGGAGAGGTAATGCCCTGTGCTTACACACCTCTTTCCTTCGGGAACGTCTGTGAGGAATCTCTGGAGGCAATCTGGAAACGCATGGGGAAACACATCGCCTACAAAAAGGATGCCTCATACTGCATGATGCGAAATCCTGAGTTCCGGAATGAGTATATCCACACTATCCCCAAAGGGGCAAGGATTCCTTTCAGAGTTAAATAATTTTTCCCGAAAATCGTTGGTTGGAATACACCTATTTTATGGTTTTTCCTTCTATCTTCTTTTTTTGAAGCTAATTTTTTGTTTTTTAATTTATTTTCCATAATTTATTATTTTTTAATCCTATTTCCTTCTTTTTTCTAATTTTTAGGCTTAAAATGGATTCTTTTTAAAAAATAATTCTATTTAATGTTTGGAGAACAAAATTAAGTAAAATTGTTTCTTTCTTTAGCTCCGGTCGGGAGATTTTTAGGTTTGGAAGCTCAGCAGTTTTTCAGCAGATTTATTTCAACAGGTTTTTTGCTTTTTTTGGGCGATGGGATGCGGGCTTTTTTGTATCCCCTGGAGTAACAAAAATGATTGCCTGCTCTGAATTGTGATTAAAAATGGATGCAGAATTTATGAGAAGTTCTGGTTACGAAAAAGGTAGAGTGAATAAGATCCCATAGAACACGATCATAGAACACGATCATAGAACACGATCATAGAACACGATCATAGAATAAGATCTCATAGAACAAGGTCATAGAACAAGGTCATAGAACAAGGTCATAGAACAAGGTCATAGAACAAGGTCATAAAACAGGGTCATAAAACAGGGTCATAAAACAGGGTCATAAAACAGGGTCATAGAACAAGGTCATAGAACAAGGTCATAAAACAAGGTCATAGAACAAGGTCATAGAACAAGGTCATAAAACAAGGTCATAAAACAAGGTCATAGAACAAGGTCATAAAACAAGGTCATAGAACAAG
>CBFCWE010000106.1:0-13278 GCA_965601435.1 uncultured Methanosarcina sp.
TTTCCATCCGTTTTTGAATCAACTTTGACCGATTTTAGCAACGTTTTTGATTGAAATTGAACCGTTTTTCCATCCGTTTTTGAATCAAGTATGACCGAGTTTAGCAACGTTTTTTAATTGAACCTGAACCGTTTTTCCATCCGTTTTTGAATCAACTTTGACCGATTTTAGCAACGTTTTTTAATTGAACCTGAACCGTTTTTCCATCCGTTTTTGAATCAAGTATGACCGAGTTTAGAATTTAAAAAGTGCCCCACTCCCTTTTCGGAGTGGGACGGATTAGCATTTATTATTCAGGAATTGCCGGGTCGTTATCACTGCTTCGAGCTTGAAGGGGAGTCACTCTTGTCAGTGACTTCAGCAGGTGCAACGACCTCTTCGGCACCCCTCTCTTTTGAAATAGAGAGGCAGACGAAGGCAAAGACCATGCATACAAGCATCAGGAACCAGACAGATTTGTACTGACCTACGGTTGCAGTGGCTCCTGCGGAAACTGCCATCATCTTCCCGGTCAGGGTCATGAAGATTGCTCCACCGAGGAAGGGGAAGATATTATACGCACCGGTTGCTGTCCCTACAATTGCTGCGGGGAACCATTCCTTGACCTGGGCATAGGAGACAACAAAGAACCCACCGAAGAACCCGAAGAGGAAATGGATCGCGGAGTATGCCGTGGTGCTTGTAATGTTTCCTGCCTGAGACCAGATAACTGCCCAGATCACGATGTACACGGCAGTGCCTGCGAGCAGGACTTTTTTCCTGGACTTAAGCACCTTATCCGAGAGGTAACCGGCAATCGGGCACCCGAAGACCATACCAACCGCAACGAAAGAGAGGACACTTGCATAGGTTGTCTTCTCCCAGCCGAGCACGTCCCTGAAGAAAGGACCTGCCCAGAGACCCTGGTAGACCATGAGACTTCCGTACATGAAGAAGAACCAGAGGGCCAGAGGCCAGAACTTCATTCCGGCACCGAAGGTCTGCTTGAGGGCTTCTCCCATGGGGATCTTTGCAACGGCTTTCGGGGGGACATAGGTCTCGCCCTTTTCATGGGCTTCGATTTCGAGGATAGAGGGACAGTCCATGTCTTCCGGCTTGTCTTTAACCAGCATCAGGATGATTACGGCCAGCAGGACGGAGAATACTCCAAGAAGCAAGAAAACCCTCTGCCAGTCTCCGAGCAATATAGCCAGAAAGGCCAGAGGACCTGCCGCACTCAGGGCACCGATGTTCCCTATAGCGAGCATGAGACCGGACATGGAGGCAAACTCATTCTTCTTGAACCAGATGGAAAGCATCTTCATCACAGGGATGTAGACCATTGCCACCCCGACTCCGATAAGCAACCTTCCGACCAATATCAACGTAAAGCTGGTTGCAAGACCTGAAAGGATTGCTCCTGCAGCAGCCACAAGGGTAAATAGCCCGGCAGTCTTTCTAACACCCCAGCTGTCACTGAGGACACCACTGGGAAGTTGCATTGCTGTGTATGCATAGAAGTAAGCGGAACCCAGGAGCCCGATAGATGCGGCTCCTACTCCGAATGTGCTCATAATGTCAGTAGCAACCACAGCGGTTGATACCCTGTGGAAGTATACAAAGAAGTATGTAAGAGCCAGGATAACAAATACTACCCAGCGATACTTCATCACTTTTTCCATTTTTTCCAGATTAATTCCCATAGCTATCGCTCCCAATAAAAGTAATACAGAATATAAGTGGAAATTAGGAAGATACTACAAACTATTTTTTTCTAGTAGATTGTCACGCTCAATGATTTGAAGCCGGTTCAGAGGTTTTCGGAGGAACAGCTGGCTACTGCCTTAACCCAGGTCTTGAACCTGTCAGTTGAGGGAAAGCCCACAGACAGGAATGCTGCCTTTGCTCCTCCGTCGAATAGGGTTTGTCACACACAATTGGTTTTCCCCGGAGCATTTGTCCCTTTTCTGCCGCTATGCACTTAACGGACTCATGCTCCGGGGATTTTCCATTTAACCGTTTTTACAGATTTGCGCTTTCCCTGGCTGCTTCCACCATTGCTTTTATGTTTTCCAGGCTTGCCCGGGTCGGAATCCCACAGCCGGGAGCCAGGACGTTTGCTCCTTTCCGGATGCATTCCAGGGACTCTTCTTTCACCACTTCAGGAGTGCCCAGGAAGAGGGTGTCCGCAGGGTTTATGTTCCCTACAATTGCGGTTTTGCCTCCCAGGACTTCCCTGGCTTCGCCTACGTCCACCAGGTGATCCAGGCTGATCCCGCTTACTCCGGTTTCCGCCATCATCTCCAGGATGGGTTTCGAGTCTCCGCAGATGTGGAGGATGCTCGGGGCGTCCAGGCTTTCCACAAGCTCCTTGCAGTATGGGAAGGCCATTTCCCTGTAGTGCGACGTCCCCAGAAGTTCACTCCCTGCGGAAGGGTCGATGATGACCACGGCATCAGCTCCGTTATCCACAAGAGCTTTGCCGTAGGCTTTCATGACTTCCGTGGAATATTTCAGGAGTGACTTTACGAAATCCGGGTTGTCGAAGAAGTCCATGAGGAGGGTTTCGACACCCCTGACCTGTCCGGCGAGGGTGAAGGGGCCGACGACCCCTGCAATTACGGGCACGGTCTCATCCGTTTCTGCAAGGATCCTGACGGCTTCCACAACGGTTGCCATCCTGCCGTCCACAAGCGGGTCCGGGCATACGGCATCCTCGAAAGCTTCAATTTTCCGGAAAGCCGCCCTCCGGATTGAGGGCTGGGAATCAAGCCGCCCTTCGCTGACCTGGGAACCCACGGTTTCGGCTTCCACGCAAAGGTCAAAGGGCACCCTTGCACTTTCGATTCCGGCAAGCCTGTTTGCCGCAAGGGCCAGGGTTGCCATCTTCTCCGGGTCGCGGTGGGCGTCGGGCCAGGAGGCCCCCGAAGCTTCCATCATTTCCACGGTTGCGGTTTGCAGGGGGCAGGCTGCCGAGACCCTGTCAACTTCTTCCAGTTTCAATGACGCAAGAAAACGTTCCTTATCGTTCATTTCCAGCCCCTGGATTTCAGATCTCTATCGGGTATTTGCCGTAGACCTTCGGGACTTCGAAGAATTTGTCCACGTTCTCCAGCGGGCAGTCGATAGGCCAGTCGCAGCCGGTCCAGTAGATGAAACCTCCGCCTGCGGCAGCGTCCTTGATCATCTGCTTGCCTTCTTCCTCCACCTTCTCGGGAGTTCCCAGGAGGAGAGTGCCGGCAGGGGTCAGATTGCCTGCAATTGCAACTTTCCCCTCGAGGGTCTCTTTTGCTTCCTTGAGGCTGTTCATGAAATCCAGGCTCACGTAGCTTGCCCCGATCTCGGCAAGGTCGTCCCACCTATCCTTGGTGTTTCCGCAGATGTGGTAGTGGTGGGCGTATTTGTCCTTGTACTTCCGGATCGCTGAGGCCTGTTTCTGAGCAGCAGGCAGGGCAAAGTCGTGATAGAACTTTGCGGAGACGAGATCTCCCGAGGCGCTGGGGTCAGGGGTGTAGATATGGTCGGCTCCGGCATCAAACTGAGCTTTTACACATTCTATGGACACGTCGTTACAGAAATCTATGAGTTCGCGGGTCTCGTCCGGTTTGTCGATCATCTCAAGCATCAGATTTTCAACCCCGAGCACAATCCCGGCAAGGGTGAACGCCCCTCTCACAAAACCGGTGATAAAGACGTCGTCACCTCTTTTTTCGTGCAGTTCCTTGTCGAGCATCCGGATTGCGGTAAGCTGGGTCGGGATCTTCCCATCCTTATCCATATCCGGGAACTTCAGGTTCTTCCAGTCTTCAGCCTTGTTTATGGCGGTCTTGACGGTTGCGGGGACTCCCCAGTAAGGTTCTACTTCCTTGCAACCCATGGGTTCGGCCAGGATATGGGAACTCATCCTGGAGTGGACAAAGTCGTGGTCAAAGCGGTCCAGAGCCCTTATCTGGGACTCCACGAAGATGTCCGGGTTGTGGATCCACTTGGGGAAACTTACGTCCTTTATTTTCTGCCCGATAAGATCGAGGTTCTTCCCTGCCATGTTAATGGACCAGTTCATGGAGTCAAACATCGGAACCCTGTCGGGTTCCTTAAAGTCGATTGCAGCTCTGATCCTTTCTGCGTGGCTCATATCGTCTGCTGACATTTTTCATCTCCTCCCATTATTCGGAAAGCAGTTTCTGAGCCACCCTTATGGCTTCGGACGCGTTGTCAGCATACCCGTCAGCACCGATGCTGTCGCAGAATTCCTGGGAAACAGGGGCTCCTCCGACCATAATCTTGACAGCGGGGAATTCTTCCTTGAAAAGCTTGACGTCTTCCTTCATTTCCATCATGCTTGTGGTCATGAGGGCGGAAAGGGCTACAAGATCGACGTGTTCCTCTTTGATTTTATCCTGGAAATCTTCGGGAAGGACGTCTTTTCCCAGATCGAAAACAGTCAAACCCGCGGTTTCAAGTAAGAGTTTTACGAGGTTTTTGCCGATGTCATGGATGTCTCCAAGGACAACTCCAATAGCAATTCTCCCGGTTTCTTTGATTTCATCGGCTTTAATGTACGGCTTGAGGACATCCACTGCCCCTTGCATCGCCCTTGCGGCGAGCAGGATTTCAGGGACAAACATTTCTCTCTTTTCGTATTTGTCACTGACAATGCCCATCCCGTGGGCACAGCCATTGATGACTGCGTCATAGGCGTCGACGTTGTTCTCCAGAGCCTTGTTTGCAAGCTCCACGCATTTACTTGCATCGCCTTCAACTACGGCTTCTGCCAGGCCGTTCAAGATTTCATCTCTTGCTGTCATTTATATCCCTCAATTTTGTGTGCTGGAGGGAATATCCCGGGAAAGCTAAAACAAAGCTTCAGACCATATGTTTTCCGGGGAAAGGACCTGTAACAATATAATTGATAATTTTCAGTCCTCACCCTACTCCGGAATGGTGTCGTCAAAGCAAGTTTTAGCTTCCCGAAATTCCAACCAGATTTTTGGATTTATTCACTCTAATCCTAAAGATTTTCAGACACCTGTTTCCAGAGTAAAACGGTTCGGCCTCCTATTACCTAAGGCAACCAGGCCCAAATTTCACCGGCTATCGTCGGAATCAGGCATTTTCCTTGACATTCCGCATAGTCTACACTATCCGGGGTGACATTTCATGAATACTGTACTCATTCATCTGAAGGTATGCAGGAGAAGAATTCAGACCTTCTCCAAATTTCACAGAAAGCAATCAAGTATACGTGCAAAAAATAGATATACTAACCGTTGTCGGAAAAATGCATCCGCGTGATTTCTAGAATTTACCAGTGAAAAAATTAATAACCCGCCTCTTGAGAAAAGTGGGGCAAAAAAATCAAGGGCAGGAATAGAAAAAAAGTGCTGCCTGCAAAATAACATAGTTAACGTAAAACAATGTACCCCTTTACAAAACCAGAGCTATTGATACCAGATCAACCACCTTTACAGAATCAACAGTATTGATATTTCAACGGGACATTGATAGCAGGGCATACTCCAAATACACACGACTTTTACATAAAAAAGATAGTTATCCAATAATAACGTAATATATAATTACCCGAAAGATAGCCTATGGGAAGGTCACGATGTCCTTGACTATAACAATATAAAAAAGAGGGCCTACATTATAAACATCCCGGGATCATTAAAAAGCAGGAATGGGTTAGCTAAATTTTGACAGAACATTTAAACATACTCAAGTAAAGGAGTGTTTTGTACTGGAAAAAGGGGAGTTTCTCCCCCATAATGAGGGCAAAGTTTCAACCGGATAAAGTTTCAATGAACCAGGAGAACGTTCCTCTTTCATTGCAAGCCCCTGACTTTCAGATCTCTATCGGGTATTTGCCGTAAACCTTCGGAACTTCGAAGAATTTGTCCACGTTCTCAATCGGGCAGTCGATAGGCAAATCGCAGCCGGCCCAGTAGATATACCCTCCGCCGACGGCAGCGTCCCTGATCATCTGCTTGCCTTCTTCCTCAACCATTTCGGGGGTGCCCAGGAGCAGGGTTCCGGCAGGGGTCATGTTGCCTGCGATTGCAACTTTCTTCCCGAGGGTCTCTTTTGCTTCCTTGAGGCTGATCATGTAATCCAGGCTCACGTAGCTTGCCCCGATCTCGGCAAGGTCGTCCCACCTGTCCCTGGTGTTTCCGCAGATGTGGTAGTGGTGGGCATACTTGTCCTTATACTTCCGGATCGCTGCAGACTGTTTCTGGGCAGCAGGCAGGGCGAAGTCGTGATAGAATTTGGCGGAAATGAGGGCGGCCGACGCACTGGGGTCCGGCGTGTAGATATGATCGGCACCGGCGTCGATCTGGGCTTTTATGCATTCTATCGAAACATCATTACAGAAATCTATAAGTTCGCGGGTCTCGTCCGGTTTGTCGATCATGGAAAACATAAACCTTTCAACCCCGAGCACGATCTCCGCAAGGGTAAACGCCCCTCTTACGAAACCAGTGATAAAGACGTCATCGCCCCGCTTTTCATGCAGCTCCTTGTCGAGCATCCGGATAGCGGTAAGCTGGGTAGGGATCTTACCGTCCTTATCCATGTTCGGGAATTTCAGGGTCTTCCAGTCTTCGACACGGTTTATGGCAGTATTGATGGTTGCAGGAACACCCCAGTAAGGCTCTTCTTCCCTGCAACCCATAGCTTCGGTAAGGATATGGGAACTCATTCTGGAGTGGACGAAGTCGTGGTCAAACCGGTCAAGGGCCTTTATCTGTGACTCCACGAAAATGTCGGGGTTGTGGATCCACTTGGGGAAACTTACGTCCTTTACTTTCTGCCCGATAAGCCCGAGGTTCTTCCCTGCCATGTTAACGGACCAGGTCATGGAATCGAACATGGGCACACGGTCGGGTTCCTTGAAGTCGATTGCAGCTTTGATCCTTTCTGCGTGGCTCATATCATCTGATGACATTTATTCCCCCTTCCCCGGATATCAATCTCTGAGCTACCCTTATAGCCTCGGACGCATTATCTGCATACCCGTCTGCACCGATACTGTCGCAGAATTTCGGAGTGACAGGAGCACCTCCGACCATTATTTTGACATTGGGAAATTCTCCTTTGAGGAGCTTTACGTCTTCTTTCATTTCCATCATACTCGTTATCATTAGGGCTGAAAGGACTACAAGGTCGACTTTTTCTTTCCTGACTTTATCCTGCAGAGCTTCGGGAAGGACATCTCTTCCAAGATCGAAAACTATAAAGCCCGCAGTTTCAAGCAAAAGCTTTACAATGTTTTTACCGATGTCATGGATATCCCCCAGGACAACCGCGATAGCGACCTTTCCAGTGACCTTGATTTCTTCGGCTTTAACGTGGGGCCTGAGGACATCCACTGCCCCTTGCATCGCCCTTGCGGCGAGCAGAATTTCCGGGACAAACATTTCGCTTTTTTCGTATTTGTCGCTGACAATTCTCATCCCGTGGGCACAGCCTTTGATGACTGCGTCATAAGCATCGATGTTGTTCTCGAGAGCCTTATTTGCAAACTCCACACATTTGCCTTCATCACCCTCAACTACGGCATTTGCCAGACCGTTCAGGATTTCATCTTTTGCGGTTATTTATATCCCTCATTTTTGTGCGCTGGAGGGAAGATCCCGGTAAAGCTAAAACAAAGCTACAGACAATACATTTCCCGGGTAAAGGACCTGTAACAATATAATTGATAATTTTCAGTCCTTGCTCTGCTCTGGAATGGTGTCGTCAAAGCAAGTTTTAGTTTCCCGAAATTCCAACCAGATTTTTGGATTTTTTTCACTCTACTCCCAGAGATGTAAGATACCTGCTTCGGGGAAAAAACAGCCATCTCCTGCTGTTTCAGGCAATTATGCCCGAATTTCACCGACTACCGCTAGAAACAGGTATTCTCCCTGACTTTCTGCATAGTCCACCCCGTCCAGGGGGACATTTTATTCATGTCCTCTCTCAACGCTAAGAAGACAACCTGAATTTGTTGAATCCCAAAAGAAAGATTATTTGAACGAACTCCAATTCGTATAGAGCGGTAAGCAATATCCCACTAAAGAATATGACTTTATTATATATAAAAAAGATTATATGGATTGGACTTTATGAATGTTCGCAGATACGTCAAGGGTCTTTTCTGATGCGCCTGTATTTTCAGGGTCCGGGAAAATGAAACCAATTTCCTTTGCACACTCGCCCGGGAAGGGTATCCTTGCAGATACAAAGCTTCTTGACCTGTTTTTCTGTAGCTTCGATTCCTTCCGGGCTCACGTCCCACCAATTCAAAAGTTTTAACATCCTTTACTTATTGAACTAACAGGAAAACTTGCGAGCTAAGCCCACCCCTCCTGAGGGAACACTTTTAAAAAATACGGCCAAAGCGCATAACTTTTATTAAATGTTATTGTTAATTATAACCTAAAAACTATGACTGTCGAGAGGCAAATTCATGGAAGACCCTGTAGTCGCAAAAATAAAAAAGAAGTTTTTTAGAGAAGGAAACCCCGCACAAATTCCGCTAATGAACGGGAAACGCTTTTTTGAAGCAAGGGCCGAAATGGACGGAATCCATGTTGATAACCTGAGGAATCAGCCTTTCCTCCCCTGGGAAGTCTTTTCCGAAGCCGTTGAGGTCCTGAAGACTAACGACGGCCAGGCAAAGAAAGGGAATGCTATGAACGCAAAACTGGGGGATCCGAACCTGGACCTGAACACCGTGGAAGGACATATTGCACACAGAGTCTACGGTTGCAAGATAGGGGACAGTGTTTTTAGAAGGATTACCCCGGTTGCCTGCGTCCTTGCCTGGGCAGAGCTCTGTGAAAATACAAGGGGACAGCTCACCCTGTGTCCGGAAGAAGAGGAGCCACAGTCTTTTGAAACAATAAGCGAAATCCCCGAACCCTTTTCCGGAGAAGAGGCAACAGAAAAAGAAGACCTGCAGATAAATTCCTTAAGCCTAAGGCTCACAAGCAAGGACATGGAGCTAGAAACACTTAACAAGGAACTTACAGGCAAAGAAGAAGAAGTCAAGAGACTTGACGAAAACCTCGCAGGCAGAGAAGCGAAAATAAGCAGCCTCGAAGATGAACTAAGCTCCAGGAAAGAAGAGACAGAGCTTCTTGAAAAGCAACTGTCACAGGGCACAGGGAAAATCAAAACCCTTGAAGAGGAGCTAATAGACAGGAAATCTAAGCTGGAAGACCTTGAAAAGATAGCCTCTGAAAGAGATGAAAAAATAACAGCATTCGAAGAAAAGTTTGTTGAAAAGGATAAAACAATAAAAACCTTTGAGGAGAAGCTTGCTGAAAAGGATGTAAAAATAACAGAATTCGAAGGAAAGCTCACTGAAAAGGATGAAACGATACAAGGTTTTGAAAGCAGGGTTGCTGAAAAGAACGATGAAATAAAAGGACTTGAAGCCCGTATTGTGGAAAAGGAAGAAGCAATAAAGGTTTTCGAAACAGGAATGCAGGAAAATGATTCCGGGATACAGGCCCTCCGGGAGGAACTTGCAGGAAAAGAAGAGGAAATCAGGCAATTAGAAACCCTGCTTTCCGACAGGTCAGGAGAAATAAACAGTATTTCAAAAGAGCTGACTGCCAGGGATGAGGAAATAAAAACCCTTAGCGAGAAGTTTTCAGCAGAAGAAAGCGGCATTGAAAAGCTCGAAGAGCTGGTCGCGACAAAGGACAAAGACCTCCGGATCCTGGCCGAACAGGTCATGGCAAAAGACGGGGAAGTCAAGAAGCTTGAAGAAAAACTAACCGGAAAGGAACGGAAACTCAACGCTGTCGAACTTCAGTTTGCGGCCAGGGAAGAAAAGGTCAGGATGCTTGAGAAAAAGCTGGAGGGCAAGCACGAAGGAGAACAGACCCTGGCCGAACAGCTCGAAGAAAAAGAAGAGCTAGTAAAGCAGTTGCAAGCAACCCTTTCAAGCAAGGAGGAAGAAGTTTCCCGGCTTAATGACGAAAACCGGAAATACCGGAGGCAGCAGAAGATGGCTGCTGACGGGTTGAGACAGATCGAGGACCAGAAGGCTGCAAAAAAGAAGTGGTGGAAGGTCTGGTAAGGTTTCCGGAAAAACTCCTCCGGAAATCATCCTGTATCGAAATTATATTCGGAATTTAGTTTTCAAGCTTTGTTCGGGTGGACCTTTTTCGGGCCTGGGCAAGGCATGGAAACGTGCAGGAAATGCAGGATAAGGTCAGGGCTGATTTTCCTCAGATTTGTAATCTCAGTAATGATCTCCTCCTCAGACATTCCCTGGATTTTCAGTTCGTTTATTTTCTCAACAACATAAGCAGGGATTACAAAATAGTTGTTCAGGTCATGCCAGTGCCCGCTTACATCCCCTTTTACAAAGTGAATCCCCGAGGAGCTCAGATACATTTTAATAAACTTGGAAAGACCCTCATAAGAGGATGCGGGAAGCTGGAGTAGTTCTATTCCCGGGCAGGCCTTAAGCAAACTAAAGAAATCCTTATCAGAGGGGCGAAAAGCAAGGTGAACTGCCTTTTCCTCAGGGCTCAGGCCTGAGATCTCATCCCTGCTGGTGACTACACGAATTCGGACACTTCTAAACCCCATCATCTGCTCCCCTTTGTATCTAAGCACGGATCGTTTATTTAATTTTGTAGTTTTGTCTTTCTGATCAAATTTCAGTACGATCTAGCTCCCTTCGGAAAAAATTTGGAAAAAAAGACATGAGAAGATTGTTGGGCTTATTTTAAGCCTCCGAACCTGATTAAAAGCATCTGAAGCGGGTTAAGAACAGGGAAAAACCAGGTTAAAAACGGAATGAACCGGCTTAATAGTCAAACATCCCCTTGAAACCGGCTGCAACAGCCTGCCCGAAAGAAATGCAGCCGTCTCCGGAAGGGACCCGCCTGTGGGAAAGGAAATCAAGCCCTGCCTCTTTCACTGTTTCGGCGATACACCCTGTTATATGTTCATTGTAAGCTACCCCGCCACTCAAGCCGACCATACCAAGACCTCTTTTCCTGGCAAGGGTAACCGCAAGTTCCGAGACGCCCCGGGCAAGACTTTCCTCAACCGCAAAAGCGAGGTCTTCGGGGGAATAGGTTCCGGAAAGTTCGTAAGCTCCCAGGAGAAGTTCCGTTGTATCAAGTACCGGGACTCCGGGATTCCCGTATTTTATAAAAGAGATGGGAAGCTCCGCCCGGCAGGTACTCCGCTTCGCAGCGGCCTCAAGTTTC
The DNA here is from genome assembly GCA_965601435.1 of uncultured Methanosarcina sp. Taxonomy (GTDB): domain Archaea; phylum Halobacteriota; class Methanosarcinia; order Methanosarcinales; family Methanosarcinaceae; genus MTP4. The sequence continues at coordinate 11,205 of CBFCWE010000106.1, forward strand.
ATTGCAGGTTCACCTTCGTATGTACGTTCACTGCAGATCCCCAGGAGAGCTGCCGCTGCATCCAGCACCCTACCCGTACTGCTACCCTGAACGACGTTTACCCCTCTTTCGAGCTGCTGCAAAACGGTAGTAAATTCCATCTCCCCACGCGGAAAAGAAAGAGGGAGTTTTTTAAGTTCGTTTTCCGAGAGGGCCCCCGAAAGGATGCCAAGGGTCATACGGGAAGGATTTCTGGCAGCAAGGTCGCCTCCGGGCATTGGTTGAGGGAGCAGATGTCCCAGACGCTCATACCCGGAATAGGAAGACTCGAAAATCTCCCCACCCCAGACAGTCCCGTCGGCTCCGTACCCTACCCCGTCGAGGGCAAGCCCGATGACCTTTGCCCCGGGAGCCAGGGAATTGTCGGCCATCAAAGCCAGGATGTGGGCATGGTGGTGCTGCACCTGGAGCATATTTTCCCCGCCTTCTCCCTTTGCAAACCGGGTGGTTGAAAAAGAGGGGTGAAGGTCACAGGCCCAGGTTTTGGGTTCAATTCCCGTTAGCCGGACCAGGTGCCGGACCACCTCGGAATGATATTTGAAAGTCTCAACGTGGCTGGTATTCCCTATGTACTGGGAAAGGTAAGCACGGTTTCCTTTTGCAGCCGTAACCGTCGTGTTAAGTTCGGCTCCGACCCCAAAGGAAGCTTCGATTTCAAAAGGAAGTTCGATAGGTTCCGGTACAAAGCCCCTGGACCGGCGGATAAAAGCTCCCTGCCCGTTCACGACCCTTATCACCGTGTCGTCGTTCCTGTTCGCAATAACCCGGTTGTGGAGAAGGTGGAAATCCGCAATCCCTTCGAGCCTTTCAAGCACCTCACAGTTTTCTATAAGCATGGGCTTTCCGGGAAGGTTTGCCGAGGTCATCACATAGACCGCATCAGGCACCCTATCAAAGAGCAGGTGCTGGGTCCCGGTATATGGGAGCATGACCCCAATGTTGTGCAGGTAGGGGGATACCGAGTCTGCAAGGGCGAAATTTTCCGATTTGGGAAGTACTGTAATGGGACGACGAAAAGAAGTAAGAATTTTCCGGGAGGACACATCAAGGCCGGCAAACGATTCCACGGCATCCGTGTCCTTTGCCATCACCGCAAAGGGCTGTTCAGGGCGTCCCAGGCGTTTTCGAAGTTCCCGGACCGGGGCCTCGGCCCGGGCACTACACGCAATGTGAAAGCCTCCGAACCCTTTGACCGAAAGGACGGAACCCTGCCGGAACAGCTCCGAAGCTCTTTCGATGGCTTCGTAGTTTTTTGCAAGCACGTTCCCCTCAGGGTCCGAAAGCCAGAGTACCGGCCCGCATTCGGGACAGCAGACCGGCTGCGCATGGTACCTGCGGTCCAGGGGGTTCATATACTCAAGTTCGCACTCCCTGCAGAGAGGAAAATCTGCCATTGTGGTGTGTTTACGGTCGTAAGGAAGGTTCCGGACCGTTGTATACCGGGGCCCGCAGTTTGTACAGACCGTGAAAGGATAATGATAATATCTGGACCCGGGATCAAAAATTTCACCCTGGCAGTCCTCGCAAATAGTGGTGTCCGGGGGAATTATGGAATTCCTGGAGGCTCCGGCTTCACTTTGGAAAATTGAAAATTCGGGATACGAGGAAAAAGACACGTCATTTGTCCCAATATCCAGGATATGTGCAAGAGGAGGCTTCTTCCGAGGAAGATCAGCCATAAAAGATTCAAGGTTTTCCCTTCTTCCTTCCACGAGGATCTCCACATGATTTCCGAGGTTTTTAACATACCCGGAGAGCCCGTGGGCTTTTGCAAGCCGGTACACGAAGGGACGAAAACCCACACCTTGCACCGTCCCGGTCACATGAAGAAGTCTGGCTTCGTTTTGCATAGAGGATTTAGGATTGAGTTTTGTCGTTAAAATAGCTTTCTGATTTACGCCAGGAAGTGAGGAAATAACAGAAAATTCGAAACTAGGACATCTCGATAACTCGGGCATCTCGAGATCTTCATTAAAAAATATAAAACAATAACAAAACAATAACAAAACAATAACAAAACAATAACAAAACAATA
>CBFCWE010000107.1:0-13229 GCA_965601435.1 uncultured Methanosarcina sp.
TAAGTGTTAATGTAAACAAAGTTACAACAAACACTTAGTACCTGTTTTCTCTGGGTTTCCTGTGGTTGGGAAGACAATCTCTGCAGTAGACGGGTCTTTCCGGGTCAGGTTTGAAAGGTACTTCGGTTTCAACACCACAGTCAGAACAGGTTGCCTTGTGCATTTCCCTGGGGCCTCCGAAACCTCCACGGGAATTGTTGCCTCTGAAACTGTTTCCTCTGTCATTAAAAGCCATTTTCTTGTCACCTCCGCTTAAGCGGGTAGTCAATAGTGTTTAAAAATAAGATTGTATAGAACTCTTTGATTAAAAACGAAATTGGTTTTTAACAACAGATTATACGTCTCTTTATTTTTAATTACTCATACAAGACACTTATGAGATATAAATGTAACCCAAGAAAAACGCGGCTTCATCAAACAATTAGTTTAAATGTCAAATGAATTATATAAAAGAGTAAAGGAAAAGGTAAAACAATTATCGGTTTTACCTGAGATAGACTATTTTTAGTCTTTAAGGTACCCTTTTCTCTGGAGCCATTCAACCTGGGGCCTTGTGTATTTCCAGGTTACATCAGCTTTGGAGTCCTGAACATCCCAGGGAGTTGCAATAACAACGTCTCCTTCCCGAATCCACATTCTCTTTTTCTTGGAACCAGGAATCCTGCCCATACGGACAACCCCGTCCATGCACTGCAGGCTGACCCTTTTCGAGCCCAGCAGAGTTGTGACCGTTGCCAGAACTTCGTTTCTCTCTCTCCGGGGGGTGCGTACCCTTGTTACTTCCGGAGTGCCGGGAGAATTGGTTGATGTGTTTGATCCTGTCCTTCTCTTTCTCATTATGCTTCTATAATTAGCCAGATTAACTCCTCGTGGTTTACCCCTCACATCTCAATTCGGACCGGTTATATTCCGGCAATATTGATGGAGAAGCTTTTTATTTTTTTATAAATAATATATAAGCAAACGTCTATAAAGTTATAGTCTAACTATAAACCGATTATAATCAATAATTGGTTTTTTGCTTAAGGATTGCCTTGCAGAGAGGTGAGCAAAAGTACTTCAAAACTGATAAGAATTGATGTAATCCGGTCATACCTGCAACAATTAAATCCGAATATTCCCGGAATTTCCCATGCCTTGACAAAAAAGCCCCTGAGAAATGCGAACTCCCTTTTTCGGCCTGAACGGAACCCCAGTCCAACCCATAGCCGGAACGGGTTACACTGTACATTTCCGGAGGACCTTTATTGTTGTCCCGGAACGATTACCCTGTCAGAAAAACTCATTCCTTCATCTCACGTCAACGAATAATCAACTTCGCCAAAAAGTAAGAGATGAATAATTATCACTCAAACAAAAATGAAGTTTTTAATAACAGATACGTCTATTAATCCTCGCTGTTGATACAAGCCCCAGCAAAGTATATAAAGGTATCCTGAAACAGTCCGGGAAAAGTGATTCGATGAAACTGATAAAAATGTGGCCCGGTATGGTTGTAAGGCCGGAAATAAAGCCTTGAAAAAAAAATCAAAAGTTATTTTAAAGTATACATTAAAAAGGAATCTAGTAAAGTTAGCAAAAATATTTACATTGTCATGTTCTTCATTTAGTCTTTAAGGTACCCTTTCCTTTCGAGCCATTCGACCTGGGGTTTCGTGTATTTCCAGATTACGTCTGCTTTGGAATCCTGGATATCCCAGGGAGTTGCAATAACAACGTCTCCTTCTCGAATCCACATTCTCTTTTTCTTGGAACCGGGGATCCTGCCCATACGGACAACCCCATCCATGCACTGCAGGTTGACCCTTTTCGAGCCCAGTAAACTTGCGACCGTTGCCAGTACTTCGTTTTTGTCCTTGCGGGGGGTGCGAACCCTTGTTACTTCCGGAGTGTCTCCTGCTGGTTTAGCGCTTCCTGTCCTTCTCTTTCTCATATTGCTTCTGTAATTAGCCAGGTTAATTCCTCATCATTTGGTTCTTATAATTTCCTCCGGGCTGGTTTCCCTGAATCGGCATCCTGTCGCTTTTCCGGAACCTTTCGAATTATCATTTTTTACATTATGCAGGCGCAAGATCGTGTTTTTACCCCGGATTCCACGCACGAAAGCAAAGCAAAAAACAAGATGCTACTGTGCAAAAGCGACTGAAGAGTACCAGGAGGAAGAGCTGATATATTTGTTATAAAAACAAAAAACAGTTTTTAATAACAATTATACGCCCCTATGTTTCAATCCAATATTATGTTTATAATATATAAAAGTATCCGGAATTTTGAAATATGAGGAGCAGTTTACAGGCCTGCCCCCTGGAAACGACCCAGCTATTAAAACCTGATTTTACGACAAACTCTCCATTAAATCAGAACCTCCCAAAGTCCCTGGCAAAAATGAGAATGTATAAGATTTAAAGACTGATTGGTAGACAGGTGGATAGCAAAGTAGACAAAAACAGACGAATAGACGGACGGCGATTAACCTGGAAATGAGCGGCAAAAATGGAAAAAATGAGCAATAAGATTAATAAAATAAAAAATAATAATATTAGTTAATACAAGAGTTAGTACAAATATTAAAAAATATTACATAGAGATTAATAAATATTACCAGCATGCAACCTATTTATAGTAAACTCCCCGAATTTGTAATCGTCAAAAGTTAACAAACTGACGAAAGGAGCCGACTAACAGGTGAGAAATTTACAGAACAGATTTACACAATCGTGAAAGGAAATTCCTTTCGAAGTTGATCCCCCCATGTATTCCCAGGATTTTCATCATGCATTTCCATTCAAAGCTTTAAAGGAAATCCGTTATCCATCTCACATTTCTGACCATGTCATGCTGGAAAGGCAGCGAAGTGCAATAGGGTGTAATATTCGCCTCCGCTGCATCTTATATCGGTTTTGAAGTATCTGATAAACCGTGATCGGGACTGTACCCGGTGCGGGAAATCGGTGCATGGCAGTGAACTCCGGTTGAAAAATGATTTTCATCCCCTGTGTTTTATCAGCTTTCGGCTGTTTTCGCATCCTGTTTGCTGGCTTTTGATGTGCGGAGAAAGTTCCAAAAGAACATTTCGATCTGCAGAGACATTATTTTACAAAGGAGGTACGATAAAGTGATCAAAAACAAATTATCTACTTTTTCCCTTGCAGCCCTGCTTCTCGCAGTTGCCCTGCTGGCCGCAGGCTGTGTCGATTCAACAGATTCCCCCGAAAACGCAGCTGCTTCAAAAGGAACCGTGATGCTTGTAACAACCCCCTACGGAACATCCATATCCAGCTCAAACGTCATGAAGCTTGTACTTGAAGAAGCAGGCTATGACACAGAATTAAAGTTGGCGGATGTAGGAGTTGCCTGGCAGAGTGTTGCCTCCGGGTCTTCGGACTTGTTAACAGACGCCTGGCTGCCTGACACCCATAAGCAGTACATGGACAAATACGAAAACGACGTTGTCTACGTAAAAAAGAACCTTGAAGGCGGTACCAGGTGCGGGCTCGTAGTGCCAGCATACGTGACTATCGACTCCATCGATGAGCTGAACTCCGAGAAGGAAAAGTTCGACGGAAAAATCATCGGCATCGAACCAGGAGCCGGGATCATGATCAGCAGTGACGAAGCCATTGCAGAATACGGCCTGGATTATGAATTAATGACTGGCAGTGAAGTGAGCATGATCACCACTCTCATGGACGCCATCGATTCCGAAGAATGGGTTGCTGTAACAGGCTGGTCTCCCCACTGGAAATTCCAGCGCTGGGACCTCAAGTACCTTGATGACCCGAAGGGCGTTTACGGAGATAAAGGAGATATCGTGACCATCGCCCGGCCCGGCTTAGACGAGGATGCTCCCGAAGCCTACGCAATCCTTGAAAGGTTCGAATGGACTCCTGTAGACATGGAAGCCGTGATGTACGACATGGAACAGGGGATGACGGAAGAAGAAGCAGCCGCAAAGTGGATCGAGAACAATCGAGATCAGGTCGACATGTGGCTCGGAAACGAATAAGTTTCCAACCCCTCTTCTTTTTCCTAATTTTTACATTTTTACTGTTGTTTCTTTTTTGCTTTTGTTGGTTTTATTACTGTTGTTTTTTTGCTTTTGTTGGTTTCATTATTGTTATTTTTTTACTTTTGTTGGTTTCATTACTGTTGTTGCCTTTATTTTTTCCTAAAAATATCCCTTTACTTTCAGTTTTTCATTATCAACAGAACTATCTCAACAGAAATTAATATATTAAGTATAACAAATCATTAAAAGAGAATTACACATCATCAAAAAGAGTACTACAAACTATTAAGAAGTGTACTACAAACTATTAAGAAGTGTACTACAAACTATTAAGAAATAAGCAATTATAAGAAAAGGAGCTTTTTCATGGAATGGCCCGTAACTCCCGGTGATTATGTATTAGGAGACCAAAATTCTCCCGTAGCAGTCGTAACCCTTGCCTCGGACTACCGCAGCCTCAACCTTAAAAACTATGCCATCTGTGGGACCTGTTTTACGGAAAACTTCGGGATTGAGAAGGTGATAGTCAATGTGCTTTCGAATCCCAGGATCAGTTGCCTGCTCGTCTGCGGGAAGGAGAGCGAGCACTTTGCCGGGCAGTCCCTGCTGGCACTTGCCGAAAATGGGGTTTCGGCTTTCGGGGGGTCACGAAAGATTGTCGGGTCAGAGGGAGTGATCCCTTACCTTAACGAAATCCCGGCGACAGCTATCTCCCGCTTCCTCCGGGAAATTGAAGTTGTTGACCTTGTGGGAACTACCGACCCTGCAGTTATTCAGAAGACAATCGATTCCTGCAGCGGAAAAGAAAGAGGTGAAGCCCCGGAACTTTCCATGCCCGAAATTGATGAACACAGCTGGAAGAAATATGAAAAAGAGGTAAAGCAAAACGTAATGTCCAGGATAAAGAAAGGATAACAATAAAAAAATGAATAAGTAAAGTTATAGCTTTTTAGAAATATAGAAATATTCACAAAAAGCATTTTCTGTTTTCCCGGGTCACCCCTTCATGCCATAGGTTTTTCTGCCTGTTTTTCCGCCTGTTTTTCCGCCGCCTGTTTCAACCTATGGATGATTTTTTCCGTTGTTACTACCTCGTTTGCGATCAGCCCATAGTTGACATAAGCTGCTTGCGTGGCTTCTTTCCCGGGCCCGGTTGTCGCATCCTTTACCACGATTACATCAAAACCGTGTTCAATCGCATCCCTGAGGTGAGACTCCACACAGAGGTTTGCGGACATCCCGGCAAGGACGATTGTCTGGATATTCCTCTGCCGTAGCTGGATCTGGACGTCCCCGGACCAGAAGTTGCTGAGAGCCTTGTGGGGGGAGAGGACGATGGTGTTTTCATCGGGCTGGAGCTGCGGGTGAAACTCGGCTCCCCAGGACCCCTTACGGAACATCTTCCGGTCGAACATAAGCCGGTCGATCGGGTTCAGGTGCGACCAGGAACTGAACTCCTCGTCCGAATAGTAATGAGGGGAATAAACAACCGGAATCCCTGCTTCCTTTGCAGTCCGCTTCAGCTGCACCAGCAGAGTTGCGGCTCTGCAGTGCGCTGTCCGTTTCACTCACTTCGTTCACTCAAGCGGACTAAGAGAACTTCGTTTTGTTTTTATGTAGGACATCTCTCCAGGTCCCAGACCACGCCGCCTTCGGATAAGAAGTCGTTCTGGGGGTCGATGATGAGCAAAGCTGTCCGTTTAAGATCAAGTTCAATAGCTATGTTACCCACTCCCTTTTTGTTGATTTAAGGTACCTTGTTATTAGAAAGTTAATGGATAAAAAGGATTTATACAAATCACGATATATATTAAAGAGCATAATAGTGAAAAAGAAGAGAAAGAACAAGAAAGCAAGAAGTAGACAAATAAAAATAAGAAATAGAATGTAAAGATGAACGGGAAAATATATAAAAAGAGAGATGTGAAGAATGAATTACTATTACACCCTGCTTCTACTGGCAATAGTATTCGAGGTGTTCGGAACCACCTGTATGAAGCTTTCCGAAGGCTTCTCCAAACTGCTCCCATCAATCCTGATTTTCGTATTTTATGCCATCAGCTTCACTGTCTTCACCTTTGCCCTTAAAAAGCTGGATGTGGGCATTGCCTACGCTATCTGGGCAGGACTCGGAACGGCATTGATAACTATAGTAGGTATTTTCTGGTTCAGAGAACCGGTAAACGCACTGAAAATGGTATCTCTGCTCCTTGTGGTAATCGGAGTGGTGGGGCTGAACCTGAGCGACAGGTTAAGTTGAAAAAGAACCGGTAAACAGGAATCAGTAAAAAAGTATCGAGTCCGTTAATAGGAATCAGTAAAAAAGTATCGAGTCCATTTTCCACCAGCAAGAAATATCCACAAATAAAGAGCTTCGGGTAGAATAAGTCTGCTTCGTGAGAAAATCCAGAATAGGAAAAAAAGATCAATGAAACGAGCAGAGCAATGAAATACTGATAATGAGGGTAAGTTTTCGATCGGATCTTGTAAGAAAGCCTTTCAGTTGGTCTATGCACTTAACAAATTGGTGTGGCTTTATTATACACTGGAACTTACCCTCACCCCAGCCTGCTATACATTTTTCCAGACAATGTTTTTCACTATCAATTTATTTATTTATTTCTTTATTTATTACACCTGATTTACACAGTCTCCGGTGCGAGCCTGGGTCTGGTTCCAGATCTGATCCCGAGTCTGATCCCGGGTTCGGTCCTGGTCTTTTAGCTGATCTCCTTCACAGTCACAGTTTCCGGCGCCGTCACATTCACAGTCACCGGAAAACATGTTACTGGCTTCGGTGCAGTTTCTGAAACAGCTTCCATTACACTCACCGGAGCATACTCTGGATTGGCATTCATCCATTTCTGATACAGCAGAAACTGCCGAAGGAAGTAAAGTTAATAGCATCAGGATAGCAGACACCGATGCAACAAACTTTACTATTGACATTCCATTTAGGTTCATTTTTCCTCCTTTTTTCTATTTTTAAGTCCCATTTTAAGTTTATTCATCCCTTCTTAAGTTAATATATCCCTTTTTAAGTTAATTTATCCCTTTATAAGCCAATTTATCCACTTATAAGTTAATTTATCCATTTGTAAGTCCAATTTACTCTTTTTTAGTTTATTATTCCCTTTTTTTCAGTTCATTTTTCCTTTGAAGTAACATCCGTCATCAATCACGTAAGACCAGGGTAATATGCCGTGATCAAAACCTCCTTGGAAAAGAGAAAATATAAAGATACTTTTTTAAACGGTGAAGGGATAAAATATGAAAAATTGTTTTAAAACTTTATAATACTTCATATTTCTTGATCAAAGATTAAGAAAATCTTAAATTAAAAATAAAGATGTATTTACTGCCTGGAACGCATAATATGCGGTAATCAGGAATGAATACTGGATATATATTTTTATGAGAGATAAATATATTCTTAAACCGGATACGAAAAAAGCCTTAGACCGGACGCTGAGCCGGGAGAAGGTTTATCAAACTTTTTTCGCCACAACCACAAACCCATTGACCCGGTTCCCGGTCCTGGTGCTAAACTCCTCAACTCTGAAATAATCGATCTCAAACCCGTTTTCCACCAGCAGGAAAACAAGCTCCTTTTCGGAGAAATGGTGTGCCATGAATTCGACTTCCCCGGATTCCGGGTTCCTGGCAAGGAATGAGCCTTCTTCTTTTGTGCAAGGGAAATCCTGCAGGTAGCGTTCCCGGTAAAGCTTTAGGTGCCAGTTCTGCCCGAATTCCGCAATGTAGAGGAAAGCTCCGGGTTTTAAGACTCGACAGGCTTCCTGAATGATCCGATGCCTCTTTTCCTTCACCACAATAGTAGTCAGGAAAGCCTGCATTACAGCCAGGTCAAACTCTCCAGCCTGGAAAGGCAGTTCAGCTGCATCCCCTTCCCTGAATTCCGGTTTCCCGACCAGATTCAGGTGGCTTGCAGCGTCCTTTGCGAGTTCAATTCCCTCCCTGTTAAGGTCGACTCCTGTCACGGAATAGCCCCGGGAAGCCAGGGAGATGCTGACTTTCCCGCACCCGCACCCGATGTCCAGGAGATTCCAGCCACTTTCAAGGTAATCGTAAATTATAGGGTAGAGTTCAAGGCTGGAGGGAATTTCTTTTCCTGCAATTCTTGTCCATTGTGAGCCAGGCATGTAAGACCAATAGAATTTCCTCAAATAAAAATTGTTTTCTATGGAAGAAGGGGGAAACTCCCGGTGCGAACTGAACAATATCGGAAAACCGCAGCATGAGTGAATAAGATTCAATCTGCCTTCGGGAATGGAGACCGCAACAGGGGGCTAATTGCATAGATAGGGAGAGGACCTGCTTACTATGGACCTGCACTATAATATAAGCGTTATATAAAGTGTATATAAGGCATATATATGGTTTATATAACGCTTATATAACGCTTTATGATAAACACTCCGTTTTTTAAAAATAATAAAGGATGTATAAAAAAACTTATTATTATTTTTTTAAAAAAGTTAAAGAGAATTTGTAAAGTTTGATAACTCAAGTTCAAGATAAAAATTCCCACTATTCTGCTAAAATCCGATTCATATGACACGAATAATAAATTAGAAAGAATACAACTTATAAACTTTTCTAAACTCTTCCACGTTAGAAATTTTAAATAAAAAGCAAAATATTTAATAAGCTATAGCACAAACTGATAATAAAGGAATACATAGTTGGCATCAGGATAATTGGTGGACCTGACATTTTAAACCTGACATTTTAAACCTGATATATTAAACCTGAAATTGCTGGCGGGATGAATAGGTGATGCTGCAATAAATGGCAAAACCCGCTAGTAGATACTGCAACTAACCTCTGTAAACGACTGTATAAACGACGGTATAAACGACTTGTAGATACAAAGCCCAATACCTGAAACAGTCGGCTGGACTTATATCGACAGCAGGAACAGTTGACCGGATTTATATTGACAGCAGGAATAGTTGGTGAAAACGTGATCGACCAGGAAACCCTACACGACAGAACTTTAAATCCCTTTATGGAAGAGAAAATCGATGCCCTGAACCAGTTGAGTGCTAATTTTGAATTCCTCCCTGATAGGGAGCAGGCTTTCGATGATATGCTCAGGCTCTCCTCAGATAAGGACAACCTTGTAACGGAAACTGCAGTCAAAACTCTTGAATCGGTTTATCCTCATGTGTCGGACAGGAAAAAGCTCTGGACGAAACTTGCAGGTCTCACGGCCAGCCAGGCTCCGGGGGTGCAGAAGGCAGCGGTGCATGCCCTTGCTTCCTCTTATACCCTTATGCCCGGAGAACAGATGGTCTGGACCGACTTTCTGAAACTTGCGGGTTCCGGAACCGATTCTGTAAGGGAATATGCTTTTTCCTGCCTCAAATCGGTTTTCCCTCTGGTCCCTGATAAAATACAGGCATGGAAAGACCTGTTAGAGCTGAGGGAGTCTGCGAACATGAACACCCGGATTGAGGCTACCCGAGCTCTCGGGGTGGTATTTTCGCACGTTGAAGACCAGGATAAAGCCTGGAAAGAGCTCTTCAAGCTTGCTCTGGAAGAGAGAGGAACTCTCCAGAAAGTAGCTTTTGAAGCCCTTGCTTCCGCTTTTATCCGTTCCCGAAATAAAGAACCGGAATGGCAGGACCTTTTAGGGCTGATTGCCTCTGAAAAGGGGACTCTCCGGCGGCGTGCGGCAGATACCATGTTTCTGGTTTTCCCTCACCTTCCCGACAGGAATAGAGCCTGGAATACCCTTCTAAAGCTCAGCGGAGCCGCAGACGGTCATGTGAGGGACAGGGCAGCAGACTCCATTGCTTCTTTATTCCCGCACCTTGAGGATAAAGACAGTGCCTGGAAAGACCTTACCGAACTTGCGGGAAGCGAAGTCAGCTATGTACGGGGAAGAGCTGCCGACACCCTTGTCCAGGCTTTTCCGCACGTCTCCGACAAGAAAAAAGCCTGGGAAGACCTCCTCCGCCTGACAGCCGAAAGCCACAGTTATGTGATCAGGCGGGCAGTGCATGCCCTCGCTTCTGCCTACCCACACATTGCTTCCGATGAGGAAGCTTCTGAAGAACTATCGACAATTACAAGAAAACCTGCCTTTGCCCGCAGGAGTGTAGCGTATTCCCTCGCTTCTGTCTTCAAGGAAGGAAATGCAAAAGGACCGGGAAACCCGGGAAAACAGCTTTCAGTCGAACTTTTGAAATTGACAATCGATGTGGACAGTTATGTCCGGATGGATGCAGCCGACTCCCTTGCAACGGCTTTCCCGCACCTGCCGGAAAAGAAAAAGATCTGTAGCAAATTGCTAAACCTTTCAGCACACCCCAACCCCATAATTCGGAAGGGGGCATCTGTGTCCCTCCGATCTCTCTTTTCCCGGCAAGGAGACCAGAATACAGGCATGAATGAAGGTTCAGAGAAGGACATAGAAGCAGGTTCAGAGAAGGACATAAAGGCAAGCCTGGGACAAGAAATAATGACAGACGTCTGGGAGGAGGTTTTGCGGATGGGTGTCGACCATGAATCCCCTGTCCGCAAGGATGCTGCCGACCTTCTCTCCCTGGTTCTCCCCCATGTGGAAGATAAAACGAGTATCTTTTACAACCTTTCCGATCTCTGTTCAGGACCGGACAATTACCTCCGGAAAAGTGCATCGGACCTGCTCGCTCTGGCCTTTCCCTTCGCAGAGGATAAACAGGACGCCTGGGGCCGACTTGTGCAGCTTTCATCCCACTGGGACAAAGATGTCCGGAAAGGAGCCGCAAAGGCTTTTGCTCCTTCTTTCCCGCTGGTCCCGGACAAAAAGAAAGCCTGGGCTGATCTCCTGTCCCTTACAAACCACAGGGACAGTTCTGTCCAGAGGGCAGCTGCCCGGGCCTTTGAGTCTGCCTATACGGTGCATCCCTACCCTCATCAGGCCCTGGAGAGCCTTGAGAAACTAACAGGTTCAGAGTGCGCTTACGTGCGGAAGTATGCTTTCCGCTCCCTCGGCATAGCCTCCCTCCATGCCGCAGCAAAGGCAAAATCTGGAGCCGAATACATGCGCGGGCTTAAAGAAGCCGTCCTGGATTTCAGGAATTCGGCTGAGACAGCTTCCAACCACCCTCTTCCAGGTTTTTACCTGAACTTCTACGAAACCTTCCTGAACCTTCTGTCTGCTGGCTCTTCCGGAAAAATCTCCGTTTCTTCCGATCCTTCCGAGCCCGGCAGGGAAGAGTCCGAGAAGTACTTTTCAGCCATGGTCTGTGAAATGGGAGATGTGGACGAAATCGACGACCTCTCCAGGACGTTCAGGCAGTTTGCAAAAATCCTGCAGGACGCTGCCGAACCCGGCTCAATCAACCTTGCTTCCGAGAAGAAGCTTCTTGAAGCTTCTCTCCGGATCTTTGAGGATTCCCGTGACCTTTTCGAGCGGGCTGAAGAAGGAGCCGTCCTTTCAAAGAAATTTGAGCAAAAAGGACACCCTGCCCTAAAGCAGAAGGTTTCGGAACAGAGGATGAAAGACACCCTTGAGGAAATCAGGGCAAAAGCCCGTTTTGCCTGCTTCCTGGTAAAAGGCACTTCCTCCGAAGAAATAGCCTCTGCCGTCAGTCGCGAAGTCCGGGACTGGACCTTCGAAAGCTCAGCCGACAAAAAACTCCTCATGCAAAAAATGGAATCTCTCGAAACAACCATCCGGGAAAATATCCCCGAGAGCCCTGAAAACAGCCACATCTTCGACCGCCTAGAGGACATCAGGAAAGAAAAATATCTCCTTTCCCGCTGCAGGATAGTAGCCCGCCTCGTAGGCCAGGTGCCAATGGCTGTGATCCCGGCCGAAAGGGCGATTGGCTTTTGAAAGCCTTTTGAAAGCCTTTGAAAACCTTTGAAAACCTTTGAAAACCTTTTGAAAGTTTAATGAAAGGGGCCAGAAAAGGCCCTGGACTTTTCTTTTTTTACTCGGTTACATGAATTTTAAAACGAGACTTTTTGAAAAATAATTCCTGAATTATGGACGAAGAACGGCTATTTTTTCTGGTTCCATCATTTCCGGGTAACACATTCAACCACATTGTTGATTTCTGAAATGCCACCACTTTGAGGGTTATATGTCCAACTCTGATCAAAAACATCTTCATCAACACGCTGAGGGTCAAAACTACCGATGGACAATGCAAAAAAGCGATTATCCTCTTGTTTTTGCTTTTTGCACTGGGAAACAATATTAGAAGATAAACCATAGAGAACAAAATCTGAAATAACCAGTAAATCCGCTTTTTTGTAATCAGCTTCCAACATCATCCGTACCCCCTCGTGTAAAGCTGGTGCAACATTGGTGCCCCCATGAAAACTCATTTTAAGAAAGTCTATCAAATCATGAATGCCTTTCGGAGGGGTAAGATCAAGGGTCTTTATTGAAGTACTGAAATTTATCAAATAACATTTTCTCTTTTGAGAAACCGCTCGAGATGACAAACTAAGAGTTAATGCTTTGGCTATATTCTCCGGAGCACCTGACATAGATCCACTTGTATCAACACAAATAATTATCGGCCCCATCTTTTCATCATCAACAACGCTTACGGTTTTCTGAATGTTCTCTTCAACGATTTCTGTTTTGTAGCCCTGTTGAGAAAAACACATCAGTCGATTTTCAACATATTTCAAGTCAAAAAGCAATGCAATATCAGAGTCACTTAACAGAGCCAATTCCTGTGGTATTACATTTTCCAAATCTCTACCAAGCTCAATACCAACAATCTCTTCATTGGAATATATATCTGGTTTTATAACAGAGTATTGAACGGTTGAATTAATAATCTCTTTGTGATGAGATTGTTGTTCTTTATGTAATCTTCCCATTAATTCACATAAATTACGAACGCTTTCATTATTTTTCAGATATTCTGCCCATTGTTTAAGGAAAGATGTGTCTTGCTTACTTAATTTGCCAACACTTGAATCCCACAAAAGTCCAGGCTCAACACCCAGGTCATCAAATAGCTCTTTCATTTGCTGTAAAGGGTCAAGCCATTCTTTTAACTCTTTTAACAATTGTTCCCGGCGATCCTGGATTTCCTTGAGTTGCCATTCAAGTAATTGTTTTTCATACTCTTTTCTCCAGGCTTCTTGCTCATTCCTACGAATGGCATCAAGGCTCTCTATGATTGACTTTTCCTTCTTTTCCTCTTCCTTCTTTTCCTCTTCCTTCTTTTCCTCTTCCTTCTTT
>CBFCWE010000108.1:0-12845 GCA_965601435.1 uncultured Methanosarcina sp.
GTTACTGAAAACCTGTTACTGAAAACCTGTTACTGAAAACCTGTTACTGAAAACCTGTTACTGAAAACCGGTTTTCCTTCAGGGCAGATTTTGTGTTTGTCTTCGATTTGTTTCCGCAGGAAATTTCCTGCGAGGGTAATACATGCATTAATTTTGATAAGATTTGTTATTACATATTTATAGAAAAGTATTAAATATAAGCTTGACATATTCTAAAGTGTCTACAGGAACAGACCGATTCCTCCAGAATTAACTGCAGAGCCGAATTTATTCCGTTTTCATTCCTGCTCGCCAGGGCAAATATGCGGGGAACGGGAATGGTTTCGGGCTGGGGAGATGAGCTGGAATCCAGGGTGCAGGGGTCAGGAAAGTTTCCTTTTCAAACCTCTGTTTTTCTCGGACATCTCCTCCAATTTCCCCTGAAGCTTTTCTATTTTTTTTATATGTCCATTTTTTATCTGGTCTTTGCTTGTTTTTTACCTATTTTCGACTCGTTTCCTCTGTTTTCTATTCATTTTTATCTGGTTTCGACCCGATTTTATATCTGCTACAATATTTTATCCGGACTTCAGGGGACTTTTCCGTGCATCAGTACAAAAAGAAATACTTATTAAATTTGGGGGAAATCCTACAGTCGTAAGAATAACAAACTTTTTATTTCCCACATCCTTTTCCGGCAGTGTGAAATGAGCAGACCTTCAGGAGAGAGCATGAGTTCAAATGATATTGACTTCTTTTTTAATCCCCGGTCTATTGCTCTGGTAGGGGCTTCCCCTAAACCCAGTAGCCTTTCCTATACCATACTCGAGAGCCTTGATAAAATCGGGTTTGACGGAAAAATCTATCCGATAAACCCCAGGTACGAAGAAATCGGAGGGCTCAGGTGCTATGCATCTCTCGGGGAAATTGATGACATAATCGACATTGCCGTCCTTTCGGTTCCGGCTCCGGGCATAATCGAGGTTATGAATGAAGACTTCGAAAACGTCAGGGGGGCTGTGGTGGTTAGTTCCGGTTTCAAGGAGATCAAAGGAGAAGGAGTAAAGCTTGAAGCTGAACTGAAAAGGCTGGCAGAGGCTAAAGGAATCAGGGTTATAGGCCCGAACTGTCTGGGCATCTACGACACCATTTCAAAGCTGGACACTTTTTTCATAACGCGGGAACGGGTAAGGCGGCCCGGAAGGGGGGGGCTCTCCATCCTCACCCAGAGCGGCTCTTTTGCTTCCATGATCGTGGATGAGATCGCTTCGGAAGGTATAGGAATTGCAAGGATCGTAAGCTACGGGAACAAGGTGGATGTGGACGAGACCGACTGTCTGGCATTCCTCTCCGAAGACGAGGCAACGAAGTATGTGGTGCTCTACGTGGAGTCCGTAGAAGACGGCACGCGTTTTCTGGACGTCGCTTCCCGCTGTACTAAAAAGAAGCCGGTGGTTGCGGTCAAGGTGGGAAAGAAGGATACCGGGCTCAAAGCCACGGCTTCACATACCGGGGCTGCAGCAAGCAGGTATGAGGCTTATGAAGCTGCCTTCCGGAAAGCCGGCATCATCGAGGTGGAAGGCTATGAGGAACTCAAAGACGCATGCAGGGTCCTGAACTCCTATAGCCCGGGCCGCGGGAACCGGATCCTTATTATCACAAACGGGGGTGGAATCGGGATCGGGATTGCCGATGCTTGTGAAAGCCTGGGCCTTTCCGTGCCGCAGCTTTCCGAAGAAAGAATAAACCACCTGAAATCGAAACTCCCGTCCTTTGCAGCCGTAGGAAACCCCATCGACATTACTGGAAATGGCTGGGATGACCATTATGCTGATGCTCTTAAAGAGGGCTTCGGGGCCGAATACGACATCGCCATAGTTGCCGTGCTCTGGGGACCTCCCCTTCTGAGCGAAGGGATTGTCGATAAGCTGAAAGCCGTTGCAGATGAATACGACAAACCGGTGCTTATCTGCTCTCCGGGCGGAAATTTCACAAGGAAGATGTCCGGAGAGTTCAAAAGAAAAGGCCTGCCGGTCTTCGTCACGCCGGAAAGTGCGGCAAGGGCAGCTGCGATCCTGGCCGGGGGCAGGAAAGTAAACGGGCGGTAAAATTCGAAAAATAGCAAATTTAAAGGGGTGCCGGGTTTAAGCCGGAGCTAATCGAAAATGAACCTTAAGCCGGAATCAAACCTGAAACTCTTTCCGGACCCCGGACTCTGTCCGTATCGGGAACTTTAAATGGAACTTCAATGGAACTTCAATGGAACTTTTATTGATCAGAGTCCAGGTCCTAAAAAAGCATACATTAAAATAATAGTGAGAAGTAAGAATCTGTGACCTATACGGACTTAAATATACGGACTTATCTAGAATGAACTTAGCGTCGCAAGATATGAATCTGGCAGCAGAGTGTGCCTTTTTCCTTATTTTATCGCTTGTATTCTTCCACTTTTACAAGATCAGGCTACTTTCCCATTCCCTGAAACTCTGCAACTGGATTTGCGGGATGGCGATAAGCTCGGACAGCCCCTGGGTCAAGATGCTCGTGCTGCATCTCGTTTTTTTCATAAGGCTTCTCATGTACCTCGCAATTGTTTCCCTGGAACATGTTGATAAGCTGACAACAAAGGGTTTCTTGAAGCATTATGTCTCAGGCACCAGGGTCGTATTTTCGGAGTGTCTGTCAGCATTTGGCAATTCTTCCGAAGAGGTTGAAAAGTGCATAGGGGAACTTAACCCTCTAAC
The DNA here is from genome assembly GCA_965601435.1 of uncultured Methanosarcina sp. Classification (GTDB taxonomy): domain Archaea; phylum Halobacteriota; class Methanosarcinia; order Methanosarcinales; family Methanosarcinaceae; genus MTP4. The sequence continues at coordinate 2,724 of CBFCWE010000108.1, forward strand.
TCCTCACACAAAGAAGAAAGAGAATCATCCCCGAAAGTAAAATTTCCGGTCATTGTTCCCATAAAGCAAATTCTCATAGACCTTTTTCATAGACCCCACTTTTCTTTCTGCGGCCCGATGATGCAGTAGTATTCCTGGTTCAACTCGAACTTTTCGCTTACCGGGCACTTTCCGCAGATGCACCCCAGGTCCTTCCTGATGCACCTGTTTTTTCCGACTCCGGGAAAACAAAAACCGATCTCTTGCGCGCACCTGTCCCAGGTTGGGCATTCCCTGCAGATGCAGATTTCCTGAACCCCCTTCCTGGTAGCTTCGATTTCTTCCGGGCTCATGTTTCCGTATTTCTTGATGGTTTTATCAAGTATTTGACCACCCCTTATCTAGTAATACTGTCTCCTTATTTTTCATTTTGATGCAATAATTCCAAATTTTAAAGCTGGATAAGTATATCCCTTTCTACTTCTCTTTTTTCTTTTAATTTTAGCTTCTTAATCAAGTCCCTGAACGGTCCTTGCAAGCTCTTTAGGGCCTCAGGTAAAAAATTTTATCCACATGAGATAAAATGTAATGTTGAATAATTTATATATTAAGAGTTTTTATATTTATGCAGGCAAAAATTTATACATTGAAGGAGGATTTATAAGCGGGGAGTTTATCAGGGCTGGAAGCTTTGGTCCCTATCTTCCGGAAGTTTTGGGGTAAAGTCGCATGAATATAACCTTGATAGGCATGGCAGGTGTCGGGAAAACCACGATTGGAAAGGCGCTTGCAAAACGCCTGAGCTGCACTTTTATTGACGTTGACTCATTAATTAAGGAAAAAACCTGCATGTCTCTGCAGGCCCTTATTGACAAACGCGGGGATCCCGCTCTTGTCAGGCTGGAGGAGGAAGCCGTGCTTAGCCTTGATTTAAGGGGCAATTCCATCATTTCTCCGGGGGGGAGCGTAGTTTACTCCGAAAAAGCAATGAATTTCCTGAAAGAGAACTCAACAATCATCTTCCTGGACACTTCCTTCAGAAATATAGTACGAAGGATCCGAAACCCGGCTAAGAGGGGGCTTGTCGGCTTCAAAGACAGGAGCCTCAGGGAACTTTTTGAGGAGCGGCTTGTCCTGTACAGGAAATATGCTGACATGACAGTAAAGGTGAAGGGTTATGAACGCTCTCCCGTTGTCGTGGGAAAGGTTCTTGAAGAGCTTGAGAGATTGCCCGATTCCCGGTGCTGAAGGTTTCAAAAATCCTTAGGGATCAAACTCTATTCACGTTCTCTCCTAATCCAAAATTTCTTTAATCCCTCTTCTAAAGTATTACATATAATTGATATATATACACTAATAATAAAATTTAGAGAATATATCAAATTATTTTGCCTGGCTATCAAGAACTATTTAGAATTGTGCGAAAAGCTGATATCCATCGAGTCTAAGTAGAGGAACTCCGGAAGAAAAACTCCGGAAGAAAAACTCCGGAAGAAAAACTCCGGAAGAAAAACTCCGGAAGAAAAACTCCGGAGGAAAAAAATCAGGGCTGAAGACAGGAACCTGTGGGAAAGCTTATAATTGGCTCCGCCCTCTTGCTGGATAGAAATTTCCTGCAGATACTTTCCAATATTCTTTTCCAGAACTTTCCGGGTTTTTCCGGCCCGGGTTTTTGAAGCAGAGAGGAGATATATCATGACATCAAGTCGTTTCATAATCACGGTTATAGGGAGTGACCGGGTAGGAATTGTTGCCCGGATCACCACCGTAATGGCGAATTTCAATGTAAACATTGTGGATATAAGCCAGACCATCATGGATGGGATCTTTACCATGATAATGCTGGCAGAAGCCCCGGAGGAGAACTTTGACCTTGCGGCTTTCCAGGAGACCATGGGCAGCGAAGGGAAAGAGCTCGGTGTCGAGGTTAAGGTGCAGCAAGAAGACGTTTTCCGCTTCATGCACAGGATCTGATCGTATGGAGGGGAAGGAGGGGTATCATGCTAATCAACCCGAATGAAATTCTGGAAACCATCCGGATGGTGAAAATGGAGCACCTGGACATCCGGACCGTAACCATGGGAATCAGCCTCCGGGACTGCAGCCACCCGGACATCGATATATTCAATGAAAATATCTACGAAAAGATCACGGCCAATGCGAAGAACCTGGTCCGGACAACGGAAGAAATTCAGAACCTTTATGGGATTCCCATCATTAACAAGCGGATCTCCGTAACTCCCATAGCCATTGCAGCCGAAAGCTGTGAAACTCCTGATTTTGTCTCCGTTGCCAGGACCCTGGACGAAGCCGCAAAAGAAACCGGTGTGGACTTCATAGGGGGTTTCAGTGCCCTGGTCCATAAAGGAGCCACGAAGGGTGACCTGAAACTGATCAATTCTATTCCTGAAGCCCTTGCCTCAACCGAAAAGGTCTGCTCTTCCGTAAACGTGGCAACCACAAAGGCGGGAATCAATATGGATGCCGTTGGCCTGATGGGAAATATCATCAAAAAGAGCGCCGAGCTGACCGCGGACCGGGACGGAATCGGCTGCGCAAAACTGGTGGTCTTTGCCAACGCCCCCGAGGATAACCCCTTCATGGCAGGGGCTTTCCATGGCATAGGTGAACCCGAATGCGTGATTAACGTAGGGGTAAGCGGCCCGGGCGTCGTAAACGCAGCTCTCAGGGACCTAAAAAACCCTAACCTCACGGAGATTTCGGAAACGATCAAGAAAACCGCTTTCAAGATCACTCGCATGGGCGAGATGGTGGGAAAGGAAGTTTCCAGGAGGCTGGACGTGGAATTTGGCATCCTTGACCTCTCCCTTGCCCCCACTCCCGAAATAGGGGACAGTGTTGCAGCCATTCTGGAAGCCATGGGCCTGGAACGTTGCGGGACCCACGGGACAACCGCAGCCCTCGCCCTCCTGAACGATGCCGTAAAAAAAGGCGGGGCAATGGCTTCCTCCTCCGTCGGCGGCCTGAGCGGGGCTTTCATCCCGGTTAGTGAGGATGCAGGCATGATCGAGGCCGTAAACGTCGGAGCCCTGAGCCTTGAAAAGCTTGAAGCCATGACCTGCGTCTGTTCCGTCGGCCTGGACATGATCGCTGTCCCGGGGGACACGCCTGCCTGCACCCTCTCCGCGATCATCGCTGACGAAATGGCAATCGGAATGATTAACAAAAAGACGACAGCTGTCCGTATCATCCCCGCTCCGGGCAAAAAAGTCGGGGATTCCGTGGAATTCGGAGGGCTTCTAGGTATGGCTCCCGTCATGCCTGTGAGCAAGTTCAGTTCCGAAACCTTCGTGAAAAGGGGCGGCAGGATCCCGGCTCCCATCCAGTCGCTTACGAACTGAGATTCTATTTTAAAAAAAGGAGGGGAAATGAGAAAAGGTTTGCATTTCCCCTTTTCTGGTTTTTGTATTTCCCCTTTTCTGGTTTTTGTATTTCCCCTTTTCTGGTTTTTGTATTTCCCCTTTTCTGGTTTTTGTATTTCCCCATCTTTTTCCGCTTATCTCTCAGGCTGGTGGTGAAATCGGAACCTCTCCCGGAGTAATTTCACTTTCAGTCGCCCTTACACGCTCTTCCTGAGTCATGTTGGCAAGGTGCTCAATTTCTTTTACGTCAAGTCCGAGACCTCTGGCTACCCAGCTCCCATAGTCGGGATCTGCCTTAAAGAAAAGGGCTGTCTGCCTTAGTTGGATACGTTTTTGTGCGCCTGAAAGGTGGGCTACGATGTTGCCTACCAGATGCTCCCTGGCTTCGAAGGTCATGACGTTACGGTAGAGGTTGCCTGCCTGTACAAAGTCGTCGTTGGGGTGCCTGTAAGGCGTACGGGCTGCGGGTCCCGAGATCTCGAAGGGCGGTTCAAGGAAAGTGGAATCCGGAGCAGGTCCGCCAAAACTGTTGGGCCAGTAATTGGGGCCGCCGCCTCCGTTAACGTCAACGCGCATTAGCCCGTCCCGCTGGTAGCTGGTCTCGGGTGAGTACTTTGGAGCGTTCACAGGGATCAGGTTGTAGTTGGGACCAAGGCGGTGGACGTGGGTGTCATGATAGGAAAAGACCCTGGCTTGCAGCATCTTGTCCGGAGAAATGCCAATTCCCGGCACCAGGTTTGCAGGGCTGAAGGCTGCCTGCTCAATTTCGGCAAAGTAATTGCTCGGGTTCCGGTTCAATACAAGTTTTCCTATCTTTATAGGCGGAAAATCGCCGTGGGGCCAGACCTTGGTAATGTCCCTGATGTCAAAGCGGTAATCTTCAGCCTGCTCCGGGGTCATTATCTGCATCTCAAGGGTCCAGGAAGGATAGTCGCCCCTCTCGATTGCCTCATAAAGGTCCCTTGTTGCGTGGTCCGGGTCAGTCCCGCTTAATTTCTCGGCTTCCTCACGGGTCAGATTCTTTATGCCCTGGTCAGTCTTGAAATGGTACTGTACCCAGAAGTATTCCCCCTTATCATTGTACCACTTGTAGGTGTGGCTTGAGTAGCCGTTCATGTTTCGGTAAGTAGCAGGAGTACCCCGGTCAGAGAAAAGGATAGTGACCTGGTGAATTGATTCCGGAGTGAGGGAGAGAAAGTCCCAGAACATGTTTGGGTCTTTGCAGTTTGTAGCGGGATTGCGTTTCTGGGTGTGAATAAAATCCGGAAACTTCAGGGGGTCGCGAATGAAAAACACAGGGGTGTTGTTTCCTGTCAAATCATGGTTTCCATCCTCAGTATAGAACTTTACGGCAAACCCTCGCGGGTCGCGGGCTGCATCTGCCGAACCTTTTTCCCCTCCGACAGTTGAAAAGCGGACAAGGACTTCGGTACGCTTGCCGACTTCGGAAAGGAACTTAGCTTTTGTGTACTTTGTAACATCAGCAGTCACTTCAAAGTACCCGCCGGCACCCGCACCTTTTGCATGTACTACACGTTCAGGAATGCGTTCCCGATCGAAATGGCTGAGTTTGTCCAGCAGATGGGCATCCTGCATAAGGACAGGTCCGCGTTCCCCGGCCGTAAGGCTGTTCTGGTCATCCCCCACCGGGATCCCAAACCCGGTAGTTAAAACCCTGGAAGGTTTCTTTTCATTCATTTTAGTACCACTCCTCTGTTCCATGGGGGAATTTGCCGTTTATCAGGTGGACTAATTAAGCAATAACCGTACCAGACTCTTCATTATATCCCCCCCCAAAAAATAACAGTTAATTATTGACCTCTTTTCATAAATATGTTCACTAAACCTGAGCATCAACCTGAGCACCAACCTGAGCACCAGTGAGATCGCCAGTTAAACAGGGTTTTTACGGGAAAACTCTTGAATATTTATCCATATAAAATTATATATTATTTCAAATACTATATGGGCTGTCATAGTAAAGGGGGAACCGATGGCATCCAGGCAGTTCACTTCATCCGTCATCTGAATGACAGGTGCCTGGGGGATTGAAGCGGTAAAAATACGAAAATTATGCATATAACTCATATTTATATCACATATCATTGCGAAATCTACATATAAGATGAAATATATGCATATTAAGCATATTAACTGGTTTAAATTATACTTAATAATGTATAAAAAGCTGAAAGAAATAAAAATTCTCTCTGCTGGCTCCTAACCCGTTCGGGATTAACACCAATTCAATTTAACGAGGCTGAATCATGGAAGGAAAAACATACGGACCTAAAACATACGGACCTGATACGCTTGCCCTGCATGCGGGTTTTACGTCTGACCCTGCAACAGGAGCTCATGCCGTCCCGATCTATCAAACAGTAGCTTATCGCTTCGAGGACACCGAACACGCTTCGAACCTTTTCGGGCTCAAGGAATTCGGCAACATCTATACCCGCCTGACAAACCCTACCACCGATGTCCTGGAAAAGCGGGTTGCAGCTTTCGAAGGCGGGACAGGAGCCCTGGCCGTGGCTTCAGGGATGGCGGCAATCTCCCTTGCGCTGCTCACCATAACGGAACTCGGGGATGAGGTTGTAGCGGCGGACAACCTCTATGGGGGAACATACCAGCTCTTCAATCACACCCTCCCGAAACTTGGGAGAAATGTGAGTTTTGTTGATTCTACGAAACCAGAAGAGTTCAGAAAAGCGATCACTGAAAAAACAAAGGCGATATATGCCGAAACAATAGGCAACCCCAAGCTTGATGTACCTGACCTTGAAGCCATTTCGGAAATTGCCCATGAGGCGGGTATCCCCCTGATCGTGGACAACACGGTCGAGATCGGGCTTATAAGGCCTTTTGATTTTGGGGCGGATATCGTTGTCATGTCCGCGACCAAGTTCCTTGGCGGGCACGGGACTTCCCTGGGAGGGATTATTGTGGATTCGGGGAAGTTTGGCTGGGATTCGGGAAAGTTCCCGGGGTTCACGGAACCGGACCCGAGCTACCACGGGCTGAAGTACCGGGAAGCTTTCGGGAACGTGCCGGAGCTCGGGAACATTGCTTTTATTGTAAAGGCCCGGGTCGAACTCCTGAGGGACCTCGGACCTGCCCTGAGCCCCTTTAACGCCTTCCTCTTCCTGCAGGGGCTTGAGACCCTCTCCTTAAGGGTCAGCAGGCACAGTGAAAACACCCTGAAGGTTGCGCAGTTTCTCAAAGGGCACCCTGCGGTTTCCTGGGTCAGTTATCCGGGGCTTCCGGAGCACCCGAGCCATGTCCTGGCTTCCAGGTACCTCAAAGGTGGTTATGGGGCTCTGCTTGGTTTCGGGATAAAGGGAGGAATGGAAGCTGGCAGGAAGTTTATTGAGAATGTGGAGCTGCTCTCCCATGTCGCAAACATCGGGGACGCAAAAAGCCTTGTTGTCCACCCTGCTTCCACGACCCATCAGCAGCTTACTTCTGAAGAGAGGGCAGCCACCGGAGTAACTGACGATTTTATCCGGATGTCCGTGGGGCTCGAGGATGTTGAGGACATTATCGGGGATATTGAACAGGCGCTGGCAAAGTCTCAGGAGAAATAAAGTAGCAGGTGGCAGCAGAAAAAACCGGGGCATGAGAGCTTGGAGTAATGCTCGGACTTGATGTTTGGACTTGACGTTTGGACTTGACGTTTGGACTTGACGTTTGGACTTGACGTTTGGACTTGACGTTTGGAAAAGATGCCCAGGGATGAAGTAAAACGGAGGTTCGAATGTGAAAAGAGAATCCGTAGGTACTGTTGAGACCCGGTGTTGCCGGTTTGACGGTGAGTTGCTGCTTGAAGGCGGGGGCAGACTCAAAGAGCTAACGTTAGCCTACGAAACTTACGGGACCCTGAACCGGGAGAAAAGCAATGCCATCCTGGTCTGCCATGCCCTGACCGGGGACGCCCATGCCTCGGGCTGGCATGCAGGGGATAAGAAGGCCGGGTGGTGGGATAGCATCATCGGGCCCGGAAAAGCCCTGGATACGGAGAAGTATTTCATGGTCTGTTCCAACGTACTCGGGGGCTGCAAAGGTTCCACTGGACCGGCTTCAATCAACCCGGAGACAGGAACTCCCTACGGCATGGATTTTCCCGTGATCACCATTGGGGATATGGTACATGCCCAGAAAAAACTGGTCGAACACCTGGGAATTTCCCGGCTTTTTGCGGTTGTGGGAGGTTCCATGGGAGGGATGCAGGTTTTACAGTGGGCGGTTTCGTATCCGGATATGGTAGAAAAGGCTGTTGCAATTGCGACCACGGCAGCTTCTTCTGCCCAGCATATAGCCTTTAACGAGGTCGGGAGGCTTGCAATTATCTCGGACCCTGACTGGAAAGAAGGTAACTACCCGGCAGTTGCTCCTCCGGCTCACGGGCTGGCCATTGCCCGGATGATCGGGCATATTACCTACCTGAGTGACGAGTCCATGCACCGGAAGTTTGGCAGGGAACTGCAGGATAAGGAGGAATATGCTTTTGATTTTTCCCGGGACTTTGCGGTGCAGAGCTACCTGCACCACCAGGGCAGTTCCTTTACCGGGCGCTTTGACGCAAACTCCTATCTCTACATCACAAAGGCAGTGGATTACTTTGACCTCTCTAGAAACGGTTCCCTGATCGAAGGCTTCGGGGGCGTGAAGGCAGCTTTTCTGGTGATTTCAGTAAGTTCGGACTGGCTCTATCCCCCCTACCAGTCAAAGGCTATAGTCTCTGCCCTGAGTGCCGCTAACGTGGAGGTCAATTACCGGGAAATTGAGTCCCATTACGGGCATGATGCCTTTTTGCTAGAAGCCGGGCAGCTGAATTACCTTCTCCATAATTTCCTCTCTCGGCTCTGCGTTTCCGAAGTCATGGCGGAATATGTAATTACTATTGGGGAAGGAAGCAGTATTGAAGATGCGGCATGTACAATGTTCAGGGAAGGGATTACCCATTTGCCTGTGGTTTCGGAAAAACCAGGAAAACCAGAAGAAAAAAATCTTGTGGGAATCGTAACCGCCTGGGACATTACCAGGGCTTTTGCGTTAAAATGCCGGACCCTCGACGAGATTATGACAAAAGAAGTTATAACGGCAAACCCCGAGGAGCCGGTTGAAACTGCGGCCAGGAAAATGGATTCCCACAGGATTTCGGCTCTGCCGGTAGTAGACGGGGAGGGAAGGCTCCTGGGGATCGTGGGGGATGAGGCTATAAACCGGTTTATAGGCAGGTTTTAAGGTCTTTGTCCTTCATTTTCTCTCTTCATTTTTTCTCTTCATTTTCTCTCTTCATTTTCTCTTTTCATTTTCTCTCTTTATTTTCTCTCTTCATTTTCTCTCTTTATTTTCTCTCTTTATTTTCTCTCTTTATTTTCTCTCTTCATTTTTTACTTTCAGTTTTCAGGCCTGTGGAGCCTATCCAGAGTTCCCTCATCGTTTCCCTGATTTCTTCTATTTTTCTTACGTTTTCTTCATCGTTGATTATGTCAAGTTCGTTGAAAGATTCGAGGGCCACCTTTGCTGCGATCGAGGCATCGTTAAGGTACCTGTTTTCAGCATGAGCCATGATGGTCTGAAGGGATGACGTAGCCTGGAAAACGGCGTTTTCCATTTCTTCTTCCTCGGCACTCTTTCCTATTTCCTCGAGGGAATCGGCAATGCTTCCTGCCGCACTTTGCATGTTCTCTGCCATTGCCGCAATTGCCATCTCTTCCAGCATGAGCTCGATTCCAACCGCGGCATCTTCAAGTTTTTGCTGAGCTGCGAGCTTTCCTGTATCTCCCAGGCAGGAAATGCAGTTTGCGGTGTTTTCCGAAAAGTCCGGAAACCTCAGCCTGGCAACTGATTTCCCGATTTCCCCCAGCCCGACTGCAACGGCAACTGTTTCCCTTTCCTCGTTTCTGAGAGCTGCCGAATTTCCGCTTTTTCCAAGCACCGAAGCGGCAAGTTTGGCAACCATTTCCATCTGCTGCTCCGCAGCAGCTTTCCCTATGATCCCGAAAGAGAGCAGGATACTGATAGTTGTGCTTTCGGTTTTTTGTTCCACGGAATGCTGCAAAATTCTTTCAAGAGCTCGGATGGAATTTACAGCGGCATTTTCCATTCCCTGCATGGTGGCGGCTTTTCCAATCGTCTTTATTGAAACTACCGCATTTTCTGCCTCCGACTCTTTCTTCTCATTTAGATAAGCTGTTCCGATTTCACTCAAAAAATCGAGGGCCTGGCGCACTCCTTCGTCAAAATTGTCTTCGACGGAAGTTAGCCCCAACTCTACCATCTTGTTTTCTTCCTTTGAAAGCATGACCTGTAACCCCTTTCCAACCACCAATTATTTTTATTAAAGCGGGTTGCCCGTTCGATTTGCATCTGTTAGGCCTAATTTTCTTTCACTTTTTCATTTCAATTATCTTCTAATTTTGTTCTCTTTTCAGTTTTCTTCTTTCCATATCAACAAGGCTCATTTACAAATCTCAATCTACAAGGCGGCCTTCTGAGAAATGATATATATAATAAAGAATCAGGAAAACAAGAATTGTAAGCACTGCTTTGAAATCTATTTTCTTAAAAAAATCCATAATTATCAAATCCCCCCGCATTTTCTGTTATATTCCTATATTTTGTACTATCCAGATGTCTCTTAATAACTTTATGGCATCCTTTGTTCAAATATTTTCAGGTTATGTATTTTCGGGCAGGAATATTCTGGAAAAAATATTCTGGAAAAAATATTCTGGAAAAAATATTCTGGAAA
>CBFCWE010000109.1:0-12070 GCA_965601435.1 uncultured Methanosarcina sp.
AATTGAAATCGAAATTGAAATCGAAATTGAAATCGAAATTGAAATCGAAATTGAAGTCAAAATCGAAAACAAAATCGAAAAAGCTATGGTTCAAAAAATGAAAAATTAAGTGATTTTTTACTTGCAGGTATCGAGGAGACTCCTCTTTTTGCCCCCACGCTCCTTTTCACTGGGGTGAATGGGTTCAACGTGCGCGACCTCTTCTTTCTCTTCCGCCTTTTCTTCTGCTTTCTTTTCCTCTGTCATCTTAAAAACCCCCTTAATCAATAACAAATAAAGTATTAAGCTAACTTACAGCACCAAGCTAAATAATAGCACTAAATTTCCGGATTCTTAAATCTCCAGCTTGCTCATAATTCCGTATCGCTGCTACTTTACTCGACCTCTGAACCGATCTGGCAATTTATTGAGTCTTCTCACAACTCAAAAGGTGCTTCTTTTTGCCCCCACGTTCATCTTCTAGATGTATAGGACTGACTTTTGCAACTTCAGGTTCTGCTTTTTCTTTCTTTTCTTTTTTCTCTTCAACCATTCCATCACCCCCTTAAACAAACTTAGACTACAAACTTAGACTACAAACTTAGACCGGGATTTATCCCCTAACTAAATATACCAATGAGATTTATTAAATTTTTGTGATTGACCTAAAAAAAGAGGAACAGTTTGCAAGGATTCATTAAATTTCTTACGGGAAAAGCAGGCAGACAAAAATTAAGCAGAAATGAGCGAAGAAAGAAGCAAAACATGTAAAATAAATAAAAATTATTTGGGAGAATATATATCCCATTAGCCATTATAAGTTGAAAGTCCGGGCGGGAAAGCTCCCGGAAAAGGATTCCCGCCTGAAAATCCGCCAGAATTAAGTTTACCTATTCGCTTTGTTCACCAGATACGTTTTATCAGGAAAATGTGATCACATGGCATATAAAATACTTGAGAAGGAAGAAATCGCCCCGTCGGTGCACCGGACGGTCATCGATGCTCCGGACGTGGCAAAGGCTGCAAAAGCCGGACAGTTCATAATCCTGAAAATCGATGAGGAGGGGGAAAGGATTCCCCTCACGATTGCGGACTTCAACCCTGAGAAAGGAACAATCACCGTAATTTTCCAGGAAATGGGCAAGACTACAAAACAGCTTGGAAAGCTTTCCGCAGGCGACTCCCTGGAAGACTTTGTCGGACCCCTCGGGACTCCCGCAGATATCAGGAAACTGGGAACAGTTATCCTTGTTGGAGGCGGGGTAGGGGTTGCTCCGATCTATCCCCAGGCAAAGGCATACAAAGAGGCGGGCAACAGGGTACTAACCATTATCGGCGCCCGCAACAAAGACCTCCTCATCCTTGAAGCCGAGATGCAGGAAGCCAGCTCCGAACTGTTCATTGCAACCGATGACGGGTCCAAAGGGCACCACGGTTTCGTGACCGAGATCATGAAGGATATCCTGGACAGCGACGAACCGGTGGCAAGGGTAGTGATTATAGGCCCCCCCATCATGATGAAGGTAGGCGCAGGAATGGCTGCCCCTTACGATGTCGAAATCCTGGTCAGCCTGAACTCTATCATGGTAGACGGCACGGGCATGTGCGGCGGCTGCAGGGTGACTGTAGGCGGGGAGACAAAGTTTACCTGTGTTGACGGGCCCGAGTTCGACGCCCGGCAGGTGGACTTCGGCGAACTCATGAACCGGCTTTCCATGTACCGGGACGATGAGGCAAAGGCCACGGAAGAATACGAACACAAATGCAGGTGCGGCCTGCACTAAAACTGGGAGTGAAGGAGGACTCAAAATGAGCGAGAAAACAGGTGAGAAAAAGAAAACCAGGACTCCAATGCCCGAGCAACCCCCGGAGGCACGGGCAGGAAATTTCGAAGAGGTAGCCCTGGGCTATTCGAAAGAAGATGCAATTGCAGAAGCCTCCCGCTGCCTTAACTGCAAGGACCCGAAATGTGTGGAAGGTTGTCCCGTAAACGTGGACATCCCCGGCTTTATCAAGCTGATCTGTGAAGAAGACTTTGAAGGGGCAATTGAAAAGATCAAGGCTACAAACGCCCTCCCCGCAATCTGCGGCAGGGTCTGCCCCCAGGAGTCCCAGTGCGAAGCCCTCTGCGTACTCGGGAAGAAGAGTGAGCCCGTTGCCATCGGAAGGCTTGAACGTTTCTGTGCCGATTACGAACGTGAAAAAGGCGTTAGTGCCCCCGGTGTCCCCGGTCCCTCTGACATCATGGAACCCACAGGCAGGACAGTGGCAGTTGTGGGCTCGGGCCCGTCTGGCCTCACCGCTGCAGCCGACCTGGCAAAACTGGGGCACAAAGTAACAATCTTCGAGTCCCTGCACAAAACCGGAGGAGTCCTGAGTTACGGCATCCCTGAGTTCAGGCTTCCCAAGGAGATCGTAAAGCAAGAAGTCGAGTACATCAAAGAGCTCGGCGTCGAGATCAAGCCCAACTACATCATCGGCCGGATCAAGACCCTGGACGAACTCTGCGAGGAATTCGACGCAGTCTTCCTGGGAACGGGCGCAGGTCTTCCCAGGTTCATGGGCATTGAAGGCGAAAATTTAAACGGCGTGTATTCCGCAAACGAATTCCTGACAAGGGTAAACCTCATGAAAGCCTACGACCCGGACTACGATACCGTGGTCAGGCGTGGGAAGCATGTGGTAGTCGTCGGGGGAGGAAACGTTGCAATGGACTCTGCCCGCTCGGCTCTCCGCCTGGGTGCCGAAGAAGTCAGTGTCGTCTACCGCCGCGGGGAAGAAGAAATGCCCGCCCGCAGGGAAGAAATCGAGCACGCAAAAGAAGAAGGCATTACCCTCAGGCTCCTTGCAAACCCGACCCGTATCCTTGGCGATGATAAATTCAACGTCAAAGGCATCGAATGCATCAAAATGGAACTCGGAGAACCCGACGCCTCAGGCAGGAGAAGCCCTGTCCCGATGGAAGGCTCGGAATTCACCATCGACGCCGACGTGGTAGTCATAGCCATCGGCACCTCTCCGAACCCGATAATTTTCAAAGGCTCCGAAGGCCTGGACCAGAACAGGAGAGGCACAGTCGTTGCTGAAGAAGAAACCGGCGCAACCTCCAAATGTGGAGTCTTTGCCGGCGGAGACGTCGTAACAGGAGCCGCAACCGTAATCAGCGCCATGGGCGCAGGAAAGAAAGCGGCAAAGGCTATTGACGAGTATCTTAAGGAAAAGTGAATAAAACAAAAAAAGAATAAGAAGAAGAAGAAGAAGAAGAAGAAGCTGATTTAAAAATAGTGATGGGATAAAAGAAAAAAGTCAAAGTTTTTTTTCTTTTATCCAAATGTACATTAAACTGTGGCTATAACTCCCAATTCTGCCAGTCCTGCATTAACTTCATCAAGAGCTTTGTAATCTCGTCCGCTTTCTATGTATTTACAGGCAGCTTCAAAATGAAGCAAAGAGCTTTCTATTTGTATGATGTCCCCATAGATTTCGATTGAAGCAATGGAAATTTCCGAAAATTCGGAATCCTTAAGTTCCTCAAATATTTTATTGGATTCTGCAAACTCGGAGGAAGAATGTTCAAATTCAAGAGAGGCTTTATCCCATTTCTCCTTTTCCATAAGTTCGGAGGCGTTTAACAGATGTTCCATGCCATTTACAAGAAAGCAATAGCCAGAAACTAAATCTTTTGCCTCAAAATACATTTTTTCGTTGTTTTCCAGATCTTTTTTAATTAAAATAACTCCACTTTTATCTCCTACTGAAACTGTTTCCATATCAATGCTTTCCATTTTATCACGTGCGGATTTCAAAGGGACAAGAGAGTTGTTCAGACCTTCTTCAGCTTCGTTCAGTTCTTTTCTGATAGAATCAAAATCATCAGAATTTATATACGCCACCGCTTTCTCAAAATGTTCCATGAAAACCATCATGTTTTCAAAGAAAACAACCCTATCCACACCCGCACTTGAACGGGTCTTAAGATATTCGATTATTTGCCTTTCTTCTTCATAGTCCGTAGTGGCATTTTCAAGGATGATCAACGATTCCTCATAATCCGTTTTTGAAGCTTCAAGATAAATTCCTGCAGAAGAATATGAGCTCCTTTCTATGTTATCGTTGACCTTTTCAAGCCTTTCTTCAGCGTTGTTGATGAGCAAAATAGAGGTATTGATTTCCTCCGAAGCGGAAACCTTATTCTCCGTACTATTTCCTACACACCCAGAAAAAGACATAATCAATGCAAGTCCCAGAAGGATTAGCAGTCCTGCTTTAGTTAAGATAATTCTATTCCTCGTATCCATTTATCTCAAATCCTCACAATAAAAATTATAAAAATTAAGTTCCAGTGTGCTGGATTCAAAGCTATCCCAGGAAGAAAAAGAGGGCAAAAAGTCTCAAGTCCAGCCAATAAAAAAATTTAGACATTTAGAAAGATGAGGATACAGGATGATAAACTTTCCTATTTTTTAGACAAGGTGGAAAAGATTAATTATATAGTTACGAACTCAAGAAAAAGTATAATAATTAAAAAAAAGACAAGGCAAATAAAAAATTAAAGCCTTCCCAGCACTACCTTAATAAGCACAATCAGGACAACGATTAAAACGAGTGCCCAGATCAGAGGCAGCAGGAACCTGAGCAGGAAGTACAGGATAATTGATATGAGCAACACCTGAAGGAGTGAAATGTTATTTCCTCTGACATTCATAACAGGGCGCTGCACATTCCGGGAAAAATTATCAAAAGTGCCGGATTTTCTTCTCCTTCCTCTTCCTCTTGCCATAAAAACCAGAACCATAAAAATAAGACAGAAAACTTAAAAAATCCGGGAATGTAAACCAGGACAGGCCTGCTGGGAATCGAACCCAGGTTCGGGGCTCCGGAGGCCCCAGTGATATCCACTACACCACAGGCCTTTATCATGTAAACCCCTCGGGGTCTAACTGGCTGTCTATAGTGCTAAGTAGCTTATAAATTTAATCCTCGCCCTGCCAAAATAATTCCTGATTTTTCAGATATTGAATGTTGAACTTGAAGGCTGAACTTGCCTTTTGAATTCTAATAAACCCATTTTTGAAAATCCTGTTCCTTCTAAAGAATTCAAACCTTTGTGAATACTAATTTTGATAAATATAATAATTAGTGTCATAAATAATCTACATAATATGAGTAAAACATAATATTTTAATAAAATTTAAGAACAATTAACAAATAAGAATTCAAAAAGGATATTTATGGAGTAGAAGGAGTTACATTATGAAAGATAATAGACTGAGCCATAGCCACAGGAAAAATAAAAGAACCGGTGGAAATTTTAGAAGCCTGATTCTAAAAACCCAGGCAATAAGAATAGTGACATTAGTTTTTATGATACTGTTTCTTGCATCTGCGGCAAACGCCGGAGCTGATACCTTCACGGAAGCAGGGGAAGGTACCTTTTCTGCCCCTTCAGGCGGAGAGACGACCTTTGCCTACCTGACGGATGCAGAGACTCCCCATACCCTGATAAACAACTCAACATCCTCGATAAACGTCAGCACTTACCAGTTCCCTCTTGACGGAAGTCCTATCAGTGCGGACATTATACTAATCGACGTCAGTGGGAATGAAAACCTGACATCCCTTGAGTATGCGATTGCCAGCGGCGACATTGCAGGGCAGCGCATTGCTTTTACTAACGAATCATCCTATCTCTCCAGCGTGCCGGTACCTGTGCCGGAGAACGCAAGCCTCTACTGGACCTGGACGGCTGAAAACCTCGAAAGACTCCTGGTTTACACGGCAGTGGAGCTTGACGGAAGGACAGACCTCGCCGGAAATGTAGAGGACCCCCTGAGGACGTCCGTCCTGCTGGTGGTGCTCCCGAACTGGGGGACGATCGAAAGTGTCAGGGGTGAGCTTTCCGAATATGGGATAGACTGCCAGTTTGCAAACCTATCGGCAATGCAAAAAGTCGCAAGAGACCCTTCCCAGGCTGCGTTCGTAAACGCGGAAATTGAGGCATGGGAAGGAGATGTCCTTATTGAGTACGTCGCAGATGCACAGTACGGACTGTACAAAGAACAGATTGATGCTGCCGAGGCTGACGAGGAAAGAAAAGTAAAACTGCTAGGAGTTGCAGGATTTTCCGACACTAAGTACAAATACAATTCATCCTATACCAAAAATGGGGATCCCGTGGTAGATGAAGTATTTGATACTTACTGGAAGACAGTACTTCCCGAAAACCTCGTAAGGATGTTTATCTACATAGCTAACAGCGTTGATAACCGTACAGACCTGGATCCATTTGTAGAAGAGTCAATGACAGTCCCTCCGGCTGCAATCTACCATCCTGACTATCCGGGCTGCGAATACAATGGCGACTTTTACAAACACCTGTGCCTGAACCGGGAGGAGTATAATGATTGGTACAGGTCGAGTGGGCACTATAGCCCCTCGGACAAATGGATTGGAATCGCAATGTATAACCGGGACTATCAGGAAGGAGCGCTCCATACCGAAAACACCATGATCCAGCAGCTCGAAGCAGACGGGTATAACGTGGTGGCAAGTTACGTGCCCTGGAACGCCCAGATAACCCATTTTTACGACAACTCCAACGAGACCATGAAAGTTGATTCAATTATCAGCTTCCTCTTTTTCGGAGCCACGGACAAACATAAGGTGCTGGATCAAAGCGACGTGCCAGTTCTCAAAGCGGTGAAACTCACCTACCAGACCCAGGAGGTATGGGAGAAAAACCCTTATGGCATGAATGGAGCTTCAATAACCTGGAAACTTGACCAGCCCGAGATTGACGGGGTTATCTGCCCGATCCCCGTGGAAGCAAAACTTACCGAAGATGACTGTTTCTGCTACCCTATCCCGGACAGGGTTGACCGCATGCTGGGGCAGGCAGAAGCCTTTGCAGACCTCCGGCACAGTCCGGAAGAAGAGAAAAAAATAGCCATCATCTACTTCAACCACCCTCCCGGAAAACAGAATATTGGAGCAAGTTACCTGAACCTCTTTGAATCCCTTTCCCTTATGCTTGACTCGCTCAGGGCCGAAGGGTACGGGGTACAGAATATGACCCCTGAAGAACTGCAAGCCGAAATCCTTGAGAAAGGAAGGAACGTCGGGACCTGGGCTCCGGAAGAACTGGATGCCCTGGTGGAAGCAGGAATCGAGGACGATTCGATAGTCCTGCTTGATGCCAATGTATACGAAAGCTGGTTCAACGAACTGCCCGAAAGAATCAGGAACGACGTGGTCAACAGCTGGGGAGAGCCCCCAGGGAAAATGATGGTAGTAAACAGGGACGGGAAAGATTACATTGTCATCCCTGTAATCAAAAACGGAAACATAATCCTTACTCCGGAACCGGCAAGGGGCTGGGAAGAAGATATTGACAGGCTTTACCACGACCTGAACATTGCACCGCCCCACCAGTACATGGCCTTCTACCTCTGGCTCCAGCACCCTGCTGAAGAAGGAGGTTTCGGGGCTGACGCCGTTGTGCATGTGGGCAGGCACGGGACCCATGAGTGGCTGCCCGGAAAAATGGTCTGCCTGAACGCCACGAGTTACCCGGACCTGCTCCTCGGAGACGCCCCCAACATCTACCCCTACATCGTGGACGGGGCAGGGGAAGGCATCCAGGCAAAACGCCGGGGTTATGCTACCCTGATCAGCCACCTGACCCCGCCAATTGCGAAAAGCGGAGTTTACGGGGATCTTACCGAGCTAAAGAATTACCTGATGGATTACCAGGAGTACAGGCAGAGCGGGTACGAGACCGGAATGAATGAAACAAAAGATGCGGTCATCGAACTACTCGGCAACAGTACCGTTGATGAAGACCTGGAGCTTACGGTAACGGATGAGAACTTTGAAGAAGCCCTTGACGAAATAGTAGAATACCTGGAAGAGATAAGTGCCGAGACGATTCCTTACGGGACCCATACCTTCGGACAGAGCCCGGAGGGAGAAAAAGCTTCCATGTTCCTCGAAACCATGCATGCGGACCTGCTTCTGAACACTTCCTGTACCCTGCTCGGATATGACGCGGACGCGGTAAGTGCCGGAGGAATTGAGGTCCTGGAAGAGAGCTCAAACGCTGAAAACCTTAGCAACTGGCTCACCCTTTCCATCGAGAACTGCAGCCCGGAAAGCCGATTGTTCGCAGAAGCGGTGGAAACGCACCTGAACCGCAGCATGAGCCAGGAAGAACTCGATACCCTCAACGAGACATTCGAAACGGCAAACCAGACCCTTTTCCTGCTGAACACTTCTGGAGAACTTACGTCCTTTACCCACGCTTTGGACGGCGGGTATATCCTCCCGAGCGAACAGGGGGACCCGGTAAACAACCCGAACGTGCTTCCCACAGGAAGGAACTATTACGGCTTTGAATCAAAGAAAATCCCGAACCCCGAAACCTGGGAAACAGGAAAAGAACTCGCAGACGAGATGCTGCTTGAATATTATGTCGAGCACGGGGAATTCCCGGAAAAAGTAGGCGTCTGCCTCTGGTCCGTGGAAACCCTGCGCCACAACGGAGTAATGGAAGCAATGACCCTGAGGCTTATGGGAGCAGAGCCCGAATTTTACTACTCCTCCGGGGCTTTCAGCAAGGTTTACAACGACAAGGTGGGAGTCACCTCACTAGAAGACCTGAAAATTACGCTCCCCGACGGGACAACCGTAAACCGCCCCCGCGTAGACGTTGTGATCACGATCTCCGGACTCTACCGGGATACCCTCCAGTACCAGGTAAGGCTGCTGGATACGGCAACCCACACTATCTCAGGGCTTGAAGAAGCCCCTGAAGACAACTACGTTAAAAAACACACCCTGGGGATCGAAGAAGCCCTCCTTGCAATGGACCCCGAGGAACAGCAAAAGATCCTTGACACCTACATGGCAGAAATCCCGGAATTTACCGGAACTTTTGAAGAACTGGCCGGAGAACTTGCCGCCGTCAGGATCTTTGCCCCGCCTCCCGGCGGCTACGGGGTAGGCATCGAAAAGGAAATAGGGGCAGGAGGCACCGATTGGAACTCTGGAAACGGGACCGAAACTATCGGCAACCTCTACATCTTCCGGATGGCAAACCTGTACACGGTCGACAGTGAAGGCTTCATGCACTACCTGGGGAACTACGAGTCTATCTTCAGGGAGAACCTGAACGGCACCGACGTCGTAATCAACAGCCGTTCCTCAAACCTCTATGGAGTGCTTGACAATGACGACTTCTTCCAGTACGTTGGGGGGCTCTCGGCAGCAGTGCAGGCAGTTTCCGGAGATGCCCCGGATGTAATGGTTGCAAACCTCAGAGGAGACCCGAAAATTGAAGGGCTTGGCACCTTCATTGCCAAAGAACTCCGCAGCAGGATAGAAAACCCCTTCTACCTGGAAGGAATGGTCGGGTCCGATTACTCCGGATTGAAAGAAATAGCCGAAATGGTGGATAACCTGTATGGTTTCCAGGTAACAACCCCTGAACTTGTCAAGGAGTACATGTGGAACGATATTTACGAAACCATTGTCCTTGACAAATATGAACTGGGGTTAAAGGAGGTATTTGATGCAGAAAACCCGTTTGCCTACCAGGACATGGTTGCCACCATGCTCGAAGCAATTGACAAGGGGTACTGGAGTCCTTCGGATGAAGTGGTAGACACGCTGACAAGTGCATACCTGAAAACAGTTGAGACCTATGGGAAAGCCTGCAGCCAGAACATCTGCGGGAACCCGAACCTTCCGGGAAGCTCAAGCAGCAAAAAGGACAGCGATTCTTCACAAAAAACCAGGGAAAACAGTGGAGGAAGCGGCACGGGTAGCGCCACAGTCATACCTGCTGAAGAGGCACGGAGCTCGGAGGCCGGTACTTCCAACCAAAGCCTGATGGCAGAGGGAGGATACGGCGCTGAACTTGAAAAAGACCCGCAACCGGATATGCAAGCGAGATCCGCTGCCGATGCAAACTACGTTGAAGGGTATGAAATGAAAAAGGAATCACCGAAGAAATCTCAGGATTCTGGAAACATGCCCATCTCACCATCGGACATCATAGCGGTTGCAGCCGTAATGCTGATGTCAGGGGCAATTTTTGTAGGATACCGGAAGAAAAAACTATGAGTTGGCAAATTTAATACGAAAGTGTGAAAAAAAGAGATTTGGCGACGTATGTGTATCCTCGTATGTGTGTCCTAATGCCTGGATAAACATACGTCCGATTTTTTATATGAAGGTGATTTTCCCGGGCTTTAACCTTCCCAGACATTCCAGGGCTTTAACCTTCCCAGACATTCCCGTACTTTTCCTCAAAAACAAGCTCTTTCAGCTCTTTCCGCGGGGATGTCCTCTCCTTCGGGACCGGGGTCCCGATTGCGAGCACTGCCATGAGCTCAAAGCTTTCCGGGCACTCAAGAATCGAGTTCACCCTGTCACCCTGTTTCAGGATTTCTCCCAGCCACACGGTTCCCAGGCCCAGTTCACAGCTTGCAAGGAGCATGTTCTGGATGGCGGCTCCGACTGCCTGGACGTCTTTAGTGTGGGAATAGGAATTTTCCGTATCCAGATAGACAGCAATCAAAAGCGGGGCACCGGCAACTACTTTCGTATAGTGAGTGCATTCCGAGAGCTGCATAATGGTATCCTTTTTCCGGATTACGATAAAGCGCCAGGGCTGGTTGTTCAAGCCGGATGGGGCCCAGCGCCCGGCGTTGAGGATGCTGTTGATATCTTCCGTGCTTACGGGGCTGTCCGTAAACTCCCGGACGCTTCGCCTTTTTAGAATGGTGTCAATTACCTTGCTATCTCCTGTTACTGGCATTATTTCCCTCCGGATTGAATTTTAAAGTTCAGGCTTATGAACTTTCGGTTCAACGGCTGAATTAAGCGGCAAAAAAATAAACTGTCTGGCAGGCGAACCTGCCAAAAAATCCCGGGGGGACCGGAAACCCGACCCCGCTCAGGAAAGGTAAAAAAGTAAATTAAGGTTATGTATTTTCTCTCAGGATCAGTCGTCGTCGATCTTCTTGTTGAGCCAGGGGATGTTTGCCCTGATTTCCTTGCCGACGATTTCGAGTGGGTGCTCCTGGTCCTGGCGTTCCATGGCTTTGAGCACGGGATGATTGGTCATGCCTTCAAGGATGAATTCCTTGGCGAATTCCCCGTTCTGGATCCTCTCAAGAGCCAGGTACATTGCTTCCCGGGACTCGTCGTTGATGACCTGGGGACCGACAGTCATGCCACCGTATTCTGCAGTGTTGGAGACAGAGTGCCACATCCTCTCGAGACCACCTTCGTAGATCAGGTCAACGATGAGCTTGACTTCGTGGCAGGTCTCGAAGTAGGCCATCTCGGGCTGGTACCCGGCTTCCACCAGGACTTCAAAAGCTGTCTTGATAAGGGATGCGACTCCTCCGCAGAGGTCCACCTGTTCCCCGAAGAGGTCGGTCTCGGTTTCTTCCCTGAAGGTTGTCTCATAGACGCCTGCCCGGGTAGCCCCGATTCCCTTGGCGTAGGCCAGGGCAATGTCCCTTGCGTTTCCGGTTGCATCCTGGTAGACGGCGATAAGGCCGGGGACTCCGATGCCTTCAGTGTAGGTTCTCCTGACAATGTGTCCGGGGCCCTTGGGAGCTGCCATAAAGACGTCCACGTTCTTCGGAGGCACGATCTGGCTGTAGTGAATGTTAAAGCCGTGGGCAAAAGCGAGGGCGTTTCCAGCTTCGAGGTTGGGCTCGATTTCCGAGTAGTAGACCCCGGCCTGCTTCTCATCGGGCAGGAGGATCATGATAACGTCTGCGGCTTTTGCAGCGTCTTCCACGTTCATGACTTTCAGGCCTTCAGATTCGGCTTTTGCACGGCTGGAACTGTTTTCCCTGAGCCCCACGACCACATTGAGCCCGGACTCATGGAGGTTGAGGGCATGGGCGTGCCCCTGGCTGCCGTAGCCCATTATTGCAATAGTCTTATCCTTAAGCGCATCAAAGGTGCTGTCATCGTCATAAATTATATTTGCCATTGCTTACTTCTCCTGATAGATTCCTTGTATTTGTTAGAATTCTTGTATTTGTTAGAATTCTTGTATTTGTTAGAATTC
>CBFCWE010000110.1:0-11234 GCA_965601435.1 uncultured Methanosarcina sp.
TCGAATCTCCTGAACTCGAATCTCCTGAACTCGAATCTCCTGAACTCGAATCTCCTGAACTCGAATCTCCTGAACTCGAATCTCCTGAACTCGAATCTCCAGAAATTGAATCTCCAGAAATTGAATCTCCTGAACTCGAATCTCCGGAAATTGAATCTCCAGAAGTTGAATCTTCGGAAATTGAATCTCCTGAAGTTGAATCTCTGGAAATTGAACAAAATGCTGCCGAGCTTAAAGCGGAAGTCCAGGATCCCGGGAATGGAAACGTTCCCGGAGAGGATGTCAAACCCAGAATTGCAGCCCGCAGGATAATTGAGGCGCTAAGGCTTGGAGGTGTGCCTCTTTCTTGCATTGAAAAGTATTCAGTGGGCAGGGAGAATGAATTCCTTGAAGCCTGTAGCTGGCTCGATTCAGGAAGGGGAGCCCTGCAGGTCATAGGGGAATACGGAAGTGGAAAGACCCATTTCCTTGAGATGCTCTCGGAAACGGCACTCAGGCAAAACTGGGGGGTTGCCAGGATCGAAATCGATGCCCAGGAGACTCCGTTCCACAAACCGCACCAGCTGTATGAAAGCTTTGTAAACAATTTCTGTTTCAGGGAAAACGGGGCTTTGAGGGATTTCAGGGCATTCCTGACCCTCCTGAACGAAAGTGAAAGTCCTGAGGTAGAAAAGATCCGGAGCCATCCCTACCTTGGCAAAATGCAGGAGGCCTGGCAGGGAGGGAAGGACCGGGAGTGGCTTTTCGAATGGATCGAAGGCAGAAGGGAAGGGCCTGCAGGCTTCCCGGTCCTCCAGAAACACCAGACTGCGGCAAACCTTTACTCAAACCTGCTCAGTGGCTTAGGCTGGGCTGCAAAGCATGTCCTGGGGCTGGAAGGGGTCCTCATCCTTTTCGACGAAGCCGAGACCGTTGACCCTTACTGGTATACGAATTACCAGTTCGACAAGGCCCTTAACACCCTCAGGGGGCTTGTCCTGCTGAGCAATTCCGACGAGTCCCTGATAGACGACACCCCGAACGCTGACAACCTGGGGAAGAAAAGCGGCCTGATCTACAGCAAAATGACACAGCAGCCTATCCCTTACCTCTGGGAGAGGGAATCGGACCTGAAACTTATCTTTTCATTCGTGCCCGAAATGCTTGAATCCATGGAACAATTTTCAAAAATATCCTCTCTCTTTGCTTCCATGGGCCGGATAGATCTTGAAACCCTGGACGAACCTTCCCTGCAAACCCTGCTAGGGAACATAGAAAAAATCTACTCCGAAGCCTACGGTTATTCGTCTGAAAAAAACCTTTACTCCTATCTCCCGCTTGACAGGCCCCGAAGCTTTGTCAAGGCTGCGGTGGAAGGGCTGGACCTCATGCGCTACCATCCGGACAGCGGTTCCGATGAAAGATTCAAATGAATCTGAAATGCAAAAAGTCAGACGGAATAAAATTAGATGGAGAAAATCAGACCTAAAAAGCTCAAATGAAAAAATCAGACCTAAAAGGAAGGCAAAAAAGAGCCCTGTAAATAATTCCGGAAGCCCTGAGTATGAGTGAAAAAGAAGGAACCGAGCGAGCCGAATACGAAGAAAGGGTAAAAACAGGGGGTGAAAACCAGGATATAAAAAGGCTCCTGAAAAGGACCTGGTACACCTTTTTCAGCCGGGCTGGGCCCCTATCCCCTGCCCGGAAAATGGTTATTAAGACCGTGTTTGAGGGAAAAAATGCGGTCATCGCGACTCCGGAAACAGAGGGGATTTCCGAAGCTGTGCTTGCCCCGTTGTGCGAAACTGTCCTCGAAGAAAAGAGGAAAGGGCTGGCTGTGCTTTACCTTACTCCTACCCGGACACGGGCAAGTGAAATATTTGACCGGCTCCGCGAACAGCTTGCCAGGCCCGGCCTGAGGGTATCTAAAAAAACAGCGTACAGGGCCTATATAAATGTGGATAACCCTCCTGACTTCCTGATAACGACCCCCGAAGCCCTGGACTCCCTGCTCTGCAGGTATCCGGAGGGGCTGGAACGAGTAAGGGCTGTGGTCCTTGACGGGGTCCACTGGATCGACGGGGGATGCAGGGGAGACCAGGTCCGCCTCCTTCTGGAACGCTTAAGGGAAATTACAGGAAAGTTTTCCGTCTACGCCCTCTCAACCCCTGTTGGAAATGCGGCACAGGTCGGGGGACGGTACATGGACGATTTCCAGGTAATCCGGGTGGAAGAAGAGAGGGAGATAAAGGAGACGTATACAGCGTCATTCGAGGAGATCTTCGAGCTTGCCGGGAAGGAAAAGCTAAAGAAAATTCTTGTTTTTTGCGGCAGCAGGGAGAAAAGTGAAGAAGTCGGAGCCCTGCTGGGAAAGTTCCGGGACCCTTCGACAGCAGCAGCCCATCTGGCCTTCCTCCATGAAGGGCTTTCAGGGTCCGAAAGGGAAGAAGTGGGGAACTTCTTCAAAAATTCCGAAAGAGCCGTTTGCATTTCATCAGTTGCTCCTGATTCCGGAATCAATGTTGGGGGAGTTGATGCCGTTGTCCTTGCCGAAATTCCAGGGAACCTTTTTTCATTTGCACAGGACCTTGAATGCGCCGGGAAAAAGACGGGGGTCATGAGGGTCTTTTGCCTCTGCGACAGTAAATCAAGGCCCTTATTTGAACTTATTCTGGAGCATGAAAAACAAAAAGGCTTAGGAAACAAAGTGTATGTCCCGGACCTTTCTGTGGCAGTCCAGCAAATTTTTTCAGTCCTGTTCTCAAATCCCTGGGGCGTGGATGAAGACTACCTGTACAGGATATTCAACAACTTCTGTGCCTACGAAGACCTGAAAAGCATCATAGAAGAACTGCTGGCTGCAGGGCTGATAAGCTCCCGAAACCGGAAAATTTACGCCTCTGAGTTCATCATGAACCTCGGGGAAGAAGGAACTCTCCACTCCAATATCCCTCCCGAAAGGTCCGTGGAAGTCGTGAACTCCCGGACAAACAGAAAAATAGGGGAAGTCCGGCTTTCTCCCGGCTGCATCAGAACCCGCCAGAGCTTTTCTCTTGCAGGGAAGTCCTGGGAGGTCGTTAAGCTTGAAGAGGACAGCGTCCACGTTAAAAAATCAACAGTAAAGGGCGTATTTAATAGCTTGAAAGGCGCAGCCGGTCTCGGAGCTTTTTTTGATTATTTGCCTGAAAAAATCCAGGAAGCTGAAATCGAAAAAAGGAAAGAAGTTTGAAAGACGTTTGAAAGAAGAAGTTTAACGGGGTGCAGCATGCATTTTAATTGATTTCGGGATTAATACCCTGTCAATTACATGGATGACCCCATTAGAACACTCGATGTCCGGCTGAGTTACCTGGGCTTCCCCTATCTGGATCCCCTGGGTGATGTCGATCTTCAATTCCTCGCCCTGCAGGGTCTTTACTGACTGCAGTTTCACGATATCCCGGGACATGACCTGCCCCGAAGCCACATGGAAGAGCAAGACCTGTCTCAGGCTTTCTTGATCTTTTAAAAGGCTGTCCAGGGCTCCCCCGGGTAGTTTTGAAAACGCCTCATCTTCCGGGGCACAGACTGTAAATGGCCCCTCCTCGCTCAGGGTTCCGACCAGGTCAGCAGCCTCTACAGCCTGAACCAGGGTATTGAATGCTCCTGCCTCAATTGCAGTTTCCACGATATTTTTCATATTTCTCACTCCCCACTCATTTCGGATTTGCGTTTTTTTGCATCTATGTTCTTTATTTCAGGATTTTCCAGATGGCTGCAATACTCTCGATATCGATATGTGTGTAGCCCTCTTCTTTTATATTCCACTTAAGGCTCAGTACCCCGTCCTTACATTCGGCAGCAATTCCGCGGTACGTGTTCCTCCCACAAACGTCGATTTCAACTTCCTTTCCCATATAGTACTTCTCGATGAATTCCTGTTTCATGTTCCAACTCCCCCGTGATCAATTCAGTTTAAAACCTTTGTTTTAATAATATCAATTATATTTTGATGGTAATATACATTGTGAAAACAAAGGTTCTGAATATTGATACCGGGAAAAAACACATGTAAGAAAAAATTGAAAGAAAAATTAGAAAAAATTGAAAGAAAAATTAAAAGATTAAAATCCCTGAAGCTCCGGCTCGGAAGGAGAAAGACCATTAAACATCGGCATACCTGCCTCGGGATACCAGGCTTCAAGGAAACTCAGCATGTGGTACTTGATGAAAACGGAAAAGGGCACGCCCAGAAGGAGCAGGACCACCATGATCACAAGCAGTTCAAGCAGGACAAAGGGTATGAGAAGCACCCAGAGCATGGCTCCTGATAGGAAGGCCGAGAAGAGGAAATACAGGACTCCATCAGCAATCAGGAATACCAGCCCGAAACCCAGCATGAGGAGGGCAAAGAGAACAAAAGCAAAGATTGCAATCCCCAGTCCGAGGAGGAACCTGACTACCCAGTAGACCAGCACTTCCTTCCAGCTTTTCCTGAAATTCCCGAAGACAAGCCCGAAAGCCGACAGGATCCCTGTTTCCCGGTAGATGGAGAGAGGAATTGCAAAGCCCAGGAAAGAGTTGATGACCATCCCCAGGACCACAAGCCCCGCAATCACGGCAAAAAGCCAGATAAATCCGCCTATCAGGGCAGGCCAGGAAAAATCCGAGGTATTTTCAAGCAGTTTAGGGGCCAGGGGGAGTGCAGCGATCCCGATGAGAAGCAGGAAAACAAGCCCTATACCGAACCTTATGAGCAGGAGATAGAACCCCTTACCCAGGAATTTTTTTGAATAAGCCCAGAAAAGTACCTTGTTTTTAACCAGAGCCTCCACAAACACGAATTCCATAACGCTGGAGATGTAGGAGAAAATAAGAGCAAGCAAAATCAGCAGTACTATCCCTGCAATTATGATCCCGGCAGCTGCCGGAATGTGCATATGGTTCAGGTCGGACCATGTTCCGTCAAAAGGAAAGCCAGGAATCTGCCCCGGGTCGATTTCCGGGAAAATATCTTCGAATTCGTCGGAACCCGCCTGGTAGTTGGTTCCCGAGCCTCCGTAATTGCCCCCTAAATTGGAGCCTGCGCCGCCGAGTAAGAATATTATGAGCGCAAGTTTCGCCCATTTCCAGAAGTCAAAAGGTTCAAAAAGAGCTTTCCTGGTTCGGGAAAAAGCCCTGTCAACCGCGTCTATGCTGTACCATCCCATGATACAGACTCAATTTTAAGGAATAAGTATGTATCAGTTAAATATAATTATAATAGTTGACGGGACTTCACATTTTTTTCAGCATACCAATATGCTCAATCTCAGATTCCATGAAAGTTTCCCCATAAGCTACAAAGCCCAGTTTTTCGTAAAAACCCGCAGCATAGGTCTGGGCGTGGACATGGACATCTCCTGCTTGCAGCTCGACGGCTCTTTCAAGCAGCTTTTCTACAACCAGTTTGCCGACCTGCTTTCCCCTGTATTCTTTCAGGACGGCAATGCGGCCTATCAACCACGCCTCATCGTCCTTAAAAATTCTTCCGGTAGCCACAGGCTTCGAATTTTCGTATACGACAACGTGCCAGGAAACGGCATCTGCGGCATCCATCTCTTCTTCTTCCGGAACATTCTGCTCTTTCATGAAGACCTCCCTGCGGACATGGTAGGGGTCCTCCAGATCCAGGTTGCCCAGGATCCATTTTATCTCAAAAGAGTGCTCTTGCTTCAGATCCATATGTGAAAATTCCATATTATTTAATTTCAAATTCATGTCCTGGATATCTTCAGGACTGAATAACTTACTAATTGCCCCCATCTGCAATTAATTTTTGGAATTGGCCAAATAAAAAGAGAACGTAAATACTTGATAAAAATATGTTTGAAGAATTTGTAGAAAATTTACATCAGTGAAGTAAAGGAAAAAACTGACTGCAAGCAAAAATACTTAACGGGCCCGCCGCGATTCGAACACGAGTCAATGGGTATCTTCATAAAAGACTTTACTCTTCGTAAAAGACTTTACTTCGAAGCCCATTAGGATATCCTGGCTACCCTACGAGCCCGCAATGTAGCAGTAGTGATAGTAACTACCCATGTTAAAGTTTTCTCTTGAAATGAAAGAATGCCCGGATAGGAGAGAAACGTTTACTTTAACCTCTCAACTGAAGAATACCGAATTTTCTGCCCCCTGCAGTCAAAAAATCGCCGGAAAATAAAATGTGATATGCGAACTGGCATATGGTTCGGCCAGAGGATGTTAATTTTTTACGATTAAACAATAACGATTAAACAATATTTATATGACTGATATAACATTATTCACATCAACAATATTAAATATGAAGATCATTTTTACTTTTAATTAATAGAGTATTCCAAAAATCTTAAACTCAGTTTTAGTGGGACACAACTACATACAGAGATACTTCCGATTCTATCCGGTGCAAAAGCCGGACAGAGGCCGGAGGTCCAGAAACATAAAGGGTCATGGTGAAAATGGAAAGGTTTTCAACGGGCATAGATGAACTGGATAAGAAGCTGAGCGGAGGCTATCCCGGAGAAAAGGTTATCCTTATAACAGGGGTAGCCGGTTCCGGGAAAACCATTTTCGGAATCCATTTTCTTTACAGGTCCTGCCTTGAAGGCAAGAAGTGTATGATGATAGCAACAGAGGAAACCCCCGAAGATATTCTCTACCAGGCAAGCCTGCTAGGCCGCGACCTCAAGCCTTACTACGAAAATGGGCAGCTTCTCATCGAGCGGATCTTTGAAAGCCGTTCGGAAAAGATAGGGCAAATCAGGGTCGGATTCAAGCCCGAAAGTTTTGAAATTGAACTCCCAAATCTCGTAGAACTTGTACCCGAAGACACGGAATGCCTTGTTATTGATAATATAGGGGTATTCGCCCTCCAGATTTCCACGAGAAAATTACGGGACCAGCTAGACGGAATGAACTACCTTCTTAGTAAAAAAAGATGTACAACCCTTTTGATTATGGACGAAGCCGCATATAACATGAGCCAGCAACTGGCAGAGTACACGGCATATGGCTCAATCCGGCTTCTTGTAAGAGAAAACGCATACCTTGGAAAAATGGAGCGCTACCTGAATATTTCCAAAATGCGCAGCACCCCCATTTCTCCGGATATGTCGGTTTTTAAAATTACATCCGAGGGTATCAAAATCCGGGAATCCGGAGGAACAGAACTTGTCGATTGAAGAAAAAACACCCAAAATCCTGATTGTCGACGACGAAGAGATCAATGTAGAACTGATGGAAGCTTACCTTTTATCGGAACCCTACACGACGATTACCGCTTACGGCGGAAAAGAAGCTCTTCGGATGGTAAGGGAAGAAAAACCTGACATGGTCC
Organism: uncultured Methanosarcina sp.; assembly: GCA_965601435.1. Taxonomy (GTDB): domain Archaea; phylum Halobacteriota; class Methanosarcinia; order Methanosarcinales; family Methanosarcinaceae; genus MTP4. The sequence goes on from CBFCWE010000110.1 coordinate 7,322, forward strand.
TCCTGGACGTCATGATGCCCGAAGTGGACGGCTATGAGGTCTGCAGGCTCCTTAAGGCTGACAGTGAAACCCAGTTCACCCCGGTCCTGATGCTTACGGCCCTCTCGGAACTTGAGCACCGCATAAGGGGGATCGATGCGGGAGCTGACGATTTTCTTACGAAGCCCATAAACAAGCTGGAACTCACTACCAGAGTTAAGTCCCTGCTCAGGGTAAAAGACCTCCACGACAAACTGGCGGCCGAACGCGACAGCCTCGAGGTTAAAAACAGGATCCAGGGCATCCTGACCGAGATAATTCCCACTCTTCTCCAGGCAATCTCTTACGAAGAAAAAAAGATCATGATCAACCAGATGACCGGCATGGTCCAGAAAACCCTGATCGATATGTATTCCTTCGATCTGGAAGACATAGACCTCGCCTACACAGGGAAAATCTGTGAAGATATCATGAACCAGCTTGGAGGGGATTTCAGTTCGAAAACAGATGCCGAAGGAACCACCTGTATCATTGAAGGGGTAGCCTGTCCCTGGGGTAAAGAACAGGCGCGCAGAAACCCGATTCTTTGTACCCTCACAAGGAAAATTATCTCAGATGTTGCCTCGAAAATACCCGGAAGATGGGGAGTCGAGGTGTATAAAACAATTGGAAACCGGAATGAGTGCTGTTATTTCAGGATAAAGGAAATCTGATGAAAAAAGCGGCCGAAAAACCGATAAAGGTTCAAACAAAACAGAAATAACTGCGGCCTGAAAAATATTATTTTTCTTACACCTTTTTTTCACATTCTTTTTGAGAAACGTCGCCATGCAAGCTGACGGTGGCACTCTATTACACTTGGATCGAAAAGTGTTTTCGGGGTCAAAAAGAAATAAAAGGAACAAACTCGAAATTCAGTAATTTCCTTTTATGCTGTTGATTATTTCAATTCCCCGGGAACTAATGTCATACAGGGAATATTTTACCGGCACCTGCTTGTTTCGCATTTTCTGGATGTAAATATACTGGCTGGTTCTCCCGACACTAAGGTTTTCTTTCACCAGGAACCGGATAAGCCCGGCAACCATGTAACCGGTAAGCCTGTGGGTAAGTTCGTAGGAATCCTCGTCCATGACGAAGAAGCCCGTACAGCCGTTTTTCATAAGGATAATACTGATTGAGCTGAACTTGTCAGCAAATTCCTTGATATCATGGTCAATGGCCATTACCCCAATGTTGTCAAGGACCACGACTTCGACATCAGGGCTCATGCTGCTCAGGTGGTCGAGAATGTCCGAGTCTACCGTACTGAGCCCTTTCCCGAATTTTGAGAAACTTTTGATCTTGTTAATCTTGTCCTCAAAGATGTTCTTTATGGTAAGCTGTCCGTTTTCAAGGAAAGGATCGAGGTCAAGCCCCAGGCTTTTCGCCTGCTTGAGGAGGTCCTCGGTGAGTTCCCGGGTAAGGATCATGATACATTTCTTGCCTTCCACACAGCTCCTGTGCAGGAACTGTAGCCCGAGAATGGTTTTTCCGGAACCTGGAGGACCCGTAATAAGTACGCTTCTCCCTTTAGGGTATCCGCCATCTATCATCAAATCAAGCCCCTCAATCCCGGTCGATAAGCTCTCCATATTATAACCTCTTTAACGGCAAATAATTTTATAACTGTACTTTATTCTTGACTTTAACCGCAAATCATTAGTTGTAAATAATAATTAGTTGTAAATAATAATTAGTTGTAAATAATCATTAGTTGTAAATAATCATTAGTTGTAAATAATCAACTACAAACAATTTCTAGCTGTGGCTCAGTTTCCATTTATTGCATAAGCACTAATTACAGATATTATTCTCCCTGAAAAGTTCCCCTGAAAATTCTCCCTGAAATTACGTACTATAATTCTTATTCAATATATTTTTCCTTAAACTCTGATATCTGTTTACTGCTTCCGACGACAGCAATAACGTCTCCTGCCCTTATTAAAGTCTTCTTAGTGAGATCGGTCATGGCAAGGCCCCCGCGTTCAATACCTACTATGGTGCATCCGATCTTATTTTCAAGGTCCATGGTCCCGATTGACTTTTTATCCATGTGAGAGCCCTTTTCCACGTGATGTATTTCAATTTCTATGCCTTCGTAGAGCATTATGTCTTCATCCATCCTGCAGGACTTTCCCACACAGTTGGCAGTCATTTTGGCAAGCAGCTGCCCTGCAACAATGGAAAGGGAACCTACGTAATCCGCCCCGGCCTTGTAGATCTTGTCGATGGACTTTACGGAGTTTGCCCTGGCTACGATGGTTGAGTTCGGATTAAGGCTTCTTGCAATCAGGGTTGCAAAAATGACATTCGTATCGTCGTTGAGGGCCACAAAAACAAAGGATGCCGTCTTCACCCCCGCCGAAATGAGCACTTCCTCGTCGGCTCCGTTCCCCACGATATGCTCGAAGTCTGCGTATTCGAAGACCTTTTCATCCGAATCCACGACGACAAAACGAAAAGGTCCGTTCTTGAGCACCTTTACGAGGCTCTTTCCGACGTCTCCGTATCCCAGCACGACCAGATGTCCCTTTGGCTCCATTTCTCACTCCGGAATCCTCAGATCGAAATCATCGGATTCATTCTTTGACTTTTTAACTGGCAATTTTTTCGTTGCCTGTCATGTTCTAAAACAATAAACTTTTTTTGTTACATTGCCAGGGAAGCGGGTCCGGGCAACGGGTTTAATGGGTTAGTTTTTTCAATTTTGAAAGCTGTTCGGGGGTTCCCACGGCCAGAAGAACGGAATTGTCCCGGATCACATCATCCTCTTTCGGGTCAAAGGAAAGGATCCCACTTTTCCAGATCCCAACAATGCGTGCTCCGGTAAGTCTGTGGCTGGAAACTTCCCTCAGAGTCTTTCCTATAAGAGGGCTTTTCAGGTATATGGGAAACTCGGTGATGTGCACCCCTTCAAAGATTTCGGTTGCCCCGGTTACCCTGCTCACAAGCCGGTCCATAGCCTTTCTCCCAATGAACTGCCCGAACATGGACTTGGGGGATACCACAGTGTCGGCTCCTGCATACCGGAGGTATTTGGAGTTGGAACGGTCCTCTACGATGGCAATGATCCGGAGGTGTTCGAATTCCCGGGAGGTCAGCACGATATTCGCGTTCCTTTCATCGGACTTGTTTGCAATCAGAATCCTTGCTTTTTCGACATTGGCGTTCAAGAGTGTCTGTTTGTCGCTGGGGACCCCGAGGATACAGGGAATATCCTTGTAGGCGAGTTCCCTTATAAGTTCCGTATCATCGTCAACTATCACAAACAGGATATCCTGTGCGGCAAGTTCGTCGATAAGGGTTTCCACCAGCTGGTTGTATCCGCAAATAATGATGTGCTCTTTCAAACCGGGGGGGGCCTTCCTGGGAAGCCTGAACTTGATTGACCTGTCCAGCCAGGGCATAATTACGTATGTCAGAAAGAAACCGGAAATCATGATAATGCCTACTACCTGCACGAGCACCGAAAAAAGCTGACCTGCCAGGGAAGTAAAGACAATATCGCCGTAACCTACCGTTGCAATAGTGGTGGTTGCCCAGTAGATGGCAGTTATCGGGTTTGCATTCTCGGGCTGGCCTTCCAGGACCATAAGGTACTCGAAGAGAATGATGTAAATTATTACCATAAGCAAAGCTACAATCTTGTAAGCTGAATGAGGTCTTTTCCTCATTATTTTATGAACTTTCGCCTTGCCTGCAGGTCTACCTGATCTGGGAAGAGCCATTAATACACCCTGTTTTCAAACACCCTGTTTTCATTATTACTGTTTATAAGTTAGCCGGGATATCTTATAACTATTATTCTAAAAGAAGGCCGATATGCCTCAAAAAAGTGTGAACTACCCCCACCTGCTTTCTGATGAAAGCGAGGAAGGGGCTTCCTGCTTCA
>CBFCWE010000111.1:0-10483 GCA_965601435.1 uncultured Methanosarcina sp.
AATTGCAACTTTCAGTTTGTCGTTTTTCAATTGCAACTTTCAGTTTGCCGTTTTTCAATTGCAACTTTCAGTTTGCCATTTTTCAATTGCAACTTTCAGTTTGCCATTTTTCAATTGCAATTATGGAAATTCCCGTAGAGCTTTTGGTATGACCCGTAAGAACGTTTTTTTATAACCACGGCTATAGGGATCCGCAAAGACTGCACAAAATAAAAAGTTGCACAGAAAAGATGCACCACGGAGATGCATCATCTGTGCTTCGAAACCGTTTTTCAGGCTACAAGTGCCTTGATCTTGTTGACCACATCTGTGGCGTTTTCGCCGTAGATGTCAGCACCGATCTGGTCTGCCCAGTCCTGGGTGACCGGAGCGCCGCCGACCATGGTTTTGATCTGGTCGCGGATTCCAGCTTCCTTGAGCTGTTCTTCGATCTGGATCTGGGTGACCATGGTGGTGGTCATAAGGGCAGAGGATGCAACAACGGTAGGTTTGATTTCCTTTGCTTTTTCGATGAAGGCGGAAACTGCAACGTCCCTGCCGAGGTCCACTACTTTGAAACCTGCAATGTTGAGCATGGAGGCAACAATGTCCTTACCGATGGAGTGGATGTCACCTTCGATGGTTCCGATGACAACAGATCCGAGGCTCTTGGTCTCGGATTTGCGCCTCTCCATTTCTGGCTTGATAACTTCCATGCCTACGCTCATTGCTTCTGCGGCTGCAAGCACGTGGGGGAGGAAAAGGGTACCCTGTTCGAACTGTGCCCCTACTTCTTCCATCCCTGCGGTAAAGCCCTTCTCAATGAGCTCTACAGGGTCCATGTTGGCTGCAAGAGCTTCCTTTGCTGCTTCCTCAGCCATTTCTTCATCGAATTCGGTGATTGATTCTTTTGCTTTCGCAATAATCGCTTCGTTTGCCATTTTTAGATCTCCTGAACATCTTGATTTTGAAATTACTCGCCTCTGAAGACTTTGTCAGCCCTGTCCACAACTGCCTGCATTGCTGCGAGGACGTCGGCATCGAGTTCCGGAATTACGTGGTTCTTGAGAACGTCTACAACGATTTCGTGTGCGACGGATGCAAGGTCCTTGGAACCTGCGGCTTCCCAGTCTCCGAACATCTGCCTGTCAATGAGCATCGGGTCGGAGGGGTAGTTCACAAGTTGCCTGGTCTGTTTGAGAGCAAGGAAGTTGTTTCCGATTCCAACTTTCTGGATGGACTCAACTGCCAGGGTCTCGGTATTGACGGGGATTCCCTGCATTGCCTTTTTGGTCATCCTGATGATGTCGTTGTCAATTACCAGCTGTTCCATAGAGAAGGTCATACCAAGCTCAAGCATTCCGGCACCGTAGAGGGTGTTTGCACCAGAGAGGGCAGGAAGAAGACAGGTCATTGTCTTTTCGTGGCCAGCCTGGTCATCCGGAACCTTGGCGTCAGACTAAGTTCCTGCAACGAAGGAAGGTAGACCGTAGAACTGTGCGAGTTTTGCAACACCGGCGCTGATGAGACCGAGTTCAGGAGATCCGACAGGTGCCGTACCCTTCTTCAGGTCGAAGGTGGTGGTGGAACTGCCGTACATACAGGAAGCGCCTGGGCAAGCGAGCTGAGCAAGCACGATACCGGAGAGAACTTCGGCGTTGTGGGTAACGAGGGTTCCTGCGAGGTAGACCGGGGAGGATCCGCCGGACATTGCCATACTCAGGACGTTGAGAGGTACACCGAGGCGGGCACCCTTCATGATGACCTGACAGGCGTTGACACTGAGCTCGAGCGGGCTGGTTGGGCAGACAAGCATGGAGAAGATAGGCTTCTTCTTTGCCATTGCTGCGTCGCCGCCGTAGAATGCGACTGCGAGGTCCCAGTAGTACTCGACATTCTCACCGACAGGGTCGATGTGGTGGAAGTGCTTCTGGGTGTTGGTCAGGGAGGTAAAGGTTTCGTGGACGTCCTGTGCGCCCTTGCCTGCCCAGTTCCTTGCGGAAACAGGGAGAGAGAAGTAGTCAATGTTTTCTGCCCAGTCACAGAGCCTTGCGATCTCTGCGATGTCGTTGTCAACGGAGTCGACGGTGGTGTACTTTCCGTCTTCGTACTTGCACATCTTGACACCGGTACCGAAGCAGGTCCAGTGTACCTTTCCACCGCATTCGATGAGGGTGTTGTACTTCTTTTCGCGGCCCCAGAGGGTGAATCTTGAGGGTGCGAGCTGGAGAGCCTTTCTTACAACGTATTCAGGGATCTTTACGACCTGGGACTCTTCGTCGACTTCACAACCGTTTTCCTTGAAGACCTGCCTTGCTTCAGGGTCAGAAACCTGGATACCGGGGTTCTGCATGACTTCCACTGTGGCGTAGTGGATTGCCTTGAGTTCGTCGTTGGTGAAAAGATTAAGTTCTACGCCGTTAAGGGCGTTCATGCCAGCAACTGCATTGTTCTGTGCCATTTTTTAACCTCCAATAAGAATGGGAAAATTCAGAAAAAATTCTTATTTACAGTAACAGTTCTTTTGCTTTGGAAACAGCTTCGCTTGCATTTTCAGCATAGCAGTCTGCGCCAATCTTGTCAGCCCATGCCTGGGTCGCAGGTGCCCCGCCAATCATGACTTTGACGTTGTCCCTCATGCCCTCTTCCTTCAGGAGTTCAATGACATCTTTCTGCCCGGGGAGAGTGGTGGTCATAAGAGCGGAAAGTCCGACCATGTTTGCGGAAACTTCCTTTGCCTTGTCGATGAAGTTCTTGATAGGCACGTCTCTTCCAATGTCGTGCACTTCAAAACCGGCAGACTGGAGCATAGTGGACACAATGGATTTCCCGATGTCGTGGACATCTCCTTCCACAGTTCCGTTCACAATAACGCCCATCTTTGATCCTGCTGCGCCTTCAGGCATCAGGTCTTTAAGGGATTCAACACCGTTTGTCATTGCGTCTGCAGCCATCATCACGTGGGGCAGGAAAAGTTTACCTCTTTCAAAAAGAGTCCCGACTTCATTCATACCTGCTGCAAGTCCCTTATCGATGATTTCCGAAGGTTCAATGACTCCTTTTGCCTTTTCTACGGCAGCGAGTACTACATCCTTCTTACAAGAGACGATCGCATCAGATAATTCCTGAAGCAATTCTTCGTTGCTAATAATTGCATCCTCCATTTTTATTTTTAAGAAGTATCTTCAGAGACAGCCCAAAAAAACCAGAATAATCACGATTAATCATGAAGATTCAAGCGATTAACCCATGCTTCATATGGTGGGAAAGATCCGCACGAGAAAATCTTATGGCATCACAGGTGGGAGTCCGTGATTACCATACGTGGGAAATCATGACAAAAAAGTCATGACCATCACATTTTTGGGGTTCACAAGTTTTTTAGCTAGGGGAATTTTTTTTAATTGCCATTTTTCTTCCCGGCTTAAACGTCGGTTTTACAGATGTCTCCAAAGCAAATGTTATTTTTACTAGTATAAATATTTTGTCAAAACGAAAACCCAAAAATAGCAGTTCTATATATAGTTTTTGGTTGAAGAGATTTTATGGAAATTATCAAGTCGAAATGATGGGATATAAAACGCAAATTATAAATATAAGAATTTAAACGCGGACGTTTCTCACCAGACAAACCGTATAGAAGAATTGACATAAATCAATAAAGATTTAAAATTGTAAACCAGGTCCAGATTGGGGGAAATCCATCCAGTTCAAAAGGGTCAGACTGAGATAAGCTTGATAGGCACTGTTTTTTACAAGAATAGATACATATTTCAGAAGAAAACGGAAAAAAAGTTAATTTTCGATCGACCTTTCAACCCGCTGTAGAAAACACATTATGTGCCCCACCATGTCAACCTTAAAAACAAAAAGTATATATAGAAGGAAGCTTTCGCCAAAAAGACGAGAATGGAAACAAAAAAAATAGCCCGTTCATTAAAACTGATGTGTGGCTATGAGACTATAAGATAAATGAAAACAGATCCGGGCAAAAAAATACAAAAAAATACAAAACATAGTTATTGCAGAGGAGAACGGAGGCGTCTTGTAAAAAAGGACAGGAGAGAAGGATCACCTCAGATTCCTGTGCAAAAACTATTGAAATATATGGAATAGTTACCGACTTGAGATCGAATATATAGTTTATGGGTAATTGCTTATGAGTACTTTTTCAGGAAAAATAATTTATGGGGAATCATTTCCCCCGTAACCTGAAACACAGAGCCTGTAAGCTCTGTTAACAACTTCCAGCATTTCCCCATCATCACGTTTGATTTCAATTCCGAAACTTAGAGCAAGATATTCGGCCAGGTCAAAAACATCTATTTTCCCGGATTCCCCGGCCAGCCCGGCTTCCACGAGGTTTTGCATGCAACCGGCGCAGTTGGTTATGATTAGATCACAGCCCAATTCTCCCGCAGCCCTGTAGCGGTCCGAGGCCACGGCAAGGGATTCGGAAGGATAGTTGAGCCTTACACCCCCGCCAAACCCGCAACACGCAGAATTTTCAGGAGTTTTGTTTGCAAGTTCCGTTCCCGGGATGCATTCCAGCAGTTCCCGGGCTTCCCGGTACACGCCCATTCCCCGGGTAAGGTGGCAGGGGTCGTGATAAAATACCCTGTTTTCGAGAACCTTTTCAGGCTTGAGTTTGCCATCCCGGACCAGGCGTTCGAGGTACTGGGAAATCTGCAGGACTTCAAACCCCGGGTCTCCAAACATCCTGGGGTATATTTCTTTGAATGCCTTGAAACAGCCGGGGCAAGCAGTTACCAGGATTTTTCCCCCCCTCTTCCGGACTTCCTCGATATTCTTCTGCCCCTTCCGGCGGAGAGGGCCCGGGTTACCCGCGCCTGCGGAAACCGCCCCGCAGCAGTACTCCACCCCGCTCAGGACCGTGTAATCAATTCCGGCTTTCTCAAACAGGGCAACGGCAGCTTTTGCCATATTGGTGTTGATGTAGCCGCCGGCACAGCCAGGGAAATACACCACGGAACCTTTCCCACCCCGGAATTCGGGAACCTCGCTCATTTCTGCAATCTTTTTCACCAGGTTGTTATCAGCATCCGGGTCCATCAATGTCTGCCGGTCCGTAAGGCCATGTTCATCCACCCACTTCTGCCGGGCAGGGGAGACCAGCATTTTGATTCCCAGGTCCTCGGGACAGGCCTCGCCGCAAAGTCCGCAGGTAAGGCAGCCAAGGAGGGAACCGGGATCAATTTCAGAGTTCCCTTCCAGATATCCGTATAAACGTTCAAGCAAATCGATGTCATCGTAACGCGGGCATACATCCAGACACTGCCCGCACTGTGTGCACTTTGCTCTATGATTGTCTACAAGATCCATTTTTTTATCTCCGCATATTAAGAAGAAAAATTAAACAACCAGATCAAAACTTTATCGGAATCCCGCCGACAATATTTAAAAGCCCGGCTGTTTCCGCCGTCTTCACAAAAAAAAGAAGACCAATAGTAGAATATTCAATGGAAGAGCCCTTATCATATTCAGTAGAGAGATCATATTCAACAGAGAGATCATATTCAAGAGAAGATAAGTTATTATTTCAACGACTCATAGTACCATAAATTCAGAATACTGCGATAAAGGATCATTCCAGCCAGGAAAAAGGGAGGGATAAAAATATTCAACGATCTGAAAAACAGTGCAAGAGATAAGATAACTCCTCTAGCCCGTTTAATCCCCCTTTCCCCAAACACCCTGACCCTGCTGGGGTTTGCGGTGAGCGTGGTTGCAGGGACGGCATTTGCCCTTGGCAGGCCTTTTGAAGGAGGACTCCTGATCCTCTTCAGTGGGGTATTTGACATCCTGGATGGGGGAGTCGCAAGGGCAAAAGGCACCACCACTCCCTTTGGAGGAGTGCTTGACTCGGTTTGTGACCGCTACTCCGACGGGTTGATGTTCCTCGGGATCATAGCCGGGGCTGTAAATGGAAAACTCGCACTTCCACCCATTCTGGGAATTGACAGCTGGCTCTGGGCAGGTTTTGCCCTGATAGGGTCTTTCCTGGTAAGCTACACCCGCGCAAGGGCAGAATCCGCTGGCTGCCGGAAGCTCAGTGTTGGGGTAGCCGAACGCACGGAAAGGATGCTCATCCTCGCCTTCGGAGCCCTGACAGGACTGCTGAGCTGGGCAATTGTGCTTATAGCCGTGTTTTCCCACATAACCATAATCCAGAGGGTCCTCCGGGCAAAAACACTCCTGAATGGCCCTTCAGGCCCCGGTTTTTAAGAACCCGGAGCGAGGAGGGAAGGGCAAATAAAAAAATGAGGATAACTGTTCCGTACAGACAATTACATAATCAAAAAGTTAATAGTGCACCCGGATTCTCACATCCAACCGATATACATTTATACTACATATTTGATTACAATAGTTGGACGATGGCGAGCAAGACAAACCGTTGCCATCGAAGAAGCAAATTCTACTCTGCGGGGCCGTAGGGTAGCCTGGTCCATCCTGCAAGGCTGGGGGTCTTGCGACTTGAGTTCAAATCTCAGCGGCCCCATCAAACTCTTATTCTCATCTCAAATATTCTTTTCTACAAGCATTTCCTGTTCTTCAGGTGAATCTATCTTCAATCAAAAGGTTCTATTCTCGCATCATTCCAGACATTGAGAACGCCCGGTAGAGCCTTCAGTTTATCCACCTTTTCTTCCACAATAGTCCCCCTGAACAAAAAAACTTTATCGCCTTTACTCTTCAGGTTTACCGCCAGGTCTTCCGGAGGTTCCACAGGGACCGGTTCATACTCAGGATCCAGTTCAAATCCCGGCATTTTCGCCAGCTCGGATTCGGCTGTATCTTTGGGAGAAAAATCAGCCGGAACCCTCAATTCCACGATTATCCTTTTAGCCATGATTTCACCCGGGAATTATATCACTTCGGTCACAGATCGGAAAAAGAGAAGCTAAAAAGCCAGCTTCCTGAAAATTTAAAAAGACCGGGGAAAAATAATCATTCCAAAAAAGTGCATTCGGATACACCTTCCGGAAAGACCCCCAAGAAAACTTATGACATTTTTAGTTATATAAAGTCCCCGCCGGCCGAAACGAAAGCTATGCGGTGAGATGCGGATTTCTTACCAAAGGATACTCCGATGGAAATTCCTATTCCGAAACGGACCGGGAAGTTCTTCACGTCAAAGCGTTCAAAAATGTGTGAACCCGTAAGAGACAGTCCATCATAGGACTGGATCTTGGTGTGCCCGTCATAGATATGGACGTTTCTCACAGTCACATCTGCATCGGTCTGGAACATCAGGATGATCGAGTCCAGTCGAAGCCGTTTATTGCTAACTATGACCGGAGTGGGAATCGCAAAGTGGAACCAGTTGGAAGTCCCGGGCTTCCCTTCGAAGAGGCTGTAAGGGCCCATCCTCCGGAAAGCTTTGATGTTCGCCGGGTATTCGACCTGAATCCCGGACCCGTGAGTCCACATGGCATGCACCAGAGGCACTGGCTTCAAGAAAAGATGATTGAAAGCCATTTCAGCCTGGATCATCCCATAACCTGAATGTGAGTCCCAGCCGTCGGCACAGAGGTTTTTAGCGGTTTTCTGGAGAGCTTCTTTGACTTTTTCCTGTTTCAGGTCCGGGTCATAAGATTTCAGAAGCCCGATAACCCCTGCGCAGACCGGATTGGCCGCTGAAGTCCCGTTATCGGAAGCGTAGAATCCTTTGAAATGGCTGGGTGCACAGAAATCCGGTTTTTTGGGGTCAAGGGAAGCGGGCCCCTGGCTTGTGTACCCTATCCACTGTTCAAGTATGTTTGCCGCACCAACGGTAATCACTTTCGGATGCCCGTTTGCACCCCAGATGCTCTTTCCAGGTCCGGAATCCGAACCGCATTTCCATGATGGACACTGGGATCCGCAGTTTCCTGCCGCAAAGGTCACAATGATACCGGTGTTGATAGCCTCCACCACCTTCCTGGTAAAGGGATGGTTGGGGTCCGTGCAGTAATCCGGAGCCCAGGATTTCTGGAACATCCCCCAGCTATTGGACAGGATATGGGGCCCTTTTTTTGCTTTGTAACTATTTATGGCCCACTGGAAAGCACTGATTGCATCGGAAGTCACGCCTGAGATATCGTTGTTCTTCAGAACCCCGATGTCATAGATCTTTGCATCAGGACACATTCCCAAGGCATCCGTGGCGCACATGCTCCCGTGCCCCCCCGGATCTGTTCCCGGGGGATAGGAGGAGTTAGGGCTCCAGCCTCCGATCACGGCAGGGATCTTCGATTTATCAACACCTGTATCGCAGATCCCTATCACAATTCCCTTTCCACGGATGCCCTTTGCCCAGAGCCGGTCGCAGCGGAGATATTTTACCACATCCATAATATTGCCCTTCGCGGTCTCCGGACTACAGTCCGTAGGAGGACACGGGCTTGAGACCAGTTCCGGGGTGAAGGGAGATACTTCGCCCCCTTCCTCAAGAACTTCGAAACAAATGTCCAGTTCTTCAGGCTCCGGCATAGAGAAATCTTCCCCGGATTTTCCAGAGTACTCCTGATCAAAAGGCTCTATCCGGGCGTCAGTCCAGACATTTTCCACGTTAGGAAGAGCCTTCACCTCATCTTCTTTTTCTTCGTCAAGTTTCCCGCGAATCAGAAGGGTTTCCTCGTTCGCAGCCGCCAAACTTGCAACAATCTTTTCACTCGGGCTTACCGGTATGGGATCAAAATCGGAATCGATTTCAAACCCTTCAAACTTTCCAACGTCCATCCCCATGACGGCTTGCATGGAAAAACCAATTGGAGTTCTTAATTCTATTATCACTCTTTTAGTCATTCCCTCACACTCCCATACTCAACCCCGGAAACCTCCACCTGCACTGACATTTCAAGCATATATGCCTAAAAACAAAGGCGGAAACCCCCCGGAGCAAATTTAACATATATTTAATATAAAACCGGATGCATAAAAAAGAGTACCATGATTACCCTTATACCTTTATGAACTTTAGTTTCTGAGAAGCACTGTGGAAAAAATAAAGAGAAGGAAAAGGCTTAAAAATTAAGTGAAACTGCTTCGTTCTCTGTAAAGGTTCCGGAGTTCCTCAACCACCTACTCGTTGACCTCGGCATAAAAGTACACACACTGTGAAGCATTCCACCTCCCATGTTTCCTGTCTTACGGAATATTTTTTCGACCTATTCGGGGCCGTAGGGTAGCCTGGTTCATCCTGCAAGGCTGGGGGTCTTGCGACTTGAGTTCAAATCTCAGCGGCCCCATCAAACTCTTATTTTCTAATTGTTTTTCTCACAGAGTTCTGGCTTTCGTATTTCGGTTTTTAAAATAGAATAATGTTTTAAGAATAGGATTTCGGTTTTTAAAATAGAATAATGTTTTAAGGATAGGATTTCGGTTTTTAAAATAGGCTTTATTGAATTTTTATCAGGAATACCAGAAACAGCACTATCAAAAAAAGAAAATGAAAGCCGATCAGGATTTGATCGACCAACATGTGCTTATTAAAAACCATCAGATAGACATAATAAAGGTTATGAAGTCAGGGCTGAGTTTGGTTTCCCCTGTAACCTTTGCAACAATATCCTGTTCTGAAAGCCCTTCGGACTTTAGTTCCGTTATGCGATCAAAAACATGCGGGGAAACTTCCGAATATTCAGTGATGTCTTTCCTGTGGCCCCATACATCACCTTCAAGTAAGGCAATGTCCTGCATTGAGAGGTACATCTGGGCAGAGCTGGAAATGGTTCTCTTGTATGAAGAAGGGACATGGATCGCTTTTACATTCGGGCACCTTATAATAAGTTTGAATATATCTTTGTTGGAAGGCCTGAATGCAAAGTGAATGAGTTCTTCACTTTCATTTAATGTATCGATTTCTTCTTTTGAACTTACAACGCGAAGTTTCATATATATCACATTTTAAGGGGTTTTTTAGAAATAACTGTACAGAGGGGGAAATAACTTGCCAATAATTGCAAGTAAGAGAGCCCTTAGTTAAAAAAGTTGGCTTTTATTACACCACTTGTTAATTTTTTAGAGATGCATGCAAAATATTATAGGAAGATGAGACTACAAACAAAAAATCCCCAAATCAGACCTGCTACTTAAGCATGTAAACTCCCACCTTTTTCGAATTGATCGTTAAAACCCGGTTCCAGTTTTTAAGTCCGGATTTCAGGTCTCGGGGCACCCACCGGCTGCGAAGCAGGCGGCTTTTCCAGGAAATTGAAAAAGAGAAAATAAATAAAAATACACGGGCTGTGACATTCCAGATAAGATATATTGTATCTCGTCAGCATATTTGTTAGACTTGTTTTTCATAGTTCCGCATTTAAGGAGTCCATATTCATACTGTGTGCGCTCAGGAATAGTATTTTTTCATTTTCCATGCAATTTTTTGGAAAAAGCCGCCCGCTGAGGCGGTCCAGGCTGTCCGACAATTACTCCCAATAATTCTATTTTTATAAAAATATAAAAAGTTCTTTATATATTGGTATCTTACTACATTTGG
>CBFCWE010000112.1:0-10127 GCA_965601435.1 uncultured Methanosarcina sp.
TCCATTGTCCCCATTTTGAGATCCATTGTCCCCATTTTGAGATCCATTGTCCCCAAATCCCATTGTCCTCTATTTATTATCCCAGTTGTTTTGTTCTCCCCCAAATTCTTTATTTGCTCTCCTGCCAACTTTTGAACAAATTTCAATGTGGCTGGGAGAGCTTTTTACCTCAAATTTTAGTGTAGGCACGTAGGTTACTATAGAAGATTCTTAAACCCTCTCCGCTTATTGAGTGTCGATAACGGAAACAATCTTTGCACTTGCATTTCCATTTCCGAATCTGTCTTCGTGTGTCTTCAATGAAGGATTAAATCCATTTACCATTTCAATAATTTTGTCTCTATTGGCTCCAACCAGGACATTCCACCCATCTTCAACCGTTTCGCCCCATTCGGTATTTTCTCTCAACGTGATGCATGGAATTTTCAGGATATATGCCTCTTTTTGAATCCCGCCGGAGTCAGTAAGTATCATTTTTGCATGGTTCATCAGTTTTATGAAATCAAGAAAACCTAGTGGTTTTACCAGTTCAACAGATGACTTCAGCTTGTCATACATCCCATATTTTTTTAAGACTTTTTCAGTTCTCGGATGTACCGGGAATACAACAGTTTCTTTTAATTCGGAAAAAGCATCAACAATGTTTTTAAGATTCTCTTTGTTGTCTGTGTTACTTGCCCTGTGAATTGTGGTTAAGAAATAGCTTTTGCTTTTTAAATCGAGGTCATTCAGGATATTTGATTTGCTTTCTGCGATCTTTTTATTGTAAAGCAGGGAATCCGCCATCACATCCCCTGTTAAATGCACATTATCAGTAATTCCTTCATTTTTTAAATTATTAACAGCGTTCTTAGTCGGGCAGAAAAGAAGGTCAGAGCAGTGGTCTGTAAGAATCCTGTTTATTTCTTCAGGCATTGATTTGTCAAAACTCCTTAACCCGGATTCGACATGAGCAGTTTTCACATGGAGTTTGGAGGCTGCAAGAGCCCCGGCAAGCGTTGAATTCGTATCCCCATAAGTCAATACAAGATCGGGTTTTTCTTTGAGAAGGACTTCTTCTATCTTCTTCAGCATTTCTCCTGTTTGAAAGCCGTGTGAACCCGAACCAATCCCCAGAAAATAATCCGGTTCAGGGATGTTTAGTTCACTGAAAAAAACATTATTCATCTGATAGTCATAGTGCTGGCCCGTATGAACCAATATCTCATCATGTTTTTTTCTCAACTCTTTTGATACCACAGATGCCTTTACGAATTGAGGCCTCACACCTACTATGCTAGCTATTTTCATGATACAACCTTATCTAAAGTTATACTGGAAATCCGGATTTTCTTTCATTTCCTTAAAACTATCAGGGTAACTTTCAATGAACCATGTCATGAATGCTGTAACATCTATTTTTTCTTTCAATAACCTTTCTCTTTTCTTATCCCATTCTTCTTTACGCCCCGGTTCTTTTATAAGTTCAACTGCTTTTTTTAAAGCTTTTTCCGAGTCACTATAGTTGAAAATAAGATTATACTTTTGCTCAAGCTCTATAAAATTTGACATATCATTGTTTCCTACAAAAGAATTGCAGCGTATTGCGGGGATTCCTAAAACTGCAGCTTCAGTCGTCATTGTCTGACTATCCCCCACCAGCATTTGAGTATAGTATAGTAAATCATGAAGTTTCTCCGGTGAAATCGAAACCCTGTATTTATCCAGTTCCAGTTCCAGTTTTTCTTCTGAAGTAATTAAAACACGCCCGTATTTTTCAAGTTCTTTTGCAAACTCTATTTTATTTTGTATGCCCTGGTGGCCGATATCATGGTCCGCATCCCACGCAACAAACCTTAATATTATGAAAGTATCTTCCCCGGTTAAACCCAGCTCATCAAGTACTGCTTGTTTTGGGTGAAAGCGATTGGGGTGGAGGTATGCTAACTCCTTATAGCCATCGAATAAGACCTGTTTTGTCCCGAGTTCTTTTTTGAATGAAGATGTAGTGCAAATGACGGTTGCAAAAGGATTTGTCAGAAGATGTTCAATTTTCCCTTTTTCAGAATCCTCAAAAATAATAGAAGGTTTTCCAATCAATTTTCCAACATGGGTACTGTAGGCATTCCCGGAACCCCCTACCAGGATATCCGGTTTAAAAGATGTTGCTATATTATATACTCGCTTATCAATTTCGATCAGTTCAATCGCTTTAGAAAATAACCCTGATCTTGCAGACCCGACAACTTCATAATCAAAACCATAAGCATCCAGCAAATTCAAAGAAACATCCTTATCAATTGCTGTGATCTTGCATTCATGTCCTTTATTCTCTAAACCCCTGATTACATACTTAAATAAATGAACTTGAGCCGGATGACAAATATTGAAAAGTATCCTCATTTCCTCACCACCAGCAAAACCTTCTTCCCCGAATTAAATACAAGATCCTCTAACCAGAAAAGACCCCAATAAATACTATTTGAGGTCCATCGGCTTGGATGCAGTGAAATATAAAAGTTACTGATTTCATTTCTCTTTATCAACCTGATAAGCTCATCAGTCGTATTAGCAGAGATCTGATCATTTTTACCGGGAATAAAATCTCGCAGGTTATTTTTTGAGTTCCAGCCTCTTCCCGTATCAGTAAAATAATTGAGGTTTTTCCCTGCAGATAAATAGGCCTCTCCAAGAAGTCCAAAGTCCCTGAAATCATAGGATCTCCAGAGATCACGGTTATCGTATTTTGATAACACGGACCCATGCATACAGATTGTTTTTAGGCTGCAGATGCTTCTGAATTTATCCATATCATCTTCAAATAATTTGATGGCTTTTTCACGGTTGCCCTTTGCAGTGCTTAAAACCTCATAATGATATCCAACCTCATGCCCCATTTTCTCGATTTCCTGTATGATCTCAGGGACAAAAACGTTGTTGCGGGTTCTGAAGTAATAAGTTGCCTTTATCCCCAGTTCCTTTTCTATACGTGCGGTGTCTAACGCTGTCTCGGCACGGCCGTCGACATCATGACGCATCAGGACAAAACGCTCTGGACGCTTACTACCTGAGATCACGTATTCTCTCATGGTGAGGGTTGTATAGTTTTCCGTGATTGTAGAACAGAGTTGATGGAATTTATCAAGTGTAAAATCAAGATTGTGGATATTTAGCATTACAGATTACCCCAATTTGCCCCAATTTACCCTATTAACATTACAGGCAGTCCCAAAAAACTGCAGTTCCCCATAAATAGTATAGGTCGTCCCAATTAATGCTACGTATTAACTTGATTAACGTGACAGAGTAACTTGATTAACATGACAGAGTAACTTGATTAACATGACAGATGAAAACGGTGATTTAGTATTTCAACGATCTTATCCAGATCTTTTTTGTCCATGTTTGGATGAGTAGGTAAGGTTAAGGTTTTATTTGTCATCTCTTCAGTTATTGGGAAATCTGAAGATTTTTCATTGTACAGGTGTGGAAGTGGTTCTGGCAGATATGGAGTTACTTCTATTCCTGAATTTAGAAATGAATTTATGAGTTTATTGCAATTTTCTCTGTTTATATTTTCAAAGTAGATTGGAAAGCGAGAATATGTAGGTTTCATCTGTTCGGATACTTCTGGAAAAAACAAACCTTCCCGATCTAAATTATCCATCAGGTAGCCGGCATTTTTAATCCTGGCATTGTTATAAGCATCTAACTTTGATAGTTGCTTTACGCCCAGACTAGCCTGAAACTCTGTATACTTATACATCAAATCCCCAAGCTCAGAATATGAGATTGAGTTTGTCTCCCCCAGATTTTTATTCCCCATTAGACTATACACTAATGAATAAAAAGCATTAACATTGCAAAGAGAATATCCAAACATATATGCAAAGGTTTTAATTTGATGCATTAAACCGTATTTTTTAAAAGTATCATTTATTGCAGATATCTTATTCGAAAGCTCCCTATCACCGGTACAAACAATGCCACCATGAATCGTAGTGATTGGCTTTCCCATATTCAAACTAAATAACCCTGCATCTCCGTAAGTACCGACTTTCTTTTCATTATATTCAGCCCCCATTGACTGGCAGGCATCTTCAATTACCACGGCTCCGTTGTCATGGGAGATTTCCGTAATCTTATCTATAGAACAGGGATATCCGAACATGTGAGTTGCAATGACAACCCTGGTTTTACTTGATATTTTTTTATTAAGGTTGTCAGGATCCATATTATATGTGTAAGGTTCGATGTCAACTAATTTGAGTTTTAGTCCCATTGTAGTAACAAGTCGCAGAACATCTTTACAGGTGTAGGCAGGAACAATAACTTCATCACCTTTTTTTAAATCATAGGCTCTCATTATGGTATACAAGCCAGAAAAACCGGAACATGTAAGGTTTACGTACTTGCAGTTCAGGTAATCAGATATTTCATCTCGAAACATTGCGTAAGCAATTGAATTACTTCTTGAGTTCGCAGACGTCTTAAAATATTCAGAAGTAGTCTTCAATATTTCTTGTGGATAAATGGGCGCCTGGGAAATTGGGATCATTAGATAACTCCTAAAGTGTCCTGTCCAATATCAATTACGATGACTTACTGATATCCAGAATGACTTACTAATCTACCCAGGATTTACTGATATACCCAAAATTTGTTTTATTAAATCCCTCACAACTCTCAATAATCTGGAGGGATACATTTTTTAGAATGTTTTAGGGTATGTCTCTCCTGATGTTGGGACCTATTTTTGCTGTCAATGATAAGGGTAATCTACTCCAGACCTTTGCATATTTTCTATATTCATCATGGGGTGGCCTCAAGATCATAGAGGGTGGGTAATAAGAGTAATTCAGTGAAAATTCAGTGCAACCCCAGCGAGTTTTAAATATCTGGTTGCCGGAATTAACCAAACTTCTACCAAAATCAACCCATGAGAGATTATTTTTAGATGCGTATTCCACACAATTCCAGTACATGAAATCATTAGGCGCATATTGGAAAAACTCCGACAGAGCTGCACCCCATGCGGTGGTCAAAACATCTTTGAATGTCAGGAGATAGAAAGAAGCTATCGGAAGGCCATCTAAACTTGCTCGGGAGGTGAACACATTATCAGGAAATTGTTTGAGTATATTCCTGAAAAATTCTTGATCATGGACCGGAGTACCCAGTCGTTTCATACTCCAGGAATATAGCTCATAAAATTTAGAAATCCCCTCTAAACTTGCATCCATTTCATATTTCAAATTACTTTTTATTCCTTTTCTTATTCTATTTCTAACATTTCTGTTCATCTTGTTCCAGACATTCTCATGCCCTGCCGAAACATCTAAAACGAACGTGGAGAAGTTTCTTGTACAACTAATATTTCCATGACAATTAGTTTTGAAATTCCGAAACTCGCAATAATCCACCCCCAAATCATCTCCGATATCAATTGCCTCGTCCATTAATGCCCTCTCAACATGATCGTCAACAGCACAAACCCCACCGTAAGGAGAAAACGGAATGGATACAAGACGTCTTCCAAAAAACAGATTATTCATATAAAAAAGTGGAAAAATACCAGTTATGTTTCCAACCTCATCTTCTGCAAATAAATAGAACGGTTTGTGGTCATAGGTTTTCTGGACAACATTTTTCCACCCTATTTGATGATAAAATGTGGTCTGATCATTTTCTATGACAAAGTCTCCCCACCTTTTTTCGTCTTTTGGTTTCAATTGCTTTATCTCAAATTCCATAATGATTCCCTAGCAGATCTCTTAAAGGAACTTTCTTAACATTGTCTAAATTTTGTAATACGTGCCGAATTCTTTTTTCAACTATTTTTCCTTTCAGAATCCAGTATAAAGGTCTACCATTTCCAATAGATGGAAATTTCTCATTAGAAATATCAATTGGATGAAAATAAAAGATCGTGTGACCTCTGTTTAAACTCTGCTTAAGCCCTTTGAATATAAAATGAGAACCAAGAAATCTTAGCATTGGTCCTCCTGAACTGGGGACCTTAATCCCCATATTATAATAGGCCCAGGGGAATTCAATAAAATTCCTGCTTTCAGCAGGTTCCAGGCACCCTTTGGATGGATAATAGGGGACAGAAGAAACACCTTTCAAAGAAGAATCTGATTTATTATACAGTGAATTTACGGACACTGATGAATCGTACTTGAATCCGATATTTTCAAGTGAGTCAAGCATCCATCCTGTTACCATTGCATTTGGTGCCCTGTACCCAATTACTTCCTGTCCGGAGATCTTTTCAAGTATTTTCTTTGCCTCTAAGGTACTCATTTCAAATTCTTCAACACTCATCAGAGGTTTTTTTGTCTTTGGATCGATACTGCATGTATGATGCGCTCCATGACATGCAATTTCATGCCCTCTTTCAGAAATCAATTCAATGAGTCCCGGGTAATGTTCTGCGATATCGGCAACAACAAAAAATGTGGCAGTTATGTTAAATTCATCAAGAAGGTCCAATATTTTTTGTGTAGGTTCACTTAAATAGTCATATCTATCATTCCATTTTTCGAAAAATTCATTTACATCTTTGTAAACCGAAAAGGCAGAACCAGAAACCGATGGGATATGGTACCAGTCTTCAATGTCGACTGTAATCGACAAACTATTATTTCTTATCTCCCTCATACACTGGCTCTCACTGTTACGTTTCATTAAAATCTTCTTCCCAATATTGACTGTGAGATCCAATGAATAATATAAACCCCATCCAGCAATACTTGAAGACCATCTCTCCGGATGAGTTAAAATATAAAGATTATTATATTCTTCATTCTTTATCAACTCTATAAGATCTGCAGTCGTATTCGCAAAGACCTGTTCATTTTTACCGGGAATATAATCCCTTAAATTGCTCCCAATGCTCCACGTTCTTCCGGTATCGGATAAGTAATTTAGATCATCTCCTGCGGAGAGGTAAGCTTCCCCGATTATTCCGAAGTCCCTGAAATCGTGTTTATTCCAGAGGTTGAGGTTATTATATTTTGACAGGGGTCTTCCGTGCATTGAGATCGTTTTTACCTCGCAAATCTGTCTGAAATCGTCCAGGTGGAACCGGAAAATGTCGATGGCCTTTTCGGAATTTCCGTTTGCCTCACTCAAGGTCTCATAATGATAGCCGATTTCATGACCCATGTCCCTAATCTTGCATATGATATCAGGTTTGAACACACTTTTGCATGATCTGAAATAGTATGTTGCTCTTATGCCGAGTTCGTGTTCAATCTTTGCAGTCGTGAGGGAGCTTTCCGGCATCCTGTCAACATCGTGGCGCATTAATATGAAACGTTCCGGATGCTTGTTATTCAGGTATTCATTCATTGTTACTGTGGGGTAGGTGCTGGATATTGCCTCACAGAGTTGACGAAATTTATGGGTTGTGAAATCGCGATCTTCAATGGTCAGCATTAGAGATCACCACCGTGAATTTTTGTTGTGGTTCGAAGCTATTTGACTTCAACCGGCACATGCTGTCCACAATGTTTATTTTCGGGTATCTCTGTTCACACACTCCGTCTTTTTTGAAGCTCTCCAATATATAAGGCATCAATTCATCAGACGTTGTCTTGATCATCGGTTCCTTGTTATCGGTGCAGTACTGATGCCAGCCCTTGCCTTCAAACCAACTGGTAGCTACACTGTTTGCTGATTCTGTGGTTGCAACCGGCTGTCGCACATGTGCTTGAGTTCTTCTAATCATCTCTCTCGTGGGTCAATCTACAATGATCATGCGACTACACGCTGCTTTGCGAGTAGTGCAACTGTCCCTGTGGCAATCACCCATAAAAATGAAAGTGTCACCACAATCCCCTGTTAAACGTTTTCGGTAAATTCCTGTCCCCCACCCCAATGCCAGGGACTTAACTTATAGCAGTATTAAATAATGAAAAAATTTCATTTTTGGAATGATAAGTTCGGATAACTTCAAATTTGCAGCTAATAAATCCTAATATTTATTCCGCAAGTTTTAAGTGAAAATATATCTGGTAACTTATATTGTTTTCAAAGTTATATGGCAAATTGCAATTTTTCAAAGTTATGTGGCTAATTGCAATAGAAGTTACGTACTTGAGATGAAAAAACAAACACGTGAGACCTTACCATGAACATTATTAGCTAGACTATTTGGTGTCTCATGCAACTGGTTTTTGTTTCAACTGCGTAAGTCCTATGCAAAATACTATTCATAAAAATAAATAATTTTGGAAACAATGTTCCCGAAAAATGTTGCCTAAAAATATAAATATTAAAAATTGATGAAAATAAAATTTCTGGTACTTATGATAAATCATTATAATATCAAATATATAATACTCAGATTACGGTGGAAAAAAAGGCACTAAAATATGTACAGACAGTGGATACTATAGTGGAAATAACATACATCATTTGAATTATAAGAAATTGGACCCGTAACTCCCAGAACAAAAAGAGGCAACTAAAACAGAAACAGAAAATGCTGAAGATAACAGATTTGATATTGGTAATTTTGAATATGATGAAGAAAATGCTGAATTTATTTGCCCTGAAAATCAAAAATTGAAGTTTTCATATGAGGATTATGAAGAAAAAAGGAAGAGGAAATACATACTTTACAAAGAAACTGAATGTAAAAAATGTGAATTCAGCAAAAATTGTACAAAAAGAAAGGATGGAATTAGATATTTAAAAATAGCTGGTTTTTCAAAAGAGAGAAAGCAATTGGCAGATAATATGAAAATTTTTTGAAAGCTGAGTAAAACAGTTGCTTTGTACTCTGAAAAAACAGCTGAGATAAATATTAAAACCTGTTTTACTATTGACCTCATTAGTTCCAAATAAAAACCCCCCTAAAAAAGGTTAGAAAAATGATAATCCTTGACCACCCCTACGTCTCCGAATTTTTAATGGATACTGTTGAAGCCCTGCAGGTTCCCGTTTTGAAAAACGAAATGTCGGAGGGGCTGAGTGTGAAGAAAAAGTTCAGGCTCCTTGAGGAAGCCGAATTTATCGAAAGCGTGAAAGAGCAGGGCATCTGCCCGCTTTATTCCAATTCCGAAAACTCCATTCAATGGATAGCCGAAAACCTGGCTTTTACGGGGCTCCCGGAGAAGATTGAGTTTTTCAAGAACAAAGTCAGGTTCAGGGAACTGCTGGAAAGGATCTACCCTGAGTTCCGTTTCCAGGCTGTGGAGTTTGATAGGGTCGACGAGCTCAGGGTTGAGGAGATAAAAAAGCCCTTTATCATAAAGCCCGCCGTCGGGTTTTTCAGCCTCGGGGTGCGCAAGGTCTCAAGCAATGAGGAATGGGAGCCTGTCCTGCAGAGCATAAAGGCAGAGGTAGAAGAGATAAAAGACCTCTATCCGGTGCAGGTCCTCAATGTGGGGCAGTTCATTATCGAGGAGTGTATCGAAGGCGAGGAGTTTGCGGTTGACGCCTATTTTAACGGCGAAGGAAAGCCTGTGGTCCTCAATATCTTCAAGCACATCTTTTCCTCGGAAAGCGATGTTAGCGACAGGGTCTACTTTACCTCGAAAGAGGTAATCGAAACTTACCGGGAAGCTGTCGAAGACCTCCTGAAAGAAATCGGGAAGCTAGCAGGCCTGAGGTATTTCCCCCTACACATCGAACTCCGGGTGGGAGAAGACCGGCGGATCCAGCCAATCGAGCTTAACCCCATGCGTTTTGCGGGCTGGTGCACCACGGACATCGCACAGTTCGCCTACGGGATAAACACCTACAGGTACTTCCTCGAACAGCTTGAGCCCGACTGGGAGAAGGTTCTCGAAGGCAGGGAAGGGAAGAGATACTGCCTCATCGTGCTGGACAAGCCGGTGGACCTTAATATGAAGGACGTGAAAGCCTTCGATTACGAAAAGCTGCTTTTGAATTTTGAAAAGCCCCTGGAGCTCAGGAAAGTCGATTATGGGAAATTCGGTTTCTTCGGGTTCCTGTTTGCGGAAAACCGTGCGGAGAAATGGGGAGAGATCGAGCGGATTTTGAAATCGGATCTGAAGGAGTATATCCGGAAATGATAAAATATCCGGGATGAAAACTCCTTAAAAACTACTTTTCCTTTTTTCCTCTCTTTCCTCTCTTTCCTCTCTTTCCTCTCTTTCCTCTCTTTCCTCTCT
>CBFCWE010000113.1:0-9936 GCA_965601435.1 uncultured Methanosarcina sp.
AAAAACGGTTCTCTTAAAAACGGTATTTTAAAAACGGTTCTCTTAAAAACGGTATCTACTACGCAGATGCCTACTCCTTCAATAAAATATCTTTTCTCAATTTCACTCTTGTCTGTGATGTTTATTTTGAAATTTATTTTTTTGGGTAGCATATTTTGGTTCTCTTTACGTCGATATATATCGTTTTAGATTTCCTGCTCCAGCCGCACCACAGGCGCGGGACAAGACAGTCCGAAATACACCATTCACGCACCCCTGGCTATCAGCACAAAACCGAAAGTGCACAAACGTGATCTCGGTACAAAAAGCAACATTAAAACTAAAACCGATACCTGAACATCAAAAATCGAGCAAAAAGAACTCAAGCCCAAAAAATAGCCGGAAAAAACTCAAGCCCAAAAAAAACCTTGAAAACCCTGAAAAAAGAAAAGAAAAAAGGAACTTCAGTTTTCACTGAAGCCCGTAGTATTCAATGTTCCAGTCCGCAGTGGCCTGGATTTTTGCGATTTCTTCTTCGCCGCCTTCCATGGTGAAGAGGTGTTTGAACCGCTTCTGGGCACGGAGGTACTCCTCGACGGGTTTCGGGTGCTTGACCTTTCTAACCTGGGTGAGCTCCCCGTTTTCCATTTCGTACATGGGCCAGAGGCAGGTTTGGACTGCGAGTTTTGCCATCTCGATGGTCTTGGAGCCGTCGAAGCCCCAGCCGGTCGGGCAGGGGGCGTGGGAATGGATGTAGGCGGGTCCCTCGATTTCGGTGGCTTTCTTGACCTTCCTGATCATGTCCCTCGGGTAGCCGATTGAGGTGGTGGCAACGTAAGGGGCACCATGGGCTACCATGATGGCGGGCATGTCCTTCTTCGGGCGCGGGTTCCCGAAAGAGACTTTGCCTGCCGGGGTGGTGGTCGTGGAGGCATCGAAGGGGGTTCCGGAGCTTCTCTGGATCCCGGTGTTCATGTAGGCCTCGTTGTCTATACAGACGTAGGTTATGTCGTGACCCCGCTCAAAGGCGCCTGAGAGGGACCTGATCCCGATGTCCATGGTCGAGCCGTCTCCGCCGACTCCGATGACATTGGTGCCTTCCTTTCTTCCGAGAGCCTTTAGGGCAGCTTCCACGCCTGAGGCCACTGCGCCTCCGTTTTCGAAGAGGGAGTGGATCCAGGGGACCTGCCAGGCAGACTCCGGGAAGGGAGTTGTCATGACTTCCAGGCAGCCTGTGGGGTTGATCACGATCGTGTTGGGGCCTGCGCCCATGAGCATGAACTTTGCGGCAAGGGCGTCACAGCAGCCTGCACAGCCCCTGTGCCCGGGGGAGAGGTAAGTTTTGGGTGCGGGTTTGCTCATAGCAATTCCTCCTTGACGTCCAGGAACTGGCTTTCAACCGTGATCCCGGAACTTGCGACCTTCTTGGCTTCTTCGATGATCTTTGCAACGCTTTCCTTGGGGACGTCCCGACCACCGTGGCCGATGGTGTAGCCGATGATTGGGATGTCGCACCTGCTGTTGTACATGCAGGACTTGGTCTCGGTAAAGAGCGCACCTTCGTTTAGCCCGAGGGAGATGTTCTTGTCGAGTACGACAATAGCTGCTGCATCCTTGATGGCCTTTCTGATCTGCTCCTTCGGGAAGGGCCTGAAAGACCTGACTTTCAGGACACCGATCTTCTCGCCTCTTGCCCTGTATTCGTCCACAACGTCCTTGACAGTACCCAGGATCGAACCCATGGCCATGATAATGACCTCTGCGTCGTCGGTCAGGTACTCGTCGATAAGCCCGCCGTGGAACCTGCCGTAGATTTCCCCGAATTCCTTTGCCGCGGCCTCGATCTTCGGGAGGGCTTTCTGCATTGCCTGTTCCTGCAGGAACCTGAACTCCTCGTAGGTGTCCGGGGCTGCAAAGGCACCGAAACTCATCGGGTTTGCCGGGTCGAGAACGTTTTCGGGGTCGTATGCTGGCAGGAACTCGTCTGTCAGGTCCTGTTCCAGAAGCACCAGGGGTTCGTAGACGTGGGAAAGGATGAACCCGTCCATGCAGGCCATGCCAGGCAGGAGGACGTCCTTGTCCTCAGCGACCTTGAAGATCTGGGGAAGCATGTCCGCAGATTCCTGGAGGTCTTCGGCATAGAGCTGGAGCCAGCCGGTGTCTCTCTGGGAGATTGCGTCCTGGTGGTCGTTCCAGATATTGATCGGGGCGCTCACTGCCCTGTTTGCCACGGTCATGATGATTGGAAGTCTCATTCCGGCAGCGTTGAAGAGCACCTCGTGCATGAGCAAAAGTCCCTGGGAAGTGGTTGCGGAATAGCTCCTTGCCCCGACTGCTGAAGATCCTACCAGGGCGGAGATTGCCGAGAACTCGGACTCCACGTTGACGTATTCGCAGTTCGGGATTTCCCCGTCCGCAATGAACTGGGAGAGGTCTTCCACGATATGGGTCTGGGGAGTAATCGGGTATGCGGAAATAACGTTTGGCCGGCAGACCTTTGCGGCGTGGGCGACTGCATACGAACCTTCCACGACAACCATTCTGTCCTTGTCTGCAACATTAACTGCCATTATTTCTCCTCCAGGACCATTTCAATTGCATCCGCAGGGCACTCGTTGGCGCAGATCCCGCAGCCCTTACAGAAGTCGTAGTTGTATTCAAAAAAACCGTCTTCCATGGGGAGTACGGACATGTCAGGGCACACCATCTCGCAGATGCCGCATTTGGTGCACTTGTCGTAGTCGTAAACGGGGCGGAAGTTTCTCCAGCCTCCGGTCTTGTTCACCAGGGTAGACCCCGGCTCGCAGACTCCGCCAATTGTAATCTTCATGTTTTTCTCTCCCTGATCAGATCATAAGCTTTCTGGATGGCTTCCGCGTTCTTTTCCCCGACTTTCCCGCTAAAGCGCTCCTTGATTGCTTTCTTGATGGACTCCACATTGACCTCGCCTGTTGCCCCTGCGAAAGCTCCCAGGAGTACGGTGTTTACAATGGGGCGGCCTATGATTTCCATTGCCACCTTCGTTGCATCAACGGTCATGACCTTTGCTTTTGTTTCAAGCTTGAGTTCTTCGGGTGTTTCCTTTGTGTTGATGATAATGGTCCCGTCATCTTTTATCCCGCTTGCAACGTCAACGGTTTCAAGCAGGGTAGCGTCCTGGACAATCACGTAATCTGGTGCGTAGATCTGGCTGCGGAGCCTGATTGGAACGTCACTGACCCTGGTGAACGCCTGCACTGGGGCGCCTCTGCGTTCTACCCCGAAGGCGGGGAAAGCCTGGCTGAACTTCCCGTCTTCAAAAGCTGCGACAGAAAGCATCTCAGCCGCAGTGACAGAACCCTGACCTCCTCGGCCGTGTATTCTGATTTCCTTCATCTGAGCTCTCCTTCTAAAATTCGAATTTGCTTTTCCTGGTTTTAATAAGTGGTTTTAATAAGTGGTTTTAGTAAGTGGTTTTAGTAAGTGGTTTTAGTAAGTGGTTTTAGTAAGTGGTTTTAGTAAGTGGTTTTCGGTAATTGCTGTGCGGTAGTTGCTTGGCAAGCATTTACTTTACAGTAGTTGCTCTTCAGGCAGTTGCTCTGCAGTTTGTATTACTACCACTACCGTAGATTCAATTATCTTGATGGTCAGACCCGGTTCGAATCTGCCTTAATCTTCGGACACCACAGGCATCTATATAGAGTTAACCTTTCAGGAAGGCTTTTGTTAACCCAATAATATTATAATTACGTGATTATTATTTTTATTCGATAACTGTCTCAAACATATTTCCATTTATATATTCACGCCGTTTGATGTCCTGTATTTCATGGATAATAGTGTAGTTTATTATTAGTTTTTCGGTGAATTTTAGGAAGTTATTATTAAATATTTAACATTTATAATTATTTTTTAGATGATTTTGGTTTGCTTTTTTCCGGGTTAACCTTCCTTTCAATTCCGTTTTTTGTTACTTTTTCTGTAAACAAACCTCTCTCTAGAAAAAAATAAACAAGTTTCAAGCTTTTTCCCGACAGGAAGTTTTCATCAGCTCAATTATAGAATTTGCATCATTCAAACTGCTAATTTTTTCCCTGATATGCCGCGAGCCGTGCAGTCCTTTTGTAAACCACTGGGCATGCATCCGGAGATTGATGGAGGGGAGCAGTCCGTGCTCCTCCAGGAGGCTTATATAGGCTTCAAAGTCCCCGAACTGCTGGGCCTGCGGGTCAGTCTCCAGTTTTTCTCCGGTTTCCAGGTAGTGCCTGATCCGCCGGAAGATAAAAGGGTTTCCCATTGCTGCGCGTCCGACCATGATTCCGTCGCAGCCCGTAAACTCCAGAGCGTTTTCCGCAGACTCCTCATCCCTAATATCCCCGTTTGCGATCACGGGAATTGAAACTTCGTTTTTGATTGCCCGGATCTGTCCCAGGTCAGAGTTTCCGGAATACATCTGCCCTGCAGTCCTCCCATGAACGGTCAGGGCCGAAGCTCCGGCGGCTTCGACCAGTCTGGCGATTTCAAGGCTTTCTTCCTCTCTTTCCAGAATGCGGACCTTCACACTAACAGGGGTCTCCAGGGCCTCGACAAGCCCTGACACTATCCTGTAAACGAGCTCAGAGGACCGAAGAAGGGCCGAGCCGCAGCCTGTCCTGATGATACACTTTGCAGGGCAGCCCATGTTCACGTCGATCACCTCAGGCCCGTACTCCTCTTCCACAAAGAGAGCAGCCTCCCGCAGGGACTCCGGGGAATTTCCCACAATCTGGACCCCGAAAGGCCGGTCTTCTACGGTCGTCAGCCCCTTCATGATTGCTTTCCGGTTCTCATTGAGCAGGGCGTCTGCGTTGATCATTTCCGTATACGTGAGATCTGCCCCATATTGCCTGCAAAGCAACCTGAAAGCCAGGTTCGTCACGTCCGCCATGGGCGCAAGAAGAAGGTTTCCCGGAAGTTTGGTCCTGCCAATTGTCAGTTTTTTGAGCTTCATTTTTCGTTATTTGATTTTGCTGCTATTTTGCTGCTATTTTGCTGCTATTTTGCTGCTATTTTGCTGTTATTTTGCCGTTATTTTGCCGTTATTTTGCTGTTATTTTGCCGTTATTTTGCAGCGATTTCGTTTTTGATGCCTGCACTTCTTTTGATGCTTGCATTTTGTCTTTAGAGCGTTTCTGTTTTTCGCGCTCATTTCAAAATTCTAGTTTACCTGTGAGCTATTGAAAATTCAAAAAGATTTCGAATTAAGTTTTGAAAAGAGCATGCTCCTTTAAAAAGGGAATGGATGCGTAAGATTCGTGTATTATGAAAAATCATGGATTATGAAAAATCATGGATTATGAAAAATCATGGATTATGAAAAATCATGGATTATGAAATAAGAGTTTGTCCGGATACCGGGAAATTGATGTCATGGGGCCGGAACATGAAGTAAAGGGGATGGAGAGATACCTTCACGCATCGGAAAATCCGGGTGGAAAAGTGAAGTGGGTCATGAAGGGCCATAAAGATTCATAAATGAAATCACCAAAAAATGGAATCATGAAGTGTTCATGAATAGAGTCAGAAAGAGGGGATGAAAGGTTTATGAAAAGAATAGCCTGACATGCCCCAGGTAAGGAATCCTGTACTTTGCGGTTCCGATTACCCATTCTTCCTTTATGGGCACATGATAGCTGATCTGTCCTTCCTGGTCAAAGTGTTTGTTCGTAACAGGGTTGTCCCCTTTGGTGATGTACCCTGAATAAGGGGCAATTGGCCCGTTTTCCCACATTGGTTCCCCGGCATCTACGTGGTACATGGCTCTGTGGATGATTGGGGTCACTCCTTCCTGCCCGTAGGGCCGGTAGAGGATAACGTCCCCGTAGTTTCCAAAGGACTCATAGCCGGAACTTTCCCCATCTTCGTTGGTGACCAGTTCGACCCTGTCGATATTTTTGATAAAAATGATGTCACCTACCTGCATGTGAGGTTCCATGCTTCCTGACTCCACAGCTACCATGGGAGTCCAGAGCCCGAATGCCAGTTTGGACAGAATCATGAAAGCGATCAGAACAGCCACAACTGAGAGCATGTCCTTTCCCAGGGAAACCCAGAAGTTTTCTTCTCCCTGGGTCCTGTTTTCCTTGTTAGCTTCGCTCATAATCAGTCTTTTTCCCTTGATATCGCTTTAATTTTTAATGCCGTTTTATTTCTGATGTTGTTTTATATTTTATTCGGTTCATCAGTTTCTTTTGGCTCTCTATTTAATTTTTCCTTTTATTATATTTATATTACTATTTTTATTGGCAACACCTGTCCATCTCATACAATTTATATCTTTGTCTTAATTTCCCCCACCCTACTCTTTTTAACGTAACTACAATTTGTTTTTATCATATATTAACTTTCAATTTATTCATTCAGTCATGATATTTATATAGTTATAATCTTCTAATGATGGACGGATTATCCTACAAAGAACTATCTCTGTTCATTTTAATGGCACCCAGGCCTTCCACCTGTGACTTTTGATATGTACCTTTTTAATACGTATGTACATTTTTATATTATACTGATAGAGGCTAAGGTCTTCTTTGGTGATCAAAAATTTCATCAAACTCTCAGCACATATTTCATTAATTTTGTATCACATTAATTTTTATATTTTAAGCAGGTCTTTGCCTTGAGGCGTTGTTCCAGTTAAAGTTTGAATTAATGCTTTACTCTAGCTTCAAATCAGCTTCAAATCAGCTTTAAACAACTTTAAATCAGCTTTAAACAACTTCAAACAACTTCAAATTACTTTTGGATTGTGTTCAGAATCATTTGCAGAATCGGGTCGGAACCATGAATGAAATCAACATCATAAGGGCGGTTGCAGAGGAAGGGTATCAGATAAGCCCGGAAGCCGCGGAACTCATCAAAGCAAGTGATGTTTCCGGGCTCCTGCTCGAATACGTCCTTTCGACCATTGATGAATCGGTTTTTGTCATTGAAGCTGAGCACATTGACCTTGCAGGCTTTGCAGCCTCTAGAGTTGAAGGGGTTGCAGGAACTAAGGATGTTGAAAGGGTTGCAGGCTCTACAGGCGCTTCTTCAGAACCTTCTATTTCGGGAGAGGATAGGGAGGTCCCGGGCTCTGATTTTGGACGGGGTTCGGTTTCTGATGAAATTGAGAGGCTTTCCGTTTCCGGGGACCTTTTCCTTCCTGATCCTGTTTCGGACCCTGTTTCGGACTCAGTTTCAGATCCGGTTCCCGCTTCTGCTGTTGATAACGAATCCGTTTCCGGTTCAGTTCCGAGGGCTCTCTCTGACCCTGTCCCTGCTTCAGGTGCTGGCTCAGATCCGGTTTTATCGGCACCTTCTGGCCATGCAGGCAGGGTAAATCCAGCTTCAGGGGCAGGGAATTCGCTTCCCTTTTCGGCTCCTGTTCCGGCTTCGAGGAGCAGGCCCTTTTCTGCTGTTTCATCAGGGAGGGTTTCAGGTTCTTCTTCTTCTTCTTCTTCTCCTACCTCAGTTGTACGTTCTATCGGCGGCCCGAACCCTGTGGCTGTGCTCTCCGATATCACAGGGCATTCCACCTGCGTGGGAGAGTATATGCAGTTTGTGCAGTACTTCAGGGATAGGTACAGCAGGCTCTCCGAGATTATCCGGGGTAGGATCAATGCGCGACCCATCGAGAGCCTGAAAGGCCGGGGTTTTCGGCGGGGAGGGGAAAAAGGCTCTGAGGAGATCTCGATAATCGGGATGGTCTCCGATACCAGTACCACAACCAACGGGCACAGGATCCTTTCCCTGGAAGACCCAACAGGCTCTTTTCCCGTCCTTGTGCGGAACAGTGAGAAGGACCTTTTCGACCTGGCTTCCCGCATTCTCCTTGACGAGGTCATCGGAGTCACGGGTTCGGTTACCAAAGACGGAGGTCTCATGATGGCCAGCAAGATAATCCAGCCCGATGTCCCTAACAGTGCACTTCGGAGGACCGGGGCGAAAGGAAAGGTTGTCCTGATCTCGGACGTACATGTGGGAAGTGCTCAGTTCATGGAAGATTCCTGGTTAAATTTCCTGGACTTCCTGAAAGGAGACTCAGATTCCGAAGCCCTCAAGAAAATAGCGAAGGAAGTCCGCTACCTGGTTGTCGCAGGGGACCTGGTGGACGGGATTGGGATTTACCCTGACCAGGAAAAGGAACTCACTATCCTGGACGTCTACGAGCAGTACAGGAAAGCCGCCGAGTACTTCTGGGAAATCCCCAAACACATCCAGATCATCATTAGCCCTGGCAACCACGACGCTGTCCGCCAGGCAGAGCCCCAGCCCGCCCTTCCGGTTCGAATCCGGGAGCATTTCCCTCCAAACATTACTTTTGTAGGCAACCCTTCTCTTGTGGACCTGGACGGGGTCAGCATCCTGATCTACCACGGGCGCTCGATCGATGACCTTGTGGCAAGTGTTCCCGGAGTGTCTTACCAGGAACCTGCAGGGGCTGTCCTCGAGATGATAAAGCGCAGGCACCTTGCTCCTACCTACGGAAGCAGGGTCTCCATATCCCCTGAAAAGAAGGACTATTTCATAATCGACCCGGTCCCGGATATCATCCACACCGGTCATGTACACACTCTGGGGGTACAGCGCTACAAAAACGTCCTCCTTGTCAACTCCGGAACCTGGCAGGCCCAGACCGAGTTCCAGAAGCGCGTCAACCTCATGCCCATGCCAGCTCAGGTGCCTGTTGTGGACCTTGCGGACTTCGGGGTCACGATTCTGAAGTTTGATGAATAAACTATCGATAAACTATCGATAAACTATCGATAAACCATCGATGAACCATTCCCTAAAGCTTTCTCCAAATTTATTTTCCGAACTTTATATATACGACAACGGCTTAATATGGCGGAAATGTCAATGGAAAACCAGAAGCAAGATCAATCATCAGATCAACCATCAAACCAGTTAGCGGCCCAATCATCAGTGCAATCATCAGCGCAATCATCAAGCAATTCATCCCTTCCCTTCGCCATCCCGGATCTTGAGACCCTCCTGAAAAAACAGGGCTATGCCCTGGCAGGCTCCCATTCCGCAGTAAAGACCTGTCTCTGGCTCAAAAAAGCCATGAATGACGAAGGTTTCTGTTACAAGGGAAAGTTCTACGGGGTCGCGTCCCACCGTTGCCTCCAGATGACTCCTACCCTGCTCTGTAACCAGAGCTGCCTTTTCTGCTGGCGTCCGACAGAGGTTCCTGTCCCGGCACCCGGGGAATGGGATTCCCCTGAAAAAATAGTGGAAGAAAGTATTGCCTGCCAGCGCAAACTGATCACGGGTTTCGGAGGCTCTCCAAACGCCCTTCGGGAACGCTGGCTTGAGGGAAATGACCCGAACAACGTTGCCATCTCCCTTTCCGGAGAGCCGACGATGTACCCCTACCTTCCCGAACTCATCGAGGAATACGAGAAAAAAGGCTTTACTACTTTTCTGGTCACAAACGGGACAATTCCCGGGATGTTTGCAAAAATTAATCCCTGCCAGCTCTACATGAGCCTTGACGCCCCGGACCTTGAGACCTACCTGAAAGTCTGCCAGCCGAAATCTCCCGCTCTCTGGGACAAAATCTCCGAGTCTCTGACCCTCATGAAGGAGAAGAGCTCAAGGACAGTTATCAGAATAACTCTTGTTAAGGGAGTGAATATGTTCAACCCAGAAGGGTATGCCGAACTAATCAAAAAAGCCTCCCCTGATTTCGTGGAAATCAAGGCCTACATGCATCTGGGCTTTTCCAGGCTCCGTCTCGAACGTTCTGCCATGCCAGCCCATGCAGAGGTGCTGGAGTTTTCGGAGCAGGTCGCCAAACACCTGGGTTATGAAATTGCAGACGAATCCGAGATAAGTCGGGTGGTCCTGCTTTCAAAGGACGGGAAGAAGTCTCCGGTTAGAAAGAAAATATTAGAGGAACATAAAGAGACTTGATTATTCTCCTTTTTCTTTTTCCTTTTTCTTTTTTTT
>CBFCWE010000114.1:0-9814 GCA_965601435.1 uncultured Methanosarcina sp.
AAAGCAAAAAAGAAAAAGCAAAAAAGAAAAAGCAAAAAAGAAAAAGCAAAAAAGAAAAAGCAAAAAAGAAAAAGCAAAAAAGAAAAAGCAAAAAAGAGAGAACAAAAAAGGGATAATTGGAAATTTTATTCCTTACCCCTGTTTTCAGCATTAAACGCATCAATTCCTTTTGCCGTATTCTCAAGCAATTTGAATGCAAGTTCCTGATCCGGCCAGAAAGCAAGGCCGCAGTCCGGGCTCGCATACCTGATCCGGTCCCCTAGGACAGCACAGGCTGTTTCAAGCCTCTTCTTTATGACTCCCGGGGTTTCCATTTCAGTGACGATCTTTTGCATATACTCCTTTTCCTTCCAGGCATTGACCTCATACTTTTCGTTGATGGCACCGATGAGGTTTCCAATATCTGTCCTCGAAACCCCAAGCCTGACATAGGTACCTGACGTTTCCAGATACTCTCTGTCGAAGAGGTCAAGGTAAGAAGGAGTTGCTGCATATTCCACCCCGATCACGTTAATCGGAGTTTCACAGACGACCTTATACTTCAAGGGGGAATGCAGGTGGATCTCCACATCAGCCCCCTGCTGCCGGGCATAGGTGGAAGCCAGGGTAAGCGCAGAGACGATGTCAGGGTCAAAGAACTGGATCCGGTCGTTCATCCCCAGGCTCGGTTCGTCCAGGGCAACGGTCCTGATCTTGAAGTTCTTTGCAGTCTCAAAAGCCTTCCTGACAAAGCGGTCAATGTTCATGGCCATGTAGTGGTAAGCGTCCCTGAACATGCTAGCTCCGAAAGCCTGGAGGTAAAGGTCAGTGGGGCCCGCCACGCAGACCCTGACTTCGAGGGTTTCGCCTGTCTCCTCCTTATACCGCTTTGCGACCTCATCGATGATCTCAAGCTCAAGGATTTTAGCATTCTCCTCTTTTAAGGCATATGGCTCGTAGCAGTTCTTTTCATCCTTGATGATATCCAGAAACTGCCCTATCATGTCCCGGTACTGGGGATAGGTTGGGACATGGACCCCAACATCGATTTTCCTCTGGAAAGCCTCCCTGACGAGGGAAAAAAGCTGTTCGTCCTCAGCCCTTGACTCAGCAGCAGACTTGAACCAATCCCTTGTAACACCCTCAGGGACCGGGAGGCTGCCTCCGTCGATAAATGTGACGTCCTGCATATTTAGTATTTAATATGTTAGCCTGTATTATAACTATTGGAATTGTTCCGGGTAAGAATTGTGTCGTGAAACTTTAGAAGTGGAGAGACTTTTTTCAGGGAATCCGTTAAAGTACCCGTTTAAAAATATTCTGACCAGTTTCCGGTCCAAGCTTCACGGAAATCATATAAGTTTGATTATTTTTCGTCAAGCAATTGGTCTGCAAAGCCATCAGTCATTTCAATGAGAGTGTCTCTTTTTTGTTTGACCAGTTCTCGATAGCTCGTGCCCAGCGTTCTCCATAAAAATTGACTGAAATAACCTGAAAAGCCGCATAAAAAACGTTACATCAAGCTTTCATTTGTAAATTTCCCTTCGGTGCCCGACTTTAAGTACGAGTATCACCAGAATGCTGCCCTGAATCTCCAGAATCACCCTGTAGTCTCCAACTCTCAGCCGATAACCTGGAGACCCAACAAGTTTTGTCACATAACGGTAAGGATCTTCCTGAAGCTCCGAAACTTTACGGAAAATGCGTTTTGCTAGCTGACGGTCCAGTTTTCTAAGTTGCTCTGCCGCAGGTTCGGACCAGATGATTTGAAAACGCATCAGAACCCCATTCTCAGAATCCAAGTTCTTCTTTCAGTTTTTCATGCGTTACGTACCTGCCTTCTTCAACCGCTTTTCGGGCAAGTTCGATTTCTTTTTTTGTCTCTTCGTTCAGTTCCTGAACCTCTTCTATCAGCCTTTCCAGGACGTCATTGTAGGTTTCCCGCTTGTAGATTTTCATGCGTTCCAGAACTTCTTTCGTGCTCTGTTTAACCTGGATGGTCGTCGTTTCAGCCATATTTAGTTTTATGCAAGGTTTTTACTTATAAGTTGCTATAGCTGGTTATAAGAAATTATAGCTGGAAAAGGAATAAGGCAATTTAAGATTGATTGGAGATCTTATCCAAAGTTACCAGAATGCCGCATTTAACCGTTTTTGTCCCGTTCGCTTGCGAACGGTCTTTCCCACGCCAAAAACTAAAATGAAAAAAAGAGGATACCGACATACCGGAAAACAAAATTTGCAGCTTACACACGAAACCTGACAACCGATCAATACTCAGAAAGCGGATACACACCCTTGCTCCCAATTATCCTCCACACATCCCCCTTCTTTCCCATCCAGAGGACAACTGTCCATCCAACCCTGCACATGGAACTGATTTCTCCGGAGACGAGAACAGACCCTATAAGCTCCTTTGAGACAATATAATCTTCAAGCCACAATTTTCCGGGCTCGATTTTTTTGATATTAAAGCGGCTGTTCAGCTCTTCCGTGTACTTCCCACGCGGAGACTTGGTGGCATACTCTGACATCAGCTTGCTCACTTCCATTGTTGCCGGGAGATCGGCCTTGAGCTCGTTTACACGTTCGTTTGTTTTCTCATAAACTTCATCGGCCATGTATCCATTCTCATGCAGCCACTGCACCAGCTTGTGCATGGCCCTGCCCACAACTTTCAGGAAGTTTTTGCTGGTTGCCGCGTTCAGGATAACGTAGCCGCCGAGGAATTCCTCCATTTCCGCGTACCCGATGTGCCCGGGACCGAAAATATCACAGTACTCCGTGCCTTCCTCTTCAGAAAGCTCCTCGTACAGTTCCAGTTCCTCCTCTGTCAGGTCCTCCTCTTCCAGACGCTCCGGGCCATAAAAGTCGAGAAAACGCTCAAAATATTTCATTGTAGTTTCGTATCCGGAATAGGACTGAGGCTTAAGGTTTTGTTTTTGCTCGGCCAGGAATTCCTCTAAAACATCATTTATGGTCTTTTCAACTGTACTTTTCATAGCATCTCTCCCGGTTTCATTTCGGATACACATACCCGGTTTCCAGAATCCTCCAGACGTCTCCTGTTTTCGCAATGTGCAGCGAAACCGCCCAGCCAACCTTGCACATGGAACTGATCTCCTCGGATACGAGGACAGGTCCCGTAATCTTTCCGGATCCCAGATAGTCTTCAACCCATAACTTTCCGGGTTCGATTTTCTCAATACTAAAATATGCATCGAGATCACTGGTATAATGGTCTTCAACGGGGTGCTTCTGCACATAATCATAGATCAGGTCGGTTGCTTCCCCGACTAACGGAAGGTCGGGTTTGAGCTTTTTTACGCTTTCGGACGCTTGATTAAATTTTACATCCGGTATGTAGCCTTCTTCATGCAGCCAGTTCACCAGCTTGAGCATGACCCTGCCGGTGGTTTCCATCAAAGTTTTGTTGCCTGCAACTTTCTTGACCATGAAGTCGGAAAGAAAATCAGTTATTTCCGGAGTCCCGAGGTGTTCAGGGCCAAAGATTTGCCAGAACTGCTTATTTTCGGAGTCGTAAAGCTTGTCATACAAATCATCTTCTTTCCTGTCCAGTAACTGATGTGCATAGCCATTGAGGTAAGTCCTGAAAAAATAGATTGCCTCTTCGTAGCCCAAATAGGTTTTGGGTCTAAGTCGGGCCTGCTGCTCGGCCAGGAATTCCTCTAGAATTTGCTTTATTTTCGGCTCACTTTCCGAAGAATTTTCAGATTTACAGGTCATATTACCTCCATTTCCACTGCCCAAGATCCTTTATTTACTGTATCTGTTGTGAACTATAAAAACTTCAATCACATAGGATAAATAAACCCGGCCTGCTGAATCCTCCACCCCTTTTCGGTCTTCAAAAGCCGGAGCGAAATCCTCCAGCCCACCTTGCACCCGGAACTGGCCTCCCTGGGAACAGGAACCGGCCCAATACAGTGCATGGGAGTCGGATAGCCCTTGAGCCACAACTTCCCGGGTTCAATTTTTGCGATTTCAAAAAAATCCCCGATATCCTTTGTATAAGGGACCTTGACCGGATGGGCCTCCGCGTAATCATAGATCAGATCAGACACTCCTATGACCTTCGGTAGATCGGCCTTAAGCTGCTTTACAAGCGGTTCAGCATATTCATACCCTTCATCCATCATGTAGCCACTTTCGTGCAACCATTTAAACAGTTTGTACGTGACCCGGCCAACAGACTCCATGACAGTCCTGATGCCTGCAATTCTCCGAACCATGAATTCTGCAAGAAAATCGGATATTTCCGTGAAGGTGAGATGTTCAGACCCAAAAATATCACAGAACTCCCTGTCTTCATTAAGGTTAAGATCTTCGTAGCGTTTTTCTTCTTCGCTACTCAAAAAATGATAGGCATACTCATTGAGGTACATCTTGAGATAATCGACTGTATCCACATATTCGGAATATGTTCTGGACTTGAGACGGTTTCGATGTTCACCCAAAAACTCCTCTAAAATTTCCTGAATTGTTTTTGCAGATTCGGTTTTCATACACTCCCTCTTTCGGTTCTTTCCGTTCTCCCTTTTCCCTCGAATATCTGAAGGGCAGCGTTCAACAATTCAGAAAGGACACGAACTTTTCAGTAAGGACAGCGCGAAAAAACCTTTTCGACATAAGTTATCTGCCAGAAATCCCCGGTTTTTACTATTCCGAAATTAAGGTACCAGCCTACCTTTGCCAGCGAACTTGCCTCTTCCGAAACAATGACAGGCCCGATTTCCCTGTGAGGGTCCAGGTAATCCTCCACCCACAGCTTTCCGGGTTCAATCCTCATGATCTCGAAGTCTCCTGCTTTCCAGTCGGGATTCTCTTCGACCGGATGTGCATCCACATAATCGCAGAGCTCAAGCCCGAATTCCCGGACCTGGGAAGTAGCTTTTTTCTTCTTTTCCCTGATACCCCCTACAACTTTGGCAAGTTCACTGTAATGGTCAGGCTCAACGTAAGCTTTTTCATGAGCCCAGGGCAGGAATTTACGGAAAAAACGCCTGGAAGTTTCAACAAAAGTTGCACTCGCTCCAAAATCGTTAATCATATAGTCCTCAAGGAGGTATTCAATATCATAAGCTGAGATGTAAGCAAGGTCAAAAATCTGGCAGTATTCTTTGCGCTCGTTCTGATGCTTCTCTTCATAGAGGAGCTTATCTTCTTCATACAGCTCATCAGGGACACACTCATCCAGATACTCCTCGAAAAGCGAGATTAAATTTTCATAATCCCGACAGGTCCGGGGACTCCTGCTAAGCCTCTGCTCTGTTAAAAATTCCTGGAAAGCTTCTTTTATCGTCTTCATGGCATCTCTACAGGGTTATCGTTTTTTCTGGTTTTTCAGGCTTTTCCTGACTAATGGGAATTTCGGGCTTTCAGCCACCTTAAGGACAACAGGAACGCCTTTTTGAAGCTCACAGGGACAAACAAAATATTTGCAACAAAATATTTGCCTATTATTCTTGCTCTCATTTTTAAATCACTGTCATGCAAAGGCCGGCTGCCTTCGGCACCCGGTGAGAGCCCCGTTTTCTGAAAATCCAGCCGAAAAAAGGTACCCTGGGGTGAAAACAAAAGAACATAAGGCAAAAAAGAACATGAGGACAAAAACAAAAAAGAAAAAAGAAAATTTGAAGAGGAATTATCCTCTCGATCTTATTTTCTCCTTTATTACATCGATTTTTTTAAACCGCTTTCTTCACATAGATTCCGGCGCACCGATTCCCAGGGTATCCAGGGCGTTTGCGATCACAATCCTTGCGCAGTCCGCCAGAGCCAGCCTGGCAGCCCTTACCTGCTCGTCTTCTGCGGCTATTACGGGGACGAAGCGGTAGAACTGGTTGAAGGCGTCGGCGAGTTCCCGGGCGTAGATGGCGAGGGTGTGAGGCTTGAGCTCCCGGGCGCAGTTGTCGATGATGCTGTCGAAGAGGGCCATCTTCTTGATCAGGGCAATCTCGCTGTCTTCGACAAGGAGGGAAGAATCTATTTCGGCGCCGGGAGCCCAGGCAACCTCTTCTTTTGCTTTTTCGAGGATACTGGAGGCACGGGCGTGGGAGTACTGGATGTAGGGAGCGCCCTGCTTTTCGAAGTCCATGGCTTCTTTCCAGTTGAAGACCGTGGACTTTTCTGGGGAGACCCTGACGATATCGTAGCGGACAGCGCCCATGCCGACCATCTCGGCGACTTTGCGCTTGAACTCTTCAGAAGTGTCCGGGCGGCGGGACTCGACCTGCTCGAAGGCCTCTGTGGTTACTTTGTCAAAGAGGTCGTCGGCACTGATGAACTGGCCGCGGCGGGTGCTCATGGAGCCTTCGGGAAGGGAGACGAATTCGAAAATCACGACTTCGGGTTCCTGGATGCCAATAGCGTTCAGGGTGGCCCTGAGCTGGCCTGAGATCAGTTTGTGGTCGGCCCCGAAGATGTCGATTACGCGGTCAGCCTGGGTGGCTTTCCACTCGTGGTAGGCAAGGTCCCTCGTCGTGTAAAGGGAGGTCCCGTTCGAGCGCTGGATGACCAGGGTCTTTTCAAAACCGTAGTCCGAAAGGTCTACAACAAGAGCTCCTTTGTCGATGTCTGTCCTGCCGGTAGCCTTGATACGCTCCACAATGTCGTGCACGGCCCCGGATTTCAGGAAGGTGGATTCCTTTACAAATTTGTCGTGGGAAACGTTCAGGCGCAGCAGGGTTTCCTTGATGCCTGCAACGGAAAGGGAAACGGCCTTGTCAAAGCTCTCGATGGTCTCGACATCCCCTGCCTCCACTTTTTCCATAAGGGAGTCGATGTACTCCACGGATTCCGGACGCTCTTCAAGAGCGGCATTGGCTTTGATGTAGACCTCGGCAATGGCGGAGTCCGACTTTTTGGAAAGGTCCAGCTCAAAGCGCTCGCAAGCCCAGGAAACCACAGCAATCTGGCGGCCCATATCATTGACATAGTACTGGACCTCTACATCGTATCCTGCACGCTTCAGGATCCTGGCGAGGGTGTCCCCGATAATGGAGTTGCGGATGTGCCCCACATGGAGGGGACCGTTCGGGTTTGCGGAAGTATGTTCAAGGAGGATTTTGTCCTTCGGGGCTCCGCAGCCGAACTTTTCCTGCTCTTCCCGGACAGCTTTCACGGTCCCTTCCAGGTAGCGCCTGGAAGCCCAGAAGTTGATGTAGGGCCCTACGGCTTTCACTTCCCCGACATAGGAACCGTCAGGGATTTCGATCTTCGAGGCGATAAGAGAGGCAAGCTCTTTCGGGTTTTTCCTGGCAAGACTGGCCAGCTTGAAAGCGGCCCTACTCGCAAGGTCGGAATGAGGAGAGGTTTCGAAATAGAGTTCGGAATCCTCGATTTCAAACCCGGCACTCTGGATCGCGTCTTTTAAGATTAATGCAGCCTGAATTTTAAGTTCAAGGAACAAGAGAATCACCTATGAAAATTATTAAATTTGACCTGCTAAATCTGATCTGCTAAATCTGATATTAAACCTGAAATCTGATATTTCATATCTTTTGGGATAATCCTGATGGAATGATCCTATCTAATTTGATCCAATAGAATGATCCGAATGGAATGATCCTATCTAATTTGATCCAATAGAATGATCCTGATGGAATGATCCTATCTAATTTGATCTAATAGAATAATGATTTGATTAAAAATTATTGGATGAATAAGGAATTATTGGGCAGTTTTAGGCAAATTATCCGATGATCAGGAAATTACCGGGTAAATTATCAGATGTGGAACCCGGATCCGCGTCAAAAAGAGAGGAGAAAGGTAGAAGGGCTCAAATTCCCGTGTTGTACCTCAAGATTGCGGTAATTCCGCCAAAGGCAGTCATGAGCTGAGCCCCCTCCTCGAAATCCGTGGACACGAAGAAAACTTTTGTCCCGCTCTGGTCGCAGAGTTCGGAGAGTTCGTCTACAATGTCCGTTACATCCGTGACTTCCA
Organism: uncultured Methanosarcina sp.; assembly: GCA_965601435.1. GTDB lineage: Archaea > Halobacteriota > Methanosarcinia > Methanosarcinales > Methanosarcinaceae > MTP4. The sequence goes on from CBFCWE010000114.1 coordinate 7,945, forward strand.
GGGAGGAGCCGCATTCAGGGCAGTTCCCAGTAGTCGGAGCCGCTTCTCCGGGTTTCCAGTGCCGAGTCCACTTGTTTTCAAATCCGCAGACACTGCACTTAACGGTCACCCTTTCAGCCCTCAGGTCTTCGGAGAGCAGGAGCTTTTCCACAGACCCGATTTCAAGGTTTGCCCGGACCTGGTCTTCCCCGTAGGCTACTTTTCCGGAGTCGGAAATCAGTTCCTTGAAGAAATCCTGGACAACGTTTTTCTGGGCTGTTAGCTCAAGGTCCTGGAGCTTATCCGTAGCTGCGTTTACAAGCTCAGAAAGGCCCGATTCGTCGGTGTAGGCAACATCAAAGAGCCCGAGGATCTTTTTCAGGATCTCGTGGTGGAAAAACTCCCCGTCGTAGAACTCTTCTTTTGTAGGGGAAGGCCCGCCAATCAGGACGCCTTTAAAGTCCTTGTGATCGACCGACATGAATACATCACTTGCAGCGTCCCCGATCCGTTTGTAGAACTCGTGGATCGCAATGAGCCTGAGCTGCTGGAACCTGTGTGCACTCTGCCCACCTTTCCTCTGCTTCCCCGGGACCGTGGAGGTCAGGCGGCGAAAAGACTGGATCTTCTTTCCGGTAAGCAGCCCGACGGTCGCCTCCCTGCGGTCCAGAACCAGAAGCCCGAAAGTGCTCTTGTCCTTGAGCATATCCTCGAGGGGTTCGAGGTAAAAAGCAGAGTCACAGTGGTACTTGTAAGTGATAAGGGGGTCAGGCGGGTAAATGACCTCGCTTTCCATACTGGTCTTGTTCGCTCCGATGTCCACAGCCCCTGTAAAGTAGACGATCCCGTTTTCAGGCACCTTATCCAGGTATCTGAGCCTTGATAAGAGGGACTCGATTGCACCCTGCACGTTTGTCTTGGTAAGCTTGGACTTGATATTCGAAGCTTGCCCGTGTTCATCCTTTAGCTGGTTTGTAACATCCGAGATCTGCTTATCATGAGGGATATAAAGGGAGATCAGTTCAGTGCCTCTCCCCCGTTTATCCCGGAGACCCTCAAGTTTCTTTTTGAACTCGTATTTTTCGTGTGCTGATTGTTCAGTCATTTTTAAAATTCCCCGATGAAGAAAGTGATCGAACGATAGTTAATCTAAGTATTAATCAAATTATTTAATCAGTTTACATTTCAGATAGATAATTCAGTCACTTTAATTATTAATTAGACAATTCGGTTAGTTTAATCATTAATTGCATAATGCGGTCAGTTTAATCATTAATTGAATAATGCGGTTAGTTTAATTATTTAACATAACATTTCTATGACGTGCAACAGATACCCGACAGATACCCGGCAGCAAATAAGAATTATACCAAGGACTTGATGCCTAAGTATTTGGTGCAACCGTGACTGCAAAAAGCTGTCTTATTGCCCGGATCCCGGGCACAAAAAACCGTTCCGAACGCTAAAAACCTGCGGGTAAGAAGCATACAACTTTGCCTGTAAAAATCTTTGGACAGACATCTGGCATGCTAATGAAAAACCTCTTATTAAATAGCAAAACCCCGCTCAGGTTCGCATTCCGGAAATCGCACTAGATGTGAGACATGTTATACTCAAATTGGATACTCGTTGGATTAAAGTAAATAACCCTGATAGGTTAGTACCTTATTGAAACTTGAGTTTATATGTGTTTCCATTCTCCAGACATAAATAATATATTCGATGAATTATAAAAACAATTCCTATTATAAAAATTTATCTCTTATTTCCAGCCATATCTTGAAAAAAAGGAAAAAAGGGAAGAGGAAAATAAAAGGGAAAACGGAAAGAAAAAAGGAAAGGGAAAAAGGGAAAGGGAAAAAAGAAAGAAAAAAAGGAAAAAGAAAAAGGA
>CBFCWE010000115.1:0-9618 GCA_965601435.1 uncultured Methanosarcina sp.
GCCATGTAATATAGGAGTTAATTTACTGTGGATCACGTTTGATTTTCAAAGGCGGCCCGGAAGTTTCACATCCCCCGGTTTTGCTCAAAAAGGGAAGAAAACGTTGAAAGAATAGGCAAATGGGAGCCGTTTGCACCCCGGAGTTTTCGGTTTACGGCTGAAAGCCTGCTCATCAGGTGCTCATCGAATAAAGATTGAAAAGCCGCATGAACTTCAGCTTTCAGTTTTTCAAAAGCATTTCCACCTTCAAAAGACTTTCAACTTTGACGGCCCCTGCCTGTAACTCTATCTGGAACTCTGCCTGACCCTCGGCTCCGGAAGTTTCTCACCGTATTCTTTTAATAACGAGTTTCTTCACAGTTTTTTTCCCGCAGCTTCCTCCGCAGTTCCCGGCTTCTTCAGCTGCCCGGTTCTCTACAACTTCCGTCCAGGTCTGGAAATGGTAGTTGCTGCCTGCTCCAAGGTCCCTTATTCGGATTTCAAAGGGATTTTCTTTTGTTGCCTTTATTTTCCCGGCAAGCTTTTCCCTGAAAACCTTTGCTGCCGCTTTTTCGGGGGCATGGGCGGAGATTACCCCGAGCATTCCCCCTTTTGCATCCGTCATGACAAAGGTCTTTTCCTTTTCTTTATTCGCGTTTTCGGGGACGACTTCGTCTTTGAGGGCTTCCCGCCTGAGCTGGCGCCTGACCCTGTCCAGGGCGGCTCCTGCGTCCTTCTTTTCCGGCCCGCGGCCTGCGGTGGTGGTTTCGGAGAGGTGTTTTTCTTTTCTTTCGGGGGGGACGTAAGGGACTTTTCCCAGCAGGTCATGGAGGAGCATGATCGCTGCGTGCTTGTCCAGGGGCTCGTTGTTGTTCCCGCATTTAGGGGACTGGATGCAGCTCGGGCAGCCGCTTTCGCAGGGGCAGCTCTCGATGGCTTTAAGGGTTCCGTCCAGGACCTGCCCGATCAGGTCATAGCCTTTCTCAGCGTACCCGACTCCTCCCCTGTGCCCGTCATAGATGAAGATCGCACTCCTGCCCCCCAGGTCAGGGTGGGATGGGGTGGAAAGCCCGCCCACATCGCTCCGGTCCACAAGGAGGTGGAGGGGGTACATGGCTATCATGGCGTGTTCCACGGCATGGATCCCGCCTGCAAAGTCCAGCCTGTGCTCTTCTACCCTTTCCTGAAGCCTTTCCGGGAGCTTGAGCCAGAGGGCAACGGTTTCCAGGGTGACCGGGGGCATCTCGAGTTCGTGGGTGCCCATGATCTCGTTGCTGTGGGACTGGATCTTCCTGTACCCTATCACCCTGTCCGTAACCTCCACTTCCCCAAGCCCAACTTCCACGTCCGGAACCTTTTCCAGGGCTTTTGCAGCGTAAGCTTCCCGAAGGGCCACGGAGGAGTCGATCATGGGCTTAGTATAATAACTGTCCTGGGTCTTTACTGCGTGAATCTCCTTTTTCTCGTGGTCGATCCTGTTCACGTAGTAGGGCTCTCCCCTGTGCATGTAGACTGCACCGGGGTAGCATTCCCGGAAAGCCAGGGCTTCTTCCATATCCTTTTCGATCGGGAAGCGTTTCTTGCCTTCAATAGCCAGGAGAGAATACGTGTTATTATCTATCCCACGGAGGGAGACATGCTTGTAGGGGAAGGAGTCTGTAGCATACTTCTTTTCGTCGCCTGCAAGCAGCCCTTCGGTTTCCAGGAGTTCCACAACCCGGGAAAAACCTTCCCCGAAATGCTTTGTATCGGAAACCTTCAGGGGGATTTCCTTTGCCGCGCAGAGCAGGTGCCCTGCCAGGATGTAGGGGTTTTTGGGGTTCAGGACGGCATTTTCACTGCTCCTCCCGAAAAAGTCGACAGGGTTTCGCATGTAGTACTGGTCAAGGGCGTTTGTCCCGGCCACCAGGACAACAAGGCTTTCGTTCCCGCTCCTGCCTGCCCTGCCTGCCTGCTGCCGCGCACTCATGACTGTTCCCGGGTAGCCGTCCAGAATGCAGGCGTCCAGGCTCCCTATATCGATCCCAAGTTCCAGGGCGTTGGTGGAAATCACACCCCGCAGTTCCCCTGACGCCATTTTTTTCTCGATTTCCTCGCGTTCTTTGTCGAAGTAGCCGCTCCGGTAAGAACAGATCGCAGAGGAAAGTGCTCTCTCCCTCAAAAGTTCCCTGCAGCTTTTGTACATCCGCTCCACGCTCTGCCTTGCCCGGGTAAAGGCCAGGGTTTGCAGCCCTGCCTGGACGAAGCGCGTGAAAAGGGCTGAAGCTTCGGAAAAGCTGCTCCGTCTGAGGGTGGTTCCCCTGTTGTTGATGTAGAGGGGAGGGTTCCAGAACACGAACTGCTGGGGGCCTGCCCCTGAGCCGTTGTTGTCGATCATTTCAGCTTTTCGCCCTATCAGGGTTTCAGTGTGTTCTTTCGGGTTTCCTATAGTTGCCGAGCAGCAGACAAACTGCGGGGTCCCTACCCCATAGTATTCGGCGACCCGGGTCAGCCTGCGCAGGAGGTTTGCCATGTTGCTCCCGATAACGCCCCTGTAGTAGTGGCTTTCGTCCACGACGATGAACTTCAGGTTTGAGAAAAAACGCTTCCAGAGATGGTGCCAGGCAAGGAAGCTCATGTGGATCATCTCAGGGTTTGTGAAAACCACGTTTGTCCTCCCTTCCCTTACCTTTCGCTTTTCGGAGTCCGAAAGGGCGCCCGTGTACCGGGCAATCCTGGTCCCTGAGCCCAGTTCCATTTCGAATTCGAGAAAGGTCTTCATCTGGTCGTTTACCAGGGCGTTCAGGGGAGAGATATAGAGGGCTGTAACTTCCGGGTCTTCCATCACGGCTTCGAAAATGGGGAGCATGTACGTCAGGGACTTTCCGCTTGCCGTGGTCGTGCAGAGCACGATGTCCTTCCCTTCCCGGATTTTTTCAATGGCCTCGGCCTGGTGGGTGTAGAGTTCCTTGATTCCCGTTTTTGCCAGGGCTGCTTTTACAGGCCCCTTCAGTTCCAGTGAACCATACTGCGCTTCCCTGGGAGGAATTTTTTCTACGTGCACGATCTGGTTTTCGTAACGTCTTGATTCTTTTATCTCATCTAGCAGGCGGGATATGTCCACTGTCCTTTACTCCGTTTTGTTTGCTCGTTTTGTTTGCTCGTTTTGTTTGCTTATTCTTCGCTAATTTTACCAGTTTAATTTGCCAGTTTAATTTGCCAGTTTAATTTGCCAATTCATATTATCCGGGGCATTATATTTTTTTAGGTCTTTTGTGCTTTTCGGTTCCCTGTTTTTTTCCTGCTTTTTTCCTGCTTTTTTCCTGCTTTTTTCCTGCTTTTTTTCCAGAAAGGGTTTCCGGAACCAGGGCTGTCCTGAGGGATTATTTTTGCGGGCAAAGCTTTAAATCAGATGATTCAGTTCTAACGCATGTTTCATTTTCGGGATTAGCTCCCGTAGGAATGTGGCTCGAGACCCGGGCTGAACCGTGAAACAAGAAGTGAAACTTGGTGTTATAAAATTGTCTAAATCTTTTTACAAATATGTAGCTGATGCATGGAAAAAGCCTGGTGAGACTTACGTAAATGACCTCCGCTGGGAACGCATGCAGGTTTGGAGAAAGCAGGGATCTGTTACCAGGGTCGAAAGACCGACCAGAATTGACAGGGCACGCTCCCTCGGATACAAAGCCAAGCAGGGCATTGTAGTCGCAAGGGTAAGAGTGCGCCGTGGTGGGCTCAGAAAGTCCAGGTACATACGCGGGAGAAGGACCCAGAGGATGGGTAAGAACAAGATCACCGGAGGCATGAGCATCCAGAGGATCGCTGAATCCCGTGCTGACCGCAAGTTCCCTAACCTGGAAGTCCTGAACTCCTACTGGGTAGGAGAGGACGGAAAGCAGAAGTGGTACGAAGTCATCCTTGTAGACCCCCATCACCCTGTAATCAAGAGCGACAAGAACCTTAACTGGGTCTGTGAAGCTTCAAGTGGCAGGGCAACCAGAGGTAAGACCAGTGCTGGCCGGAAGGGCAGAGGCCTGGCTACGCGCGGTAAGGGTACCGAAAAGACCAGGCCGAGCATCCGTTCGCACCAGAGTCGAGGAAAGTGATTCACCACATAATGCTGCGTGTGCTCGCTCACGCAACCGAAGACACATCCAGAGTCCGCGAGGCTCTGGATTTTTTTTTATCCGGGGCCGGAGTCCGGGACGGAAGCAAGCTGATTGAAGAGCTTTCGGCTGAAGGGCACCACGGAAATCCTATCACTATTATCAGCGTACAGCTTACTAAAAAGGCCGAATGCCTGGGCTTTGCCCGTTTTGTCCGGGAAAAACTTCCCGAGGCAGATGTGGAAAGGCTCAGGGAGGAGATGCCTGAAAGACTGGACGATTCTCAGTTATTCCATCTTCGCTTTGACAAGCAAGCGGCCTATCTCCAGCAGGTCCGGCTGACGGATTCCTCGGATGCGGTCACCGCAAAAGTCAAGATTGCGACCTATCCGAAGAGCCGGGAAAAAGCAGGGGTTATTGTGGAGGAATTGTTTGGGTAACCGGAAATTTTACGATTTCTGTGTACACGCCGTTCCTGACGGGGATAACAGTGTCGAGGAACTCGCTTTCCTTGCCCGGCATTTCGGGTATGCCGGTTTTGCGCTTACAAACCATTCCGACAAACTTCCTCAAAAGAAACCTGTCCTGCCTTCCCTTGAAGGTTTTGAAATTTTCCGGGGCATTGAACTCGTAGAAGAAAACCCCTCTAAACTGCACGGGCTGGTAAGCAAATTCAGGAAGAATGCAGACGTCCTTATCGTGCACGGTGGGTCAGAAAAGGTAAACCGGGCCGCTGTTGAGAACTCCAGTGTAGACATCCTGAACCACCCTTCTTTTGAAAAGAGTAGCGGGATTAACCAGGTCCTTGCAAAAGCCGCAGCTGATAACGAAGTAGCTATCGGGCTGAACATGAGGTCCCTTCTCTATTCCAGGGGTTCAAGGCGGATCCGCCTGCTAACGGACCTCAGGGCTAACCTTGACCTTGCCCGAAAATACGACGTCCAGCTTGTTCTTTCAAGCGATGCAATGTCCTGTTATGACCTGCGCTCCCCCAGGGAGCTGCTGGCCCTGGCAGAACTTTTCGGGCTGGAGGAAAGCGAGGCTGTTGATGCCCTGAGCACGGTGCCGGAAAGGATCCTTGCGAGAAACCATCCCTCCCCGGGAAATGTTCGGAAAGGTGTGGAAGTAGTTGAGGAGGTTGATTTCCTTTGAAACACCTGATGCCCTCGCTTCGTTCGAAGAAACGCTACCTTGCCTTCGAACTGTTTTCCGAAGCCCCGGTAAACAGAGGCGAACTGGCCAGGGAGGTTGTTTCATCAGCCTCAGCCCTGCTGGGAGATGTCCTTGCGAGCGAATGTGATATTCATGTGCTCGGCTTTGAAGCCGGGAAAGGAATCATACAATGCTCCCATTCGAAGGTAACGGAAACCAGAGCTGCCCTTGCCGCCATTACCCGGGTAAACCGGTTGCGTGCAACCTTGCATGTGCTGGGAGTTTCCGGCACGATTAAAAGGGCAACGGAAAAGTATCTGAATGATCACGTGGTTTTCGAACCCAACCTGAAGGTTGTCGAAGAATAACTGATAAGCTGTTGAAAAATAGCATAAAAGTTGTCGAAGAATAACTGATAGGCTGGTGAAGAATAACGCTCTGGCCTTTCACAAGCATTATAACTGAGTAAATACACTTTATTAACGGATTAGTTAACGTTGTATCCGGGCCTTCAGCCATGCTGAAAGGTCTTTCAAAGATGCGAATCCAGATTTTGCTTGGAAAACATACCTTGCAGGGCATAAATGCCTTTGAATTCCCTTTAGTGGGGGTAATTTCCTCTGGCTTCGTTAAATAAGCCTGTAAGGGCAGGATGTCCCGGAAAAAGGCTTGAAAAAATACTGTATATCAATAAAACCGTATAAGGTATGAGAAATCGGTATCCTTACCAGGATGCCCGGACCTGAAGCTTACAGCTTTCAAAACTCTTGAAATTTCGTACAGGTTTTCCGTCCGCTGGTTGGAAATGCTTTTTCAACCCCGGGCGTGTTTCCTGACGATCTGCGGATCTGAGATCCCTTGAAGAGAAAAAAATCCCGGCACGGGGTCGGGAAAGCTTGAAGCGATATGCGTTTATAAGAAATTTAACAAGGAGATACGGAATATGCAGATGGCACCACAGATGGGTTATGACAGGGCAATCACTGTTTTCAGCCCCGACGGACGACTTTTCCAGGTAGAATATGCCCGTGAGGCAGTTAAAAGGGGAACTACGGCTGTAGGAATCAAGGCAGCCAATGGGGTAGTGTTGCTGGTTGACAAGCGAATAACGAGCAGGCTGGTAGAAGCCGAATCAATTGAAAAGATTTTTCAGATAGATGACCATATTGGGGCTGCTACATCAGGCCTGGTGGCAGACGCTCGTTCCCTGGTCGACAGGGCAAGGGTAGAAGCCCAGGTAAACCGGGTCTCTTATGATGAACTCATAGGGGTGGAGGTTATCTCCAAGAAGATCTGCGACCACAAGCAGACCTATACCCAGTACGGAGGGGTACGCCCCTACGGGACTGCTCTCCTTATTGCAGGAGTGGATGATAGCAAACCCAGGCTCTTTGAGACAGACCCCAGTGGAGCTCTACTGGAGTACAAGGCAACGGCCATCGGGGCAGGTAGAAATGCGGTTGTTGAAGTCTTCGAGGCAGATTACAAGGAAGACATGGATATTAATGCTGCAATTCTCCTGGGGATGGATGCCCTCTATAAAGCCGCTGAGGGCAAGTTCGATGCCAGCACTCTTGAAGTTGGCGTGGTAACCATGGAAGACAAACAGTTCAGGAAGCTCGTGCCTGAAGAAGTAGGGAACTATGTCCAGCAGATTCTTGAGAAGCACAGTGGATCTGAGAGTGAAGAATAAAACCTATATAACATTTCGAGAATGAGTAATCAGAGTAAGTCTGATTCTCAATTTTAAATTTTTGGGAAGGTATTCAAAATGGTGTCCCTGGATGAAGCAGTGACTGCGCGGCTCAAGCGAGGAAGTAAGCATTTTGAGGTTCTGGTCGAACCTGAAGGAGCCCTGGCTTTCAAGCGGGGCGAGGAAGTAAAACTGGAAGATGTCCTTGCAGTCGAGACCATCTTCGAAGATGCGAACAGAGGGGATCGGGCAGCTGAGTCCGATATTATTAATGCTTTTGAGACAAGTGACCCCTTTGAGATTGCGTCCCTGATACTGAAAAACGGAGAGCTTCAGCTAACCGCAGAGCAGAGAAAGCACATTCTTGAGGAAAAAAAGAAAAAAGTCATCTACACCATTTCCAGGAATGCAATAAATCCCCAGACAAGAGCACCGCATCCTCCTACCCGTATCGAAAGGGCAATGGAAGAAGCAAAGGTGCACATAGATCCCTTAAAAAGTGTGGACCAGCTGGTAAAAATTACCATGAAAGCCATCAGGCCTCTGATCCCCATACGCTTTGAAGAAATCAATGTAGCTGTAAAAATTCCTCCCGAGTATGCCCCAAAGGCCTACGGAGATATTTCCAGGAGCGGAAGTATTTTGAAGGAAGAATGGCAGAATGACGGCTCCTGGGTTGCAGTGGTCAGGATTCCGGCAGGAATCCAGAATGATTTTTATGCTCTTTTAAATCATCTCACTAAGGGAGAGGCTCAGACTAAACTTTTATAAGAGGACGTTGGATGGTAAAAAAGATAGTGATCCCTGGTGACCTGTTGTCCGATAATGCTAAACATGCAGGACACGGGACATATGTCAAGAACGATAAGGTTTATTCTTCGTTGTGTGGTATTGAAAGCAGCAGAGAGGATAAGGTTGGAGTGATCCCGTTTGCGGGTACCTATATGCCCTCCCCCAATGATATGGTCATAGGGATCGTTGTTACGGTTACCCCCTCCAACTGGTTTATGGATATCGCTGCTCCCTATGATGGGATGTTCCATGTATCCGAGTATCCGCGAAGAGTCGAGTCCGCAGATATGCCTTCAATCCTGAATGTCGGCGATGCCGCAATCCTCAGGGTTAAAGATGTGGACGATTCCAAGAAAGTCGAACTTGCCCTGCGGGATTCAAGCCTTCAAAAGCTCAGGACAGGCCAGATTGTTGAAGTTGAGCCTATGAAAGTCCCCCGTGTAATAGGGCACGGCGGCTCCATGATCTCAATGCTGAAGAAAGAGACGAATTGTAATATTTTCGTTGGTCAGAACGGAAGGATATGGATCGACGGAAAAGATGAAGATATGGAGCTTTTGAAAAAGGCCCTTCAGCTGATTCAAGTTGAAGCCCGGCGTTCCGGATTGACAGATCGTGTCTACGGCTTTTTGAAAAATGAGCTGGAAATGCAAAAGCAGCCAAAGCCTGCTGCGTTTTTTAAAAGCGAAAAGAAAAAAGTGACCGGCACAAAAGAAGAATCTTCTGAAAAAAGTCATTCTGAAGAAACATACCGAAAAATCGATGTGTTGCTGGACCCGGAAGCTTGAGATCCGGACTGGTTTGGACCTTAAAGGGATATTTCCAGGAAATTAAGTGTTTAGAAGAAGTTTGTTTTAGGATGTTTGGAGATTAAAGTATGAGCGGTAAACCTGAAAAATTAATTACTGATGACGGGCTGCGCCTTGACGGGAGGCGTTTGGATGAGATCAGGCCCATGAAAATAGAAGTCGGCGTACTTTCAAGAGCCGATGGTTCCTGTTACCTTGAATGGGGCAGGAACAAGATCCTGGTAGGCGTATACGGCCCCAGGGAAGCCCACCCCCGTCGAATGCAGCGTCCGGACTCTGCAGTTATCCGCTACAGATACAACATGGCTGCTTTTTCCGTTGAAGACCGCGCCCGCCCCGGGCACAGCAGGCGGAGCATTGAAATCTCAAAGGTTTCCAGGGATGCCTTCGAGCCTGTGATCATGAGCGAACTGTACCCGAAAGCGGCTATTGATATCTTTGTTGAAGTCCTCCAGGCAGATGCGGGGACAAGGACCGCCGCAATCAATGCTTCATCTGTTGCCCTTGCCGATGCTGGAATCCCCATGAAGGGGCTTGTGACTTCCTGTGCTTTTGGAAAGGTAGACGGCCAGGTCGTTCTCGATCTAAGCAAGGATGAGGATAACTACGGAGATGCTGACTTCCCGGTAGCCATGACTCAAGATGGGGAAATTACCCTGGTCCAGATGGACGGGCACCTCACCCTGGATGAAATTAAGAGGGGCATGGAACTTGTGAAGAAAGGCTGCAGCCAGATCTTTGCACTCCAGCAGGCTGTCCTCAGGACAAAGTTCGAGTTTCCGGAAGCAGAGGGGACCGAAGAGCTTGAGGAAGGGGAAGCCGTTGAAGCCGCAGAAGCCGAAATTTCTGAAGTGGCCGCCAAATATGCGGGCGCAACCGAAGTTGAAGAGGCAGCAGAGGCTGAGGAAGTAATTTCCGAATCCGAGGACACTGAAACGGAATCTTCCGAAGAGGAAGCCGAGGAAGCTGAAGACGAAGCCGAGGAAGCTGAAGACGAAGCCGAGGAAGCTGAAGACGAAGCCGAGGAAGCTGAAGACGAAGCTGAGGAAGCTGAAGACGAAGCTGAGGAAGCTGAAGACGAAGCTGAGGAAGCTGAAGACGAAGC
>CBFCWE010000116.1:0-9607 GCA_965601435.1 uncultured Methanosarcina sp.
CAAGGTTAGCACCTTCAAGGTTAGCACCTTCAAGGTTAGCACCTTCAAGGTTAGCACCTTCAAGGTTAGCCCTCTCAAGGTTAGCTTCTCCAAAGTTAACCTTTTCAAGTCTTGCACCTTCAAGATTAACTTCTTTAAAGTTAGTCATTTTAAGAAGGTCAGGGCACTTTTCTTTTAATGATATGAGGAGTTCTTCGTCTAATTTTGTATCATAAAGTGTTTTCACTTTTGAAAGTTGTTCAAGTGATAAATGCTGAGCCCTCTTCAGGTTAGCTCCTATAAGGTTCGCCTTTTCAAGGTTAGCCCCTTCAAGATCAGCTTCTTCAAGGTTAGTTCCTCCAAGATTAGCTTCATGAAGGTCAGCCCCTCTAAGGTCAGCCCCTCTAAGGTAAGTTCCTCCAAGGTTAACTTCTCCAAGGTTAGCCTTTCTAAGGCAGACCTCTCCAAGGTTAGCTTCTCTAAGGTTCGCTCCTTCAAATTTAGCCCCTTCAAGGTTCGCTCCTTCAAATTTAGCCCCTTCAAGGTTCGCTCCTTCAAAGTTCGCTCCTTCAAGGTTCGTCCCTTCAAAATCCACCCATCCAAGATTTGCCTCTTTAAAGTTAGCTCTTCTAAGGTCAATACCTCTAAAAAAGTTAGGGAATATTTCTTTTAATGATATGAGGAGTTCTTCATCTAATTTTGTATCATAAAGTGTTCTCACTTTAGAAAGCTGGTAAGGTGATAAATTCTGAGCCCCTTTCAGGTTAGCCCCTTTAAGTTCAGCCCCTCTAAGTTCAGCCCCTTCAAGGTTAGCCTCATGAAGGTCAGTCCCATGAAGGATAGCCTTAGAAAGGTTAGCCTTAGAAAGGTTAGCCTCATGAAGATCAGCCCCTTCAAGGTTAGCCTCATGAAGATCAGCCCCTTCAAGATTTGCTCCTCTAAGTTTTGCCCCTTTCAGATTAGCCTCACAAAGGTCAGCCCATCCAAGTTTCGCCCTTTCAAGTTTGGCTTCTTCAAGATTTGCTCCTCTAAGTTTTGCCCCTTTCAGATTAGCCTCACAAAGGTCAGCCCATCCAAGATTAGCTCCTTCAAGATTAGCCCATTCAAGTTTAGCTTCTCGCAGATAAGTTCCTTGCAAATCTAGACGGTTAGGCTCTCTGGATTTAAAGGAATACTTGCGCCTTCCAATAACAGTTAGAATTGTTTGAATATCCAAAGAAACCTTGTCTTTTTTAATTTTTTCTTCAGTATTTTCATTTTCTTCTTTAATTAGCGATTTTTGCCTAATTGAAGCCGTTAAAATTTCCATAATTGACCAATAGTCTTTATCAGATTCCTTCGATATTCTTTCAAGGGAATATATTCCACCTAATCTAATATCCAAATCCTTATGTCCTAACTGATCAACAGCCCGAGTAAAACGTTCAGTAATCTGGCCTTCCTTAGCAGTTACAAGATTTCCCCACGTAAAATAAAGACCTAGTAATATGGCAAGCCCTCCAATAACTTGAGCTAGAGTAGCACGGAACCGATTTTCAAGATCAGCCTCTACTGCCGCGTTATTTATTTCATATCGAGATACTTGCCATATAGGAAATAGGAACAATACTAACAATACTAACAATACTGCGAGGAGAAAAATAAAACTTATATATATTTTTGAATACCGTCTCGCGTTTTCACAAACTACAGATAAAAAAGAAATGTTAATTTCGTTTTCTTTTTTCATATGCTCCCCCTACACCATAACCTCTTTCCTTTACCCTTATGATTGATATCTCGTTTATCAATTATGAACTAAAATAAGCATTATTAGGCTAGGAAGATATATTCTGCTTTTCAGGATATTGTTTTTAAAATTGTATTCTTTTTTCTTGAGTCGATTGTTTATTTTCGGGCACAATTGAAGTAAGACCTCGCATGTATGCTTCCGATTACAGTGCTTATCTTTGCGGTCTCAACAGCTGCTTCAAGGATTATTTTTAGCGGGCTGGTATAGAGATTGAATAATTAGCTGAAAAAATACAGGAGCATAGCCTCGAAAATCTCCATAATTACGAAAAAATAGACCCTGTTGACCTTGTTGGAACCTGGGTAAAAAGCAGGGAGATCTGAAGAAGAAATTCTTCCATCCATGAGCAAAAAAAGAAAATTCAAACGCCCGAAAATCGGTATCTCTTTCCAGGCCCGGGACAGGAAAAGTCGTGCTAATCGACCACGCAGCCGAGCACTCTTTCGAACTGGCGGACGGGGCGCAGCTTGCAGTAACCGTGGGCGACGACACCACAGCCATTGCCGGAGATATCCTCTTTAGGCTCGGAATCCCGATCCTCGGGATAACGGACGGGGACTGCGACGACCTTGCCGACCGGACCGAGATCTTTCCGGGCTCGCTCATTCTCAGGCTGGCTGCCGGAAATGACGATATCGTGGGAAAAAAGCTGAGACAGGAACTCTTTAATGGGAAAATCTCAGCTGTTTTCGAGGATATACCTGCTCTTAAAGAAGAAGTTTTGAGGCTGGCAGAGTCGGCGACTGAAGCTATTTTTGAGTACTAACATAGCAAACTCCCTTGAAATAGACTTCACGGTATCCCACTCAGGAAAGGGGGCTTTTGTATGGGGTTTTATAACTATTCAATAAACATTATTCGAGAAGCCAGGTGATATTGTATTTTAGTAAAATATACTATTTGATCAAAATATATTTTGGTAAACTATACTTGTTTCTGGAAAGGTTGGACAATTTCCTCTGCTTGAGAAATTCCCGGTAAATTAATAACAAAAGGAGTAACTCTTTTAATAAGGGATAGAAAGTCGGAGAAGTGGATGTTTCAGCCTAATTTCAATTATACAAACAAAATCGTTCGCCTGCTTGCAAGGGTCCAGGCTGCCAGGGAAGTCATCATAAACAGCCCTCTAATTCCGGCGTGGGAAAAACAGCTCCAGCGAGATGCCCTGATAAAACAGACCCACCACACGACAAGCATAGAGGGAAACCCCCTGACTCTTGAGGAAGTGAGCCTTATTATCGAGGGAAAAGAGGTTCTTGCCCACGAAATGGACAAAAAGGAAGTCCGAAATTACGTGGATGTACTGAAATATATCGATTCCCTGCCTGAAAACGGGCCGATAACCGAAGAGTTTCTTCTGGAAATCCACAGGCTTACGGCAAAAAATATCCTTCCTGATGATTCTGCCGGCAACTACCGGGAAGTGCAGGTCATAGTTGGAAACCCTAAAACCGGGAAAGTCACCTACACCCCTCCGGGACCTGCTGAAGTTCCTTCCCTGACAAAAGCCCTTGTCGAGTGGCTGAACAGTGAAGATGCCCTTGACCTCATGCCCGCCGTGCAGGCAGGAATCGCTCACAATGAACTTGCCAGGATCCACCCCTTCGTCGACGGAAACGGAAGAACTGCAAGAGCCCTTGCCACCCTGGTCCTGACAAAGAGAGGCTTTGATACCAAGCGTTTTTTCGCTCTTGAGGAACACTACAACAAAGAACGCCCCTCTTATTACTCCGCTCTTTCAAGTGCGGATGCCGGGGACAGGGATTTGACCGGATGGCTCGAATATTTCCTTTTCGGCATTGCCGTGGAAATTTCAAGGGTAGAAAACACGGTCCTGAAGCTGAGCAGCGACCGTTCGATGAAAGAGAAATTCGGGCAGATAGGGTTGAGCAGCAGGCAGATAAAGGCGATTGAATATTTAAAAGAAAAGGGTCAAATAACGAATAAAAAATATCAGGAAATTTGCGAGGTTAGTGCTTCCACGGCAAAACGTGATCTTCAGGACCTGGTAGATAAAAAAGTACTCAAACAGATAGGGGAAAAGGGACAAAGTATCCACTACGTGCTTAATTTTTGAACTTGATACCTATTCAATTCTTTTTATGGCCCGTTCGTGACCCATTCATGACCCGTTCGTGACCCATTCGCAGCTTGTTTTAATGTGGAAACTTGGAATTATAAGCTATTCATAAGCTATTCACATTGAGGCTCATATAGATACAAATTACGTAAGGTATTAATAATAGAATTTTTATCAGACCCATTCGTGACCCATTCGTGACCCATTCGTTGCCTATAAGTGTTCTTGTTTTGCAGCAATTTCCTGATAGCTGCACGTTGTGTTGGAGGCAAAACGGCGTGAAATGCCATTCCGGCCGCCCGGGTTTCGAAAAATCGATATTAATGGAACTGGCCACCTTTTTGCTTATTTTCAGAAAACGCGGCCCTCATGACTTCCCAGAACCCGACAGCAGCCCCGTTCACGAAGTGAACGGCTTTTCCCAGCAGAGTTGCGGCTCTGCAGTGCGCCGTCCTTTTCGCTCCGCTCAAGAGGACCATTCCCAGGCGGATTTTCACAACTTTTTTATTATATCTCTGTAGCTGCCCCTTGAAAAATGCCGCAAGTTCTACCTGACGCATAAGCAAATTCTGCAGACATGTCTGCGTAATCCGAAGTGAAAGGCAACAATTTCCACCGAAGCGCCTTAAAGAAGCCAAAAATGATCTTGATTCTCAAGCCTATGCTTGCTACCCAGGCTCACCGAGGATGAGATCAGTCAGCAACCCACTGAACAATTACCCGAGCCCCATATCAATCCCGGATATCATTAATAATGACTCATAAATAATAACACATAAATAATTAATCGCCCATTTCCCCAATAATTAGAAAGAATTTAATACATTTAAAGAGAATCTTTGTAAGAATTTTGATCGTAAGATTTTTGGGGAAATGGGGGATGAATTCTGGATCTGATAGCGAAAATCATGGATACGGTTAGTTGTCTCAATCCGGGGCAGTTGCGCGGGCAGGGCAAAGAGGGGGAGGTACTCTGCCCCTACAAGAACAGGCACACTAAAAACCGAAAAACGATTGTGATCAACTGCAAAGAGTGCGATTCCGAGTCTTCCCTTAATGATCCGGACTGCCGCAGGAAAATCTTCGGGATCCTGAGAAAGGAAGTGCATGCCGACTGCCTGGTGCTTTCCAGGCTCTATGAACGGGATTATGAGGGAAAAGCCCTGGAGTCCCTCTACACTCTTGCAGGTTTTCGGGAGAGCGTTATCGGATACGGGGGTATGAAAATGGTTCCGGGACCATGCGCCCGGCCTGAGAAAAGTGAATGCCTGGGGGAAAGGAAAGACTTCATGGAAATCCTGGTTGAAAATGCGGAATATGACCCCATGAAAGCCCGCCTGGCCCTGAGCATGTTCATTCAGGCAAAGGGGTTAAAGAAAGTTCCCGGAGATTCCCCCGAATGCATGGGTTGTTCGGAACAGTTCTACCGGCTGCTTTGTGAAATGCTGGAGAAATCCCCGGTTCTCCCGAATATGCCTGTGAAAATTCCTGCCCTGCAGAACCATGATTTTTCGGTTCCTGCCGGGGAAACCGGGTGGAGCGCCGAAAACCTGCTTGCGGATACCTCAGGGGAACTGGCCCCGGGAGAACTGGCATCTGGAGGGGTGCCACATGATCCGGTACAGACACCTGCACAAATCCTGAAATCCTTATTGCAGCAGGGAGAAAATGGGAGAGAGGGGAGAGAAGGAAGAGAAGGAAGAGAAGGAAGAGAAGGAAGAGAAGGAAGAGAAGGACGAGAGGGAAGAGAGGGAAGAGAAGGTGAATCCATAGCCGCAAATGGAGGCACAAACCCTGACTTAAGCACTACTGACGTTTTCTTTGAATACGAAAGCCGGATCAAGCCCCATGTAAGACCTCCGTTTTCCAGCTCCCGGATCTACACCGAAGCTCCCCGGAACACTGAATTTCTTGAGTGCTACGACATAAACAGCAGGGACGAAAAGGATGAAAGGGTGCTTGAGATTTCCATCTACCGCTATACGGACAGGCCCGAGAAACTTTACATGATCAGGCCCCCCGAGTATAACCTGCGCCCCGAGGAACTCCGGCTGCTTGAAAAGGTCAGGAAAAGAATGATCCGGCACAGGCCCGGAGACCTTGCTTTTACAGACCCTGCCGGGGCAAGGAAATATTTCAGGCGCATGGCAAGGGAATTCCTGCTCGAAGAGCTGCTCTCCGGGGAAAAGTCCGTCTCTCCTGAGGAGCTGGAAAGTTATTCCGACCTGCTTGCCCGCTATACAAACGGGCTCGGGATCGTAGAAGATCTCCTCTCGGACCCCAGGGTTACGGACGTATACATTAACGCGCCTGCGGACCTGAATGCCGTGCACGTTGTCCTGGAAGGCGAGGAGTGTGTTAGCAACGTCTTTCTTTCCCAGGACGACCTGGATGCCCTGGTCTCAAGGTTCAGGACAATCAGCGGGAGGCCGTTCGGGGAAGCTGTCCCAGTGCTGGAACTGAGTCTGGAAGACTTCGGGGTGAGAGTTTCGGTTATCGGAGACCCCCTGAGTGCAAACGGGCTTGCCTATGCCTTCCGAAAGCATGCGCGTTCCCCCTGGACCCTGCCAAAACTGGTCAACACGGGTTCAATTTCCTCCTTCTCAGCCGGGCTTTTAAGTTTCCTCATGGACGGGCAGGCTTCCGTGCTTATTGCAGGGGAAGTGGGAGCCGGAAAGACCTCGCTCCTCTCGTCCATGCTCCTTGAAATCCCCCAGAAGTACCGGATCCTCACAATCGAGGATACTCATGAGCTCCCGATTGAAAAGCTCCAGGGCCTGGGCTGGAAGGTGCAGGGGATGAGCTCACACTCTTCAGTACTGAAGTCCGGGGCTGAAATCAGTCCCGAAACCGCGCTTCGGGCAGCTCTGCGCCTTGGAAGTTCGTCTCTGGTGATCGGGGAAGTCAGGGGACCTGAAGTGAAGGTGCTCTACGAAGCCATGCAGGTGGGACAGGCAGGGAACTCTGTGATAGGGACAATCCACGGCTCTTCCGCGGAAAACGTATACGAAAGAATAGTTCATACCCTGGGGGTCCCTCCAGCCTCATTTAAAGCCACGGACGCTGTAATTATCTGCTCTACAATAAGGCCCGGGGGAAGCATGCAAAAGCTAAAGCGGGTAAGCCAAATTGCCGAAATCACCGGTTCACCCATCGAAAACCCGGAACCCGGAGAACTTTTCACGGACATCATGACTTACGATACGGCCCAGGACAGCCTGTTCCCCGGGGAAGTGCTTGAACAGGGACAGTCCGAATTAATTGGAAAAATTGCCCGGAAGTGGGGGATTTCCATAGACCAGGCCCTGAAAAACATCGAAATCAGGACCCGAATAAAAGAAAAGATCGCAGAAGAAGGCAAAAGAAGGCCTGACCTGCTCGAAGCAGAAGCCGTGAGTGAAGCAAACAATATTTTCTGGCTACTCATGGACTCCATGAAAAGCAGGGAAAAAACCGGATTTAAACCTGGATTCGGACCGGAAACCGGTAATGAAGCAGAAATTGATACGGGAACCAACGCAGAAATTGAAACGGGAACCAAATCAGAAATTGAAATGGGTACCAAAGCAGGAATTGAATCCGAAATAAATTTTACACCTAGCTTTGAAACAGACTTTGAAACAGACTTCGAAGCCGATTTCGAAGAACTTTACAGCCGCTGGGAAAAATGGTTCGAAAACTTTGCCAGAGCCTATCCGGGGGCCTGAATTCTCAGAGGGATGAAGGGGAAAGGGGGGAAAAGGGAAGTGGGAGACAGTAAGTGGTATGTAAAGGCATGTAAGGGAACGGCCAGGAAATGGGGGGATGCTGTTCCTGACCCTGATACTTTCAGCCGGAAATGCGAGCAGAGCGTGAGCCGGGAGTACAGGGACGCCCTCCGCTTCACGGGTTTTGACCTGGAAGCTTTCGAGACCGTCTTTTTTTCTTATTTCGGGACCCTTGTGGTATTTCTGATCCTCTTCGGGCTTGACCTTTTTCTGCTCCTTACGAAGAGTTTCGATTCCCGGACCCTTTCCCTCATGGGATTAGTGACCGTTTTCGTACCCTTCTGTGTACTTTACTACCTGAGTGAATACGTGAAGATCCATGCAAAGCTCATGAAGATCGCATCCCTGGGAGACATCCCTGAAGTCCTGAGCTACATCATCATGTCCATGAAACTGGTCCCGAATGTGGAGCATGCCGTACTCTTTGCGGCCAGGAATTCGGAAAGGCCCCTTGCAAAGGACCTGAAAAAGCTGATCTGGGACCTGAACCTGAGGACCTACAGCGGGATGGATGAAGCCCTGCTTTCCTTTGCCGACCTCTGGGGCAGGAACAGCGAGTACTTCAAGCGCTCTTTGCACCTGATCAAAAGTTCCACCGCCGAGCCCGACGAAGCCCAGCGGGTCATCACCTTAAACCGTGCCCTGGACATCAGCCTGGAAGGTACGGAAAGCCTGATGGAAGCTTTTGCTGCAAAGTTGAAGACTCCAAGCTACGTCCTCTACTCCATTTTCATCCTGGTCCCCCTGTCTCTGGTCGCACTCCTGCCAGCGGTAACGGTTGTGGGGGTCAGGCTGGAACTCACCGACCTTGTCATTCTTTACGATATTATTTTCCCGGCCTTTGCAGCCGTTTACTCCGAATTTATCCTCATGCAAAGGCCTCTTGCTTTCATACCTCTCCGGATCCCGGACTCCCACCCCGAGCTTTCGGATATCCGGCAGAAAAAGCAGATAGCTCTTGTACTTGCAATTTTAGTCTCTGGCTTGATCATCCCTTCCGGCTACTTCCTGCTCAAGGCCGGAAACCCGAGAGGACTCGTTTCCACAACTCCCCTGGAAGGGCTCCTGCCTCCTACCCTCCCCCTTGTTGTGGGCGGGACAGTGGGAATTTCGGTTTACCTCTACCTTTCTTCCGCACCTTACAAGAAAATAAGGGACCGGATAAAAGATATGGAAAGGGAATTTTCAGACTCCCTCTTCGTGCTCGGAAGGAGGATCTCGGAAGGAAAAGCCCCCGAAGAAGCCTTTGCCCACACCGCAAGGGCCATGGAAGGCTCCAGAATCGGGGATGCCTTCGAACAGATTGCAGTCAACCTCCTCAGCATGCGCACAACCCTCAAAGCCGCGATCTTTGACGAAGAGTTCGGGGCTTTCCGGCACGTCTACTCGGAACGGATAAAAAACACCATGCTTCTCTTTACGGAAAGCGCCCACAAGAACCATGAAGCTGCAGGGGCAGCCGTGATCAAGCTTGCCGACCACTTAAAAGAACTCGCCGGAGTGGAAGAACGCATCCGCCGCTCCCTCTACGACGTAACCTCCACCATGCGCTCGACAGCAGCCATCTTTGCCCCCCTGATTGCGGGAATCACCCTTGCCCTTTCCGAAGTTATAACAAAAATCCTGAACCAGGTCGCAACCAGAGTTAGTAGGGTCCCAGCAGACCTTTCCTCCATGCCTGTAAAAGTCAGCCCCGATACCTTTGTCCAGTCCATCCCCCCTGACCAGTTCCTGCTCGCAATAGGGATCTACGTCGTCCTGATTACCGCCGTCCTTACCCGCTTCGCAGGCGCCGTAGAATACGGGGGAGACCGGACGCAGTTAAAATACGACCTCGCCTGCATGCTGCCTCTTTCAATTCTGGTGTTCGCGGTCTCGACAGTGGCTTCGAGGGTGATTTTCCGGGGGCTGGTATGAAAATTATGTGCAAAAAATAATCAGGGAAAAGTAATCAGGGAAAAGTAATCAGGGAAAAGTAATCAGGGAAAA
>CBFCWE010000117.1:0-9550 GCA_965601435.1 uncultured Methanosarcina sp.
CATTAGTGTTTATTCCACTGTCTTATTGTTCCGCTCTTCGAATTATTTCTGGGAATCTTCTTCCCTGAGCCCGATTGCATGGTCCAGGGTTCTTTTAAGGACTTCTTTTTCCGTAAACCCTGTAAAACTTGCAGACGGGTATTCAGGGGTTACGTTTCCGTCCTCTAGCATGTAAATGTACATGCCGCGTTCTATGTTCAGGATGACGCAGGAGGCCAGTTTTTTCTCTTCCTTTCTCCCCAGAAAACGTTTTGCAAGATCAGGGTCCTGGTCGGAGTCGACGCATAAGACCGTTGTTCTGCCTTCATATTCTTCTGCAAGCTCTTCGAAAACCGAAGCTTGTGCCATGTACTCCGGGTCTTTTGAAGAGCCTGCCATAAGGAGTACAGGCCCTTGCTGAGTAGCTTCTTTGATTTGCCCGGGTTCTGTTATCTGTGCGATCCGTTCAAAGCCGCATCCGGAAATATTCGGGTTGTTTTCATCTTCTCCGAGACAGCCGCAGGCTATAGCGAAAAAAAGAATCAATAACTGAATTGTGGCGCTTCCCCTCATAAATTCCCCCTGTGATAAAAAGGCGGGGGTGAATAAAAAAGTAGGGTTTCGATTAAAAATTTCGAGGGTGGCAGTTAGTGTGCCAGTTTAAGGTGCAGGGCCTGGTGGTCCGGTAGCTTGTGTGGCAGCTTGTGTGGCTTTTCAAAAAATCCTGACCAGGTGGTTCTGGTATACCATCCAGAGCCCTACGAGAATGAGCACTATCCCGGCGCCCTTCTTAAAGGCTGCATCGTACTGGGAGATCGTTCTGAGTTTTGTGGAGGAAAGGTGCGTCGAATAAGCCAGCAAGAGCATCGGGACCGCAAATCCCAGAGAATAGATGAAAAGCATCAGTGCTCCGTATAAAGTGTCTCCTTCCAGGGCCACAAGGGTCAGGATCGAGGCAAGGATTGGTCCCACGCAGGGAATCCAGATAATTCCCAGGGAAAGTCCCAGCAGCAGGCCTGAGATCAGGCCGCCTTCCCTTAATCCCGCAAGGAGAGGGAACCTTGCAAAGGCATTGAAGAGGGAGAGCTCAAGGAGCATTGCCACTCCCATTATGATAATCAGGATTTCCGCGAGGATTTTAAGATGGCCAATATAGGCCTGGGCAGTCGCTCCGAATGTAGAAGTCACCACACCCATGAGTGTAAATGTCATGGAAAGCCCCAGGACTATTGCAAGCGGCCTTAACTTCCCTTTCTCTGTGGATGAGGCCAGGACTACCGGCAGCAGGGGCAGGATGCAGGGGGAGAGGATACTGAGGACCCCTGCCCCAAAAGCAGCCAGTGGAGAAATCGCTTCATTGAACATGTTTCATCCGGGATTCGGGTTTTGAGTTGTTTTCCCTACTTTGATTATTTTTCATTCTGTCTGCGGCAGAGCCAGTTCCAGGCGGGCTTCAAAGGTTTCTTTGTCCCGGAGTCCGATCATTCTTGCCTGCATCCTGTCTTCCGTGACGCTTCCATCCTGCTGCATGTACAGGTAATTCCCATTTTCAAGGCCTGTGATCACGCAGGAGTCCGGAATGTAGCCTACGTTGAAATAGGCTGCCAGGTGCGGGCTCCTGTTTATGTCTACGAACATAATCGTGGTCCTACCTTCGTATTCTGTTGCCATCTCATCCATTATGGGCTCCATTTCCCGGCAGGGGCCGCACCCTTCAGATCCCAGTTTCAGGAAGACCGGTCCTTCCAGGAGAGCTTCGTTTATTTGCTCCAGGTCGTTTACTTCGACAACAAGGGTTTCTCCTGTGTTTGCGGCTTCCGGGGTCTCTTCCGTGCAGCCTGCCGTAAAAAGGAAGGCTGAAACAAGGATCAGGAGTAAAACAATTTTTTTCATAAGACCTCAACGTATTGATTTCCTTATTTTATCATATTTGATTGGTTCCTTGTTTATAAATTCTTTTTTAACAAATAGTTTTGTGTCTACTGCTTTTGAATGAAATAATTACAGCAGTAGTGTCGAACGGTCTCATATTTCAAGAAATCGGACCCCTTTCCGGGATTCAATTTTGACTTCTCCGGCGTTCAAGGAAATAAACCAGAGGGATGATTGGGGAACGAGATAAAAAAGGAAGCAACATAAAAATTATTGGAAAATACTTGAATGAAAGCAACATACAAATAATTGTAAAATACTTGAAATGAAAACAACTTGAAATAAAAGCAAAAATAATAATTTGAAAATAGAAAAGAAAATGGGTAAAACCCATTTCAGTTTATTTTTTTTAGAGGATCTTTTCGACTGAGTTTACTACGAGTTCGAAGTTCTTCTGCCACTCGGTGCTGTGGTCGAGGCCCTGGAGGACTGTGCCTTTGTCTTCCATTTCGGCTACTTTGGGCTCGATCGGGAGTTCGGCAAGGATGGGAACGTTGAAGTCCTTTGAGGCTTTTTCCACGCCTCCACTTCCGAAGACATTGATCATCTCGCCGCAGTGGGGGCAGACTAGGCCGTTCATGTTGTCCACGATCCCGATTACAGGGACGTTGAGTTTGGACGAGAAGTTGATGGACTTCCGGACGCTGACCAGGGCTACGTCCTGGGGGGTCGTAACGACTACGGAGCCGTCACAGTTGGGGATGAGCTGGGCTACGCTTAGGGGTTCGTCTCCCGTGCCTGGAGGAAGGTCGATTATCAGGTAGTCAAGTTCGCCCCAGTATACCTCTTCCAGGAACTGCTTGATAGCTCCCATCTTGGCAGGGCCTCTCCAGATTACGGGGGAGTCCTTGTTTTCAAGCAGGAAGCCCACGGACATAACGGACAGGTTGGAAAAGACCCGTACCGGGATAATTCCCTGTTCGTTGACCTCAGGCCTTGAGGATTCGAGTCCGAAGATGGTGGGGACTGTCGGTCCGTGGATGTCGCAGTCAAGGAGTCCTACCCTATACCCGCGCAGGGCCAGGCCTGCAGCAAGGTTTGCGGCAATGGTGCTTTTTCCCACTCCCCCTTTTCCGCTCATGACCATGATCTTGCGCTTGATACGGCGGAGATTGACAACGATTTTTGGTTCTTCGGGCTTTGTCTTCGATAATGTTTCTAATGGTTGAACCTTATCTGTCATTTTTGATCGCCTTTGTGATATTTATTATGATTTTTAAATAGTATCCACTATTCCCTATATCTATTAATTCTCTATATCCCTTTCACGTTTCATCCTTTTTGATGTTATCCGTACTCTCTGCCTCGATATAGTTCCCGCCCTTTATTTCTATTGCTTTTCCCCGGCTAAGGGCCAGAGCGACTTTCATGCGGGCGGCTTTCAGGTCTTCCCAGAAAGCCCTTCTGGAGATTCCCACCCTGGTCGCGGCATCTTCCTGCCGCAGGTCTTCAAGGTCCACCAGCCGGAGGGCTTCGAGTTCTTCTATTGTAAGGGATACCACTTCAAGTTCGGATAAAGGAACCCCTCTTGGTTTGAAGTACGTGATATCAGGCGTCTGTGATACGCGCCTGGGGCACTTTGGTCTTCCTCTGCATTTTTTCATGGTAATTACATGCACATTGCGGAGTAAATATATAATAATTTCTCTTTTCTCGCAGAAAAGTATAAATATTTATGTACTATTGAGTTAAATTAGTTATTGTGGATGTACCCGAGTCCCGACAGGTTCCGGTTGGAATCCGGGAACTCATCATTGCCGACAAAAATACTGTTTCCGGGAAATGAGCCCGGATACAGGCATGGAAATGAGCTGTCGGAGACGGAGAATGAAATATGAAAATTTGCGTAACAGCTAAAGATAAGGGCATGGATTCGGGGGTTGACCCACGTTTCGGAAGATGCGCGTATTTTGTAATCGTTGATTCCGAATCAGGTTCTGTAAACTCTTTTGAAAATACAGCATTAGATGCCTCAGGCGGAGCGGGCATACGGGCTGCGGAATCCGTGGCAAGCCTGGGAGCTAAAGCCCTCCTGACAGGCTCGGTAGGCCCGAATGCATTTTCCATCCTTTCTGAGGTCGGAATCGATGTCAGGGTCGGCATAAAAGGCACAGTTGAAAATGCCTTGAATGCATATCGAGAAGGGAAACTTGAAGCAATAGACTCACCGAATGCCTCTGAACATGCGGGAATGAAATAAAGCAAAGGAAATAAGCCGGATAAGCCGGAAAACAAAAAAAACGTGTAAATTACACGATAACTCTCAAATAGCTCTCAAATAGCTCTCAAATAGCTCTCAAGTAGCTCTCAAATAGCTCTCAAATAGAGCTATCAATTATATGTAAAACAATTTAAGGTGACTCTTATGAAAGTATGCGTTCCCACCAGGGATGAAAACGGTATGGAAGGAATTGTTGAACAGCACTTTGGAAAAGCTCCCACATATACGATCCTTGACTCCGACACAAGGGACGTTGTGGTGATCCCCAACACCAGTGAACACCTGGGCGGTGTGGGGCTGCCCCCTGAGTACCTCCACCAGCAAGGCGTAGATATCATGCTCTGTGCAGGGCTTGGGTTCAAAGCAGTTCAGATGTTTGAGTCCTACGGGATTAAAGTCTTCGTAGGGGCTGGCGGTACGGCCAGAGATACTTTCGAAGCCTGGGAAGCAGGCAGGCTGCAGAATGCAAATGCCAGCAATTCCTGCGCCGATCACGGACACCATCATTAATCCGATAAGCACCTTAAGCCGGAACTATAGAAGGTGCTTTCTGAGATATTAAAAGGACTTTCCGAATGACTGTGCAGGAGAAGCTGAGCCTCGGGATCACAGCCTCCAGAAACGCCATCTTCTCCCTGGTCCTGCTGGCCCTGGTCAAAGGTTCTGTCGGGCTTTATTCTGGAAGCACGGCCCTGCTGGCAGACGCAGTCCACACGGCCATGGATGTCTTTACTTCCCTGGCAGTCTGGATAGGCCTGAAAGTGAGCCTGAAAAGCGGGGGAGAGAGTTTTCCTTACGGTTACTACAAGGCCGAAAACATAGTTGCACTCTTTGTCTCACTCCTCATTCTCCTCTCCGGGGTCGAACTGCTTCGGGAAGGGCTTGCGGGTGTAAAAGCCCCCTCGGAGATCCAATTTGAAGGGTTGGCCCTTGCAACGTCGGTGTTTTCGGTCCTTGGGGTTTATGCTCTTTCAGTCTACAAGGAAAGAATCGGGAACTTGATCAATTCCCAGGCCCTGATCGCGGATGCCAGGCATTCGTACACGGACGTCTTTGCTTCCCTTGTGGTGGTTGCGGCGGTCCTTGGTTCAATGGTTGGGGTGCCGCAGCTGGATAGTTTCGGGGCGATCGTGATCTCTTTCCTCATCTTCAAGCTCGGGCTTGAAAGTGCAAGGGACGCAATGCTCATTCTCATGGACGCCTGGCTGGACAGGGAAGCAAATGAGAAGATAAGGCAAAATATCGAAAACATTCCAGGGTTGCTTGCCCTCAAAGACCTGAAACTCCGGAAATCCGGGCTCGTGGTCTTCGGGGAAGCTACCGTTGAAATTGAAGGCGATCCTGACCTGAAACAGATCAATCTTCTCTCGGAATCTGTCGAAAGGGCAGTTCGAAAGGAGGTGGAAAACCTTGAACACCTTGCAGTCAATGCCACGGCGGTGGAAAGGAAGCTTATCCGGGTTGCCCTTCCGGTTTTTGGAAAAGAGGGGCTCTCTGAAAGGCCTTCGGAGCACCTCGGGAAAGCGCCATATTTCCTCTTTGCCGACCTGGAAGCCCGGGAACTTCAAAACTGGAAAGTGCTTGAAAAC
This sequence comes from uncultured Methanosarcina sp., assembly GCA_965601435.1. Classification (GTDB taxonomy): domain Archaea; phylum Halobacteriota; class Methanosarcinia; order Methanosarcinales; family Methanosarcinaceae; genus MTP4. The sequence continues at coordinate 5,722 of CBFCWE010000117.1, forward strand.
CCCGCCTCGGACATCGAGAAAAAAAGGGGTGTCAAGGCTGTGGAATTTCTCCTGCAGGAAAAGACAAACGCCCTGGTGCTTAGCAGTGTGGGGGAAGGCCCGTTTCACATGCTCAGGGATAATCTTGTTCGGATTTACCGGACCCCCGATGGTGTCGAAACTGCTCTTGAAATCCTTGAAAGAATTGAGGGTCTTGAAGAAATCGAGGAGCCGGAATAAGGTTTAAGGTGCCCGAATAAGGACGGAAAATATGAAAATAGCAATAGCAAGCGGAAAGGGTGGTACCGGAAAAACAACGGTTGCCGTAAACCTTGCCCTGTCAGTCGAGGGCATTCAGCTTTTTGACTGCGATGTTGAAGAGCCAAACTGCAATCTCTTCCTGGGCCAGGAACTTGATAAAGTGGAAGATGTCTCCTGCCCGGTCCCGGTCATCGATTCTAATAAATGCACCCTCTGCGGCAAATGTGCGGCTTTTTGCAGGTACAACGCCCTGGCTGCCCTTCCGACAGGGATTATGGTTTTCCCCTTCCTCTGCCACGGCTGCGGAGGGGGCGGGCTTGTCTGCCCCGAGGAAGCCGTGCGAGAAGAACCGAGGGTTCTTGGTGTGGTCGAAAAAGGAAAAGAAACTGCTCCCCTTGAGTTTTACCGTGGGCTTTTGAACATAGGAGAAGCGATGGCAACCCTTGTCATCCGGACCCTTCAAGGACATATCGATGCAAGCAGGCCTGCAATTATTGATTCCCCTCCCGGGGTCGCCTGCCCTGTCATTGCGGCAGTCGGGAACGCGGATTATTGTGTGCTTGTAACCGAATCCACCCCCTTTGGTTTCCATGACTTCAAGCTTGCCTTTGAGGTCGTAAAGCTGATGAAAATCCCCTGCGGGGTAGTTATCAACCGGGACGGGCTTGGGGATTCAAGGGTAGAGGATTTCTGCAGGGCCGAAAAGATCCCTGTCCTCCTAAAAATTCCGAATGACATGAGGATAGCCCGGCTTTATTCCGAAGGGATTCCCTTTGTTAAAGAAATGCCCGGGTGGAAAGAAAAATTTGCAGCTATGTTCAAAGCAATTGAATCCGGTTCCGAATTCGGGGTGGTGAATGCATGAAGCAGCTTGCTATTATCAGCGGAAAGGGAGGCAGTGGAAAGACCACCCTTACGGCGGCTTTTGCTTCCCTTGCAAAAAATGCCGTTATTGTGGACTGTGATGTGGACGCTGCAGACATGCACCTGATCCTTAATCCTGAAATTCAGGATGAAGATGACTATTTAGGTCTCGAAGTCGCTTCTATCGACCCGGAACTCTGTACCGGCTGCGGAAAGTGCAGGGAAGTATGCCGTTTCGGTGCGGTAAGCGCGGATATCACGATAAACCAGTATAGCTGCGAAGGATGTGCAGTCTGTACCGTTGCCTGTCCTGAAAATGCGGTTTCCATGAAGCCGAGAATCTCAGGGCAGGTTTTTTCCTCCAAAACACGCTTTGGCCCTCTTGCCCATGCAAAACTCGGTATAGGGGAGGAAGCTAGCGGAAAACTTGTAAGTGCGGCCCGGGAACGGGCAATAAAGCTTGCGGAACAATGTACTAAGGATCTTATCATTATTGACGGGCCTCCAGGAATCGGTTGTCCTGTGATTGCAGCAATTACCGGCACGGACCTTGTCCTTGTGGTTAGCGAACCCACGGTTTCAGGGATACATGACCTGAAACGGGTGATCGAACTTGCCAAATATTTCCGGATTCCTGCGGTAGTATGCATCAACAAGTGCGACATTAACGAGGAAAACAGCCTGAAAATTGAGGAATTCTGTGCCGAAGCCGGGGTACCGGTACTCGGAAGGCTGCCCTACAACGACATCACGACCCGGGCAATGATGCGGGAAGAAACCGTAATCGAGTATGCAGCCAGGGAATGTTCGCATAGTAATGAAAACGTCCTTTGCCCCGCAAACAGTCCTTGCTCTGAAAACAGTCCTTGCTCTGAAAACAGTCATGAACATGAAGAATCTGTAAAAGGAAGGGATTTCGCGTCAGAGGTTTGTAAAATCTGGGGACGGCTTGAGGAACGACTTGAGGAACGAATTTCCGAAGTATCCTCTAAAGAACCGGGGACGGTGTCTCCTTAAATGAAAAAATTTTAACAATTTCAATTTTAATTTCTCATATTTTTATTTTTCCTCAAAAACGATGGCAATCCCGGCTGGCTTGAAAACAGGCCGGTGCGGGTTTCAGGAAAAAATAAGTTTAAAAAGATATTATTCGAAAGTTAGATAATGTAACAGCCTGTTATTAATATTTAATAAATAGTTGGTGAGGAGTTTAAATGGATTACGCTGAAATTTCAGAGAAACTTGTCAAGACACTGGATCTGAGATACGAACCTGTAGCAGTGAAGGTAGTTAAGAAAGGTGAACCGATTCCTGAGGGATACAATATTCCCGAGAAAAACATCCGTCACTGCCAGTCCATTATGAGAGCCCGGAAAGGCGAGTCTCTTGTAGTCCCGGCAGACAAGCATGCCTGTGTGGTTGGAGGTTCGAGCCTGGGAATTCTTGTTACTCCTGATAAAGTGGCTTCCGGCGAGTTCCATAAAAATATTGGTATGTTTGAGAGCGCCGAAGCTGCAGCCGAAATGGTCGCTCAGCGCCCTACTTTTGAGCCAGGGAGCCGGATTGCAACCGTGGTCTGCCCTCTTAAGGACGCAAAAGTTGACCCTGATTCTGTAATCCTTGTGGACAAGCCTGAGACTATCTACTGGATTGTCCCGGCAAGCACCTTCTACAAAGGCGGAAGGGTAAACTTCAGCACTGCGGCTTTCCAGGCGACCTGTGCCGACACGACCATCCTCCCTACCCTGACCGGGGAAATCAACCTCTCCCTCGGATGCTTCGGCTGCCGCAGATCCACGGACATCGAAGATGACGAAATGCTTGTTGGAATCCCATTCAGCAAGATCGAGGAAATCGTCAGCACTCTCGAAAAGATCTACGAAGGTCCAATGCAGAAAGCCCGGCAGAAATAATTTCTTCTGCCTTTTTACCCTTTTATTACATCTCCTATAAATTTTTCAATATTCTTTCTTTTTTTCCGTTTCTTTATGTTTTCTTCGGTTTTCCGTTTCTTTATGTTTTCTGCCCTTTTTTCTATTTTCTCATCCTTTCAATCTTGTTTTTTTCTTTTTTACCTGTGTTTTCCTCTCCTGTCCCTTTGACTTCCATCGAAATATTTATACCTTGTAAGTTTATTTATGAATTTATAACACTTTCTTCTTGTTTAAAAAAATAACTGGGGGTAAAAATGCAGTGTGCTTTATGTAAAACTAAAGAATGCTTGAAGGGCAAGAACTGTTCTGTGATTAAGTCGGGGCTTGGGTATGGTGGCAAGGACTTAAAATCACTTCAGGTTTCCGCCTGGCTTGAGGCTGACCCCACAAAAAGGACAAAGGTTGAAGAAATTGTAATTTATGCAAAGAAGCTGGGTTACGAGAAGATGGGGATTGCTTTTTGTATCGATTACGAAAGAGAAGCCCGGCTGGTCTATGAAATTCTTTCCAGGTACTTTGAGGTGTTTTCGGTCTGCTGCAAAGTATGTGGGTTTGGAAAAGCTGATTTCGGGCTAAGGAAATGCGAAGGTGCCGGGTTTGAGGTTGCCTGCAATCCCATAGGGCAGGCCTTGCTCCTGAACGACGACGAAACCGACCTTAACATCATGCTCGGGCTGAAAACGGGGTACGATATTCTCTTTGCAGCGCATTCTGATGCCCCCTCTGTTTTTCTTCCCGTACGGGAACTCTCTCAGCTTGGTAGTTCCGATATCGATATGATTGATTGATTG
>CBFCWE010000118.1:0-9475 GCA_965601435.1 uncultured Methanosarcina sp.
AAGGTCATAAAACAAGGTCATAGAACAAGGTCATAAAACAAGGTCATAGAACAAGACCTCAGAGGACAATACTTTGGAGAAAAATACCTCAGAGGACAATACTTTGGAGAAAAATACCTCAGATAACAATACTTTAGAGAAAAATACCTCAGATAACAATACTTTAGAGAAAAATACCTCCGAGAAAAAGACCTCATAAAACAGGATCATAGGCCGTAATCTCTGGGGGCAAACTCCGAGAGGTAAGTTGCAAGGAATTATATTTCAAAGAAGATAGACTCGGTAAACAAGGTTTGGAAACAATGGCTCAGTAAAACAGGGCGTAGAGGCCAAGATGCAGGAGGTGCAATAAAAGCATGGTATCTTCATTATTGCTGTTTTGTCACCTGGTGCTTTTTGCGATTTGCTTTTTTGTTTAACCCTTTTTCCCTGTATTTCTGAAGAGCTGGGGCAGGAATTGGGTTCATTGTTAATTATTTCATCTAGTTTAAGTGCAATTACTTTTTACTGTATTATTTAATCTTTGTGTATTTTATCTTTATATTTTACTATTTATATTTCTTTAATTCTGAGAATATTCTTCAATAGTGTATATATAACTATTATTCATTACAAATGCCTGTATCTTCTTCGATAAAACCGAAGCTGTTATATAGTTCTTTCACGAAGGATTTGTTAACTACATCCATCGGAGTAGGAATTTTTAATTATTAATTTATATACTAAATTTTGAGAGACGGAGACTCACATGGCTAAAAATGAACTCTTATCTGAAATAAAAAAAGCAGAAGAGAATGCGAAATCAGTGGTCGATCAGGCCATTGATTCCAAAAACAAGCGCATCTCCGATGCTAGGGCTGAAGCCAGGGAGATCCTGAGGCAAGCCGAAATTGATTCACACAAAGCTGCACAAGATTCTTTTAAAGCTGGTGATGAAAAGATTCTGGAAGAGAAAAATCATATAGTCAACGATGGTGAGCAAAACGCATTAGCCATGTCCCAAAAAGCTCAAGCTAACATCGACAATTCCGTCAATTACCTAGTACAGGAGTTTGAGAGGGCGGTCCTTAATGAGTAGACCTAAAGTGATGACAAGGGCCGTTATTGTCGGACATAAAAGCATTCTTAAACAAACCATCGAAGCACTGTATGATACTAATCTCTTTCACATCGAAGATTTTGTTGAAGACGAATCCGGGTTCAAGATCGACAAGCCATTCGAAAACGCCGAAGATGTCTCTAAAAAGCTTGTAAAGATCCGTTCCATCGCCAATTATTTGGGGATTGTAAGTAATGAACCGTTAGTCCAGAAATCTGGCACTGTTCTGCGCGAACTTGATTCGAAGCTTGATGAAGTAGACAGGGGAATCTCTGATAAAACGGAATTAATCATTCAACTCGAGAACGAGTTGAAAGACCTGGATTCCCAGAAAAAGGAACTTTTACCTTTCCTGTCTATCAATCTGGACTTTGACTATTTCCGTGGCTACGAGAGCATTAAGGTTTTCGCAGGCACAATCAAGGGTAGCTTGGAAGAGAGTCAGATTTCAAGCATCACAAAGGCTTTCGAACTGTACTTTGACCCTCAATCAAAATCAATAGTACTGTTTGTGGCCAAGACTGATGCCGACAGAGTCTACGAGTTAATCCAGGGTCTTGGATTCAGAGAACTCAGAGTTCCGGAAAGAGGTGGTGTCCCAAGCGAGACATTAAGGTTAATCGAACAGAAGGAAGCTGAGATCGGCAAGAAGATCGAGTCCGCTAAGGCTGGAATCGACTCCATGAAGTCTAAGTATGCTGATTTCATCCTTGCCAGCGACGAGGTCCTTAGTATCGAGAGTGAAAAGGCAGAACTGCCTTTGAAAATCGCGACATCTGCAAATGCATTTATTATAGATGGCTGGACTCCCAGCGAGGACTACGACACCGTGGTCAGCGCTGTTAACAGTGCCACTGCCGGTAAGGCATACATCTCCAAACTCGAAATCGAAGAAGAGGAGGAGGAGCATGTCCCGGTCGAGTACAACAACTCAGCGGTAGTAGCACCGATGCAGCAGATCATGGATCTGTATTCCAGACCCAAATACACCGAAATTGACCCATCGTCAGTACTCTTACTAACTTTCCCACTGATATATGGTATGATTCTCGGGGATATTGGGTACGCACTCATTCTGGGAGTACTTGCACTGGCAGTCAAAAAAGCTGTAAAGTCTGAAGCAGTGCAGCCTCTTATGAATATTCTGATCTATTGTCAGATATCTACATTTATATTCGGAATTCTATATGGCGAGTTCATGGGATTCTCGTTGGCAAGTTTGCATACTGCGCACGGTACGATTCCGGGTTTGATTCCGGGATGGGAAACTATCACTCTTTTCCCAGGGCTCAGTGGCGAGCATGTGACGTTCCCTGTTCACAGGACTCACATGATAATGACTATGATTGGTGCAACTGTCACCGTAGGACTCCTTCACTTGAATCTCGGTTTTTTGCTTGGATTTTCAAACATTGCCAGGCACCATGGATTTATGCACGGACTCCTTGAAAAAGGCAGTTGGATCATAATAGAGATCGGTGTACTTATAGCAGCCGTAGGAATACTCGGCGGCAATTCTATCCTGACATACGTTGGAGCTGCTGTCTTTGTAATCGCTGTTTTGATGCTTCTCAAAGGAGAAGGAATTCAGGGCGTTGTTGAGTTGCCATCGCTGATGGGTAACGCGCTGTCCTATTCCCGTATCATAGCAGTAGGTCTGTCTTCAATATACATCGCATCAACAGTCAATGATATTGCATTTGAAATGATCTGGCCTGATCACTCGCAGATCGGTTTCGCAGCAATAGCCGCAATAATCGTGTTTATACTCGGACATGGTCTGAACACTGTCCTGAGTATCATTGCTCCCGGACTGCACGCACTCAGGTTGCAGTATGTAGAATTCTTCGGAAAATTCTACTCTGGCGGGGGCATAATATACAACCCATTCGGATACATAAGAAAATACACGGAGGAATAAAAACATGGTAGCAGAAGATTTAGTTGTAGCAGCAAGTGGTCCTATTCTGGACGCAGCAGGAATGAAGGCACTCGGTGCAGCACTCGCAATCACAGTAACTGGTCTTGCATCTGCATGGGCAGAAAAAGAGATCGGTACCGCAGCAATTGGTGCAATGGCAGAAAACGAAGGGTTATTCGGTAAGGGCCTGATTCTTACTGTCATTCCAGAAACCATCGTTATCTTCGGTCTCGTCGCTTCATTGCTTATCAATTCTGCCTAATTTAAGAGCATCCCCGCTCTTAAATTTCTTAGAGCATTTTTTAGCTCTAAGTTTCTTAGAGTACTTTTGCTCTAAGTTTCTTAGGGTATCTTCGCTCTAAGTTTCTTAGAGTACTTTTGCTCTAAGTTTCTTAGAGTACTTTTGCTCTAAGTTTTTTGGGTATTTTTTCACTCCAGACTTATTGGAGTGTTTGCTTCTAACGATTAGAGCTATTTTTGCTCTAAATTTATTTGGAGGTGTAAGCATGGGACTAGAGATCGTTGTAAAGGATATCCAGAATGGTGCGCAGAGTGAAGCATCCCGCATCAATGCTGAAGCCGAGGCGAAGGTCTCCGAGATCTTAAATGAGGCCAAGAACACCCATAAAAAGATGCTCGGAGACAGCCTGGCTAAAGTTGAAGAGGATCTCCAGAAGCTGCACCAGCAGGTTATATCCAGTGCAAATCTTGAAGTAAAAAGAATCTCGCTAAACAAGCGTAAAGAACTTCTGGATGCTGTTTATAATCAAGCCGTTGAATCAATAAAGTCGATGCCAGCTTCTAAAAACGAAGAATTGTTAAAAACTATTATCGGCAAGTACGAAGCCAGCGGTGCCAAGGTCTATTCTTCAAAGGATTCTGAAGAACTCGTCAAGAAGTTATCCTCATTAACCTACGCTGGTAATATCAATTGTATCGGCGGCCTTGTTCTTGAAAATGAAGACGGGACAATAAGGTTTGATTTCACGTACGATTTAATCCTGAAAAACGCGTATGAGCGTTCATTGAAACAGATATCAGATATCTTATACGGGTGATGTGCAATGAGGCTGCCGTATTTGGACAAAATCTGGGGAAAAAAACCCAGAAAATCCGATAAGAAGAAAAAAGGCACTTCTAATTATGCTTATGCCGTTACCCGTGTGCGTGCGATGAAAAGTAAGCTGCTACCAAAGGAAGCATATCCGCGGCTTATGAACATGGGCATTGATGAAATTACCCGCTTTATTCAGGAATCTGAGTACAAAAACGATATTGACGAACTGGCAATGAAATACAGTGGTGCAGATCTGGCAGAACATGCACTTAACAGGAATCTTGCGCTCACCTATGCAAAATTGCTTTTAATAACCGCAGGAGAACCCAATTACCTTATTTCAGAATATCTTCGGAGATATGATATCTGGAACATAAAGACCCTCCTCCGCGGGAAACAGTATAATGCATCTGTAGACGAGATCTTGGAAGCTCTGATATCTGCCGGGGAACTCACCTACACCACCTTGTCGGAACTTGCAGCAATGGATTCATATGAGGAAATTATTGAAGCCCTTAATGAGACCGATTATTACCCCCTGCTGCAGGAAGAATACGACGGAACAAACCTGGCGTACATTGAAAACGAACTTGATAAAATGTATTACTCAGGTCTGTTTGGTGTAATCGGGAAACCAAGATCCAAGGACCGCAAACTCTTTGCCAGGTTCATTAAGCTGGAAGTTGATGTCAAGAACATGGGTACCCTGTTCAGGCTTAAAAAAGCGGGAGTTGAGCAGCTTGATGAGATCATGCCTTTGATGATCGAGGGCGGGCTTGAATTAAACACCGAAAAACTTGCATCTCTCCCCTACGAGGAGTTTGTTGAAGCTCTTCGAAAAACGCTGTATTGGGATGCTATTTCAGGGGAAATGGTTCCTGACATGGATTCCCTGACAGGCCTGGAAAGCAGACTACTGAAATTCTCTCTTGAATCTGCAACTACTTATTCGCACGTATCTCCGATCTCAATTGTGCCTATTATGGATTATATTATCTATAAGAACAATGAGGTCAACAACCTTCGGATTATCTTCAGGGGTAAAGAGGCTGGCCTCGAAGATGAATTAATCAAAGACCAGTTGGTGGTAATCTGATGGAACTAGCAGTGATCGGAAAGAGCGAGTTTGTCACAGGATTCAGGCTGTCCGGTATCAAAAGAATATATGAGGTTGCTGATGCTGCTGAGACTGAATCTGCGGTAAAAGAGGTGCTTGATGATAATAACATCGGGATTATTGTAATGCACAATGATGATATTGGTAATCTGCCGGAAATTTTAATGAAAGACTTGAACGAGTCAGTACAGCCAACAGTTGTAGCCCTTGGAGGTTCTGGCGAAGGCTCAACGAGTTTAAGAGATAAAATAAAACAAGCGGTAGGTGTTGATCTGTGGAAGTAAAAAGTGAAATTTATCGTGTGGCTGGGCCTGTCGTTACCGCCATCGGCTTACAGGCAAAAATGTATGACCTGGTTAAAGTCGGGAACGAGGGGTTGATGGGCGAAGTCATCCAGATCCGGGGTGACAAAGTCGTCATCCAGGTATACGAAGAGACAGCCGGCATCATGCCCGGCGAACCCTGTGAAACCACAGGTATGTCTCTGGCCGTGGAACTTGGCCCCGGTCTCCTCTCCAGTATTTATGATGGTGTTCAGAGGCCTTTGCACGTTTTGCTTGCGAAAATGGGCAGCTTCATCCAGAGAGGTGTCAGCGCAGACGGGCTTGACCACAAAAAAGTCTGGGAATTCAAACCCGTTGTCAAGAAAGGTGACGTTTTAAAGGGCGGAGAAGTGTTCGGTGTTGTTCAGGAAACTGTTAACCTCGAGCACAAGATCATGATGCCCCCCACCATCTCAGGAACAATTGCCGAAATCAAGAGCGGAAACTTTACAGTTGAGGACACGGTCTGTACCCTCACTGACGGGACCGAACTGACGATGATGCAGAGGTGGCCTGTCAGAGTTCCCAGACCTGTCAGGAAAAAACTCACTCCTACAAAGCCGCTGGTTACGGGACAGAGGATCCTTGACGGGCTCTTCCCTGTGGCAAAAGGTGGTACCGCTGCAATCCCAGGACCTTTCGGTTCCGGAAAGACGGTTACCCAGCAGCAGCTTGCAAAGTGGAGTGACACGGAAATTGTGGTCTACATCGGATGCGGTGAACGTGGAAACGAGATGGCTGATGTCCTGAACGATTTCCCTGATCTCGAAGACCCCCAGACCGGAAGGCCACTCATGGAGCGTACTGTGCTTATCGCAAATACCTCCAACATGCCTGTGGCTGCAAGGGAAGCTTCCGTGTACACCGGAATCACCATTGCAGAATACTTCCGTGACATGGGATACGATGTGTCCCTTATGGCTGACTCCACCTCAAGGTGGGCAGAGGCAATGAGAGAAATCTCCTCCCGTCTCGAAGAAATGCCTGGTGAAGAAGGTTACCCGGCATACCTGGCAGCAAGGCTGGCAGAATTCTACGAGCGTTCCGGGGTTGCCGAGTCCCTCTGTGGTGAGACAGGTTCCATTACGGTTATCGGAGCAGTATCTCCACCTGGTGGTGACTTCACTGAACCTGTTACGCAGAACACCCTTCGTATCGTGAAAGTGTTCTGGGCTCTGGACTCCAAACTATCCCAGAGGCGGCACTTCCCTGCTATCAACTGGCTGAACAGTTACAGTCTGTACAAGGAAGGTCTCACTGACTGGTTTGCCGATAATGTGGCTCCTGACTGGGTAGCTCTCAGGGAAAAGGCAATGGACATGCTCCAGGTAGAATCCGAACTGCAGGAAATCGTGCAGCTTGTCGGTTCCGACGCTCTGCCGGAAGACCAGCAGCTTCTGCTCGAAATCACCCGTCTTATCAGGGAAGTTTTCCTGCAGCAGAATGCGTTCCACCCGATAGACACCTACAGTCCGTTTGCCGAACAGTACAAGACCATGCAGGCTATCATGAAGTTCGGAGATGCTGCAAATGAGGCTCTGAGTTCCGGTATCCCGATGCAGGAAATCCTCAAGTCGGAAGCCAAGGACGAGCTTGCCAAGGTTAAGTACGAAGAGGACTTCGATGCTTCTCTAAACGCTGTTCTTTCCAAGATGGATAAGGAGTTTGCAGCCCTGGGAGGTAGGTGAGTATGGCAAAAGAATACAAGACAATCACGGAAATCGCGGGCCCTCTTATCTTTGTCGAGAAAACAGAGCCAGTGGGTTATAAGGAAATCGTTAGTATCAATCTGCCTGACGGAACCACCCGCAGAGGAGAAGTTCTGGACTCTTCCTCAGAAATTGTGGTTGTCCAGGTCTACGAAGGTACGGGCGGTCTGAACAAGGACTGCGGTGTTGTTTTCACAGGGGAAACCCTGAAACTTCCTGCATCCATTGACCTCCTCGGCAGGATCCTGTCCGGTGCCGGTGACCCACTAGACGGTGGCCCCAGAATCGTGCCTGACAAGATGATTGACATCAACGGGGCCGCAATGAACCCGTATGCAAGGATGCCCCCTGAGGACTTCATCCAGACCGGGATTTCCACTATTGATGGGACTAACACCCTGGTTCGTGGGCAGAAACTGCCTATTTTCTCTGCATCAGGTCTTCCGCACAACGAAATTGCTTTGCAGATCGCAAGGCAGGCTGCTGTGCCTGGCTCTGAAGGAGAGTTCGCTGTGGTCTTCGCAGCAATGGGTATCACCAACGAAGAAGCCCAGTACTTCATGGAGGACTTCGAAAAGACCGGCGCTCTGGAAAGAGCTGTTGTGTTCATGAACCTTGCAGATGACCCTGCTGTGGAACGTCTGGTTACCCCACGTATGGCCCTGACTGCAGCCGAGTACCTGGCATACGAGCACGACATGCACGTTCTCGTTATCCTGACCGACATCACCAACTACGCTGAAGCTCTCCGTCAGATGGGAGCTGCCCGTAATGAAGTGCCTGGTCGTCGTGGGTACCCCGGTTACATGTACACTGACCTTGCAACCCTGTATGAAAGAGCAGGTATTGTCAAGGGTGCCAAGGGGTCCGTTACCCAGATTCCGATCCTTTCAATGCCCGGTGACGATATCACCCACCCGATTCCTGACCTGTCCGGGTACATTACCGAAGGCCAGATCGTGGTTGCCAGGGAACTGCACAGGAAGGGTATCTACCCTCCAATCAACGTGCTGCCATCCTTGTCAAGGTTGATGAACTCCGGTATTGGAGGCGAGAAGACCAGGGAAGACCACAAGGCTGTTTCTGACCAGATGTATGCAGGATACGCTGAAGGGCGTGACCTGAGAGGTCTGGTGGCTATTGTCGGTAAGGAAGCACTATCCGAAAGGGACGTAAAGTTCCTTGAGTTTGCTGACCTCTTTGAACAGGAATTTGTCACTCAGGGTAGAAACGAAAACAGAACTATTGCGGAAACCCTGGATGTTGGCTGGAAGATCCTCGCACACCTGCCAGAAAACCAGTTGAACAGGATTGATAACAAATACATCAATAAGTACCACCCGGCACACAAAAAGGCAGAGTGATTGCCATGGTATTGCAGGACGTAAAACCAACTCGTTCAGAACTGATCAATCTCAAAAGGAGGATCAAGCTCTCGGAAAGCGGGCATAAGCTCCTCAAGATGAAGAGAGATGGTCTTATCCTTGAGTTTTTCAAGATCCTGAATGAAGCCAGGAACGTTAGAACCGAGCTGGATGCTGCCTATGAACTCTCTGTGGATAAAATCAACCTCGCCTGCGCCGTGAACGGAGTGGTTGCTGTCAAGTCAACTGCCTTTTCAACGAAGGAAAATCCTGAAATTGAACTTTCGGGGCACAACATCATGGGTGTCTTTGTACCCAAAATCAGCTCTACAGGGGTCCGAAAACCCCTCTATGAGAGAGGGTACGGGATAATCGGGACCAATGCCTACATCGACGAAACCGCCGATGCCTTTGAGGATCTGGTCGAAAAGATTATCACCGCTGCGGAACTCGAAACAACTATGAAGCGGCTTCTTAATGAGATTGAGAAGACCAAGAGGCGTGTAAACGCTCTTGAATTCAAGGTCATTCCCGAACTCATTGATACTATGAAGTTCATTCGCTTCGCCCTTGAAGAAGTAGAAAGGGAGAGCACCTTCAGGTTGAAGAGGGTCAAGGCGAGAACCCAGAAGTAAGTTTGATCTAAACATGGCAGCTCATAGGGATCAACCGAATCTGGTTGAAAAAGCAGTCATTAAATTGGGTGAACCCCAAAGCCAGGTCCGTCTGCTACAAATGGCATGGCGGATCTCCCTTATTATGCTGGTTTTTGGGTTCATCATCATCTTAAAAACGATTATACCAGAATTTATGTGACTGGGATCTCTGAGATGATTTATCATCTCCGAGTTCTGGCACTAATTTGTTTTTGTTTTGTTTTGTTTT
>CBFCWE010000119.1:0-8195 GCA_965601435.1 uncultured Methanosarcina sp.
TTTTTCACAACCGTTTTTGAGTTAAGTTTGAACCGTTTTTCACAACCGTTTTTGAGTTAAGTTTGAACCGTTTTTCACAACCGTTTTTGAATCAAGTTTGAACCGTTTTTCACAACCGTTTTTGAATCAAGTTTGAACCGTTTTTCACAACCGTTTTTGAATCAAGTTTGAACCGTTTTTCATAACCGTTTTTGAATCAAGTTTGAACCGTTTATCACAACCGTTTTTGAATCAAGTTTGAACCGTTATTCACAACCGTTTTTGGCATTAAAAATGCCCCACTCCCATTCAGGGGGAAACAGATTAACCGTTACTTATTGGTCAGGTTTTACCTGTCAACTTTTACTGCTTCGAGCTTGCCGGAGAGTCACTCTTGTCAGCAACTTCTACAGGTGCAGCAGCCTTTTCTGCGCCTTTCTCTTTTGAAACGAAGAGAGCTACAAAGGCAAAGATCATGCATACAAGCATCAGGAGCCAGACAGACTTGTACTGGCCTACGGTAGCAGTGGCCCCTGCGGAAACTGCCATCATTTTCCCTGTCAGAGTCATGAAGATTGCTCCGCCGAGGAAGGGGAAGATATTGTATGCACCGACTGCAGTCCCTACTATTGAGGCAGGGAACCATTCCTTTACCTGGGCATAGGAGACAACGAAGAACCCACCGAAGAACCCGAAGAGGAAGTGGATCGCGGAGTATGCCGTAGTGCTTGTAATGTTTCCTGCCTGAGACCAGATAACTGCCCAGAGCACGATGTACACAGCAGTACCTGCGAGCAGGACCTTTTTCCTGGACTTAAGCACCTTGTCAGAGAGGTAACCGGCAATCGGGCAGCCGAAGATCATACCGATGGCAACGAAAGAGAGAACACTTGCATAGGTTGTCTTCTCCCAGCCGAGCACGTCCCTGAAGAAAGGACCGGCCCAGAGACCCTGGTAGACCATGAGGCTTCCGTACATGAAGAAGAACCAGATAGCAAGGGGCCAGAACTTTATTCCGGCACCGAAGGTCTGCTTGAGGGCTTCTCCCATGGGGATCTTTGCAACAGCCTTCGGGGGGACATAGGTCTCACCTTTTTCATAGGCTTCGATTTCGGGGATTGAGGGGCAGCCCATGTCTTCAGGCTTGTCTTTAACCAGCATCAGGATGACTACGGCCAGCAGGACGGAGAATACACCGAGGATAAGGAAAACCCTCTGCCAGTCCCCGAGCATTACAGCCAGAAAGGCCAGAGGACCTGCTGCACTCAAAGCGCCGATGTTACCTATAGCGAGCAGGATACCGGACATGGAGGCAAACTCGTTCTTCTTGAACCAGATGGAAAGCATCTTCATCACAGGGATGTAGACCATTGCCACACCGACTCCGATAAGCAGCCTTCCGATCAATATCATCGTAAAGCTGGTTGCAAGACCTGAGAGGATTGCACCTGCAGCAGCCACAAGGGTAAAGACCCCGGCTGTCTTTTTAACACCCCAGCTGTCACTGAGGACACCACTGGGAAGTTGCATTGCGGTATATGCATAGAAATAAGCGGAACCCAGGAGTCCGACAGATGCGGCTCCTACTCCGAATGTGCTCATAATGTCAGACGCAACCACTGCGGTTGACACCCTATGGAAGTATACGAAAAAGTATGCAAAAGCCAGGATAACAAATACTACCCAGCGATATTTCATCACTTCATTCATTTTTTCTAAATTAATTCCCATAGCTATCGCTCCAAATGAAAATAACTCAGAATATAAGTGGAAAATGTGGGCACCTGAAATCTCGGGTCTCTGTAGAAGGAAACCCTTTTTTCAGGCACCGCTCCTTTTTCAGGAAGATACCACGAACTATTTTATTCTAGAAGATTTTTTACACACAACGGTTTCGCCAGATCAGAGGTTTTCGGCGGACCAGTCGGTTGCTGCCTTAACCCAGGTCTTGAGCCTGTCAGAGGTACTGTGAGGTGGAGTTCCGCAGCCAAGCATGCTTGCCTTTGCTCCTCCGTCAAGAGCCTCCCTGGTTTCAGCGATGATCTGTTCTTCGGTACCTTCAACCATCATGAGCGGAGTCACGTTCCCGACCACAGGCACATCACCTGCAATCTTTGTAACTTCTTCCATCTTGACTGCCTGTTCGACACTGAGACAGTTTGCACCAGTGGCTGCCATACCTTCAATAATTGGGGTTGTATCACCACAGATATGGAGTTCCCAGGGGCATCCAAGTTTGTGAGAGAAGTCTCCGATCTCCTTTTCTGCCGGGACTCCGACTTCGTAATAGAACTCGGGCATCACAAGGTTAGGGGATGCGGATGCATCGGAATAGTACAGGAGGTCAGCTCCGGCTTCGGCGCAGGCTTCGGCATAAATCTTGTTGATCTCGAGGGCAACTGCGATCCATTCCTTCATCTTTTCCATCTGTTTTTCCTTCTGCAGACACTTGATGCTGAGCACGGAAAGGTTCTCAGCACCCATCAGGTCTCCTGCCAGGGTGACAGGGGCAACAAGGAAAGCAGTGACAGCTGCATCGGGGTATCTTTCCTTTGCAAGTTTGATGGAGTCGATAGTATTCTTGATGAACTTGTCTTCAAGGAAGTTATCATAATTAACTTCTTCAGGCTTTTTGAAGAAACTTCGAACAGAGGGCTGGATATCAATCTTACCCATCTTGACCTCAAGACCGAGGGCAATAGATTCGGTAAACATGCCGAAAGGTGCGACTACGTTGTCGATTCCGGCATCCGTATGCATAAGCCCTGCGACATTGATCATCATTTCTGCATTGGAATGATAATCAGGCCAAACTCCACCGCTCTTCTCGATATACTCTTTGACCATTGTAGAACCGGTGATTACCGGAACCCTGTCGACAGGTTTCTTGTTGAGCATTGCAAGAACCCTTTCCAGGGAAGTCATTTCAGTTACCATTTTTATAGCTCCTTTTTTTTGTTTTTGACTTGCTTATTTTTTGTTTTTGACTTGCTTAATATGTATCCACAATTCTCAATTAGAATATAAGAAATTTATAAAGAAAACTCAGCCCCATCTCTCAGCTTCCGAGGGGAAGTCAAAAATGGCGCCCTTAAGCCAGGTTGCTGCACTGGCAGCATCGTGAGGGGATACGTCAGCACCGATCTCCGATGCATACTGAGTTGTAATGGGAGCTCCACCAACCATCACCATAACCTTGTCCCTTAGGCCTTCCTCTTCAAGCATCTTGACAACTTTGGGCATCTCGGCCATGGTGGTTGTCATCAGCGTGCTCATGGAAACTGCTGTTGCCCTGTTCTCTTTTGCGGCCTCGATGAACTGAGTACTCGGGACATCATTTCCAAGGTCCACACAGTTGAAGCCGTTTGCACTGAGCAGAGTTTTTACAAGACTCTTCCCGATGTCGTGGACATCACCCTCAACTGTTCCAATGACCACAGTTGCAGGCTTTGTGCAGCTGTTTTCGTCCTGCTTCATGAAGGGGGCAATGATCTCCATCCCGGAGTACATTGCAGTAGAAGCGATCAGGAGCTGGGGCACAAATGCCTCTCCATTTTCGTATTTTTTCCCGATCAAGCCCATACCTTCAGCGAGTCCCTTGAGCAAGATTTCGAATGGGTCCAGGCCGAACTTGAGAGCCGCTCTTGTCCAGCCCACAGACATTTCTTCTTCGCCGTCCATAACAAGGAGAGCGAGTTTTTCAAGGGCTACAGTTTTCATGTCAACCCCAGTGTCCAGAAGTTTCTGGGCAAGTTCCTCTACTGCATCCTCGTCCTCATCTTCTGCAGCTTCATCCAGGGATTCCATTAGTTCCTGGACTTCTTCCGGTAAATCATCCATTTTTGCACCTCTGATTCTTTTAATCATATGCTACTGCACATATTAATCTGAAAAGGTATTCAGGGGAAGGATCCGGATCTTCTCCATATCACACAGAAAGCAAACAAGTATACGTTTCAAAAATAGATATACTAACCGTCATCGGAAAAAAGCAGCAGAGTGATATCAGCAGCGTTCCTGAAAAATAAACATGAATATTAAAAAATCAATAATATTCAATTTAATTAATAATCGGTGCAAAATTAAAGAACCAGGGTTTGAGAAGCTCCGCTCCAAAGTTAAGTGATTGTTAATTAAAATAGATAGCTTGCAAAATTAAGAGCGCCGATATTGACACCGTGCCGTTTACGGAATCAACGCATTCAACACGATCAACGGTGTTGATTTTCGAAAGGGAAGCTCCAGGAGTAGAGAAGATCAGCAACTCCAGTTCCCAAAATGCTTATATATCGGACGGCTACTTTTCGCGGGGATTAAGACGTAAAGGCTTGTTTATAAGTGAGACAATGCAGTAAAACCATTTATCATATATATAATTTATGCACGTAAAACATGTAGATATACATGATGGTTATATAATTTACCATCCATAACAACTGAATATAAAGAACTGGATTTAGGAAGTCCGGGTTTTCAGGTATCTAACAGGCTCCTGTCCGGGATGAGGAGAGCCAGGGAAAAGATTCAAAATTTTGGAAAAACCCCAGATCAATAAAAGCTCGTTGAACGTACCTGTGAACCAGCAAACATTTAAGGCCAGCATTTTTGTCATCATATATTGCCACAATATTGAATGAAGGTCTTCCTTGCTTGAATTGATATTCAAAAATAGTTGAAGTAATTTCCCATTCATTCTAATACTTTTCAAGCTCTCAATTAATAACCTGGTTTGACTTAGCCACTATAACAAAATAGACTTTAAGTTCATCCAATTTTGAAATCACAGCTTTGTTGAAAAATTCTTTATCAAGGTACAAAGTACCTGTTTTTACACCTATGATCTCAAGTCTTTCGAATAAAGATTCGATGAGAAGAGAATAATTTTTGTTCAGACCATTAATATATATTACATCAAGTGCTAGGTGAGAAGTTCAAAAGAGGAAGATTGTTGCAAGTGAAGCTTTCTCAATTGATGAGCGAATCTCAATAATTAGCAAAATATTTGCTATTGTAGGGAAGGAGGACACTAACATTACGTGAGGACGTAGCATCCTCAAGTTCACATTTCGGACCCTGTCATCAATTTAGCAGGAAAAAAGCGTGATGTTGAGTACCAACATAACCAGAAATTTTGAATGAGGGGTAGGAGTGCGAAATCGGCGGTACTTTCATGCCAAATTAACCACATTGCCTGTGTTTTACAGGTAACTTTTTTTAAAATATGAATCCAGGAATAAAAAGGCATGTTCAAAACTTGTTTGCCTTCGTGATATTGTACCCCGTGACCTCCATTTCCCGGTGTCCGGATCGATGTAAGCAAGGTTCGAGATGCTTGAGTAATAAGTGAAAAGTTCCCGCCCCCATTAAAGGGCACTGGCCTCATAACTGATCAGGGCAGTCCCATCCGAATATCAACATTGCAGGACATGGAGACAAAAAACAATTGACCAGCTTCAATCCCGGCTAAAAACTGAATCTGACTGATCCCTGACCGGGCCATTAGAGCCGGGATGTGAAACATTAAAAGAGGGAAAAACGACAAAGATCGGGATCAGAATCCTCTTGATTTTGTGATGTCATTCCCGTTATCTTCATCTTTCTTGTCTCCGGGTCGATGTAGACACGTTTAGAGATCTGTGAATAATAAGTGAAAAGTTCCCGCCCCCAGTTGAGGGCGCGCTCCTCATAATTTATTAGGGTGGTCCCGTCAAACCTTCTGTTCTTGTCAAAAAGCCACATGCCCATGAACCTATCCGTAACAACCAGGGCAAGAGGGCCAATGTGCCCGCTACTCACATAAATTTCCATATTTTCGTGGGTAAGGAAGTTATTAAACTGGTCCGGAAAGTCCTCCAGGTACTTGTCTAAAATGTGCTCCGTAAATACCCAGGAAACTTTTGAATTATTGCGCAGAAGCTTTGAACATATGCTAACTAGTTGGGGCTGAAAAGTCGAACTGACCATCATTACGTACTTTGAGTCCAGAACATTTTGCACGAAAGTGGGGGGGAACTCAAAAAGGCAATCTCTGTTTGCCTCCAGCAGTTCACAGTGCACAAGGTCACCTATACTTTTCCTCATATGGGGGGGGATTTCACTGAAGTCCCGGATTTCCCAATACTCCCGGTTTTCTACATAGATATCAACTATATTGAGGAAATCATCTATTTTTTCAACTAGTAAAGCCCCTATATCAGATAACTTATAGATATCCTCATTGTAGTCATAAATAAGAAGGTCCCATTTGAGGAGCTTCTTTATCTGAGGCATCAAAGCACTTGCACTGACATCAAGTTCATCTTTGATTTCATCTATGTTTTTGGGTCCCTCTTTCAACAAAAAGACCAGTACATTTTTTCTTTTTTCGGATAGGAATATTGTATTAATAAGGTTAGATGAGTCCACTCTCAATCACCAGGAAACATAGAAATATTATTCAAAGGAGATTCTTCTTCAGGGAAGTATCGGCGTTGCACATAAAGAAACGTTCCAGTTGATAAATTATGAGAACGCGAATATTATATAGTCACATTATACCTACTTTGATATATGAAATAATTATCTATTAATAATTTACCGTTTATTCATGATTTAAAATGAAAAACTCAAAGTTTCAAGCTGCTAAACGATAGACTTCTTGTGCCTGCCGGGACAATTAAATGGAAAAATCGATTGCAAGAGGGGTTATGATGAGAGAGGGACTATAAAAATAAAATTGCTTGCAACTTTTTTTGACCACTTCTTTGAATGGCAAGTTAGATGGATCATATTATCAAAATTGCACTTGTTCACGCCGCTGCAAGCAACGGAGCATGTTCATGCAACATCTTCAAATTAAAAAAAATGAAGGTCTTATTTTCAAAAAAACGCACATGAAATTCCCAAATTGCAGAAACAAAAAACAGGCAGTTGTTAAAAAAGATTTATAAGTTGTTGTTTGGATAAATAAACATTCCTAAAATAAAGAGATTGGTTTACTCAAATTCAGATGAAATATTAGGATTTTGTTAGAATTGAGGAAAAACCAGAAAAAATTAAAAAGACTCCGAATGGATGGGTACGAATATAATGTGGAATGCCTGAAAGTTGACGGCATTCCTCTCATGACTGAAGTCACGAGCATCCTGCCTGATTTATCGTGAAAGGTATCTGCTATCATATCGAGGAACCACGTCCCGAAACCTTCCTTCACCTCCCAAGGGAAAAGGAGAAACCTTGAGGTAAAAGAAGCAGGCTCGGAACCTGGGCTTCCCGATCAGATACAAAACCCGTGCAACGGCATAAATGGCAAAAATGCAGTTGCAAAGGACATTGAGTTCTTTTTCTTACTTCTGGAGATCTTCGACCCGTGCAACGGCATAAATGGCAAAAATGCAGTTGCACAGGACATTGCAGGTCTTTTACTTACTTCTGGGATATATGACAACAATGCCTTTTTGAGAGAGGGTTATGGAAGGCACTGTTATCAGTGTGATAAATCAGCCCAGAAACCTTTTTGTAGGTATCCGAAGGTACTTTCAGAGACCGAAAAGGTTCTCATCATGACCGATATCTGGTTTCCAGGGCATTTTATTGGTATAACTCCCTTTCTGGAAAAAGGAAGTGTAAACTGGCTCTTTGATGGTTTTCCAGACATACACAGCACAAACTGCACACGTACATCGGACACTCCAGGGGAACTCAACGTTTTTTGAGTTTTCCACATTTCGGGGGGAAGTTCCCGAAAAGCAGCAAAGAACCTTTTATCTTTAATATGGGATCTTAAAGGGTTTTGGGGTTAGCAGGGGATGAAGGGTTCAGATTTCTCCATACGCTTCAGAATTTTGGAGGTTTTGTTGGGGATTGACTCGAATGGAGAGTTATCCAGTGTTGACAATTATTCTGGAGGATTGTTGGAGTATTTATTTGATTGGAGATTTTTTTGGTTTCATGTGGAGGTTTATGTGGATTTGAAAGATAGAAGGGAAAAAAATCAACCCTTTTTCACAACCCGTTTTTTTGGATAAATATTGAACCCTTTTTTCCACCCGTTTTTTAATTGAAATTGAACCGTTTTTCCATCCGTTTTTGAATCAACTTTGACCGATTTTAGCAACGTTTTTGATTGAACTTGAACCGTTTTTCCATCCGTTTTTGAATCAACTTTGATCGATTTTAGCAACGTTTTTTAATTGAAATTGAACCGTTTTTCCATCCGTTTTTGAATCAACTTTGAC
>CBFCWE010000120.1:0-8058 GCA_965601435.1 uncultured Methanosarcina sp.
CCTTTTTGGTCATCTGAATGCCCTTTTTGGTCATCTGAATGCCCTTTTTGGTCATACAAATATTCTTTGTGGAAAAGGCCGGTCGTGCTCGCACGGCCGGTTAGAGTCTGGGGTTTTTCTAACAGTGCGGTTCCCAGGGAGTCCGGATGACTGAAACAAAATCACAGGACTTTTTGAGGTGATTCTGATCTTGAATGACGATTGGGTCTTACCTGAAAAGAGCATTTGACAGAGCTTCACAGAACTGAGTTTTTTCTTTTTCCTCTATTTTTTCCACTCGTTTTATCTGTTTGTTTCTCCTCTTCCTAAAAAGGATTGTGGGCCTTTTTTTTGCGGAATACCGGTTTATAACTCCCTGTAGATAAATCAAAAGCTTTATATTGGAATTTCACGTACTAGTCTCAACAACGCTGTACACAGTTGTGCATTATTTCCACAAACCGTGCAGCATAGGCTTTATTGTTATGATGGTATTTACTGAGTCTTAAAAAAGCTTTAAGTAAGGCTCTGGAAATTTCAGTTTCTCTTCAAACCTTACTATAGTCAGTCCTCTGATTAATCTCAATCAGTCCTCTGATTAACCGTTTGATTAGTTCTTTAAGTAAGTCCTCGATTTAATTATCGAGTTTTTCCAATTTATCACCTACGGATCCGAGATGAGTATCATTGAGTAATAAAAAACTGTTAATGGGTAACGAGGCCATTGCGCTCGGGGCCATAGAAGCCGGAGTCCAGGTGGCAACCGGGTATCCGGGGACACCCTCTACCGAGGCTCTGGAAACTATTATCCGGTATGCTGAGAAGGGCGGGATCTACACCGAATGGTCCAGCAACGAAAAAGTAGCGCTTGAAACGGCTGTCGGGGCCGCATATTCGGGGGCAAAAGCGCTTGTAACCATGAAACAGGTGGGCCTGAACGTTGCGTCCGACCCCCTGATGAGCCTTTCCTACATCGGGGTAAAGGGAGCCCTTGTCCTCCTGGTTGCCGATGACCCGGGGCCCCATTCCTCCCAGACTGAACAGGACACGCGGGCTTTCGGGCATTTCGCAAACCTCCCGGTCCTGGACCCTGCCACACCTCAGGAAGCCTACGAGCTTACAAAGCTGGCCTTTGAGCTTTCCCATGAGTATGAGATTCCCGTGATCCTCAGGACCACCACAAGGGTCTCTCACGGCTCCGGGGATGTGGAGCTTGGGACGTCAGCCGGAATGGATGCCGGAATGGATGCCGGAATGGAAGCCGGACAAATAAAACCCGTTGCATGGGATTTCGAAGGCTTCACAAAAGACAGGCGCTGGACAATTTTCCCGCGGCTGACGGCTGAGAGGCATCCCTGGCTCGAGGGGCTGCAGGTGCAGCTTTCGGAGCGCTTTTCCAGCCTGCCTTACAATACGGTTTCAGGGCAGGGAAAAATCGGGATCATGGCCTCAGGGGTTTCGGCTCTCTATGCAAAGGAAGCTATCAGGGGCTTTGAAGACTTATTTACCCTCTTCAGGATAGGGACTGTCCATCCTTTCCCCGGAAAGGCTGCCCTTGACTTCCTGAAAGGGATTGAAAACCTGATTGTCATTGAAGAGCTGGACCCCTACCTCGAAGAAGAGGCCCTCAAGCTTATTGGAAAAGAAAAGCTCCAGGTGAACGTTTACGGAAAAAAGGACGGTTTTTTCCCGGTAAGCGGGGAATATTCCGTGGACCTCGTGATCGACGGCATCGACAAAGTGCTGGAAGCTGTAGGAATTGCATCCCGCCTCTTCCATGCGTCTCCTGCAGTTTTGCGGGAGGAGCTGCCTCCCCTGCCTATCCGGGCTCCGACCCTCTGTGCGGGTTGTATGCACAGGACCGTCTTTTACGCTTTCAAGCAGGCCGCAAAGCAGCTCAGGAAAGAAGCGAAGGCGTTGCAGGCACCGGATACCGAGCAGACAGTACAGGCAGTTCAGACAGATACGATTTTCTCGGGGGACATAGGCTGTTACACTCTGGGAAATGCCCATCCCCTGAACATGGTGGACACCTGCCTCTGCATGGGGGCGGGGATAAGCATTGCAGGCGGGCTTTCCAGGACGAACCCTGAGTCAAAACACGTCGCCTTTATCGGGGACTCGACCTTTTTCCATTCCGGCATCCCTGCAGTGGTAAACGCGGTCTACAACGAAGCGGATATCACGCTTGCAGTCCTTGACAACCGGACAACCGCCATGACAGGCCACCAGCCCCATCCAGGGATCGGGGTGACGGCGCTCGGGAGCAGCTCGAAAGCCATTGACATTGCAAATGTGGTCCTGAGCTGCGGAGTCGAGTTTGTTAAGACCGTGGAAGTCGAAAGCCTGGCCGAATGTGTGGAAGCCGCAAAAATTGCCATGGATTTCCGGGGACCTTCGGCTGTGGTGTTCAAAGGGAAATGCGTCGGGATAACGAAATCCGACAAACGCTGCATAATCGACCCCTCACTCTGTACCGGCTGCGGCTTTTGCGTGAAACAGCTGGGCTGCCCTGCCCTGGCTCTCCCCGGTGGAGTGATTCGAGGAGGTGCAGATAATGCAGAGAGGGAAAAACCGCAGATCCTGGACAATTGCAGCGGTTGCGGGCTCTGTGCCGAAATCTGTCCTTCCGGAGCCATAAAGACTGAGGAGGTGCTGAGGTGAAATTCGATATCCTGATTGCAGGGGTCGGCGGGCAGGGCGTTGTGCTTGCTTCCCGGCTGCTTGCCCTTTCCGCAATGAAAGCGGGTTTTCATGTGAGTACGGCTGAAACCATAGGGATGTCCCAGCGGGAAGGCTCGGTAAGCAGCCATATCCGGATAGGGGACGAAATTTCGGGTTCCCTGATCCCGGTCGGACAGGCGGACCTGCTCCTGGGCCTCGAACCCGCGGAAACCGTGAGGAACCTGGCTTTCCTGAAAAAAGGCGGGCAGGTAGTCGTGAACACCCACGAGATCCCTCCGGCTTCAAAGCCTCCCGGAAGCCCTGACTACGACCCTGAGGGCCTGCTCTCCTTCCTGAAAGCAAGCTGCCCTGGTCTGTTCTGCCTTGATTTCACGAAACTTGCCGGGGAAGCCGGAACGCCTAAAGCCGCAAATGTTGCCATGCTGGGAGCCGTTGCAGGGACCGGAGTGCTGCCTTTTTCAAAAGAGACTCTTCAGGCAGTGCTCGAGGCTGAAATTCCCGAAAAGTACAGGGCGGTTAACAGCACAGCGTTTGAAAGTGCAATGGAAGAAGTATCCGGCATTTCCTGAATGTCCTGTCCAAATTGAAAATTCCTTATGCATGCGGGAATAATCCCAATCTCCGGACAATCTCCAGACAATTTCCAGAATCTGGTTGCAATACTAATTCCCAAAATTCAAATTTCCGAAATTTATGTTAATCTCCGAAACCTGAGCGGGGAACAGAAGGTGAAAAAGATGTATGAAGTATCCGTGGAGTCTGAGCTTGATCCGCAGGCCCAGCTCTATAGTCTTGAACTCTCGGAAAATGGAACTCTTTCAAAACTGAAAAGCCTGCTGAGGCGTGTGACTGACGGCAGTCCCTTCTACCAGAAGAAATTCAGGGAAGCAAATGTGGATATCGAGGAAATCGAGACCCTGGAAGACCTGAATAAAATTCCTTTTACGACAAAAGAAGAGCTCAGGGGCGCTTATCCCCTGGGGCTGCAGGCAGTTCCCGATTCCGAGGTCGTCAGAATCCATTCTTCTTCCGGGACCACTGGCAAGCCTGTGATCATCCCTTACACCAGGAAAGATGTGGACGTCTGGGCCGAGATGATGATGCGCTGCTATATGATGGCAGGCCTGACCAACCTGGACAGGATCCAGATCACTCCCGGGTACGGGCTCTGGACCGCAGGGATCGGGTTCCAGCTCGGGGCCGAGCGCCTTGGGGCTATGGCAGTTCCTACAGGACCGGGAAACACCGAAAAGCAGCTTGAGATGATGGCCGACCTGAAGTCCACAGCCCTTGCAAGCACTTCTTCCTACGCCCTGCTCCTGGCAGAAGAAATCGAAAAGCGTGGGATAAAGGACCAGATCCACCTCAGGGTGGGGATAGTCGGTTCCGAGCGCTGGAGTGAAAAGATGCGGAACAGGATTGAATCGGAACTCGGGGTGGAGACCTTTGACATCTACGGGCTGACGGAAATCTACGGGCCCGGGATTGGCCTGGACTGCTCCCGGCATGAAGGGATGCATTACTGGTCCGACCACCTGCTCTTCGAGATCATAGACCCGATCACGGGAGAACAGCTTCCGAAAGGCACCCTGGGAGAACTGGTAATCACCACGCTCACCAAGGAAGGTGCTCCCCTGATTCGCTACAGGACCCGGGACCTGACCCGAATCATTCCCGGGACCTGCAAGTGCGGTTGCCCTTTCCCGAGGATCGACCGGGTCCTGGGCAGGAGCGATGACAGAATCAAGTTCAAGGCCGTAAACATCTATCCGGGCCAGGTCGAGGACATCATCCACAACAAAGTTCCCGGGGTGAGCAGCGAATACCAGATCTTCCTGACCCGCAAAGAAGGCAGGGACTCCATGCTCTTCAAGGTTGAAATTGAGGGTGCCGATGACCCTGATGGAAAAGCAAAGACTGAAAAAGCCCTGAAAAAAGCCTTCAAAGACTTCATCGGGGTCAGTGTCGATGTCGAGGCCGTGAAAATCGGGGACCTGCCAAGAAGCATGAAAAAGAGCAAAAGGGTGTTTGACGAAAGGGAACTTTGAGAGTCCCTCTTCATCAACTTTTGAGTTTCCCGATCACCTTCTGACTCATTTATTAACAGGGGCTTTTCCCTGTCTTATTTTTCCCCTGTCTTTTTTTGTTTTACTCTATCCTGCCTCTTCAATCTTTTTTTACTCTACCCTGTCTCTTCAATCCCCATTAATTCCTTTCTCGGGAGAGCAGGTTCTGAAATGGGCATTTTGCCCGGGAATTTCTCCCGGACCGTCGCCTGTTCCGGAAGCTTCTTTTTCCATCTCAATGTCTTTCTTGTAAACGATGGTCCTGTAGGGGAAGGGGATTTCAATGCCTTCCTTATCAAAGCGCTTCTTGATAGCTTCCCTTATCTCGCATCCTGAACCGTATGAAACGCTCCGGTCCTTGAACCAGACCAGCAGCCGCATGTTCACTGCGAAATCCCCGAGTTCTGTTACGTAGACTTCAATATCTCCCCTTTCCCGGAAGTCAGGGTCTACGGTGTACAGTGCAGGGTAAATGTCCAGAAGCCCCGTTTTCTGGGACTCTTTTTTCCTGATGCCCGGCCTTAAAATGTTGTATTCCACTTTCTGGGGGGTCATGACGTTGGGATGTTTCCTGGCTTCTTCGATCATAAGTTTCCGGGCGAAGTCGATGTCGGCATCGTAGCTGATCCCGATGTCTATGGGCCAGATAATCGCAGGGTCTTCGATGGTCCAGTTAATAATGGATTCCTCGCTAATTATGGAGTTCGGGATTATCAGGCGCCGGTTGTCCCAGGTGGTGACCACCGTATGCCTGAGGTTCAGGTCCGTTACTTTCCCGTATTCGTTCATTATGTTGACCCTGTCTCCAACCCTGAAGGGCTGGAATATGGCAAGGGAGAGCCCTGCGATAATGTTGCTCAGCGTGCTCTGTGCCGCAAAACCGATAATGATACCTGCAAGTCCTGCAGAAGCAAGAAGGGCGGTGGCGATGTTCTGGAGGTCAGGGATGCTGAAGATGATAATCATCAGGCCCATGAAATAGATTGCAGCGACCGTAATATGCCGGAACATCCTGAATGTGGTCATATCCACATGAAGCCGATCACTTGCGTTTTTCAGGTAACTCTGCATCAGGTGGTTTGCCAGCCTTGCAAAGAAAATGGTGCTCACTGTCACTATAAGAATAAAGACGAGTGTGTCCAGGTTGTTTGAAAACCAGTCAAAGGTCTGGCCAATCCCATCATCATATTGAGATAGATTTAAGGTAATGGCAGATTGCGGGAAATGCATGACACCGAATGTTTGTTAGAGGCTTTATATAAACCTTTATAAAGATTCGATCATAATATCATTTCCGGATAAAAAGGAAAAATGAAAGCCATAAAAAATTTAATATGGCAATTCAGGTCTTTTGGCTCTGTTTTTTCATTGCTGTCAGTTCTATTCTGCCAGCTTTCTCCTGTTAGTTTTCTCCTGTTGAAAGAACCTGTTCAGGCATAACCTCCTTCCTCTTTCATGTAGACCCAGTACCCTTCGTAGGGTGCTACTTCAAAGATGTCGGTCCCTACCTGGTTTTCGTTCAGTGTGCCGTTAAGGCCGTTGTAACCCACAAAGGCATAGGCGCCTGCGCCTTCTTCGTCAGGGATCCAGGATCCGATGACCTTTGCGTAATAGTCAGCTATGGAAAGCAGTACCGTATCTGCCGGAAGGGCTTCCTCTACCGGAGATCCTATTGCATTCCATCCCCGGTTCAGTCTAATGCTCGGCGGGACAGCAGCAATCTTTCTTTCGGCTTCGGCGAACTGCTCGGAGGCATCGAACTCGACCGTTGCCTGGACATTGATCCAGTACCCTTTCAGGGGTTCCAGGTCTGTGGGTGTCTCAAAGAGTTCGCTTGTAGCGTTGTAGTAGAGCAGGGCATTGTAATCCACACTCTCAAGCAAGGACTCAACGGTTGTATTCTCGGCTTCGAAGGGAATCGAGAAGAAGTACCATATCAAAGGTGGTTCTTCCGGTGGGACCAGCACGGCGTCAATCGCATGGATTACTCCGTTGCTGGCTTCGATGTCCGAGACTATTATTTCTGCTTCGTCAACGAAGACCCTTCCGTCCTCTGTCACATTTACTGTTATGTTGCTTTCCTGCAGCGTTGTTATGTTTGTCAGGTTTGTGACATCTGCTGCCATCAGTTTCCCGTCTGCCACATGGTAGAGGAGAATTTCTGTCAACATATCTGTGTCATTCTGCAGGGCTTCAGTGGTCTCGTTCGGAAGTGCTGTAAATGCGTCGTCCGTTGGTGCGAACACCGTGAACGGCCCTTCTCCTTTCAGGGTATCTGTCAGGTTTGTGGCATTAAGGGCTTCCAGGAGAGCCGTGAAGTTTCCGTCGGCTTCTGCCGTTTCAATGATGTCCATTTCCTCCGGCTCCGGCTCTGGTTCCGGTTCTTCTTCCGGCGGGATCAGCACGGCGTCAATCGCATGGATAACTCCGTTGCTTGCTTCGACATCTGCTACTATTATTTCTGCTTCGTCAACGAATACCCTTCCGTCCTCTGTCACGTTTATTGTGATGTTGCTTTCCTGCAGCGTTGTTATGTTTGTCAGGTTTGCGACATCTGCTGCCATCAGTTTCCCGTCTGCCACATGGTAGAGGAGAATTTCTGCCAACATATCTGTGTCATTCTGCAGGGCTTCAAGAGTCTCGTTTGGCAGTGCTGTAAATGCGTCGTCCGTTGGTGCAAATACTGTAAACGGCCCTTCCCCTTTCAGGGTATCTGTCAGGTTTGTGGCATTAAGCGCTGCCAGGAGAGCTGTGAAGTTTCCATCGGCTTCTGCCGTTTCAATGATGTCCATTTCCTCCGGTTCTGGTCCTGGTTCCGGCCCCGGCTCTGGTTCCGGTTCTGGCTCCAGCACTCCCTCCGGGGTCAGGACAGCATCGATCGCATGGATTACTCCATTGCTGGCTTCGACATCTGCTACTATTATTTCTGCTTCGTCAACGAATACCCTTCCGTCCTCTGTCACGTTTATTGTGATGTTGCTTTCCTGCAGCGTTGTTATGTTTGTCAGGTTTGCGACATCTGCTGCCATCAGTTTCCCGTCTGCCACATGGTAGAGGAGAATTTCTGTCAGCATATCTGTGTCATTCTGCAGGGCTTCAGTGGTCTCGTTCGGAAGTGCTTCAAATGCATCGTCCGTGGGTGCAAACACCGTAAACGGCCCTTCCCCTTTCAGGGTATCTGTCAGGTTTGTGGCATTAAGGGCTGCCAGTAGAGCTGTGAAGTTTCCGTCGGCTTCTGCCGTTTCAATGATGTCCATTTCCTCCGGTTCTGGCTCCGGTTCTTCTTCCGGCGGGATCAGCACGGCGTCAATCGCATGGATAACTCCGT
>CBFCWE010000121.1:0-8052 GCA_965601435.1 uncultured Methanosarcina sp.
CTGAGCAAGTCTGAGCAAGTCTGAGCAAGTCTGAGCAAGTCTGAGCAAGTCTGAGAAACTTTCCTTTTTCAGGGAAAGGGTATTGGAAATCAGCCCTAAATTATGTGAAGAATTGTATGGAGAAAATCATAAAATTTCCTTTCCGACCCTGGATTTCCCGGAAGGACCTCGAATATTTTCAAGGCTTACGAGCAGGCCTGCCGCAAGGATCAGCATGCAGCCCAGGCAGGTGTTCAGGCAGAAAGGCACTCCCAGGAGGGTATAGTCAAAAAATATCCCTGAGACGGGTTCTATCAGAGCAAGGATGCTCCCTACCTGTGCCTCTATTCCGGAAAGGCCTTCGGTATAGAGGATTTCCCCCAGGCCCCCGGAAATCAGCCCGAATGTGAGCAGCACCCCAAGATTCTTTGTCACGGTCGCTCCGGAAGTCCCTGCGGCAAAGGGGGCTGTTAGCAGGACAATTATCACAAGGGGCCAGAAAGCAAGGGCCATTTCTGAGTATTCGTCTTTCAGGTAGCGGATGTTGAGAATCACGGCAGCATACGAAATTCCGGAGATGACTCCTAAAAGGATTCCCAGGCGGTAATTTTCGTCCCATTCGAGCCCTGAAAAGCCGGTTTCCGGCTTTACAACCATAATTACCCCGGAAATTGCCAGGAAAAGGGCCAGGTAGCTTCTGGAACTTATTTTCTCTTTCAGGAGCAGGGGGGAGAGCAGGGTTACGTAGACCGGGGCGGTGTAATGCAGGAGCACGGCAACTGAGAGGCAGGTGAGCTTGATTGCTGCGAAATAGCAAAAGAAGGTCAGGCCCGTAAAAATACCCTGAAGCAAGAGAAATTTCCTTTTTTCTTTCAGCCTGAGCTCGGAAAGCTTCCCCTTCCATAGAAGGTAAAGCAGAATCGTTACGGCCCCTATCAACATTTCATAAAAAAGGATAGAACCCGTGTCCATTCCGTCAATATATTCCAGAAATATGCCTGCCATCCCGTAGATCATGCAGGCAAGAGCTACTTCAATTTGGGCTTTTCCTGCTCCCTCGTTCATAGAAACTTTGTTTAGGGGGCGAGGGCATAAATGTATTACTTATATTTTGAATGTGAATTTAAGGCAGAATTTGAAAGCTGAACCAAACAAAAGCTGAACCAAACAAATCTGGAGGATCATGAAAAAAGCCGTACTTACAATGAGCGTCCTTGACGGAAACTTCGGGGTTTGCAGGCTTGCCGGTGCTTCGAAAATTCCTGAATGGGTCCTTGAAAGTGATTTTTATTCGATAACTAAAACGTCCGATGAACTCTCTATTGTCTGCCCGGAAGCCGCTGTTCCGGGGAATGTCATATGCGAGCGGGGCTGGAAAGGACTGAAGGTGGCTGGACCTCTCGATTTCGGGCTGACAGGGATTCTCGCCGGCATCAGTGCCGTCCTGGCCGGAAAGGAGATCAGCATCTTTGCAGTTTCAACGTATGACACGGACTACATCCTGATCAGGAAAAAAGATCTGGAAACTGCGGTTGAAGCCCTTGAGGGAGCAGGATACATTATTTTGAGCTAATTCCAGGGCAGGACCCGGTTTGGAGTGCGGGGTTCAATGTGTCTTTTCCAATGTGTTGGGTCCAATGTAGCGAGTTCAATGTGTCTTGTCCAATGTGCTATTTCTACGGACCTCAGGTTTTGTCTGCTTGCCAGTGTCGTTATAATCGGGAAATGTTTAGCAAAGTATATAATATCCGGCAGGTAATTCTGAGAACATGGATGACATGATGGAAAAGCTGGTAAATATGTCGTTTTATCCCGTCCTTCTGGTGGGATTAGTGCTCATTTCCGCTCTTTTTGTTCTTATGTTCAGGTTTGCGGAAGCTGAAAATCTTGGTCTCGTGCTGTCGATGGCCCTGTTGATTTCGCTTGTTTCCGTCCTTATTGTAAGATTCATTGTCTACAAAAGGAAGTACGGTGGCTTCTAAGCTCCTTCTCGGATGCATTTTCCCCCTGGTATCTCCCAGGTGTATTCCTGCTTGAGCCGGGTTTCTTTAGCTCATGTGGAAGACCAGGAACATGAATCCTGCGTAAATCAGGATCAGGAAAAGGCCCTCAAACCTTTTGATCTCCCAGCCTGTCCAGATGAAAAGGAGAAGCATGAGGCTTATAAGAAGCATAAACGGGGTTATGAAATAGACGATCATTTCCGTTATTGGAAGGGGGTAGGCAAGCCCCGCGCAGCCAAGGATCAGAAAGATGTTTGTTATGTTGGAGCCAATGGCATTTCCCAGGGCAATATTTGCAAAACCGCCCCTGGCAGCCGAGACCGTGACCATTAGTTCCGGAAGCGAAGTGCCCACTGCAACCAGGCTCATGCCAATAAGGGTTTCGGGAATTTCCAGGAGCCGGGCAAAGAAGATTGACTGGTCAACAAAATACCTGGCTCCAATAATAATGGCAGCCCCACTTGCAAGCAGCTTAATTGAGTCTCTATAAAGGCTTCCATTCCCACAGGTTTTTATTTCAATATCAGGCTCAATTTCAAGTTCCTGTCCTTTATTTTCAATTTTTTCCCCGGCCCTGGTTTCGGCTTTTTCTTCCGTTTTACAGGTGCTGTTTATTTCTATGCGCCCTTTTATCCCGGTTTCAATTTTTGCTTTCAGGTCAAAGAGATATTCAAATTTGAAAAAATAGTTAAGGAAATCCTTGAAATATATTTCTTCCTCATGTTTCTGCACCTTGTCAAGCAGGAAAAAAATGTAAGCTACATAGAGCAGGATAAATATCGAGGCTTCAAACCTTGAGATCCGGAAGTCAAGGGCAAAAATGTAGAACACGACGGAGGCAAAGAACATAATGTAGCCATCCCTTTTCAGCATCAACTCCTCGGTTTTGACCCTGGAAATGAGCGCTGCGGTGCCCACTATGAGCCCTACGTTGGCAATGTTTGACCCTACAACGTTTCCGATAACTATTCCGCTTGCTCCCTGGAATGATGCGGTAAGGGAAGACGCAAGTTCGGGCACTGAAGTCCCCACCGAAACGAGGGTTAGCCCTATCACGAATTCCGAGACCCCAAGCTTCTTTGCGATAGAGGAAGAAGCCATTACAAATAGATCGGAACCCTTGACAAGGAGGCCGAGTCCGGCCACCAGAAGGATTACGTTGACTGCGGGCACAGGAAAATAAGTGAATCCGGGTTTATTTAAAATTATCTTCTTTACAGCAAATATTTTCAGGAACTATTTTCAGGAACTATTTTACTGGAGCTATTTTACAGCAAACATTTTACTGGAGCTATTTTCAGGAACCATTTTCAGGGACCATTTTCAGCAACTATTCTCCTTTCAGCCGATACCCCGTAGCTTGCCGCGGGGTGCGCCAGTGAAACTTTGATTTTTTTCAAGCGGTTTATTTCTCTGCTTCAGGAACGGTTGTGAGTTTAGAGTATTTTACTCCTTTCTGACTCAGAATATTTTCAGTAAGTTCCACTATCTTTTTGCCTTCTCCTTCCATTATGATAACTTCAAAACATGAGTTTGCATCAATGTGGAAACGCACGGTTGAATTTATTAGACCGGTGTACTCGTGCTGGATTTTTGCCAGGGAATTGGAAACCCCCTTCTTTGAGCAGTCATATACGATGGAAATCGTTGCAGCCCTTTTTCCCTGGATTTCTTTCATCCATTCATAGTGCTGGTTGTAAGTTCGGATAGCGTCCCTTATTCCTTCCGAGCGGGAAGAGTATCCCCTGTCCGTTATTATGTTGTCAAAATTGTCAAGAAGTTCACTGGGAAGAGATATCCCTATCCTCATAAGCTGCTTTTCCATAATCCCTACTCCTCAAAGTAATAGAATACCCCTTTTAAGATTAATTACCCCTTTCAAGGTTCTTCTTTTGGGCCCTATTTTTCCTGTTCTGGATTTCCTGCCCTGATATTCGGTTGAATGAAAACCCTTACCAAATTTCATTTCGAATTGAGGCGCGGCAGGAAACATAATAAAGCTCCAATTTCCCTCCTTAATATAGTGGTCTGAAGTTATATTTAACATTTTTTTACATCTTAAGTAATATTTTTTATTATTTTAAACCTGCATATTCTTAAAATATTATATTTTTTAGCAGGATCCTTTCGGCAGTTTTCCCTCAATGTAAGAAATAAATCATCTCGTTGAGGCTATAATTTCTTATTTTAGGTGTAACTATTCAGCCTACCAAAATCAGGCTATTGGTATTGATTTTGACGAATAAGGGAAGTCTTATTACTTACTGAGATAAAATGAAAAAACACAATCAACCGCCAACAATTTAAGAAAAGGCATATGCTGAAATTT
This sequence comes from uncultured Methanosarcina sp., assembly GCA_965601435.1. Taxonomy (GTDB): domain Archaea; phylum Halobacteriota; class Methanosarcinia; order Methanosarcinales; family Methanosarcinaceae; genus MTP4. The sequence goes on from CBFCWE010000121.1 coordinate 4,312, forward strand.
GCCCATTGAATCTTACTTAAGATGGCTATTGATGTTGTTTTGCCTAGGCTGAATAGTTACTTTTAGGTTAGACTGAACTTTGAAATTTATATTCAGAGGAACTCAAGGCAGAGGCAGACGTAATATTCCTTTGCTATCCTCCTGGTCCAGTCGGGCAGCAAGAAGTACCTGTCCACTACGAGCTCGTTCATGTAATAGAGGGCTTCCTCAGTCCCGCATTTGCTGAGCATTCTTATAGCTCTTCTCCTGCCCAAGAGGGAATTGTTTTTGTCCAGGGCCGCAAGGTAAAATTCGTATTCTTTACTGTTGCCCATCACAGCATAAATATCTGTAAATGAATATAAATATTTGGATTAAATGTAAATAAATAAGATATGTCAACAAAAATAATAAGTTCCCTTTACGCCTTTCAAACAATACCCAAAGCCGAGTTTTATGAAGAAAACAGTAAAGTAAAAAACCGGCAAAAATACTTCTGCAAACAAAATGCAAACAGAAAGAAAAAATGAGAATTCCCAATCAGTGATCAGCTGCAGGGAATCCCCCACTCAAAGTTCGCGCTATGCAACAAAGTAGCATGGCAATTTATCATAGGATAATATATATAGCTTCCGAAATTCTTTTGAAATGGGTGAAATATTTTTTAAAGCCAGGCTGACCCGATCAAATTAGAGCAGCCTAATCGGCTGGGTTGCGACAGTTGAATTGAGAAATTCGGATTGCGACAGCCAAGGTCTCGACGGTTAAACCGAGGTCAAAACTAAAAACAAAATCAGAAAATGACAGGGAACAAAAAATCAGAAAATGACAGGGAACAAATATCCTTATGTTAACGCATTAAAATAGATATGAGAAATTCTCATCAGTGGTCAGTTGATGAGAATTCCTATACAAGGTCCTTTTTGTTCGCTATGCTATAGGAAGTATGTGAACAAAGGTAAGAAAAAGATATATAATTACCGGGGATAAATTTTCAACCAGGTTGACTTATTTATCCACATGGAACATTACAACGCTGTTAATTATATTAGCAGTAGTTGAATTTTTTAAGGCAGTTTATTTTTTAAGGAAAGATAAAAAGAAATCGGAGTATGGGGGAAAACTCAATGTTTCGGCAGAAGCTCACCTCGAACTGATAGCCTTCACAGGATCCAGTTTTGCAGCTTGCTGTGCAGGATAGATACCTGCAATAAGGTTCAAAAGAAAGACCGCGATAATGATTAAGATGATGTCCTCAGGGCGGATGACTACCGGGATAGAGCTGATACCCCCGAACTGTTCAGCGAACTCTACACCTTCGGGATATTCGTATTCTCCAATCCAGAGAGAGATGGCAATGCCGATAAGAGTCCCGAAGAAAGCCCCCAGGAAGCCCAGAATACCGCTCTGGAGAAGGAAAACCATTCTTATACTTGAGACAGAGGCGCCCATGGCACGGAGCATGCCTATCTGTCGGGTTGCTCCTATTACGGAGAGGTTCAGGGTGCTGACCACGCCGAAGGAAGCTATGACCACAATAAGGCCGAGAGTGATACTGTTTGAGGTCCCCTCGATAGCAAGGGTGCGCAGGATCTCGGGGTTTGTCTCGGTCCAGCCTTTGGCTTCATAGCCAGTCTGTTCGATTTCGGCAGCGAGTTCCCGGTCTTTGTTGAAGTCTTCTATCTGGACGGAGATCCCGCTTACCACGTCCGATACGTCGTAAAAGTTCCTGGCAGTCTCGAGAGAGCAGTAGGCAAGGGACTCGTCCAGAGGAGACCCGGTGTGAAAGATCCCGACAACCCTTAGGGAAAGAGGGTTTGCATCAGGGAAGGAAACGTCCACGAAATCCCCCAGTTTGACTTCGAGCCTGTCCGCAAGTTTCGAGCCAAGAACCACGGTGTTCCGCGAAAACTCGAGTTCCTGGAAGTCGCCTTCCACCATGTCGCTTTCTATTTCACTGATTTCGTTTTCCCGGGAGGGGATCACGCCCCTCAGTTCGACGTTCCGGGAATTGTCCTTGAAATTTAAGGAAGCCTTGCCTGTCAGGAAAGGTGAAACCGCTGTGACGCCTTCAATTGAATTTATTTCCTCCATCAGAGTCCTGTAAAGGTAGATGTATTCCTCGTCTTCCGTCGGGGAGACCGAAACATGGGGGAGTTTGTCCACCGTGGTGTCATAAAGTTCATCGGTAAACCCTACCATGAACGCCTGGGAAATGGTGAGTACCATCACAGCCAGGGCTATCGCTCCTACGGAAAGAAGGGTCTGGAACTTCCTGGCCCGGATCTGCCGGAGGGCGATAAACAGTTCGTAGCGCATGGGAATTCACGAATTCCTTATAGGTTTGTTTACCTGATTTTTGTTTGACCTGCAAACTTAAATTACCAGCTTAACCTGCAAATTTGATCTGCAAACTTAAGCTGCTGGAATTAGATATTTGAGCCAGCATTACATTTAGCTTCGCTTCCTGAAAAGAACCGCAGAAACACCAAGTACTGCCAGTACCGCAGCGGCAGAAAAGCCCGGTATACCTCCCTCATCTTCTTCCGCAGCTTCGTCTCCCGTACCTGCAGAGTCTGAATCGCTTCCTTCAGCTCCGTTCACATAAGAGTGGGACGACAGGTCAGACTCTATAATTGTCTCCCTGCGCTCGATTACGTCCCCGTCTTTGCCTGTTAGTTCGATCTCGAGCCTGTAAACGCCCCTGGGAAGCCTCTCCTTCCAGGCAACTTCAACGGTTTCATCGTCATCTGCCAGCAGCACGGGCACCCTTTCCCGGGCTGAATCAAAAGGTTTGCCTGTTTCGGAATCGGCATTCTCGCTCAGTTCATAGACCGTAAATGTCAGATTCCCTTTGAAAGGCACCTGGGACCTGCCAAAGACAGTTGCACTTGCCCCGGTCTCGTCTTCGTAAATATCAGTAATTTCTGCGTCGTCCTTCGCTGTGAAACTTTCCGTAGCTGCGATAAACTCCCGCCTCGGGGAATAGACCTGGATCTTCACCCTTCCCAGGTATTCCCTGTTGTTTTCAAGCAGGGTGCCCCAGGCTGCGGAGAAGGCTTCAGGCGAACCTGTCAGGGCAACTTTCTCGGACCTGGTCGTGTACACAACGTCCGAACCGTCAACGAGCATGTAATCGATATCGAAGAGTACCGGTTCATTGGGAGAGATTACCACACTGATCCCTTCGGAATTTGGGACCAGGTCATTGACCCTGACCCTGGGAATGGAACGACGCCCATAGACAAATTTGTACTCAGCCTCGGAAAGCAGCTCCTTATCCCGGAACAGGCGAGCTTTAAGGAGGTATGACCCATCCTCAGCTCCCTTTACATCCCAAAACCCCACCTTTATAACCCTGGTGTTTGCGGGGACGTCATCAACAGAATAAACTTTCTTTACGAGCACCTCTTCGGTGTTACTCTCAGTCCTTACAAGAGAGGTTTCAAGGATCAGGTCTTCATCCGGCACCTCCGAATAAACAGTTACATCAAAAGATTCGAGGTCACTGTAGAGCTCGGATATGCGGGGCATGCCCGCGTTCCCTGCCTGAAGGGTTTCAGCTGCAAAGGCTAGCTGTACCGGCATGAGAAGAAGCAATATTAATAAAAAAAATACGGCTTTCATGGTCTTTTTTCCCCGGATTCGATACCAGAAAGATTGCTTTGATCTTATTTAAAGAAGTGCAATCCCAATTGACAACCCTGAATTGACAACCCTGAATTGACAACCCTGAATTGACAACCCTGAATTGACAACCCT
>CBFCWE010000122.1:0-7697 GCA_965601435.1 uncultured Methanosarcina sp.
GAATTGGGGAATTTTAAACCGCCGAAAATGGGGAATTCTTAACCGCCGATGACAAGCTGGTTGAATATGGCCGAGATTGAATTGAATGTACTCACAGGCCAGTGCTTAAAAAGGAGAATTGATGACATCGAGGTTGTTAGGAAAGAGGTATTGGCTTGGCAAAAATTCAGAAACAACAAAAACTCGAAGGTTAATTGGCAATTCACAACCGAAGATGCAAGAATAAAATTGTCGCGTCTTTATCCGACACTTAAGGATTGACGCGACACTAGAGAAATGAAAGGGTCATATGAACCTATGTTAGGTCAAAACTCAGCGTTCAAGTAAACACTCATAGAGTAACAAGTAATTACTTGTACAAATATCAAGGGTAAAATTTTTTAAAACATGCGCCCTCATTTTTTCTTCTTCAAATTTGTTGTCATTGAGTAATATTTGGATGAGTCTATTAGATAAATATTCAATATCCTTTGGCAGTACTTGTCCTCTGTCATAGACGACTTCTTTAATTGCACCAGAATCAAATGCAACGACCATAGTTTCTTTTGACATTGCCTCAGCTAGAACAAAACAGAAACCTTCCTCGCACAAAGATGGAATAACTACACAATTCGAAATATCATAAATTGGAGATATATCCGTCAAATTTCCAGTAAATGTAACTTTATCCTCCAAGTTTAATTTTATAACCAATTCCCTTAAGTAACTTTCATACCCTCCCTCCCCCACAATTAAAAACATAACATTAGGAATTTTTTCAAGTATAGAGGGAGCAGCCTTTATGAGGAAATGTGGACCTTTCTCTTTTCTTAAACCAACTGTAGTTATCACAAACTTGTTTTGTGTGTTGTATTTTTGCTTTATTTTTTCTATATCTAACGTTTTTTTAAATCTAGTGGTATTAATTCCATTATAAATAACGCACATTTTTGTAGAATCAATTCCATATTCTTTTTTATACTTTAGTTTTACAAAGTTGGAGACGCATATTATTCTATCAATACCTCTACCATACAATTTAGCACTTGTAAAATAGAAAATCTTACGGAGTATTTTTTTGAATTGTGTATTTGCAGATTCGAAACCCATGCGATCTGTATAGAGAATTTTTACATCACATAAAAAACTCAGGTAATTAACCAGAGTATAAGTTGAATAATAATGAAAGTTTACAATATTTGGATTCACTTCTTTTATAATACGATAAAACGGAATAAAATTAGAAATGCTTGATTTTGAAGGATTATAAACTTTTATTTCAGCACCACTTCTTATCAAAAGATCTCGAACAATTTTTATTGGTTCAGCTCGAAAAACAACTACATGTCTAAATCCTTTTTCCTTTAGTTTTTCAGTTAATGAAATTATAAATTCCTCAAATGAGCCAAGCTTTACAGGAGAAATATTACAAATTGAAAGTATGCATTTCATGGGTTTTTTACTTTCCATACAAATGTCCTTATTTTATTCCTTCATAAAGTTATTGTTATTTCAAAAAAGTTGGTAATTTATTAGTACCTACTAATATACCATACAATAATGTTTATACAATTATGCTTATGGGAAAGAAAAGTCCTAAGCCGCAATTTAATGGAATTGCTTGTCCAAATAAAGTACCTGCATTAATTTGAACTGAATGACCTGATATGCATTAAATTGTTCGTTTTCAGCCTCTTGATAATTATTTATGTAGATTGTCTACAAAGCCAAAAATGGAACGAGTTTTAAGGTGAAATTATTTCAGAATACAACAATGAATTCCATGTGTCGAACAAAACAAAGTAAGGTGCCCTATTGTTATTCAGGTACTATAATGTTACATTCAAAAAAAGATATATTAAAGAGAGTAGAGATTACTTAAGAAAACATTTTCGTCAACATCAAAGATGTAAATTTTATATAATGGCGCATCTCAGAATCCATTTTTTCGTGATCATTGAGATTTTTTAGGATTACTTTTCATGATCAGAAAAATCAATTGATTATTCAAAATACAGGATTCAAAGAAGCAAATATTTAGTTTTAGGATTGGCTCTAAAAATATTCAAAGATCCAGATAAGACATCACTAATTTAACCATATAGTTTGAAATGGGAAGTATAAAAGGGAGAAACCTTTCATGGGTAAATTTGTAATAATATTTTTAATTATACTATGCCTATTGTGTTCCATTAAGGCAACAATTGAAGTGGCCTCTGCAGAAACTGAATGGAAGATATCAAATGTTGTTCATATCCAAAGTGGGGGATCAAGTAATCTACTTAAAGGTCCTGATAAAAAAATGGCTATACTATATGTATCCCCCACATCAAAAAATATTACTGATATAATGTTACTTCCAGGATGTTATTTTCCAGAAGAGGGTCAACCTATCTGGAACGTAGGCATACAAGAAGATAACAACGGTACACCTTCTGGTACATTTTTAGGAAACGGAACTCTTGAGAATCCAAAAGATGAAATTTGGAGTGAGATTCAAATTTCTCCAAAAGTATCAGTTACTAAAGGCAAATCTTACTGGATTGTAATTGAATACCTTAGCGGACCAGTACCAAATAAAACAGATCATTGGCTCGGAATTTACGCATCTTATGCCCCTAAAGATTTTATGCATGACAATATTCCTTTGCCTTACAATTATTCAGGCGAAGATACGAGTTATAACGATAATATCTCTTACACGACTGTTAGATACTACAACGGAGATTCATGGGGTCCTGACCCAAATGAACGAAATCTAGCAGTATTTGTAGTAGCTTTTGAGGACGGCACATATCACGGGCAACCGTATCGGCACAACTACTTAAGTATATTTGGTGAATACATGATGGGGCAACATTTCGTCAGTCATGGTAAAAACCGAACAGTTAACAAATTAGAAATGCCCTGGTGTGTTTTCCATACAGAGGATTGTTTATTAAGACCGAGTGACAGTCTATATTATTATATTATGAAAAATGATGAAGATGGAGAGTTAATTACCAAGGGGGTATTCCTAACACCTGATGAAGTATATGTTTCAGGTGTAGGAAATGGGGCTGGTGACAGAAAATGGTATAATGCTACCTTTGAAGAGCCGATTACCTTTGAAAAAGATACAGCTTATTTTATGTATTTAGCAAGCCCAAACTCAATTATTGATGCCCATTGGGGTTCCGATGCGTCTAATGCATTTACATCTCCTTATGTTCCAGACTTTATTATTGATCCTTTAGCGTTGACAAGCTTTGATGGTACTGCGAGTTATTCACAGAGAACTAATAATTTAGATGATCCATGGGTTGACAATAGAGTTGATAGGTATTGTAGAGACATGTCATTCAGATTTGGTTTTGAAAATGAGAATGTAACTAAAAACGTAACATCAATCACAATCAAGTCAATAAGCCAAATCCTCGCTCCAAACCAACCATTCACAATTGACATTCGTATCGAGCCTAGAACACCAATAACAGGAGCCCAGTTTGACCTTTTATTCAACAGTTCAATGCTAAGGGCAGATAGTGTAACTGAAGGAAACCTTCTCAACCAGAACGGAGCTGGAACCCTGTTCAACAACGGGACCATCAACAACAGCACAGGAACAGTTACAGATGTCTACGGCTCAATCCTTGGCAAATCAAATGTCTCTTCAGAGGGAGTGATGGCAACCATCAGCATGACCGCAGGAAGCGACACAGGCATGGCAGAACTAACACTCTCCAATGTAATTGTTAGTGACAGCAGTTTAAATGCTGCCCCAATTACCATTGGCAATGCAACCGTGCTGGTAGATACTGCACCTGTCTTGAGTTCGATCGGCTCTAAATCGATTTCTGAGACAAACGTCCTGAACTTTGCGGTGGATGCTAGCGATGCGGACGGCAATGACCTGACTTATTCAGCTACAGGCCTTCCGGATGGAGCAAACGTTGATCCGGCAACAGGAGTGTTTACCTGGACACCAGCCCCGGGACAGTCCGGCGTTTATACAGTCACATTTGAAGTAAGTGATGGATACCTCAGTGATTCGGAAGATGTCTTAATAACCGTGAATCCACCAAATAATGTTCCGGTTATTGATTCCTTTGAACCGGAAAACGGATCGAGTTTCAATGAAAAAGAAGAAATTAGCATTTCAGTAAGCGCATTTGATCTGGATGGACAGTTCCTGAATTACATCATCAAGATCAATGGAGTAACACGCAGCAATGCTCCGAGCTATATCTGGGAGACCGACTACTCGAGCAGTGGAGAACACACGGTGGAAGTAACGGTAAGCGATGGAATCGATCAGGTAACAGAGCAGCGTACCATCTACGTCATTGACTATTACCCTCCATGGGACGTCGTAGAAGATGGAGAAGTGAATATCCTGGATATAGCCACAGTCGCTCAGGAAATCGGAACCAATACAACCGAACCTGATCCGAGGTTTGACTTAACCCAGGATGGGCTGGTCGATGTCCTAGACCTCATCTTTGTCGGATCCCACTTTGGGGAAAAAATAGAGTGAAAGGACCTGACGCAGGTACGGGGAACCTGCGTCAAAATTACTTTTTTTCAACACATCTCACTATTTTGACATATTATTACTTTTTTGACATCCCTCGCTTTTTGTCATATTAGTGCTTTTTAAGACATCATTATTTTATTTATAAATATATGGCAATACTGAATAAAAAAAGTTATTTATACATTGTTCAACTAATAAATAGGCGGGAATGGTAATAGCAAAAAAGGGGTTACAGGATTAATTAGAGCAATGCTAGCTCTATCCACGAATAAATTCTGTTCATGCGTAATTCTATCCATGGATACTGGAAGTTTTTGGAAAAAAGCTTCAAAATACATCACGCTGCCCTGAAACTTTCAAATAATCACTATCCCCGATTGGTAGATCCGGGTATTTTCATGAATACAGCCTTATTCGACCCTTTTCCTTCAGCATAAAAATACCAGCGTCAGACAAAATAAATTTATAATAAAAGGTGTAAAATAAAGATCAATGTATATTGAGATATTTATAACGATCGTAAAACGAATTGGCTTAAATAACGAGTGGGGGTAACTCGAATGCACAGGAAGAGCCTGCAGAACAATTTATTACGCATGAGTCTGATTTTACTGATATTTGTATCTTTGATCATCGTATTTACGGGTACCGTTGCGGCAGAGACAATCGTAAGCATATCACCAGAAACACAATCCATTGGAGAGAATCAGGATTTCATCCTGAGCATATATGACGAACCCGATTCCCCAATATCCGGAGCTCAGTTTGATCTCATATTTGATAACTCTCTGGTCAATGTAAAGGAAATCGAGGAAGGAGATATATTAAAACAGACAGGCAGGACCACCATATTCAGTCCAGGTACTGCTGACAACTCACAGGGTACTGTTACCGGCGTTTACGGGATTATCCTGGGCAAGAGCATGGTGACAACGCCCGGGACCCTTGCAACGGTCTACCTCAGTTCAACCGACAGCTCAGGGGTATGCAAATTACAGCTATCAAATGTGGTTGTAGGCAACTCAAGCGGATGCTCAATGCCTGTAACGGTTATAGGGGGAACTGTAAGGGTAGGAGATATTTCAACATATCCTGCTGAAACAATATCAAATGGAGGAAGTGGCGGAGGCGGAGGCGGAGGAGGTGCAAGTTCCCCCGAATCCTCAGAGAATGTCAGGTTAAAGGAGATTTCCCAATGCTTCATAAGCAACGGGGTCCGGGCCAGATATACGTTCAAAGGGGACACGAATGACATAAGATATGTGGAATTTGACCCCAAAAAAAGCTTTGGGAAAACCACCGCAATCATCGAAGTGCTCAAAGGAAAATCCGCACTGACCCCTGGCGAACCGGAAGGGCAGGTATATCAGCACATGAATATCTGGATCGGGACGGATGGGATTTCAAACCCTGAAAACCTTGAAAATGGAGCTGTGGGCTTTAGAGTCGAAAGAGCCTGGGTCAATGAAAATGAAATTGACCTTACCTCCATCACCCTGAACCATTTCAGCGGCGATAAGTGGGATGTACTTGAGACCTTTCAGACCGGTGAGGATGATCTCTACCTGTACTTTGAAGCCGAAACTCCGGGTTTTTCCCCGTTTGCAATAACCGGGCAAAGCACCCAGACTGTAGAGAGCACGGAAAGTACAACCCAGGGTTCAAATGATGTTTGGGATTCAAATGAGAACCTGGGATCAGAAGCTACGTCAAAAGCGACTCAAGCCCCTGAAGGAGAAAAAGAGGTGCAGGGATATAAGGACTACTCAGCAATTATCTACGTTGCAGTGGGAATAATCCTTTTCTTGCCCGTACTCCTGATATTTAAAAGAAGTTAAATGGTGATTGCGCTTTTTGCATTGCATCACCTTTTATTTATTTTTAATCCAATTTACTTTTCTTTTACAATCTTCCCGGAATGAGAATGCCTATGGCACAAAAAACCGAGGTTAGCAAGAACATAGCATAAGTTGCCTGTTTCTCGGTCACATTATAGTAGTAAGGCAGGACCCATTTCAAAGTAAGAGCGTTGGGGACTTCCAGAATGCCGTCCCCCCGGTCCCTCCCAAATTTTGCAACGGGGTATTTCTTAACCTTCCAGTACACATACATCAGGAAATTGACTGTGTGCGGAATAAGCATGATGAAGCCGCTTATTAAAAAACCCTGTATAACTATGATAGCTCCTATGGTGGCCCCTATTACAAGAGAACCCACATTTCCCCAGAATATTTTTGATGGGTAGTGATCATAGATGTAATAGCCAATTAAAGCCCCGGTTAAAGCGACTACTGTTACTATATTCTCAACGTCGTTTATCAGTATAGATTTAATAATGAGAGAACACAATAAAATTACTGATAAGCCGGATGCCAGACCGTTATATCCGGAGTGCATATTCACAAGGTTTGACGCAACAAGTACGTATGTAGGAATTATAAACTGAAGAGAGAGGAATCCAAGAGAAATAGCCCAATCCCCGGAATATAAAACCAGAGGATTAGGCACATACTGGAGAAGCGGATAGGTACAGTAATACATAATTATAAGTTTGGACAAGCGTCCTATGTTTATCATATCGTCAAGTATCCCGAACAGCCCGAAAAGTACAATAATTACCAGAATAACATAGTTTGGGGTTGTAAACTTAAAAAAGAGGGAATTTAAGGAAATTGAAAGCAACGCAATGAGCAAGATTAAAAGCCCGCCTGATGTCGGCACCATTGGTTTCTCTTTCTTGTAATAATCTTTAACTACGAACTTATTTTCCTTCAACTTATTGATGAAATAAGGCATGGTCACTGCTGTGACTAAGAAGGGAAATAAAAAATTGCTTAAGAGTTCAAGCACTTCAGTCCGATTATTAAGAAATAAATCCATTAAAGTAACCACTTCCAGTTCCCATTTTTACATATGATTCTATATTGTTTTTGATCCTGGATTGCCATAAATTTTCAGAATGTACTATTTTACTATTTTTATCAGGCATAAACCGCAGGATTTTATGCCTTATTCTTCAAAATAAATACATTTAGAGGCTAAACTTAAGAATAATATCCAGTAAGCTATCGTTTAAACAAATGTGAACTACCCCTCCCAGTCTCCTTCGGAGCCGAGGAAGGGGCTTCTTGCTTCATATTCCCTAGTATCCTAGACGAATCCACAAGCTTAACCCCACGTTCCATAGGGATTATATGACTAT
>CBFCWE010000123.1:0-7684 GCA_965601435.1 uncultured Methanosarcina sp.
TTTTCAGATTTCCTGATTTTCAGATTTCCTGATTTTCAGATTTCCTGATTTTCAGATTTCCTGATTTTCAGTTTTTCTAATTTTCAGTTTATATCTTTTAATGCTGGCAATGCCTGAGCTTACGGTATTCTATGGCATTTCATAGCGTACTTTAAATTACTTTCCAGCAATTTAAATTACTTTCCAGCAGTTTACAGCATTTCTTTTGCTAATTTTATATCTTCGGCTTTTACGGTTTTTCTGCCTGCATGTTCTGCAAGTTTTATAGCTTCTCTGGATATCTCTAGCCCGTATTCTTCCAGAATCTCCGTAAGGGCCATCCCTGCACTTTCACTGACTCTCTGAGCTCCTGCAGTTCTTACTAAACGTTCTATTGGTGCAAATGGTATAACTTTAGCCATATTATCCTCCGATTATCTTCAATTAGTAATATGAATCCTTTTCAATCTTTGATTTTGTAATTAAATCCTTATATACTTTTGCTTATATCGGGGTATTTTTCAGAGCTTTTTCTCCTTTTTATGCCTTTTTACCCCTTTATTCACTTACCAAGGCTCTTCTATTTCTTTGATTCCCTTCCCCTATTTCCTGAAGGGTTTTTCTTTTCTTAGAACTTCTTATATGCATTTTTTTGGATCTGAATAAGTTCTTTTTTGGATCTTTCGCAAGCAGACGCCAGTGGGATTATCTCTCTGAAAAACATTTCTGATAAATATTTCTGAATGTTCTTTAAATAATTCCTTGCATATTCTTAAAAAATTCTTGAATCCTTTGAAAAGAGCCTTGAAATATACCGGCATTCCTCTTTTCGAAATCTTGATATCACATTATCCGAATCTAAACAAACATGCTTTTACAGGAACTCCTTGACATCGGTGAAGAGATTTATTTTGTTGAAGAAAGCTATACATCTCAGCGGAATATCGGGTCCACTCTCAATTATCTGGAAGGGGTCCGGGCTTTCCTGGAAAACCAGAAGGTCCGGCTTCTCAGGGTTCGGAACGGGGAGCAGACGCTGGGGCTCTTACTCTTCAACCCCGGGGAAGAGGACGTTCCTGTGGATTTCTGGTCTGTATTTACGGGAGCCCTTGCGGGGACATCCCAAAAAACGAAGTTTGAAACCCTTTCCAGGTCCATTCTTTCTTTCAATCCTCCGGAAAGGGAACTTGAAGTTTCTTCCGAACTCTGGAGGGATGCAGTAAATGAATATTACTCCCTTATGCTTGTGAACCGAAACCTCTGCTCGGAATGTAGCACAAGGCCCGAGTCTTACGGAAGCATTTTTTCCGAACAGCGGGTCAACAGGGTCTCGGAGATTTTTCATGATCTGAAGAATAAAGGTTTCTCGCTTGAAGGCAGAGTGCTTGAGGTCTGCTGCGGGAACGGTATGTCCACACTTGCTCTCTACAGGCTCGGCCTGGACCCCATTGCAATGGAGCTTAACAAGTGTACGGTCTGCCAGGGGCTTGAGCATGGGGTCCTTAACCCTAAAAAAGCCCTTGTAATGGACGCAATGCAGCTTTCCAGGTACTTCGAACCCGGGAGTTTCGATGTTGTTGTGGGTTTCATGCTGGGCCTGGTCTATGAATTTAACAAGGATCTCTGGATAGGTATTGTCAATGAAGCTGCAAAAGTCGTAACAGAAGGTGGTCTTTTGCTTTTCACCGTAAAAAGCAGGCCTGAAATAGAAATCCTGGCAGAAGCCCTTCGCAGGGCGGGAGTCGAAGGGGAAATAGTGGACAACACGGATGCTGATGGCGTGTTTGATCAGTGGTATTTTGTGGGTAAGAAAGTCTGATGTAAATAAAACTAATTTCCCGCCCCGGTGTTATGGGCAATTAAGCCCCGGAGCATGTAAACCATTAATTTCAGGTGAATGGGCCATTAAGTTCCGGAGTACGTAAACCATCAAACAGGGTGGGTTGTGACCCCTTACAAATCCCCTTTACTTTTTATAACTCTTCCTTCTTTCTCTTCAAATCTTCCGGGCTTTCAGGTTGTTGCGTTAACAGGCTTATTTGTTAACAAATCAGCAGATTTTTTTTGTAATCGGCAGCTACCTCCTTATACCTTCATTTATTTTTTAATGTCAACTCCAGCGAAAGGTATATTACTTGTTAACAATACTAGTATACATTATTTCTTAACAACGCAAATATTTATCGAGTTTTGTGGGTGATTCTCACAAATACCGATTTTCTTAATTTCCCTTACAAATGAGTGATTATGCTGCAATTATTCCTGAATCGGTCTTAAGAACTGAGATTAATTTAAATTAGCTGCAATTGAACTCAATTATAACATTGTTAATTTGAAATCCACTGCAACAGGGACCCACTTCAATGAGTAAACATTGCAACAGGGATCCACTACAATGAGTAAACATTGCAACAGGGATCCACTACAATGAGTAAACATTGCAACAGGGATTCACTACAATGAGTAAACATTGCAATAAGGGTCCTTTGGAGACTATTAAATTACAACATAATCGATTACAACATTAAAATTATGATAATATTGCAATTAAAATGTTAAACTTCATATAAATGTAAATATATTGCAAATTACTGTCTATTTCGGAGATTCCTGTTGGCTCCGGAAAACTCCACTGAAATGACGTATAGCGTTGTTTCGGTTCAATCTTAAAGAGGTTCATCCATGAGTATAAAAATTACTGAAACCGTCCTCCGGGATGCACACCAGTCCCTCCTGGCTACCAGGATGCGGACGCGGGACATGCTCGAAGTGGTCGAACATCTGGACCAGGTTGGGTATTTCTCCCTTGAAATGTGGGGGGGTGCCACCTTTGACAGCTGTATTCGATACCTGAATGAAGATCCATGGCAGCGCCTTCGGGATATCAAGAAGAAAATGGACAATACCCATGCCCAGATGCTTCTTCGGGGGCAGAACCTGGTCGGGTACCGGCACTACTCGGATGACGTGGTTGAAAAATTCGTTACAAAAGCTTATGAAAACGGCATTGACATTTTCCGGGTATTTGACGCTGTCAACGACATCCGGAACATGGAACTCTCGATCAAGGTCGCAAAGGGGCTTGGAGCCCATGTCCAGGGTACGGTCTGCTACACCATAAGTCCGGTGCATACCGTGGAGAAATATGTGGAACTCGCAAAACAGCTTGAAGACCTCGAGTGCGATTCTCTCTGTATCAAGGACATGGCCGGGCTGCTTGCCCCCAGTGAGGCTACAAGTATTATCAGTGCCATGAAAAAGGAGGTCTCAATCCCTATATCCCTTCACTGTCACTGTACCTCGGGAATGGCTCCAATGAGCTATATGGCAGCCTGTGGGGCAGGGGTGGACATCCTTGATACCGCAATCTCTCCCCTTGCCTGGGGTACTTCCCAGCCCCCCACGGAAACTGTCGTTGCAGCTCTCAAGAATACTCCCTACGACACGGGGCTTGACCTGGGGGCTTTTGAGGAAGTTGTCCGGTATTTCAAGGAACTCAAGGAAAAGTACAGAGGGATTCTGGACCCGATTTCCGAGCAGGTAGATACCAATGTCCTTATCTACCAGATCCCGGGCGGGATGCTCTCAAACCTGGTCTCCCAGCTAAAGGAGCAAAATGCTCTTGACAAGTACAATGCGGTGCTTGATGAAATGCCCAGGGTTAGGGCAGAGCTTGGCTATCCGCCTCTGGTGACTCCTACCAGCCAGATCGTGGGCACACAGGCCGTACTGAACGTGCTCATGGGTGAGCGTTATAAGGTCATTCCCAAAGAGGTCAAAGACTACGTGCGCGGACTTTACGGACGTTCTCCTACCCCCATCAGCCCGGAAATGGTCGGGAAGATTATCGGGGACGAAGAGCCCATCCACTGCCGTCCCGCTGACCTCCTGAAACCCGAGTATGAGAAACGGAAGAAGGAAGCCGAGGAAAAGGGCATTGCCAGGTCCGAGGAGGACATCCTGACCTACATCCTCTATCCGGCTATTGCTCCTAAGTTCCTGCAGGGGGAGATGGAAGAAGAAGCCCTCGCAGTTGTGGCCCCGAAACCCGCTTCCCCGCAGGAATACACGATCCCCACCGAATTCAAAGTCACGGTGGACGACGAGGTATTCGATGTCAAAGTTGAGCCTACCGGTGGGATTTCCGTGTCCGAACCCGCATCCACGAAGCCGACGGCCGATTCAGTCAAAGGTTCTGTCACCAGTTCCATGCAGGGAATGGTGCTCTCCCTCAAGGTTAAGGTCGAGGACACGGTTGTGGAAGGAGACACCGTTGCGGTCATTGAAGCCATGAAGATGGAAAATGCGGTCCATGCCCCGCATTCGGGTACCGTGAAGGAAATTTTTGTTGCCGAAGGTGACACCCTGGCTCCCGGGGACCTGATTCTGGCAATCGAGTGAAATGAGTGAGCGGAGGGTATCATGTTTAAAAAAGTATTGGTTGCAAACCGCGGAGAAATCGCAATCAGAGTTATGCGGGCCTGCCGGGAAATGGGCATCGCCACGGTTGCAGTATGTTCGGAGGCGGATAAAAACGCTCTCTTTGCTAAGTATGCCGACGAGGCCTATCTGATAGGCCCGGCCCCTACCAGCCAGAGCTACCTGAACATGGACGCCATCATCGAGGTTGCAATAAAAACCGGGACCGATGCCATCCATCCAGGCTACGGTTTCCTCTCCGAAAACCCTGCTTTTGCAAAGCGATGCGAGGACGAAGGGATTCTCTTCATAGGGCCCCCTAGCCACGTAATTGCCGAGATGGGCAGCAAAATCAGGGCCAGAAACCTGATGATAAAAGCCGGGGTCCCCGTGGTTCCCGGCACGAAGGATGCCGTCGAAGACGTTGACGAAGCCCTGAAAGTGGCGGAAGAGATCGGGTATCCGGTCCTGTTGAAGGCTTCTGCCGGAGGCGGCGGGATCGGAATGAAGGTCGTGCACTCCAGGAGCGAGGTTGCCGTCGCCCTCAACTCTACCCGGCAGATGGCGGGTTCGGCTTTCGGAGATTCTTCCGTGTTTATTGAAAAATATGTGGAAGAGCCGCGGCACATTGAGATCCAGATCCTGGCTGATTCTTACGGAAACACAGTCTACCTCTCGGATAGAGAGTGTTCCATCCAGAGAAGGCACCAGAAGCTCATCGAAGAAGCGCCTTCCCCTATCATGACTCCCGAACTCCGGAAAGAGATGGGAGACTCGGCGGTAAAGGTCGCAAAGGCGATAGGGTATGTAAACGCAGGGACTGTGGAGTTCCTCTATTCGAAGGGCAACTATTATTTCCTTGAAGTCAACACCCGCCTGCAGGTCGAGCACGGGATCACGGAGATGGTAACAGGAATAGATATCGTGAAGGAACAGCTCAGGGTAGCCTGTGGAGAAAAACTCGAACTTGAGCAGGAAGATATCACCATTAACGGGCATGCGATCGAATGCAGGATCAACGCTGAAGACCCCCTAAATGACTTTGCCCCCTCCCCCGGAAAGATCCGGCGGTACCGTTCGGCAGGCGGACCCGGGGTCAGGGTTGACAGCGGGGTGCATATGGGTTACACAATCTCCCCGTTTTACGATTCAATGATCTCGAAGCTCTGTGTATGGGGCAGGACCCGGGATGAAGCGATCGCCAGGATGCAAAGAGCCCTCTACGAATACGTGGTTGTAGGGGTAACTACCAATATTCCTTTTCATAAGGCGGTCATGCGAAACTCGGCGTTCAGGAAAGGTGACCTTACAACCGGTTTTATCGAGGAACAGAATATCCTGGAAGCTGTGGAAGAGGTTGTCACGTCCGAGTCCAAAAAAGGGGTTACTCTGGCTTCGGCTCTGGAGGCAAAGGACAAGAAGATTGCAGCGATTGCAGCTGCCGTAGAGAGCTATGTCAGCATGGCCAAAAAGACTCAGAGATAACTGGCATTTCTCCCAAAAACGTGGAATTAATGTGAAAATGCCAGGAACTCCGGTCTATTTGGTATGAAGTACATGTTTGATCTAAAATATTATACTGTGGAAAGCATACATTTGTATGGGGTGCACGGATGGGAGATAAACGCTCTAGGATAATTAAGGCGCTTAAGGACGCACAGAAAACCCCCGTCTCAGGGGAAGAACTGGGACTCGAACTCGGAATTTCCAGGACGATGGTCTGGAAGTATATCAAGTCTCTCCAGGCTGACGGCTATGAAATCGAATCGTCTCCCAAGAGAGGATACGTACTGAAATCCGTGCCCCAGCTCCTCTATCCGGAGGAAATAAAGATGGGGCTTACAACAACCCTTCTGGGGAAAAAGATCCATTATTTCGATGAAGTAAGCTCCACAAATAGCCTTGCAAAAGAGATTGGAGCGTCCGAGGAAGAAGGGACACTTGTAATTGCCGAGGTGCAGAAGGGCGGAAGAGGCCGTATGGGGAGGGAATGGGTCTCCCCGCACGGCGGAATCTGGATGTCCGTGCTCCTCAAACCCGGGATCCCACTCAGGCATGCCTCAAGGCTGACCCTTGTTGCGGGGCTTGCGGTTGCCAATGTGATGCGAGACCTCGGGCTCGATGCCCGTATTAAGTGGCCCAACGATGTACGCATCAACGGGAAAAAAGTCTGCGGGATCCTGACCGAGGCAAAAGCCGAAGTGGACCGTGTGGACTACGTGGTGCTGGGGATCGGCATAAATGCCAATATGGACTTAAAAGACATCCCCGAGCCCTTACGTGGCGGTTCCACGACCCTGAAGGCGGAACTGGGCAGGCATATAAGGAGGGTACAGTTCCTCCAGGGCCTGCTTTTCGAAATGGAACAGCAGTACATACGTTTCAAGACCCAGCCCTTTTCCCAGATCCTTAACGACTGGCTTGCGCTTTCCGATACTATCGGAAGGGATGTCAAGGTCACGACTCCTTCGCGGATTATAGAAGGCAAAGCAGTAGGTGTAACCTCTGACGGAGCTCTTGTAATAAGGAAAGCCGACAATACGAAAGAAGAGGTTATTGCGGGCAGATGTATCTATGCACGGCCTAAATAAATCTCGGGGCAGTTCTCAGGGAAGCGAAATAAGGGGAAAGCAGTTTTTCTCCTTCTTTCTTTTTTCCCTTCTGATCCTCCTCTTTTTCCTGATTCATGTCTGTTATGCAGTCTCTCCGGCAGCGGCTGCTGTGAATGAAGAAGGTCGGCTTTCCATTATCCTTATTGATGGGGAGGACCTCTATGTAAGGTCTGGAGACTCCCACACCTTTTACCAGAGTTATCAGCTTTACGTGAAAGGTGCAGATGCCGATGCAAGTCGTGTTTGGCTCGAACTCAGCAGGGAGGGAGTTTCTCTGGAAGATACAATCGCCACCGAAGGTACTACTCTTGTTTATTCCCGGAACTCTACGGTATTACTGAACATAACTGTGGATACCATTTATGCAGGGACGGACGGAGCACTGGTCAGGTTTTCTCCGGTTTACCAGTACCTTGACCCGAAATATCCCAAGCCCCAAACCCCCACGCCCTCTCTTCCCGAAAGCTCCGAAAACAATTCCTCTCTGCTCAATGGTCCTGAATATAAGGCAAAAGGTTTTGACGCGCCTGTTTTCTTCCTGAGTTTGGGGAGCTTGCTCTTCTTTATGGGCATTTTTGCAGGGCGAACTAAGGATGAAAAGTAGGAACTGTAATTATCAAAAAGATCAATCAAAAGATCAATCAAAAGATCAATCAAAAGATCAATCAAAAGAT
>CBFCWE010000124.1:0-7663 GCA_965601435.1 uncultured Methanosarcina sp.
TCCCTTCTACTCTTCCCTTCTACTCTTCCCTTCTACTCTTCCCTTCTACTCTTCCTTCTCTTCACTTTCCATTTCCACTCTTTCTTCTATTTCTCTTCCCTTCTACTCTTCCTTTTCTCCTTTAATTCCCCTTTGAGCATCACCGGACTCTTTTTTCCGATTCGATTTCTACCCCCGAAACTTTCATTCTCCAGGCTCCATAAATAAGGACAGCAATTTATAAGATATCAAAACATATCATATATTCAGGATATATTATATTTACCTGGAAGTTTCACGGGCAAATTGCCCGGAACTACCGAAAAGGGTTCTGGAAAGTGAGGAGTTACAATGGGATTCAATCATTTAGCTGAAAGTGATGAAGAGGCGCTGGATGAGGCGCTGGAAAGGCAAAAAGCCCTGGAAACCGTGATCAACAACAGCCCTATGATGGTTTTCCTGTGGACCGCAGAAGAAAACTGGCCTGCCGAATACGTCTCTGAAAACGTCAGCCTGCTGGGGTACAGCGCAGAAGATTTCCTTACCGGCAGGATTGTATATGGCAACATTGTGCATTCCGAAGACCTGGAGAAGGTCCGAACGGGACTCAACAGGTGCTGTGCACTGGGAAAAGATACTTTTGTCCAGCGCTACAGGGTGCTCACCGGCAGGGGAAAAGTGCGCTGGGTAGAAGAAAAAACCTTTATACAGCGCGATGACCTGGGAGAAGTAACCCATTTCCAGGGAATAGTCCGGGACATTACCGAAGAAATTGAAAAAGAAAGATCCCTGAGGGACGCCCTGGAAAGCCAGAAAGCCCTCATGGAAAAGCAAAAAGCCCTGTTAGACCGGGAAAAAGCCCTGGAGACCGTGATTAACAACAGTCCCATGATCGTATTCCTGTGGAAAGCCGATAAGTACTGGCCAACGCTCTACGTGTCCGAAAACATCCGGCAGTTAGGATATTCCCCCGAAGACTTCATCTCCGGCAGAGTCCTCTACGGAAAGATCATCCACCCCGAGGACCTGCTCCAGGTGGAACTCGAACTCGACGAGAACTGCAAGGAAGGCGGAAAAATGTTCAACCGTGAATACCGTATCCTTACGAAGTCCGGGGAAGTGCGCTGGGTGGAAGAAACAACCTTTATCCAGAGGGACGAAGAGGGAGCTGCAACCCATTTCCAGGGAATTATCGAAGACGTCACGGAAAAATACGAAAAAGCCTGAAAAAAATCCTGGGGTGCCGAAATTCCGGAGGAGCCTGAAAGCACCTGGCAGGCACCTGCCTTTTAAAACGGATTTTAACTTATTTTATCCAGGAACCGTGCAGCTACCTGCAGGAGTTTTTTTCTTTTTTCCCCTGACATTTTATCCCAGGTCCCGACCAGCACGGCTGTCCTGTAGTTTTTAAGGAAAAACTCCCGGTTTTTGTCGATAAAGCTCCAGAAAAGGGCATCCCAGACCTCGCACCACTCCCCTTTTTCATAGTCCCCCATCTTAAGGAGGTAGTTTGAGCCCGAGATGTAAGGTTTCGTGGCAAAGCTCCCGCCGTCCGCAAACTGGCTCATGCCGTAGACGTTCGGGACCATCACCCAGTCCGCGGAGTCCACGAAGAGTTCCATGAACCAGCGGTAGACCTCGGCAGGGTGTATTCCGCAAAGCAGCATGAAATTCCCGAGCACCATAAGCCTCTGTATATGGTGGGCGTATCCGTATTCCAGGACCTGCCGGATAGCCCGGTCCACCGGCTCGATGCCCAGGTCCCCCCGGTACCAGCGCCCGTCCAGTTTCCTTTCATGCCCAAAAAAGTTGCCTTCTATTTCCGAGCAGTGGTACATCCCCCGCATGAACTCCCTCCATCCGATCACCTGGCGCACAAAACCTTCCAGGCTTGAAAACGGGAAATGTTCGTCCCCATTTTCTTTTAGTTTATCTCCTATCTCCCCATTTCTCCTTACATTTCCACCTGCTTCCCCTCTCCTTTCGTAAGCTTCGACCGCTTTTCCGACCACCTCCCCGGGAGTCAGGAGCCCGAAGTTGAGCAGGGGCGAAAGTATGGAGTGAAAGAGGAAAGGTTCCCCTTCTGCAAGGGCGTCTTCGTAAGGCCCGAAAAACCGGAAGCGCTCTTCAAGAAAGGCGTCCAGCCAGGCAAGGGCGGCTTTTCGGGTCGTGGGCAGGTAAAAATTCCCGGTCCTCCCGGGGTGGTCCGGAAAGAGAGAGTCCACAAGGGCTATTACTTCTTCCGTATGCCCGCTGCTGGGCGAAACCCGGACTTTCGGAATTTCCAGCCCCCGGGGAAGAGTTTTTCGGTTTTCCCGGTCAAAGTTCCATTTGCCGCCAACAGGAAGCCCGTCTTCGGTCAGCAGGATCCCCAGGCGTTTTCTCTGCCAGATGTAAAAGTCGTTAAAACGAAGTTTTTTCCTCTCCCCTTTATAGGTCCTGAAAATTTCCACCGGGGTCAGGAAACCTGGAGAATCCGCCGTTTCGAGCTCAATTTCTTTTCGTGCACAGAAATTCTGGATGCTTTCCCGGAAAAAGGAGTCTTCGAGCGTATAGGTAATGATTTTTCCAATCCCGTACTTTTCCAGGGCATCTTTCAGTTTTGCCTCGTAAGCCAGGTTCCCAGGCCTGTTGAAGTTTCCACCGGCATTTGACTCTTTTCTTTCAGGGAGCGGATAGTACAGCACATCATATTTTTCAGCCAGCCAGTCCCTGTAGGAACGCATAGCAGAAAGTACAAAAACCAGTTTATGCTTGTGAAAAGCGTAGCGTGTACAGAGCCCCGGATCTTCGGTCATGAAAAAAAGGGTTTCTTCATCGGGTTTCAGTCGTTCGGTGGACGGGAAAAGGCAGTTTCCGGGGACCAGGGCAAGCCTGTCGTAACTGTGTGCCCCGTTTCCCTGTCCCGCAAAAATTTCCTCCCCTTTCATCTCCTTGCCTCTTTCCAAAGACGTACCTCCCTCCAAATCCATGTACCTGCAAAATCATCTGTCCAAAATCATGTACCTGCAAAACCACCTATCCAAATCCATATACCTGCAAAACCACCTATCAAAACCCATGTATCGGTTTCTGATCCCTTACTGCTTGTTCAATTCCAGGTCCCGGAGTTCGTGTCATTCTGGGAGATGTGAATTCAGTGTGAAGTAATAATAATTGTTGATACTGCTAATAAGGTTTGGCACTTTCTTAACAATTAACTATTTATGCGTGAGAATATACATGAGTGACTTACAGACATAATTTCAATTGTGTCGGCATTTGCTCCATATTTCCCTTTGGGGGGAGGAGTAGGTATGAGTATGGAAATCCCATACTCCGAATAACTGACGAAAGTGTAAACCGGAAACAGGAAGTGCTGGGAGACTGAAAGGAAAACCGGCATGATCCAATCCGGAAATAGCTGCAAACCCGGGGTTTTGTGGGATACGGTTCCGAATCCTGTATTCTAAAACCGTATTCTGCAGAACCTGTATTTGGGAATAATAAAGTTTATTCAGGACGAGGTTCCGGAAGTGTTCAGGACCCGGAAGGACTGCTCTCTTTATGTCCCCCTGAATGGAGGACCCAGTAGTAGCATTTACCCTGCCTGGTTTTATCGGTGATTTTTCCTTTTATTTTTATGGGGCCACTGGTCTTTATGTTTCCCGCGGCGTCCCTGGGGACCTCAAACTCCATGTTGCTTATACCGCAGCCAGGGGGCACATAGTACATCAGGGTAATGTCTCCTTTGTCAATAAATTCCGAGACATCTCCCAGAACAAATTCGAATTCGTTTCCGTTTTCGGATTTCGGTTTTATCCTTTTTACCGTGAGCCGATATCCCCTTTCAATGACTGATTTTTTCATGAAATCCGATTGGAAGTCATAGATAACCCTGTGCTCCAGGTCCACGGGGGTGAAATCAAAATCGTGCCTGCAAACTTTTTCCTGCCAAAAGAGGCTTTCCTGCATGGCATCAATCAGGAGCTGCCCGTGCAGCAGTTCATGGTAGAGCAGTCCTTCGTTTTCTATTTTCCCGAAATCGTCTTTTTCTTTTTCTCTCAGTTCCTCGGGGTTGAGCATTAGGTAGTTTGTAAATTTCAGCGTTTTAATTCCCTTCTTTATCCCAATCTCGCAGTTATTCCACGAATATTCAATTTATGGCATATTCTTTACTTATTGATTCTTTGATTACCCTTAATAACGGTTTATTATATCTTATAATAACATAAAAAAAATAAAAAAGTAATATTGATTATGCAAAAAGGTATTTTTGGTCGTGGGGGCCAGTCATTGAAAACCAGTTGCATAAGAACTTTTTATAAATATGCCTCATCAAGCTGAATGTGTCTGTTTTCTCAATCATGATCAATGACTCACGGACACGACCCATTATTCCAGATCCCCTTTATTCCGTTCATTTCAAGCTTACTATCAATCAGTAAACATCCCTATAATATACTAATTCTGAAAAACGGTAAAAGGTTTGATGAAAACCAAGGTTAAATCAAGTAATTTAACCTGTTATAAATGGGGGATGTGGGAAGCTTCTAGTGTTGTGTCAAGCATGAACTGACGTATATAATCAATTATAATCGCTCGTGATTATACAACACCTGGTTGTTGACGCAACACTAGGATCAGCAGGGGAAGAAGGGAAAGGTTTACCCTGAAGTTCTGCAGAGAGTCCCTCGAGGGCAGCAAGCCCGAGGCCAAGGACTAGGAGCTAAGCCTCCGGGAGTTTGTCAATTTCTGCAATCATTTTAACAACATTATATTCATCCAGCTTTAATATCTGGAATTTTTCCTCGAATTGCAAAGCAAAACCCTATATAATTCTTGAAACCAAATCTAGATCATTATATTTATCCTACATTCCCCAAATGATATAAACTTTTAAATGTAGCCTAATGTGATATTTATTTTATTTTGCTCCGAGTACTCACTCGTAACCAATAATATCTGTATAATTTGCTGTATATGTTACTTAGTAACGGTGGTAATTTATGTTAATAATCGATTCAGATATGAAAAATAAAATAAAGGAAATCCTTATTGAACGTAATGCTCTTTCACCTTGTCCAAGATGTAAAAATAAAACTTTTATCCTTGGAGATGGATTTTTATACAACTCAATCCAAACAAAATTAGATGGCTATCAATTGGGCGGCAATGGTATTCCTACTATCGCGGTGATATGTGATAAATGTGGTTATGTATCCCAACATTCTCTTGGAGTATTAGGTCTGTTGAATAACGAAACAGAAGAAAAAAAGGGTGACAATAATGAGTAATACCGTTGAGCAAGAATCGACAGGCCAAACAGGAGCTATTATCGATACGGGCCCAATGGTAAAAACGATTTATAATAATATTGAATCTGATTTAATAGTTACAACCGAAGATAAAGTCAAAATATGCTTACATAATCATCTATCAAATATTGAGAAAAGAAATGGATGGAGAACTCCCTTAGGTATTTTCGCTACAATTATTGTTACCTTTGTCACTACCTCATTTAATGACGTAATATTTGTTGCGGCAACTTGGATGGCAATATTTTTTCTATCTGCGCTTATTTCGTTTGTATGGCTTATTAACTCAGTATACCAAGCATCAAAATCAGAAAGTCCAGATATTATCATTGAAGAATTAAAGAACAGTAGGAACAGTTGAGAAAGAACCACCCAGGAAGAGAAGATCATAAAATAAAGATTTCACAGTAATAAAAAACTGCACAAGACTACTCAAAAATCCGAAACACACAACATATATAATAGGAGATATATATTAAACATTGATCTGTATCTTTTTATATGTACCTAACTATTAATTGTTATGCACTTAGTTAATGTGCGTCGGTTAATGTACATTTGTCAATGTGCTCCGCTTAATGTGAACTATTAAGCAACAAGCCCTTACTCATCAACACCCGATTAATGAATATACACTGTCACGCACTACAACTGTCACTCACAAAAATATCCCATAATCCGTTCCCACGGTGTATGCTTATGGTAAACCCACTGGTCGATCTGCTCTTCCTTTCCGAGAAACGAAAGAATATACTCCTCCTTCTAATGGAAGGTCCAAAAAACATCGAAATGATGAGGGAAACCCTCAAAGCCAATGCCACTTCTGTCCAGCCCCAGCTGAAGAAGCTCAAGGAACAGCACCTGGTTACCCAGGAAGAAGACCTCTACGTACTTACCGGCATCGGAAGGATCGTTGTGGAAAAAATGAAACCTTTGCTGGACACTCTTGACCTGCTGGAAGAAAACGTGGACTACTGGGCTAAAAGGGATATGACCGCAATTCCCCCGGAGCTCCTGTGCAGGATCAACGAACTTAGGCAATGCACCACGACTGAGCCCGATATTGACCGCATGTTTGAGTTGATTCCCTTATTAGTAGAAAACATGGAAAAGGCTAAAAGGCTAAGAGCACTGCTTTCTTACTTCCATCCTCTTTTTCCTTCTCATTACCTTGGCCTGGCACAGAAAGGAATCAGAGTTTCCCTCCTTATTCCCGAACCGATCCTGAGAAGATGGGTTGAAGATTACAGGGCGGAAACGGAAGAATTACTTAGCCTTGAAAATGCCGAACTTTTTACCTTTAAGGAAAATGCTAAGGTCCCCTCACTCATAGTAGGAGACAATTTCATGGCAATGGCTCTCTTCCCCAAATCAGCGGTCTTTGACCGGAAATACGTGATGAGTTTTGAGCCCGGGGCCCGCGTATGGGGAGAGAAATATATTGACCACTTTCAGAAACTGGCAACCCGAATAGAAAAGCGTCAACTCCCCCTCCCTGTCTCCTTCGGAGCCGAGGAAGGGGCTTGAATATCCCTGGTTATTCTCTCAGATCATTTAATTCGTATGGGTGGTTGACAAGCACCCCTGAGATTCCACGCTATACCTGAAATCCCGTGTTCTATGCTCAATGTTTCTAGCGGCGTTCAGGTCGGCATTCATCTCGAAACCGCAGGCTCTGCACCGGAACCTTAACCCTTTCCTGTTATTTTTGGAAATATGATTGCACCGGGAACAGGTCTGGGAAGTGTATTCCGGATTAACGTATTCTACAAGAATCCCTGCCTGCTTCGCTTTATACTCAATGAAGGTTTGCAGTTGCCGAAAAGCCCAACTGCTGTGGGTATAACGCTGTTTTTTCCGAACTTTGTACTGAGTCCTGTCCCGAATTCCGGTCAAGTCTTCCAGACCAATAACAGAAACATTGTTTTCAAGCGCAAAATCAACAATTTTTTTAGAGATGCAGTGGTTAACATCTTTCATTAGACGTTTCTCTTTACCGGAAAGCCGCTTCATAACTCGTTTGGCATAAGTGTAGTTCTGAATCCTGTACTGTTTTCTCCCGGAACTGAACGTTGTTATGCTTACAGAATTCTCCGTTATGGTATAATCCCGCTTATAGGAAAGGGTCATGGAGGTAGGAGAATAAGTCACCTGTTGCCACTTACTCTTTCCGATTTTGATTAACTCTAAAATGGTTTTGTAGGTTCCGGCAACCTGCCTTGGGATGTTGCAACTTACCTGGGATTTTAGCCCGATATTTTCCCTGAGATGGGAATAGACCATAGGTTACAGTTTTCTTGCGGCAATGGCTCCAACGTTCCTGAAAACAACCCCAGAAACGTAGTTCATGCCTTTGTCGGCTAAGTCGGGGGGATTGCTCCCCCTTT
>CBFCWE010000125.1:0-7360 GCA_965601435.1 uncultured Methanosarcina sp.
AAGGAATAGATGGGAAGGAATAGATGGGAAGGAATAGATGGGAAGGAATAGATGGGGGAAGAAAGTCGCTGCAAAGAGAGTGGCAAAAAACCTGGAGCTTAAGGTCATCCGGGAAAGACCCTTGAAATGCTTATTATCCTTGATGCTTTTACGCTACTGTAAACTTGATGATGAATTCCGTCCCTTTGTATCTCTTCAGTTCGATTTCGCCTTCTAACTGGTCTACAAGGATAGTTACCAGTTGTATGCCAAGATTGTCAGGATTTTCCAGATCAAAACTTTCAGGCATACCTATCCCATTATCTGATACTGTCAGAATAAAACTGGTGCCCTTTAAGCCCTCATTATTGTTCCCTGCTCTATTTTCATTACTTTCCCGGGATTCTTCTCTACAAAGTTTGATTTGAATTTTCCCATTATCTCTGTCGGCAAATGCGTGTTTAAGGGAGTTTGAAACAAGTTCGTTGATGATTATACCTAATGGGACTGCAGTATCCATGTCAAGGAAAATGTTTTCTTCCAGGTTCATATTTAAGCCTGTACTGGCATTTCCAAGCCTGTATGTCTGGAAAAAATTCTTAACGAGTTCCTCAACATACGACGAAAAGTTCAGTGTATCGAGCCCTCTGCCTTTGTACAGTTCCTCATGGATAAGAGCCATGGATATTATTCTGTCCTGACTTTCCCTGAAGGCTTCCAGGACTTCCGAATCCTTAATACATCCTCTGTTGTTGAACTTTTCAGCCTGAAGGTCGAGAAGGGAGGAGATTACCTGCAGGTTATTCTTGATCCTGTGGTGGATTTCCTTTTTACGGGCAGTTTCGATATTCGCAAGGAACTTTTCTGTTTCTTTTCTTTCGGTCACATCATAAATCGTACCCTGGTAGAACTCCGGCTTTCCATCCCCTCTCTGAATTTTCTGGTAAATTTCATTGACCCATCTTATTCTTCCGTCCCTGTGCTTTATACGAAATTCGATTTCTTCGTAACCGACGGATGGAGAACTTCGAATCTTTTCCTCTCCTTTAAGAACGAAAGACAGGTCCTCCGGATGGATTATGTCTTTCCACTTAATCCAGGACATAAACTCTTCTTCGCTATATCCGGTGATCTCTTCAACATCACCATGCAGAAATAGGGGAACAAAATTTTCATCAAGCTGGAAAGCAATCCCATGGAAATTCTTTATGAAAGAGCGGTATTTCCTTTCACTTTCTTCAACGTTTTTTATTGCAAGTTTCCATTCCGTAATATTTCTAATTACTCCTATGGCTCTGTATACCTTTCCTTCGTCACTTTTTAGCCAGACTCCAAGGTTTTTGGCATAGATGTAGTTCCCATCTTTTTTTCTGAACCTGAATTCTACCTTAAATTTTTTCTCTTCCTCAAAAGACTTCATCAGGTTCTCAAGCAGTTCTATCCTGTCTTCAGGATGCACGTGTTCTATCCAGGCCGATTTATCCAGATTCTCTAACTCTTCCGGATTGTACCCTGTTACTTCCCTTATGGCTCCTGCCAACCTGACTTTACATGTTTCGAGATTGAAATCGAATATAACCTGCCCGGTCTGTTCGGCTGCTGTGCGATATCTTTCTTCACTTTCTTGAAGTTTTTTACTGGCAAGTTTTTTCTCTGAAATATCTTTCAGTACTCCTATAGTCCCGTAAGGCTGACCCTCATAATCCGTAAGCCAGACTCCATTATTTTCTATATAAATACAAGTTCCATCTTTTTTTCTCAACCTTAATTCTTCCTTAAATCTGCCTCCGGCCTTTCTCACTCTCTGAAGTTTTTCGTCCCCACGATTCATATCTGTGAGATGGATATTTTTAATCCAGACTTCCTTGCCAAGCTTCTGGATTTCTTCAAAACTATACCCTGTAACTTCTTCTATGGCACCTGCCCAGCTGCTCTGATCTGTTCTTAAATCATACTCATATACCACCTGTCCTGTCTGCTCTGTGGCAATCCTGTATCTTTCCTCGTTTTTCCGAAGTTTTTCTTCTGCTATTTTACTTTTGGTTATATCTCTAGCAATAACCGAGAGATCTGTCAGCTTTCCGGATGCATCAAAAACCGGAGAAAGAGTGAGTGAGACATTTATTATCCTACCATCCTTTCTTAACCGTAAAGTCTCATAATTGTGGATTTTATCTCCCTGTTTAATCAGTTCAGCCAATTCTTCTGCTTCTTCAACTAATATGGATGGCTCCAGAATGGATATGGGCTTTCTCAGAACTTCTCCAGCTGAATAACCATAAATTTGCTCTGCACCTTTATTCCAGCTAGTAATGATGCCATCAAGGGATTTGGTTATAATGGCATCTTTTGAATATTCCACAATATTCGCCAGATTCTGAATTTTCTCTTCTGCCTTCTTGCGCCTGGAACTTTCTATCTGTTCCCACTTTCCATCCCTTTTGACCAAAGCAAATTGATGGTTGATGACCACATCTATTATCCCGGCTGCGTTGCACCTGTCAAGAGGATAGGTGCAGAGAGCAATCATCTGGTAATTGCCAATTACATCGTCTACCTGTTCCTCATAATCAGCAAAATCATTCCAATCCTCTTTTTCCAGCCGGAAAGAATTTCCCAACCTCAGACCATCACAGCCATTAGTCAGGGCCTGGTTGAGTTTTTCAACCCAGCCATTTAAGACTCTCTCCGAATCGAAATTACCCTCTTTTAAATACCATTGTGTGTAGGGAATGAATTCTATTTGCCCATTCTCCAGATAAGTATCAAAATCAGAAATTGCCCTTTTCAGGGCTTCTTTTGCCTCTTCCGCTTCAGAGGGTTGTGATACGATCCACATACAAAATTCGTTATTTTCCAGCCCTGCCTTGAAATATGGGACCAGTATGTCCATCAAATCTTCTTTTGTCTGGAAAAATTGGCAGAAATGGGTTCCCCAGGACACATCTCCAATAATATCAATGCCAGACTTTCTCAGGCTTTCTATCATTTCACACCTTCTCCTACTTGAGGATGTAAAGGCAAAAATTTCTTTGCCCCATGGTATGTGGTCCCTGCCTCTCTCCACATTTCAGAATTTAGGCTCTTCGCGGTTTTGGGTCATGGGAGTCAGTTACCGAAAACCGTAAGTCTAAGAATCTCTCTAATTTTTTCCAAAAGCGGGGGGAATGTGCTTGTTTTTCAGATTTGATCAACGACTCACCCCCCGACCCTATTTTGTATATTATATTTCGCGCAACAAAAATCAACACTTCATAAACTGAACAAGGTGCATAGTTTGTGTTTAAAAGCATACTTAATCGTAAGTTTACTCTTATTTAACATATAACAGTTCATTCATAAGATATTAATGAACCGATCCCAAAACTCAAAATTTGTTTCTTATTCAAAGACAGCGAATCCAGATTTTCCGGCACCTGAGTTGTTTTTATTCGGGCTATCTCCTCTACCCTCTTGCGAAGGTCAGCCTCCTGTCCGAACAGATACCTTTTTTATTCCTGGTCTTCCTTCTTCGTATTTTCTGGTTTGATTTCCCTCTCCGTAGTTGCAATGGCATATACCTCCCCGGCTTCATTCACCAATGAGGTGGCGGTCAGCCACACCTCCATTATCCGGCCGTCTTTGGTAAGCCGCTGGGTGCGGTAAGGTTCCAGAAACTCAGCCCGGCTAAGCTTCTTCAATGTGGCCAACTCTCCTTCTTTCCGGTTCGCCGGGATCAGGCTGCTAATGTTCATCGTCAGTGCCTCGGCTTCGCTCCAGCCGTAAATCTTCTCAGCCTTCGGATTCCAGGTCAGGATGTGGCCTTCCATATCCTGCAACGTTATAGCATCGCCCGCGTCGTGCACTACCGCGGCCAGACGTCGCATGGCCTCGGATTCCTTCAGAATCTCCCTTGCCCGCTTCATCTCGGTAATATCAGTAAAGGTAATCACCGCTCCCTTGATAACGTTTTCAAGGGTGCGATAGGGCCGGATGCGCAGCAGGTACCACAAGCCATCCTGAGTCTGGACTTCAATATCTTTGGGTATAAGGCTATCCAGCACCTCCTTTATATCTTCTACCAGACGGGCATAGCCCAACAGGTTTGAGACAATGTGCCCAACCGGCCGTCCCACATCTGTCGGGATCAGATTGATTACCTGTGTAACGGCAGGAGTGAAGCGCAGGATGCGCAGTTGATGGTCTACAAAGATAGTACCTATTCCCGTGCCACCCAAAAGGTTGTTCATGTCGTTAATTGCCTGCGACAGATCAGTCACCTTGTTCTGCAGTTCGGTATTGACAGTAGCCAATTCCTCGTTTACGGACTGCAGTTCCTCCTTAGAGGTCTCCAGCTCTTCGTTGGTGGATTGCAGTTCCTCGTTAATTGACTGCATCTCTTCGTTGGAAGATTTGAGTTCTTCATTGGAGGTCTCAAGTTCTTCATTGGAAGCTTTGAGATGTTCTTCCTTAACCTGCAGTTCCCGCTTCAGCTCTAAGATGCGCGCGTCATTTTCCATTGCGCTCTCAAAGGCTCCTTCACCGGCACCTATGGCGGTGGCTTTCCCGGTTTTGTTCTGCTCCCCCTTCGGCGGTTCCTCAAAGGTAACCAGGAACAGGCTTGGCCCGGAGGCGGCGTCAGGGCCTGCTGCCACAGGTCGTAACGCCAGATTGACTGTAGTGAAGTCACCGTTGGTTTTGACCCGCAGCCCGGGGTGGAATACCGGCTCTTTATTGACCGCGGCTCTGTACAGGTCCGTGGCCAACTCCTGCCGCAATCCCTCGCGAGCCATCTTCAGGATATTCAGGCCAGCCTCACCCGGAGCCGGTTCCAGGTACATGCCGGTACGGCCGTGAAGATAGAGGATGTCGCCTCGCTGGTTGACGAGCGCACCGACCGGGGCGTAATGTTGCAGCATCGTCTGTTCGGTCAGCTCGCGCAGCTGAGGTTTGCTTTCTATAGGAGCCTTGCCGTGCGGTCTTTTTGTCTCCCTGCTTTCCGGTCTTGATGGGATAAATGTCCCTATGGGGGGGCGTCCACTGCTAACATCCTTTTTGTGATAGAGCTTCGACTTGCGGTCCAGCGTGCCAAAAAGGTTCTCGAACTCACCCACGGTCTCGGAGGGGCCAAGGAAGAGAAATCCGCCCGGGTTCAATGCGTAGTGGAAGAGGGGGATGAGCTTCTTCTGCAGTTCCCTGTCCATATAGATCAGCAAGTTGCGACAACTGAGCAGGTCAAGTTTGGAGAAAGGAGGGTCCTTGATAATATCCTGCTCGGAGAAGACTACCATGTCACGGATACTTTTCCGGATGCGGTAGTTGCCGCCTGAATCCTGGGTAAAGAAGCGCTCCAGCCTTTCCGGGGAGATATCGATGGAAATGCTTGTGGGATAAACACCGCTGCGAGCCTCTCCGATGGCCCGGCTGTCAATATCGGTCGCGAAGATTTGTACCTTGAAATTTTTCTTCAACATTTCCATCTGCTCCTGGAGCAGGATGCCGATGGAATAAGCCTCCTCACCTGTAGAGCAGCCGGCCACCCAGATCCGTATCGCTGAGTCAGGGTGCTTGTTGGTGAAGATATCCGGGATTAGTTTTTTCTGGAGTGCCTCGAACGCCGTGGGATTACGGAAGAAACTTGTGACGCCGATTAGAAGGTCGGAAAAGAGCGCCTCCACTTCGGCAGGTTTTTGCTCTAAATAACGCACATACTCGTTCACATTCTGGATATTCTGGACGGCCATGCGCCGTTCGATGCGGCGGTTGATAGTGTTCTGCTTGTAATGGGAAAAGTCGTGGCCGGTCTGGGTGCGTAGCAGGCTGAATATCTTTTTCATCGCGCCTTCGGTCCTGAGGACCGGGTAAGGTCTTTTTCCAAAAGCCTGGGTGACATAGGCAATGAGCTGGGCTGGCATCTCAGCCGGTGGCAGGGGGTAATCTACCAGACCTGTGGCAATGGCGCTGCGCGGCATGCCGTCGTACTCGCTGGATTCGGGGGTCTGTGTCATCACCATGCCACCCTCTGCCTTGATCGCCCGCACTCCCAGTGCTCCATCGCTGCCGGTACCCGAGAGTACGATGCCAATTGCCAGCTCTTGCTTGCTCTGAGCCAGGGAACGGAAGAATATATCAATCGGCAGGCGATGGCCACGAGGCTCAGACGGTTCCAGCAACTGCAATTTACCATCCTGAAAAATCATGTCGTGGTTAGGCGGGATCACGTAGACACAGTCAGGCTGGACAACCATTCCGTCCTCAATCTCGTAAACCGGCATCCGTGTATAGCGCCCGATCAGGTCAGTGAGGAGACTCTTGTGGTTCGGGTCCAGGTGCTGCACCAGGACAAACGCCATACCGGGATTGGTGTCGTTGGGCATAGCTGAAAAGAAGGCTTCAAAAGCAGCCAGCCCACCAGCCGATGCACCGATGCCCACGATGGGAAAATCTTCTTTTGGGATTTGATTCGAGTCTGCATCCGGAGCAGGCTGTTCATTAACGGAGGCTTCTTCTGCAGAATGCAGCTTCTCCTCTTTGCCTGTAACTTCCTTTTTTTTGATCATAAAACCTCAGCCGGAAACCCCTGGGTCTTTAGCCCAGGGGAGGAAGGCGTACACTTCCCGAGTTCCGTTCTTTGAATTAGCGTAGTTGTCCTGGCCCTCAATCGTTTTGAATTTTTCTTAATATTGACACTATCGGAAATTTTGTTTCCAAAGAGATCTGAGATCGAAAAATACCCACTTGACCGCTTCCCCCGGACAATTCCGATCCCCTTAACCGTTTTTACAAGATCGAATTTCCTGAGCCCAAACAGTTTTCCGGTAGGTATTTTCTTCTCTGACCTTTTCCCTTTTCTTTGCTGATAATCCCCCGCAGGAACGTGTTTTTTGAAGTAGACCGTATCATCCGGTTCTACAGTTTGTTTGTCCCCACAACAGATAGCAAGCGCATCAAAATAATGCGTTTTTTCGAGTCCCAAAACCTGTTCTCGCCGGAACTTTGTTTCGTAGCCGAAAACTTCCTCAAAGGTCCAGCCGGATTTCTTGATCCGGGACTTGACAATGCCAACTTCTGTGGCGTGTTTCGTGTTTGACCTTCTCCCGGAAAGCTCAAATTCTCCGGAATGAAGGGCAATGTGACAGGTTTCACAGAGCGTAATCAGGTTTTCCGGAGCATCTGACCCCTGCTTTGACCTGAAAACGATGTGATGGCAATGTAACCGGGAATCCTTTGACTTTCCCCTGCAATGCTGGCAGGTGTAGCCGTCCCTGTGCAGAACGTAAGCTTTGACATTGTAGAAACCTTTTAGGTCCCCTTCCTGATACCCTGTTCCGGAAACTTCCGGGTTTTTGATTTTGTGGATATCAAAGGAAGCGAGTTCTACCTTCCACTTCGTTACCGGAAG
>CBFCWE010000126.1:0-7181 GCA_965601435.1 uncultured Methanosarcina sp.
CATTTATTTTTCGCCTCCTAAATTAAATTTACAAGTTTTCGATTAATTCATCCAGGGCTACGTAGTTGTCTTCCTTGCTGATGTTCCCGAAAGACATTGTTGCATTCTGGATGTAGTCCCTACCGATTGAAATTGCTTTCAAACTGGAGAAGTTCTTAGTTCCGGACAGTACCTGGTTGATGTAGTACTTCTTGAAACCAAGGACGATCACCATGTCATAGTTGCCTTTTTCGTCAAGTCCGGGCCAGTTAGGGTCAGTTAAGTAGAAACCGAGCTGGTGCAGGTTGATGTAATTGGCGTCCACGTCCTTATTCAGGAATCCGGGAAGGGAGCTTCCGGTAGCTGCAATCGGAAGATTTGCCTTCTTTGCAATCTTGACTGCGCGGTCCAGAAGTTCGGGCTGAAGGACTCCGGTCCCGACCACAAACAGAGGTCTCTTTGCCTTGGAGATCATCTTGGCTGCCATGTCAGGGTTGATTGCTTTGGAGGTGGTCACTCCATAGCTGGTAAAGAGCTTTGTGTTCTTTGTAGTGTCAACCATTTTCAGGCCTCCTTGCAGAGTCTCTTGAGGTTAGTAGGCTGTGCCGAGACATCGAACTTGATCTTCGGACCGGTAATGATCTTCTTCTTCTTCCAGTCGATTTCCCAGCCGTGTTCTTCTTCGAGGACCTTCATGAGATCCGCACGCTTGGCAAGCGGAAGGTCGGCTTCGTTCCTGATGAACTTCCACCAGTCTTTCGGTCTTTCCCCTATGTACTTCTCGTGGAGTTCCATCCAGTGGGTCAGTTTGATTGACCTCCCCATACTATTGTCGGACGGGCGGAGGCAGGCCTTTGCCATCATCGGGATTGCTTCCTGCCAGGTCTCTGCGGTTGTCAGCAGGAATTCAGGTGCTGGCGGGATTGGCATCTCTTCGCCGTTCCTGGCGTCGTAGACTTTCCATTTGGACTCGTCGTAGTTCTTGGCGATCAGGGCTCTCCTGTACTTGGAACTGTGGGGTCCGAGCACTGCCGGGATACCAAGGATGTTACATCCGGTACCGATGGAAGATGCCTTCTGGGAGAATGCACCCCAGGCAAGTCCGCAGGCTCCTACACGGGACAGGGTGTAGTCGGCAACTTCTGCGAGGTTGCCTTCCATTGTCCTACCTGCAAAAATACCGGCTACCTTCTCGGCTGCCCCGGTGATGTGGGCGTTCGAGACACAGGACCCGTTGTTGAGAAGTCCACCACATTCGAATCCACCGGGATACTTCTCGTAGAGGGTCTGGCCATTCTCGTCCTTGAACATACCGATGTCCATGGCACCACAGCCGGTAACGGCCACGATGTAGTTCCTCTTCAGGAATTCTTCTGCGATGTAGTAAACGTCTTTGGAACCGTCACTGTAGTTCGGGCATCCGATGATCGCAATGATACCCGGGGTTGTACCCATGACCAGGTTCAGGCCTTCTGCACGGATTTCGGCATCTGATACCTGACCTCTGCCGGCTCTCATCCAGCCTCTCTCCTCGGCGATCAGCTTCTGGGAAGCCTTCTCGATAACACTGAGGATGGGGATTTCCTTCTTACAGACCTGTTCACAGCGGCGGCAGCCGATACATGCGTCGTGGAGGTCTTCAAGGTACGAGTAGTCTCCTTCCTTGGCGAACTTCATGGCTTCCGGAATGTCCAGCTCAATCGGGCATGCCAGGTAGCAGGCACCGCAGTCGGCACACTTGTCGACCCATTCCTTCATCTGTTCATCGGATGCGACTTCCCTGACTCCTGCTGCTTCGCGGATCGGGTGCATTTCCTGAGCGAGCCTTACGGAGATTTCTCCGAGCTTCTCGTAGTCAAGGATCACACAACCCGGAATTGCTCCGGACTTGAGTTCTTCGATGGTTGCATCGACGTCCTGGTTGTCCCTGTTGGGCAGGCCGTACATGATCTTGGCATTGGATGCAATCACAGGGATCTTAAGCTTCTGGGCTTCGGGTACGATGTCTCCGCGGACACACTGTTCGTCAACAACAATGACGTCAGGCATTCCGGAGCGGATAATCTTGAGTTCCTTGGACATGGAACCGATGACCTTAGTGTATGGGGGTCTCCTGTCGGCTTCTTTGTACCTGGTCAGGTCGATTGCGGTACAGCAGAGTCCACCGAGTTCCATCTTGTCGGTCAGTTCATTTTCTTCCATGTAGTCCATCATGTAAGTGACACCGGCCACGTTGTGCCCGATTACACAGAGGAATGGCTTCTCCTTGTCAATAGTCCCGATACCCATCTCAATGAGGGGGGCTTCGGGGTCAGCCTTCGGGAAGTCGAGGGCTGCGATCTGAACTATATCGGAAATTTCCATTCCGACGTGGTCCAGGCTGCCGCTGAAGAGAGCCTTTGAGTCGTAGTCGATCTCTGCGGATTCCTGTCCGGCGTGGATGGTTGCAAGAAGCTGGGTTAACTGCTCTTCTGTGTGCTCCATTGCAGGCTTGAGTTCCCCAAGGGTCTTGGGGCTTAACCCGGTTGTGATTGTGATGTTCGGGGTAAGCACGTTGGACTGTCCGAGATCGAGGGGGATATCTTCGCCAAAGGTTTCGATCAGGTGGTCAAGCAGGTGCCGGCCATGGGCTGCGTGGCAGGCAGTACCGGTGATCACACGGAGGAAAAATTCCCTGCCGTTGTGTCCGGCCATGTCAATACCACAGGCACCTCTCTTGTTGTTGGAGAGGTCACAGGGGCCGTATGTGCAGTAGCAGCACTGGTCACACATTGGGGTGATTACGGGCTCATAACGGTCAAGTAATTTGAGGTTCCAATCGTCCCTGTAGGTTGCAAGACCCGGGAACGGGGATGGGCCCATTGGACCGAGCTCTTCTTCTTCTTTGGCAGCCTCCTTTGCTGCCCCCACAATGTTGTTAATTGTGATCTGAACATCTTTCAGATCTTCTATAGAAAAACTCCCGGTAGTTAATTTACTCATTTTAGCTTTGCCTCCTAAATACGCTTAAAGCCACTATCAGAGGATTGTATTTTCGATATTCGGCATACCGATACTGACTGTGCAATTTATATTGACGTCTGCTTGAAAGTTACAACTATTTAAATGACATTTTTTGTAAATCGTTTTTAACTTTTTATAGAACTTGCACACTTACAGTTCCAACTATTGAAATGACATTTTTTGTAGATCGTTTTTAACTTTTTATAGAATTTACACACTTTCAATACAAAATCAAGTACAGTATATTAAGCAGTTAAAACTTGAATTTTTAGAGATTTGGGAGTTCACTGCTTTTGTTTTAGACCTCAAGTGGGTAAGTCCTATAATAGCCGTTGCGACCTCAGAATAAATAAAAGAGATCTTAGAGACCATCCGAAAAGTTCTATGCATGTTGTAAAATTACAATTAGGCAATTAGCGCGTATTATCCGGAATCCGTTCATTTATGATCGCCGATTGTAGAATTTACAGTACGTCACAGCACTTTTGTGGAAACCAGTTCATTTATGATTGCCAATTGTAGAATTTACAGTATGTCACAGCACTTTTCGAATATACTCCTAAATTACACATTGGCGACGTATTATAAATAATTTTCATTTTTGTTCGATATAAATATAAAAATAAAAAAATTCTGTTGTGTAAATTCCTATTTAAACTCTTAACAGTCGGTGGCTCGTGATATTTTATAAAAAAAGGCATCATGTGCTCACTTTATATGAGAAATGGATATGACCTTATTTGAATATGTGGCAAAACGAAAGTACCAGTGATTAGCAGAACTTTTACGTTAAATCAGGTCTAAAAGGCAGAAAATAACCACAGGACTAACGGACATATGATACAAAACTATTAAAGTAAACGTTATAGTTATAATCGAATTTTATTCCTTTATATGTTTATTGCTATTGCTTTTGTACCTTAAATGCAGAATCCTAAACATGGATTCAGAGCTTACTAATTTTATTAATAGTTTCATCGTTAAAGCGTTAGTTATTTATAATACATCTCTTCTGTGTATTTTGGTACTCGATTGAGTTAAGCGGAGTATCAACAATCCCAAAAGCTACTTATTACAAACTCTGTGTACAAGCTCTGCATACAAACTCTATAAAATTTGGCCATGTGTTCTAGTAATTATTAACGTGTCCATGGAAGAGTTTGAGATATCCGTCTTTGCGACCTTCTCCAGGTAGAGCAGAATGAGGCTTGTGACTAAATGGGGTGTCCCGGTAAACTTTCCGGAACGATCTCCAAAAGCCCTTGGAATTATTTGGGGCCTGTTTTATCAAGCTCCTTTACTTTTTCTTCTGCAGCTTCCTTTGCTGCCCCTACAACATAGTGATTTGAATTATTGATGGTGATCTGAAAGGATTCAAGATCTTCTATAGAATAACTCCGGTAGTTAATTTGCTAATTTTAGCTTTATTAACATTCTATAGAATTTGCACACTTACAATACAAAATCAAGTACAGTAAATAAAGCAATTAAAACTTAAATTTTCAGAGATTTAGGCGTTCAATGCTTTTGTTTTAGGTCTCAAGTGGGTAAGCCCTATAATAGTAGTTGTAATAGTAGTTGCGATCTCAGAAAAAAGAGATCTTAGAGACTATCCGAAAAGTTCTATGCATGTTGTAAAATTACAATTAGACAATTAGTGTTTATTATCCGGAATCCGTTCATTCATGATTCACTGATTGTAAATGTTACAGTAGGTCACAGCACTTTTCGGGCAGACTCCTAAATTACACTTAAGCGACGTATTATATATAGTTTTCACTTTTGTTCGGTATAATTATAAAAATAAACAAAATCCCGCTGTATAAATCCTATCTAAATTCTTACGGGTCGTTGACTCGTGGTGAAGCATGAAAAACGGTATCATCTGCATATTTTTCATAAGAAATGGCATGAAATTATTCAAATAAAAGGCAAAACGAAAGTACCTGTGATTAGCAGAAATTTTACGTTAAATCAGGTGTAAATGGAAGAAAATAGCCACGGGATTAACGGATATGTGGTACAAAACTATTAAGTAAACGTCATAGTTATAATCATATTTTATGCCTTTATGGGGTTATTGTTATTGGTTTTGTACTTAAAATACAGAATCCTTAATATGGATTCCTGGCTTATTAATTTTGTCAATAGTTTAATCGTTAAAGAGTTAATTATTTATAATACGTCTCATTTGTGTATTTTGATGGTCGATTGACTTAAGCGGAGTAGCAAGGGTCCCAACAGCTACTTATTACAAACTCCGTGCAATTATGCCAAGTGTCCTCGTAATTATTTTCAGTCGAATACCCCGTAGCTTGCTGCGGGGATGGAATACTTCCCCGAGAACCGTTGATAATATGCGATTTATCAAACCCATCTTTTGTTTGTTAACTTTTGCTCGAAATAAACCTTATTAGGTCTATTATCTTCTTTTACGGAATTTGGAGCGGTGGCGCGAGCATACTCCTTTGCTTGCTGCGGGGTGCGCCAGCGCAACTTTGATTAACGTGTCCCTGGAAGATCTTGAGGCATTCGTCTTTGCGACCTTCTTCAGATAGAGCAGAATGAGGCTGCTGATAGAATGGGGTTTGCCATCGATTATGGTAGTTTGTGTTTACTCTAATCTTTAATGACGATGTTAAGGTCAATACTTTAAAGGCAAGTTTAAGTAAACTATTTCGATAGCTATTTATTACGTGTCGCATAAGTGCAATTTGATGGTCAATAGAGTTAAGCGCAGGGTGTCTTGCTTTCCAAAGGCCACCTATTACAAGCCCAGGGAAATCCCTCTTTGCTGTCTGGAAATTGCCAACCTATCCATAGAAGAGCTTGAGGCTATTCGTCTTTGCGACTTTCTCCAGATGGATCAGAGCGAGGCTGCTGATAGAATGGGAGTATCCCGGAAAACTTTCTGGAACGACCTCCAAAAGGCACGACAGAAGGTGGCTGATGCTCTTGTCAACGGAAAAGCTATCGAGATCTCTGGAGGGGAATACGTTAATAGTGGTGAATGCAAGGTCGATTTTCTCTGCAAAGAATGCGATCATGTGTGGGAATTAAAGTCCAACCAGGGTCGTCCCACAAGCTGTCCGAATTGTGGTTCTAGTCTAATTTTCCGAATTGGCGGCGATGGAAGAGGAAAGAGGTTTATTGAGGATGATTACTGTTGCCCTAAAAAGAAGGAAAGCAGCAGGAATACTGGTGAAGGACGCATAAAAAGTGACAATAATAGCTATACCACCGATGAGTGATACTGGACTGGAGTCTTAAGTATGTGCCCATTTTGGCTCATGCAAACATTTTACCATTGTAGATGTACGTGACAGAGCCATTGCTGGTATTCGGACGATATGCAACAGGGCTCCCCGCGGCGAGTACAATTGTGCTACCCCTTCGAGAAATCTGGAAATCGCAAAATGTCGAGATCTTACTTGTCTCGGGCATCGGTGGATAACCGTTAATTTCGCTGGCTGAAAATAAAATCAAGGTGTTTGCAGAGTCGCGGGCAAAGTTTCCGATGCGGTTCAGGACTTTAACGATGGGATACTGCCAGAATTGTCTACTACGGGCACCTGCAACTGCTTTGACACTTACAGTCAAGTTCATGAAAAAGGGGTCAAACAGTATATTTTTGCTAATTTTGACAAGATCAATAGCTTATTTGTAACAAAAAACGGTGCGATTACATAGAATATATAATAAATTTTTATATATCTATAGGTTTTGTCAAATCCAATTTGGCGTAAAAATTGGTGTGAATTTCAGTGGCAATTGGTGGATACTGTCAAATTTAATGTATAATGTAAACAAAAAAGTTGAAGAAATAATTTGTAAATAATTTGTATTAATTGAGGATTTCTACAGAGCCAATTATTTGGATGTCATTTGGATTTAAAAACAAAGCAAATCTGTATGGCGTTAAGGCAAAAAAGTCTATTTTTATGCCACTGGTCTCTTCAATTCAGAACCTATCCGGAAAGTAGACAATTGCGTTTTGTAAAAGTTGCAATAAAATTTATTCCGTGTCAAAAAGACACGGAATATCAATATTCAAATTTGTTTTCTGATTTACTGTGGTGGCCAGTTCTTTTCCATCCAGCCTGGGATACGGCCGGAGTCCATGGGGCCTACCTTGATGCTTGCACTGAGTGAGTCCTCAAGGTCTCCCTGCAGGCGAGCTGAAAGCCCTGGAATGATAA
>CBFCWE010000127.1:0-6919 GCA_965601435.1 uncultured Methanosarcina sp.
GTAGATGAAGTAGATGAAGTAGATGAAGTAGATGAAGTAGATGAAGTAGATGAAGAAGATGAAGAAGATGAAGTAGATGAAGTAGACGAAGAAGAAGAGGTAGATGAGGAAGAAGGAAACGAGCGCCTTGAACTAATAGACATTACTACTGAATAAAAGGGGAAGGATAAAGCCGATTCCTTCTCATTTATTTTTTGCAATCGGCTGTTTGCAAGTTACTACTCCGATTCCGAAGTCTGTTCCGCAAAGCATACTAAAATTTTCAATCATCCGGAACATGTCTAGCCATAAACTATACTTTGATAACCATAAAGTGTATTCAAATAACTGAAGATGCATCCTGATAACCAAAAAGTGTATTCAAATAACTGAAAATACATTCTGATGACCAAAAAGTGCATCCAAATAACTGAAGAACATGTACGACATCTCGTGAGTAAAAAAGAGAAGATAAGGTTGAAACTTAGCTGAGCTCAGGATTCTTAAGTTTTAGATCCCTTCAACCACTCCTCCGTTGGTAAAGATCATCATGCTGTCTTCGCCCCCGGAATAAAGGACAAGCTGGTTATTTTCCATTTCCACTGAATTTACGTCGGAGAGCAGCGTAACATACTGATCGTACAATGATAAGGGCCCGCATTCGGCAAGCGTCATCGGACCTGCCCCCAGTGTGAGGGAGTTTCCTTCAAGCATGTAGCTTCCTCCACCGCGGTTACAGTCGGCTTTGATGGAATACGTGCCAT
Source organism: uncultured Methanosarcina sp. (assembly GCA_965601435.1). Classification (GTDB taxonomy): domain Archaea; phylum Halobacteriota; class Methanosarcinia; order Methanosarcinales; family Methanosarcinaceae; genus MTP4. The sequence goes on from CBFCWE010000127.1 coordinate 744, forward strand.
GCCTGGAAAAAACAATGGTGTAGTCCTCAGGATTCGACACTTCTGTTTTGCCCGCAAGGCCAGGCTCCTGAAGTTCGATCCACTGCCACTCGATGCTACTAATCTCCTCAGCCAGAGTAGCTTCAGCCCCTTCCTGATCAGATTCTTCCTGTTCTGCCTCATCCATTCCAGGCTCATCCATTCCAGCTTCTTCTTGCTCGACCTCTTCCTCTTCAACCGCTACTTGATCAGCATCCTCAGGTGTAGTTTCTGCAGGCTCTGCCCCGTTAGCTTCTTCAGGTTCGGCAGGTGCTTCCTGCTCGGCACAGCCCAGCGAAAAAACAGCCGCAGCCATAAGCCCGATGGTAAGAAGTAAAACAAGACCTACGGATGTATTTTTGAGTTTTATAACAATACCCCCCATTTGGATAATATTATGAAACCCGTTATCTTAATTATTCTTTTGATTGGCCAAAATTTTGGTTTACTGTTGTCGACATCTATTTTATTCATTCTTGAATTCTCGAAATCCGACTTTCCAGGCTTGCCGGAGTAAACAAATTTACTTTTTTGATTCCATCCCTTCCGGTTCGACTATCCCCTTTTTTTCCAGCCTGTGGGCGACGATCTGCTTTCCAACTACAGTGGCAAAACCAGAGAGAATCCCCAGCCCGACAAAGATGTAGACCATTGTAAAAATTTTTCCCGAATCCGTTTGAGGGGAAAAGTCCCCATATCCGACAGTTGTCAGGGTTATTACCGAAAAATAAGATGAATCAAGCCAGGACCAGCCCTCGACTTCGTGGTAAAATAAAGTGCCTGTAATAAGAATCAGCAATACAATGTATATAAGGGTCTGGAACTCCTCGTTTTTAACCTGGTCCCTTAAGGTCTTTAAAAACACTACCAGAGTGGCTAAAATATATAGCGCTACTTTTACCCCCTCCCTTTAAGCATATATTAATAAAAGGTTAAATATATATCTGAGATGGCAACTTCCTCAAAAATATTGATGAGGAAAAGGGCTGAAGAAGATCGATAACCCCTTCTTTATTTTGTTCCACTTAAGTCGGGGAAAAAGGAAAGCTAAACGTATCAATTTCACTTTACACTTCGTCTTTTCAGGTCGTCCGGAGGAACTGGATTTATCTCTGCTCTCTTCTTTGTCTTCTCTTCTCGATGTGTTCCATTCTTTTGTTTACGATATGATCCCCGATAACATCAACAAACCCGAATAGAATTCCCAGCCCTACAAAGATATAAATCATCGTAAAAATTTTCCCCACATTAGTTTGCGGAGAAAAGTCTCCGTAACCCACAGTCGTCAGTGTGATGACTGAAAAATACAAAGAATCAAGCCAGGTCCAGCCCTCTACTTTGTGGTAGACAAAAGTCCCCAGGAAAAGGATCATAAGCACGGAAAATAAGAGAACACGGGTTTCCGGTTTTTTAAGCAGGTCGTTTAATGATCTCAGAAACATCACCAGGGTAATTAAAAAATAAAGCATTGTTTCCCCCCCTTAGCTTTGAAGTCAGGTACAAATTCTCACCAAGTATATTTCCCCTCAAGTATATTTCCCCTCAAGCGTAGGTTCTTGCCGAGTATAAGTTCTTACCAGGTATATCTCTCACCAGGTATAATTCTCATTAAGTACAAAACCTCCTGATCACTGACAATGTACCTCAAGAAAGAGGCCCCGTATCCTCAAAACTGTGGGTTTTCTACCCCGTCCCATTTCCTGAAACTCCTTCCGAGCAGGGAAACGGCCACAGGTACGAGCGCCAGGTCTGCTATCAAGTAGTAAGGTCCCAAAATCGACAAAACGATGTTGAGGATCAGGACCGGGACTATCGAGAGGGTATAGAGGGCAAAGGTCTTTCCATTGTAGAGGTTCACTGAAGGGTAAAGCCCTGTCAGGTAGACAAGCACCGTGACCATGTAGAAGGATATCGAAAGGAAGACCAGCAAAGAGGGGACAAGGGTGTAAGGTTCCGTCCTCAAGCCGATGCCGAGAAGGAAAACGAGGGGAACGAGATTCAGGAAAGCGTAACTGTCGAGCTTGCTCTTTATAACGTCCGAGACTTTCAGGGGGAGGAAAGCATAGGATGCGAACAGGTCGAATTCCGTAAGCCAGTTGTACATCGAGGAAGAAAGTACCCCCAGGACCAGGGAGAAAAGGAGCAGGGAGTCGAGAGCAGGGATGACGTTTCCAAGAGCCGAAAGGAGACCCCAGACCAGGGTTGCCGGAAGCAGGAAGGAGAAGATGATTTTCCCGAGCCCTCCTTCACTTCTTTTCAGGTCAAGGAAGTCCTTTGCAACAAAGGATGCGTAGCGGTAGGAGCCAAGGCGGGCGGAAAGCCCGGAAAAGGAGTTGGAAAAGCTCTTCTGCACCTGGGGATAGTCCACTTTCAGGAAAATAAGGGAAAGGGCAGAAGGGACGAGAATAAGGAAAGCCGGGGCCAGAAGGTGCCGGGTTTCGGAAGGGGCCAGGTAAAAGGAAAGCCCCGGAAGGGCGTACAGGACTTCCCCGTTGAAGTTCCCGGAGGCAAAAAGCAGGGCAGGAAATGCCAGCAGTAAGCCCAAGAGCACGGCTTTTCCCGAATGGGCATAGACCGTGGAAAGGAAAAACACAACGGAAAGCCCGATAATGAAAGAAAGGGAAAGCGTGAGGGTGAGAAGCGGGATTTTGAAACTTCCGGCAGCCGAAGGAAGCACGAATTTTACCGCCAGGGCAAAGCCTGCAATGAAGGGCAGGATGTAAAGGAAAAAGTAGTACACGACGTCTTTTACCAGGAAGTTCAGGAAAATTACCCTCTCGGAGACCGGAAGCGTCCTTGAAGAATACGCAATCAGGCTTGCCTGCCCGAAACGCCGGTTCATGAACTCTCTTCCCATGAGCCCGAAAGCTCCCACCATACAGCCTACCAGCAGGAAGAAGTAGTGCATCCCGAGTGCGATCCCGGTATCGGTAACGATTTCCCGGAAGACCGGGAGGACCAGGCTCACAAAGAACGTAAAGAGAAAGATGAATACCGGGAAGAGGGCAAACCCGCTGTGCCCGAAAAGGCTGGAGTGCATCCGCCACTCTTCTTTCATCATGCTTTTGAAAATGTCAAGCATAGGCGATCATTCTCATGCAATTATTTCTGTTTCATCCATTTCTGCCTGATTTATTTCTGTTTGCTTCCCGGGAATCCCGGGTTCACAGTTCAGCTGGCTTTCCCCGGGTTTTCCCACCAGTTCCAGGAAGAAATCTTCAAGGCTCCCATCTTCCAGCTCCGGACCGTCCAGGCGCCCACTGTGGACAAGTTTGCCTTTGTAGATGATCCCGATGCTGCTGCAGATCTCTTTTGCGATTTCCAGGATATGGGTGGAGATGAAAATAGTGCCCCCGTTTTTCACATAGCCCCGGAGAAAATCCTTTACTTTTCGCTGCATAACCGGGTCCAGGTTGATCAGAGGCTCGTCAATGATTGCAAGTTCAGGTTCATGCAGGAAGGCCTGGGCGAACATCAGTTTCTGGCGGGTACCCCGGGAGAGGTCTTTGCAAAGCACGTTTTTCTGCTCTCCGAAATCGAAAAACTCGAACCAGCGTTCGCAGGCATCCTCATATCCTTCCAGTTTCCGGATTTTTGCAACGAAATGCAGGTACTCTTCCGCAGTCAGAAAACTGGGTGGAGTTTCCTGCTCCGGGATTACCCCTACAAGTTCCCGGACCTTCAGAGGAGCTTCCAGGACATCCACCCCGTGTACCCTCAAAGAGCCGGAATCCGGTTTTATCTGGCCCGTGAGCATTTTTATCATGGTGGTTTTCCCGGAGCCGTTCGGGCCCAGGAGCCCGAAAAGTTCCCCTTTTTTGACGGAGAGGTCCACGCTGTCCACTGCATTTATTTTTCCATAAGATTTTGAGAGACCTTTTACCTCAATCATGTTCCTGGCTCCTGCAAGTCTTGCTAGCCTTTATTCGTATCGGGGTAAACCCTGCAAGTCTTTATTCTGCAAGTCTTTATTCCGCAAACCGTTATTCCGCAAACCGTTATTCTGTAAACCGTCATTCTTCGTCAGGATAAATTTTAATCAGTGCTTTGTAAGACTCGGTAATTATTATCTTGTATATAATGAAAATCGGAATTGCAAATACCATCCCCAGGGGGCCGAGCAGCTTGGAAGCGGCGAGGGTCAGGACCACACTCAGGAGGGGGTTGATGTTTACCTTTTCCGAAATCATGAAGGGGATAAGGTAAAAATTGTCCACAAGCTGGGCAGCTAAAACCGTGCCTGCTGCCAGGATAGCTGTTTCCGGGCTGGTCAGGTAGCCCACAATTATGGGAGGAATTGCCCCTATTATCGGGCCTATGTAGGGGATGATGTTCAGGAAACCTGCCAGGACCCCCAGGAAAAACCAGCCGTCAACTCCTGCAAGATAAAAACCTATGCAGCAGATCAGGCCCACAACAGAGCTTTCGATCATCTTTGCGCTGAAGAAATCTTCAAGCTCTCTTCCCATGTCCTTTAAACCTCTATCGATAATCTCGGCATGTTTCGGAGGGGCATATTCGCCGATATAGCTGGCAAGCTTATTCCGGTGCCTGAAATACATGCTGAACATCAGGGGAATTATGAGGGCTCCTGCAAAGAGATAATATGAAATTTTTGATATGATTCCGGTAAATTCGGAAAAGATGGCATTGCCTACTTCCTGCAGGTCGCCGGGTTTGAGAACTCCGGAATTCGTTAGCTTTGTAAACTTCGATTCGCTCCCGAAAAGCGCAGAAGCCCCGCCCGTAAAGTCCTGCTGCACTTTTGCAGCTTCGGCAAGCAGGGCGGCTATCTCATCCATCTGGCTGCTGATAAGAAGCACAAAAACAAAGATGGAAAGAAGAATCAGGGAAAAACCTATAGCCTTCCGGTTCAGGTTCGGGAACCTGTCCATTACCCGGTTGAAGCCGAAGAGTAATTTTTCACTGATCAGGAGCAGGATAGCCCCCAGAATAAGGACTATGAAAATGTCCTGGAAATAAAACAGGACTGCAAAAAAACCTGCAAAAAACACGGAGATTGCAAACAGAAACCTCCATACATACCTGTTAGCGCTAAGTGCCATTTTTCCCGCCCGTCTCCTATTATTTAGTCTCTTCCTGTTAGTACATCTCTTTTTAATTTTTCACATTCTCTGTATAAACTTCTAAACTATATATAAACGTATAGCCTGAGGATATAAACGTATAGCCTGAGGAGTTAAAGGTCCGTTTAATTCCGGATTACTTCGTGATCACAAATCTGCTTTGAATTGTTCATGTAGTACATAAATAATTCTTCCCCCCATTTCAAAGCCCCGGGTTCCTGACAGAGCAGGTATTGATTTGTCAGGACCCCGTTTTTCCCGTAAAGCACAACCGAAAGAAGGTCATCGGTCAGCAGGACTGCCGCAGGAAGTCTGGCCCCTGTATATACAAAAACGTCCCGGTTTTCCCGGTCCAGAAGTTTGCCTGTTTCTTTTCTGTGCCCCTTGAAAAGGGTCCCGAAAAGGGAGTTTTTCAGGTCAGGGGGATTTTTGTCTTCAAGCAGTTCCTCCTGCATGTCTTTAAAAGCGGCTTCACTGATTATGATCCCGGTTTCGATCTTTCGTTCCAGGAGTTCGGAGTAAAAAAACGGAAGTTCGGAGTAAAAGGCTGAAAAAAAGAGCCTGACCCGGCCTGAAGCCAGGATGCTGTTCAGTACCCTGTTCTGGAGCAGGATACTTTCGTTCTTGAGAGGGATGACTCCACACCTGCCAAGTTCGTGGATTCTTTCTCTCAGGAAAGGGGGAAGAGAACTGAGCTCATGTTCCTTCCAGTAATCCATATTCTCTTCGTAAAGCTCCAGAGTCCCGAGCAGGTTTTTCATGTTTGCAACCACTACGGCTCCCATCCCCGAAAGCCGGTACATATCGCCTTCCTTTTCGACCAGGCCGGTTTTCAGGAGCTGCTTAATCTGCGGGATCATGGATTTCCAGGGAAAATCGAAAGCTTCCTTAATTTCCCCGGAACTTTTCGGGCCGTCTGCCAGAAACAACAGCAGGTTCTTTCTTTTTTCCGAAAAGAATAGGGTGTCCAGTAGCTTTGATTTCATGCTCGTTTCCTCTCCAAATCCTTCGATTATTCAGATACTTATCAGATACTTATCAGATACTTATCAGATACTTATCAGATACTTA
>CBFCWE010000128.1:0-6917 GCA_965601435.1 uncultured Methanosarcina sp.
AGTTTAAAGTCATCTTGCAGTTTAAAGTCATCTTGCAGTTTAAAGTCATCTTGCAATTTACTATTCAAAGTCAGCTTTTAATCAGAAGGTCCTGTCACATGCCTGAAGACATAGGAACAATAATCAATAAAGGATTCAAAACGTGGGTTCGAAATCTTAAAATCAGCACCCCATTTGTACTTAATTCGATCGTGGGAGGAATACTTTCTTTCTTTTTCTTTGCCCTGATAGGTCTCATGCTCCTGGGTCCTGAATTTGAAAGCGGGGTTGACCCTACCCTTCTTCCGCCGGAACAGCTTTTCAGTATTATGGGGGCTGCGGTTCTTGAAAATATAGGTATGGTGCTCCTGCTGGGGCTCATCTTTTACCTGCTGATCACTTTCGTGCAGGCTTTCTTTACGGCAGGGGCGATCGGGATGGCAAAGAAGGCTGTCGAGACCGGAGATGCCGTGTTTTCGGACATGGTCAGTGCGGGGAAGAAAAACGCTTTCAGGCTCTTCCTGGTCTCGGTGCTGCTAGCCCTCCTGTCCCTTGTGGGAATCGTATTCGTGGTCCCCGGAGCTCTGGCTGTGGGAGACCTGAGCCTTTTCCTGGATAACCCGGAGGCTTCGCTCAGGGGAGCAGGGTTGCTGAGCCTCGGCATCCTGGTCTGGGTGCTCTATATCCTCATTATCAATCTCAGTCTCTCCCTGGTCGGGTATGCACTGGTGGTAGACGAACTCGATCCCATTGAGGCTATCAGTATGGGCCTTCGGGTCTTCATGGGCAACAAGCTTGACGTCATCATCCTCTGGGTGCTTTCCCTTTCCCTCTCTTTCGTGGGCAGTTATGCCCAGGAGTTCATAGGTCCTGACAACGGTTTCGTTCTCATTCTGACAACCCTCTTTTCGCTCATAGTCATCGCCCCGCTTACGGCTGTCTGGTGGACGCGCCTCTACCTCACCAAAACCTGCAGGGACCTTTACGACCACACCGAACTGCTCTGCGACCCCGATGAGTTCATGAACAACAACAGGGGTTTCTGAACCGCATTTAATAGGGTTTCTGAACAGCTCCAGATGTAAAATCAGAGAATTGGAAAATCAAAAAATTAGAGAATCAAAAAAATCAGAAAATCAGAAGAAAAGAAATTCAGGGAAAAGGCTTCAAAGCCAAATCCCAATATTTCATCCATATTTTTACTTATTTTTCACGTACTGTTTTAAACCCTTTCAGGCCCTCTCAGGCCCTGCCGAGCAGTTTGCAGGCCTGGCAGACGTCTTCGGTGCAGGTCTCCCCGCAGATCCGGCATTTTTCGATCTTCGCGGGGGGCAGCTCTTTTGCAAGGGCTCCGACCACCTTGTCAAAGCCCCGGAGCAGGGAGTGCCTGGTCCCGGGGTGCTTTGCCTCGAAATCGTTTAGCATTTCCCGGATTTCTTTTCTCATGGCTTCTCCCGCATAGGGGCATTCACTGAAGTCCACGGGCAGGTCGTTTACCAGGGCATAGAGAGCGACTTCCTTTTCAGGGATGTTCCTGAGGGGTTTTGCCCGGAGCACCAGCCCTTCCACGGCAGCCGGGGGAGCAAGCCTGACCATGCGTTCCATGTCCCCTCTGAAGTGGTTCAGGAGGATGGTCTGGGCTTCGTCGTCCAGGTTGTGCCCGGTGACAAGCTTTGTTGCCCCGATATCAAGAGCGACCCTGTTCAGGATGTTTTTCCGGAGCACCCCGCAGTAGGAACAGGCCCCTTTTTCCCTTTCCTGCAGGGCGATCTCGTCCATGGTGGTCCCATGCTCTTCTTTGAAGGACCTGATGATATGGCGCACCCCTAACTTTTCGGTCAGCTTCTTTGCGGTTTCCAGGGACTGTGGGCGGTACCCGTGGATTCCCTCGTCCACGGAGATTGCCACAAGCTCGATGTCGGGCCTTTCCCCGAGGATCTTGTGCATTATATAGAGGGCTGCCGAACTGTCCTTTCCACCGCTCAGGGCCACGGCGATTACGTCGTTTTTCCGGATGCTGTAGCTTTTCCGGATGGTAAGCTTGATCTTCCGCTCAACGTCCTCCACAAAATGCTTCTTGCAGAGGTGCATCCCGGAATATTTCTGAAAAATGATTGCTTCACTGTTGCATTTCTTGCATTTGATAGTCATGCGAAATCCTTTTTTCTTCCGGGCCCCCGGTATGGATGTGAAAAACGGGAAAACGTGTTAAGAAGTCCGTATTGAATAATCCGTTCTGATGGGGTTTTCCGGTACTGAGATTTTTCTTTATGATCGATATTTTACAAGGAAAAGGACCGATTCTATATATGGCTTATTATGTTCTGTTCCTCATCTGTCTATTCCTCATCCGTATTTTCTTCACTTCATCCTATGGCTTATTATGTTCTCTTCACTTCATCCTTATCTCTTCATCCTGCAAATGTTCTTCAAGTATTGGGGCAATCTTATAGTATTGAAGGAGTAACGTCAATTTTGTAAACAATTAACAGGGGTCATTTTATGCTCAGAATAATTCCGGCAGAGATGAGGCATTTTTCGGATTTCGGCTGGCTGAAAAGTTACTGGCTCTTTTCTTTTTCAAACTATTATGACCCGGACAATACCAGGTTCGGAGATCTCCGGGTGTTCAATGACGATACGGTGAAACCGGGCAGGGGTTTTCCATTCCACCGGCATTCCGAAATGGAAATCGTCACGGTAGTGCTTGAAGGGGAGATTACCCATGAGGACAGCAGGGGCAATTCAACGGTCCTCCAGGAGGGAGGGGTGCAGTACATCTCCGCAGGTCCCGGGATCGAACACTCGGAGTTCAACCTGGGCAGCAAGCCTCTGCACTTCTACCAGATCTGGATCTACCCTGTCCGGAGTCTCCCGGAGCCGGCATACTCCCAGAAAAAGTTCGAGGCTTCGGAATGGAAAAACCGGTTTTTGCCCCTGGTTTCGGGACAGGGACTTCCGGACGTCATGCCGATGAACGCCGATGTGACAGTTTACAGGGCAGGGCTCGAACCGAAAAAAACCCTTCATTATGAGACCAGCGAATGCCGCCGTATTTTCATCTACCCTGGTTCGGGAGAACTCCTCATCAACGGGCAGAGGCTCAGGCAGGGGGACCAGGCCCGCGCAGACCTGGTAAAGACCCTCCACATTGAAGCAGTCAGTCCCGGAGAAGAGCCTGCGGATTTTATCTTGATTGATGGCCCATCCTGCAAAGGCTGGGGACTTGAAGAAAAAACGCTTCTGGGCGGGAGAAACAGTGTAATAAAGTGAACTCCCCCTCTCTAAAACCTTCGTCTGAAGGCTCAGGTTTTTGAGAAAGGGGTCTTCCCACCTTCGGAGATAAGGCAAAGTGTGAGTTTAGACTTGATTGAGAATTGTAGACTGGAGTGAGAATTGTAAACTGGAGTGAGAATTGTAGAAGAGTAATGCAGAGTTGTAGACTGGAGTGAGAATTGTAGAAGAGTAAAATGGAGTAGAAGTGAGATTGAAAAAAGTTTGAGAGAGGGTTGTTCTCACTTCTACTACGGGTTTTGACGATTTTCGGATCGGAGAGTAAGGATATGGCAAACCTCATCTTCCCGGTTTCCGTCTTGAGTCCATCTGACCCAGGGGGCAAGGAATGGCACACCTCGCCAGCCCCTCATCAGGGACTTAATCGCCTATGGAGGTAAGGGGTTGAGGAATGGCGAACCTCATATTCCCTTATTCTGCTGTTTTTCAGCTAAAATGCTCTCATGAACCCCTTCAATAATAGCATTTAAAACTGTATTTAATACTTTATCTATAAGATATAAAACATAAATGGAATTGATTTTTCTTTTTCCTTGATGTGATAAATCCCATTCAAAATTTTCAAGTCACTGATCTGATCAGGAAACTTAAATTGTTTGCTGTTACAACTATCATTACTTATATATGTGGAGCAGAAAGGCATCGGGTTTGGAAAACCTTCCTGAATACATAGAATATTTTTTATGCACAAAATATTCCCTGAAACCTCTGGATTTCCGGCTTTGTCAAATTTACTTAACTTGCCAGAACCATTCCGGTGCTTATCTTTTTCTGTTATCCGAGGTGCATTTTTTTGTCACATGGCCAGGTATAATTTATTCAAGTATTTGTTCAAGTATCACTTCACAAGGTCTCAAATAACTATATATAGAAAAAAACTTGAATATGTTTGGCGCATATTCAGGCAAACTGCTTTTTAACTGGGTCCTGCTCCTCCCTATAAGGCGGAGTTGCGGCAGTCTGGGACTTAATTTCAGGGCCGCAGGGCTAAGGTTGAACTGATACCGTAGCAACGGGGTGCCGCGCGAATGATTGCCGCAACGATCTAACATTTATATGGAGGACCAGCAGGCAGACCTTAAGGGATTGCAGGCTAGCAGACAGGCTTCAAGGGGGTACAGCTTTGCAGGCAAGCCTTAAGGGACATAGCGTTGCAGGCAGGACCCTAAGGAGGTACAGGCTTGATCGGGGGTATAAACTAAATGCCGGAAATTTCTTTTGCTTTACTTTTTATCGCTGTTTTCGGGGGCTACCTGCTCGGGATCTTTTCAGGACTTCTCCCGGGGGTTCACACGAATAACTTCGCCCTTGCCCTTGTAGCCTTTGCACCCTTCCTGGCAGACAAGGGCATTCCTCCCTTTTACATCGTAGTCATTGTCCTTTCGAATGCCATCTCCCATACTTTTCACGATATCGTCCCCTCCGTCTTCCTGGGGGCTCCGGATGGGGACACAGCCCTTGCTGTCCTCCCGGGGCACAGGCTGCTCCTCGAAGGCGCCGGGGCGGAAGCGGTCCGGCTCTCAGCCCTGGGAAGTGCGGGTTCTGTAGCCGCATCCCTTCTCTTCGTACTGCCCCTCTCCTTATTTTTCAAAGCTGCATACCCTTTCCTGGAAGAATACATGGCCTGGGTCCTGCTCTCGGTTGTTTTCATAATGCTTGCCGGGGAAAAAGGGGAGCAGGTGCCAGGGCAGGGCCTCTTTGCAAAATACAGGTACAAAATCTCTGCTCTCTTTCTGTTTTTGATCACAGGTTTCCTGGGACTCTTTGCCTTTGCCCGGGAGGGTCTCCTTTCCCCGGTCATCAATTTCGGGACAGCAACCGTGCTCCTGCCTCTCCTCAGCGGGCTTTTCGGATCTTCCCAGCTGGTCATAAGCCTGTTTACGGGTTCGGAAATTCCCGAGGAGTCCACTTCAGGGTTGAAGCTTTCCCGAAAGAGGATTATGAGGGGGATTTTTACGGGCAGCGCCGCAGGTTCCCTGGTCGCCTGGCTGCCGGGGGTCTCTTCCTCAATTGCTGCTCTTCTGGCACGGCTTTTCGTAAAAGAGGACTTCGACCGGAAAGACCTTGACCGGAAAAATCCGGGCCTGAATGATCCGGGTCCGAAGGGCGTTAAAAAAGCTGCAGAAACAGGAAAAAGCGGGACATCTCTGTTCTGGGACCCCGAAGCCGATCCTGAGCTCCTTGACAGCTCAAAGGAATTTATCGTCTCAGTCTCCGGGGTAAACACCTCGAATGCGATTTTCGGACTGGTGGCCTTCCTGGTCATAGGAAAGACCCGGAGCGGGGCAATGGCAGCAGTAAGTGAAATCCTGGGTGTGGGAGCTTTCGACCTCCCAACCGTACTCCTCTGTTTTTTCGCAGTCCTCCTGGCTTCCCTGTTTTCCTACTTTTCCACGGTTTACATAGGAAACAATGCCCACCGGGTGCTCCGAAAACTCGATTATTCGAAACTCTGTGCAGGCGTCCTCTTCGGGCTTGCCGTTATGGTCTTTCTCTTCACGGGCCTTTTCGGTTTCTTCCTCTTCCTGATCTCCACCCCGATCGGGATGCTCCCCTCGTTCATGAAAGTCCGGAAATCCCATGCCATGGGCGTCATTTTGCTGCCTGTTATCCTGTATTTCCTGGGATTCTAAGGCTTCTGGAGGTCTAAGGCTTCTGGAGGTCGTGTTCCAGGATTTTGCTGCCGGTTTATGGGGTTTTAAGCCATGGACTGTTTTACGGTATTTTGTGAGACGGAATTATACGGGGCTGATTATTTCGGCCCAGGGCCTTCCCCTACAACCGCTCTCAACCCTTCAACCAGGTCTTTGAGCAGGTTTGCAGGGAGGCCCACGGTCAGTTCGGAGTCCTCTATATTCGTGTATCTTCGGCTCCCGCTGCAGCCCACGGTAATTCCCATCTTGCCGGTGAGGTAAGGTTCGGCAACGGCATCGGAGCAGATGCTCTGCTTGCCCGCAAACTCGGCTTCTACCCTGCCCCCTTCGTTGTAGAGGATTGCCTGGGTCAGGAGCATCATCTGTTTCGGGGAGCAGATTATCACCACCACGTCCGGCACGAAACTTGCGCTTTCCAGGGGTGCGTAAATTGTTCCTACCATGGACTCCGCTTCAATCATCGGGATTTTCTCAATCGTCTTTTGGGCGGCTTCCAGGGTCCTGAAATGTTTCAATTTTTCGTAGTAAAAGTCCCCGCTGGCAAGTTTGGGGGGCATGTGCCCGAGGCCCAGGGCAGCAGCGCCTCCTTTACAGGTCTGGTCTTCCAGCAGGGCATAGAACTCTTCTCCTGAACTTCGTACCCGGTCGACCATCTGGCAGTGCTTCATTCCCCCTTCGGTCCTTTTGATCCCCTCGGGGATTTCCCCGCCTTTCGGGACGAGCCCCACAGCAACAGCAGAAGTCTCAAGTTTCAGCAGTTTGATTATCTCTTTTCCGTATCCGTTTATTTCCTCGATTTGCTCAGGACTTGCAGCTTCCGTAATGTAACCCCCTTGTGAAAATTCCTCTCCTATAACGTTCTGTCCTGATCGAATAAAAAGAAATCAGAATCAAGGGTTCTTTTTATCACTTCCTTTACCTGGGCTATTCGTTGGATTCGTTGGATTCGTTGGATTCGTTGGATTCGTTGGATTCGTTGGATTCGTTGGA
>CBFCWE010000129.1:0-6469 GCA_965601435.1 uncultured Methanosarcina sp.
ATCAAAAGATCAATCAAAAGATCAATCAAAAGATCAATCAAAAGATCAATCAAAAGATCAATCAAAAAAAATAACGAAATCCGCCTTAAGGACGGGTTCCTCACCGGGTGATTCAGATTCCCTTGCTTTTTTCACTCTTTTGAGTTGAACTTGACATCTCCTTTTTCAATCAGGAGTTTTAGGTCTTCAAGGCTCATGCGGGCATTTTTCTGAAGTTTTTCCCGAGCTGTACTGTGTTTCTGGCTAACCTTGTTCTCGTCTTTTGCCAGCTGGACGTCCTTCAACCTATCGAGATATAAGGAAAGTTCTTTTCTGGCGCTGGCAATGCCTGTCTTCAGGGGGTCGATTTTTTCTTTGATTGCGTTTATGCTTGAAAACTTGTCCGTGAGCTGGGCATGGTACATGTTTGCTTCTTTCCGGATTTCGTCGGCTGCCTTGAAGTTTTCCAGCATTTCAAGGTGGCAAGCCTGGGAATCATCTGAAAGAGCCTGGATCTTTTCGTGAAGTTCATCGCCTTCCTGGTGGATTTCCTTTGATTCCGTGTAGCTTTCCTGGATCTGGGCGTGAAGCTCGTTTGCTTTCCTGGCAGACTCAAGGCGTTTTTCCAGGTCATTTAGTTTCTGGTAGGTCTTTATCTCAATGGCAAGAGGAAGTTCTTTTTCGAAGAATACTTCTAGTTCGGCCAGGTAGGCTTTGGAAAGGGATTCTACACTTCCATGGGAAAGCTTGTTGTACTCGTCTCTTTTCTCCTTAAGTTCTGCAATTCCGGTAAAAAGACCCTGAGTTTTGGAGTTTACACTGCTTCTTTTTCCCTTGTATTCGGATATCAGGTCGTTAATTCCATCCCGCTTTTTCCTGATTTCCTGTGCTTTCCTGACCCGTTCCCTGACCTGCTGGTTCAAAGAGTCCCGCTTTTCTTTCAGTTCGTCGATATCGGTCCTGTTATTTTTCAGTTCCTTGAAGACCGAACTTAACTGCCTCTCACTCTTCTCTATCCTATTCCTGAGCTCGTTTACCTTATTCTTCAGCTCCCGTTCATTGAGGTCTGAAAGGTCGGCCGTTGCAATTTCTTCTGTTGAAACGTCGTTGTCCATGTACTACCACCCGCATGTTTTCGGAAGTTCTTAAATTGCCAGTGTTTCCCAGTATTTGAGCGCCTCTTCATGGCTTTTTATTTTGCTTTTGAGCAACTTGTGCTGGGGCTTGCCCTTTGACAATTCCTCGCTCTTGCTGCCGTGGGATTCTTCCAGCTGTTTTTCGGATTCTTCAATTTTTTTGAGTTCCTGGTTAGAGTTTTTTGCTTCTTCGATTTTAACCCCTACCTGCTGGACAATGCCTTCTTCAAGGTCCGCTTTCCGGGATGCCTCCTGGAAACTTCCTATAAACTCTCCTACAAGCTTCTGCTCTTCTCCAGGCTCTATATGGGCCTTAAGCTTCTTTATGTCTTCAAGGAGTTTGTCGACAGTCATCTGGTCGATTTTTGGAAAAAGATCCTTCTCAAGCAGTCCTTCTACCTGATGGTAGAACTGCTGCCTTTTCTCCTTAAGAACCTCCTTTCGTTCGAGCATCTGGCTCCTGAAGTTCTTCGAATTCTTAACTTCTCCTTCGATCTCGTTCAGCCGGCTTTCCAGCTCTTCGAATTCCTTCCTGTATTCTTCCAGGAATCGCCTGTGTTTACCCACAACCCCGGCAACCAGTTCACCTGATGTCGACGTCCTGATCCCGGTGTTTTCGCCGCTTTCGTTCACTGTATCACTATTTGCAGTTCAATTTTATAAATATATTCTAGGATGATCTTCTCTTCCTTTGAGAAATGCCGGGCCAGGTTGCAAGATCGTCTTTTTGATGTCCTCGCTTTTTTCCTGAGGCATTATATACTCGCAGGTTTCATACCCTGAAAATCTGGGCATGGGGTACTCCATCGATCATGATCACGGACCCCTGATCGACAAGTCCGCACTTTATGGCACACTGGATTGTTTTTTCTCCAAAGAGGTTGGCAGTTGTAGCTTTTCCCAGGGCTTCCTGAAGTTCGAATTCTGAAACCTTTTTACCTTCGTAAAAATACCGGTCTATTTTCACACTGCTACTGCCGTGTTTCAGTGATTTTCCAAGCACTTCACTGTCGCAAGCCGCTACCAAAAAGTTTTTTCCGTTTTCATAGATCTTTAAGTACATATTTTACCCTTTTAGTATTTACAGCTTAACCATTTACACTTTATCCCTAAGTGGAGTGGATTACTAATTAATTTGAAACTAGTTATTGTGAAACGATTTAAGTGTGAAACTATTTAATCTAAGCAATTTTATGAATATTTTTGTGTAAAAATTACTTAGTGACGACTTTTATGTATAATTTATTTGTTGACGATCTTTACGTGATCTTTATCCGGGGCAAAAAGGTCTCCCCTTTGTCTCATTTTACTGATGTGCTCTTCGGCATGTGCCCTGTCAATTCCGTACTCTTTTTCTGCTTCGGAATAGACCTCTTCCAGGGGAGCTTTCCCCTGCGTATGCTTCTCACTGACTTTTTTGATAATGTCTCTCAAGAGCTTTATCTTGTCCCTCTGGTTCTTGCTTGTGCCAGTCGCAATGATGTCCGCGTCAAGAGCTCCTGTTTCCGGGTCTACACCTACGTTCTTCAGGCAATTCATTACGATTCGGATAGTCCTTTTTGCATCTTCCAGGGTGACCTTATTACTAAGTCGGACTCTTGCGCTGGCTTCCGAGAGGCGGACAAGGGCCTCGAGCTGCCTGGCGGTAACAGGTACGGGGGTATTCTTTCCCTCTCCGGTTTTTCTTAGATCCGTATAAAAGTTGATCAGGTACATCCTGGTGTCGTCTTCCATTGCCGGATATACGTTTTTCCGTGCGTATGCGACGTATTTTCGCATTATTTCAGCATCAATATCAGGTTCGATAACTTCCAGTTCGGCTTCCACGAATTCTTCGCTTATGTTGCAGCCGGGAAGTTTTTGCCTTTGTTCGAAGAGTTCTCCTGCGTAATGGGACTGGAGGATATGGGTAGCAATTTTGTTGTCCATAGCGTGGTTCGGGGTATCTAGCAGGACAAATATGAGGTCAAAACGGGAGAGGAGGGCTGGTGGCATGTTTATCTGCTCTGCCAGGCCTTCATATCGGTCAAAACGTCCGTACTTAGGGTTTGCCGCTCCCAGGAGGGCACAGCGGGACTTCAGAGTTGCGATGATCCCTGCCTTGGCTATGCTGATGGTTTGCTGTTCCATTGCCTCGTGCAGGGCACTTTTATCCTCTGTCCGCATCTTGTCCATCTCGTCAACGGCGGCAATTCCCATGTCTGCCATCACGAGAGCCCCTCCCTCGATGGTCCATCTGCCATCGTTCAGGTCGTCTTTCACGGCAGCAGCGGTCAATCCGCTTGCAGAAGCACTTCTCCCTGATGCGAACACGCCTCTGGGGGAAAGCTTGACCACATAACGGAGGAGCTGGCTTTTAGCGATACCCGGGTCTCCCACGAGCATCATGTGGATATCTCCCCTGGTCCTGGAACCGTCGGGCAGGTTTTTCACGACTCCCGAAAAGAGCTGGAGGGCCAGGGCTTCCTTTATGTCCTCATACCCGTAAATTGAAGGGGCAATCGAGCCTATGATCTTTCCGTATATCTCCGGGTCCCTGGAAAGTTCCAGGATCTGTTCTTCGTCTTCCGGGGTGATTTCCAGTTCATCATAGTCCTTGTCCAGCTTTTCGATAGAGTTTGCCTCAAGGACAAGGTCATAGAAAGTGGACTTCCCGTCCCTGAGGGTACGCTGCCTGGATATCAGGATTCCATTTATAAGGACCCGGTCTCCGGGGGTGACATCTCCCGTAAGATCGTCTTCCGCGTCCACTTCAAGGCTCTGGGGCTGGGAGCCCCCTTTCAGGTTTTCGGGGGACTCCTGGACCTGGAGTTTCTGGGCATCGACAAAAGTGGATTCTTCAATCAAGACCTTGAAGGGGCCTTTTTTCCCGCAGGTCTCTTCTTCACAACCCCCGTAAGGCTCTTCGAATTTGAAGCTGTTTTGCTCCACAAGGGTTATATGTCCGCAGCGAAGGCACTGGAAGGCGGCTTTTGTAATTCTGGGCCTTACTTCAGTGGCTTTCCGTATCATTCCCTCGATTGCAACGAACCTGGCCAGGTGCTTGCTGCGAAGGTCCCGGATTGGGACTCTGTTCGGGACCTTTATAATCCTTACATGGGCCTGCTCAAAGTCTTTTTCGACGGGGAGGTCAATTTCTTTCAGTGCGGCTTCGGCTGCTTCTACAAGTTCTCCCGGGTGGTCAAGAAATTCCTTTGAGAGCTCTCTGTCGAACTTCTCTATGTCGGTGAAGTCCACTGTGAGGCTTCTTAAGTCCGGGTACTCGTTTGCAAGCTGGAGGATTTCGTTCCAGTAATAATCTTTGAAAAATTTCGTTAGTTTTTCGTTCCACTTGCTTTCTGTCTCTGTCATAATTTTCCCGGATTTTTTGACATCTTAAATATTATCTAGGATTTTTGAAAAAATCTTCATTTCCTCAACCAGGCCTCTCCGTTCAAAACAGTTTGCTCAATAAGCGTTAAAAAAAATGTACATTGAAGCTCCGAATGTAAGAGAGGTTTATTCTGATATGAACTTTTCTATGTCTTCCTCTCCTTCATTTTCCTGCAGAGTGTCCTGAACTTTTCCGGAGGGGTAATCGATCTTCCTTTCGATTTTCCTTATCACTCCCCTCAGGGTCTGGACTTCCCTCGGGGTCAGCCCGGCTCTGCCGAAGATCCTTCTCAGCATCAGGAAAGTCTTGTCCTTTTTGTGGGGTGGATATCCTATTTTTTCTAGAAGTTCTCCTAAGTGCCCGTACAATAACCGCAGGTCAAACCCTTCCGCAAGGGGGTTTTCCCCACTTTCAATCCCGGAAAGTTCGTAAAGCAGCACTGTCACGGCATGGGAGATGTTCATTACGGGATATTCTTCCGATGTAGGAACCGTAACAAGCATGTCAAAGCTTTTGATTTCTTCGTTCCGGAAACCGTTATCTTCACGTCCGAAGAGGACTGCAACTGTCCCGCTGTAACCTTTGAGCTTCTCCTTGATTTCGGGGGGTGTATAAAGAGGGAGCCGGATATGTTCTCCTGCTTTAAGACTCGGGATTCCCGTGGTTCCTATGACAAGGTTTGCACCTTTTACGGCTTCTTCGACCGTTGAGGTAATCCTGGCTCCTTCCAGTACTTCCCTGGCATGAGATGCCATGGCTCTTGCCTGTCCTTCCAGCTTGCAGGGGTTTACAAGGGCAAGGTCCGAATATCCGAAGTTTTTCATGGCTCTTGCTACCGAGCCAACGTTTCCCTGGTACATGGGCTCCACAAGCACTACGCGTATCTCAAGTGACAAGTTTTCTCAAATCCTGACTGCGCTTTTTTGGTTTTAAAAATCAGTTCACGAGGGTAATTGCATCTTCCATGCAGACTGTTGTGCACATCCTGCAGCCCAGGCAGTATGAGGCATCCTTTACGACGCAGACCTTTTTTCCGTTCTTTTTTTCGATGGAATAAACCCTCGGGCCTTTCGGGCAGGCGGCCTTGCATGCCCCGCAGCCTGTACATTTCTCTTCATCAATATAAATCTTCATATGCCAATTTCTCTTCAGGAGATTTGTTGTTCTTGATAAACAGATAAGTCCTTTTCCTTAGTGGTTTGGTTTATATTATCCCTTAGATATTTATCTATTCACTATTATCGTATTAGTGTTGAGCTCGAATTCGGGTCATAACTTTAAATATGGTCTGATATAAGAACTGATTGAGTTTTATCTATCAGGTGGGAAGACACCTTCCTCAAAAATCTAATCCTTTAAGCGAAGGTTTTTGAGAGGGGAGTTCACAAGGTGTCCGGACGTAGAATATCTGGACATAGATTTACATATATGTCAGAAAAGTGAATATTCTATTAATTAATCTGGAAGTGGTGTTTCATGAGTCTTGAAAAGATCTTAAAGGACACGTTCAAAGGGGAGACGACTGAAGTCGGATGGTATCTTGCAATGTCCAAAGTTGCGGAACAGGAAGGATTTGCGGATGTTGCGGTTTATCTCCGCCAGATCGCAATGGACGAAGCCTGGCACGCAACCGAGGTCGCCGAGATCCTGGGCCTGGTCAAAGGGTCTACCGTAGAAAACCTCGAAATGATGCTCGAGGGAGAAAGCAAAGCTGAGATCGAAAAGGCTGAAGCCGCGGAAATTGCCCGGAAGGAAGGCAACACGAGGGCCGCCCTCTTCTTTGAACGAGCTTCCCTGGACGAAGCCCGTCATAAGGCAGGTCTTAAGGGTTTCCTGAAGCGGATGAAAGAGCAGAAGTGACGTAATTGCTGCGGTGAACTTAAAAACTTCCGTGAATGGAAATGCCGAAGTGATAGGAAGGTCTGTAGTTTACTGAAATTCTACAGTTTACTGAAATTCTACAGTTTACTGAAATTCTACA
>CBFCWE010000130.1:0-6109 GCA_965601435.1 uncultured Methanosarcina sp.
TAGAAAAGAAGTTGCAAATAGAACAGCTTATAGAAAAGAAGTTGCAAATAGAACAATTGATAGAAAAGAAGTTGCAAATTGAACAATTTATAGAAAAGGAGTTGGAAATTAAAACCTTTACATATTCGTTAAAAATCTTCAAAACCCTTCAAAAATCTTCAAAACCCTTCAAAACCCTTTAAACCCTTTAAAAAACTGGAGTTAAACAATGGTATCGGATAGCCTTAGTATTATACTTATTTTTGCGTTATATTTGCTTTTCATGATCTCTATCGGGGTTCTCTATTATCGAAAAACGGAGAATCTCGCTGATTATATCCTGGGAGGCAGAAAACTGAACAGCTGGGTTACAGCTTTAAGTTCCCAGGCCTCAGATATGAGTGGCTGGCTGCTGCTCGGGCTTCCCGGATATGCATATCTGGCCGGAATGGAAGCCATCTGGATCGGGATTGGTCTGGCTGTCGGGACCTATCTTAACTGGAAGTTTGTGGCTAAGAAATTGCGCCAGTACACCCAGGTTGCAGGCGACGCGATCACTATCCCCGTGTACTTCGAAAACAGGTTCAGAGATGATACCCATGCCCTCAGGATTATTTCAGCCATCCTGATTCTGGTCTTCTTCCTGCTCTATACTTCCTCGGGACTGGTGGCCGGAGGAAAGCTCTTTACTACCGTTTTCGAAATCCCGTACCAACAGGCCCTTCTAATCGGTGCCCTGGTGATAATCAGTTATACTTTCCTGGGAGGGTTCATGGCTGTCTGCTGGACCGACTTCTTCCAGGGTGCACTCATGATCTGCGCCATCGTCCTGGTGCCTTCTATGGCCATGAAAGGAATCGGCGGATATGGCTCAACCTTGGACCTGATCCAAAGCATTGACCCCCAGCTCCTCAACCCCTGGACCGCCCTTGCCGGAGGCGCAATCCCCCTGGTCTCAAACCTGGCATGGGGACTCGGATATTTCGGAATGCCACACATCCTGGTCCGTTTCATGGCCATCGAATCTCCCGATAAGATCAAGAAGGCAAGGCTCATTGCCATGGTCTGGGTCGTGATTTCCCTGATCTTTGCCGTGGTCGTGGGACTTGTAGGAAGGGCCTACCTTCACCCCGAATTCCTGGGAGCTGGGGGCAGTGAAACGATCTTCATGGTCCTGGTTAACACCATGTTCACCCCGGTAATTGCAGGAATACTCCTTGCAGCCATCCTTGCGGCTATCATGAGTACCGCTGACTCCCAGCTCCTTGTAGCCGCATCCGCCTTTACGGAAGATATCTACAGGATCGTCATGAAAAAGGACGCAAGCGAAAAAGAGCTG
Organism: uncultured Methanosarcina sp.; assembly: GCA_965601435.1. Classification (GTDB taxonomy): domain Archaea; phylum Halobacteriota; class Methanosarcinia; order Methanosarcinales; family Methanosarcinaceae; genus MTP4. Next base: position 1,319 of record CBFCWE010000130.1, read on the forward strand.
GTCTGGCTCGGAAGACTCGCCGTTATCGCAATTTCCTCAATCGCTTACATGATTGCCAGGGACCCGAACAACTCGGTCATGGGTCTTGTCTCCTATGCCTGGGCAGGTTTCGGAGCAGCTTTCGGGCCGATCATTATCTTTTCCCTCTTCTGGAAGCGAACCACCAGGAACGCAGCTCTAGGAGGAATGGTTTCCGGCGGCCTCATGGTTATCCTCTGGAAGCAGCTTTCCGGTGGGATCTTCGACCTCTATGAAATCGTACCCGGTTTTGTTCTCTCATGCATTGTGATCTACGTCCTCACCATCCTGGACAAAGATGGCCCCTCCGCAGAAATCCAGAAAGAGTTCGACCGCGTAAAACAGATGTGAGCCACTGGGGCAAAGATTACAAAAGAAGATGTTAAACCCTAAAGCATAAATATTCAATTCTCTGAAAAACGAAAATAAGAAAGAAGAGAAAAATAAGAAAAACGGCAAATTTGATCTATTAGTATAATCTTCCTGAAATAAGATAGAAGAGGGGAGACTGAACTGGTAGATCATTTTTATAACTTTTTTAACTTGATTGACCCAATTTTCAGCTTTTCTCCTGGTTTTTCTCCTGCTTTTCGATCAGTTTTTCTCCTGGTTTTTCTCCTGCTTTTCGATCAGTTTTTCTCCTGGTCTTTCTCCTGCTTTTCGATCAGTTTTTCTCCTGGTCTTTCTCCGGGTTTTTCTCCTGGTCTTTCTCCTGCTTTTCGATCAGTTTTTTCTCACATTTATAGTCAAAAACGCAATGATTGCAACAAATCTATTTAAGGTTCCTCAAGACATGCAACGCTTTGAGTTTGGCCTAGTTAAGACCTTTCGGTTCATTAACGTACGATTAAAAATTTTTTATTTTGATGGAACAAAGTATCTAACAAAGTGTAAGAAAAATTGGAAAAAGAAAAAGAAAAAATTGAAAAAATTTAAAGATTCTAATTTGCTAATCTTTTTCAAATTTGATATGTTTATCTTTCTAATGTAAAAAGATAAAAGTAAAAAGATAAAAGATTTGTCCGGCAGACCCCTTTGTTTCCAGTGCAACCTTTAAATAGGACGGGGACCCCATGATTTCTACTGGAGAGGGTTTGAGATTTTAGGTAACAAAATAAAATGAGATTTTATTTAATATGGTAACAAAACAATGTTGTTGTGTTATAACATTAATTGTATATATAATTTGTTAAAAAAGTGTTGATTTTGTAACGAAAATTAAGAAAAAATTAAAATGAAAAAAATATTGCTTGGTTTCATTCTGTTAATTTCTGTTTTCCATTAGAAACGTTTTCCAGTGGAAATCATGGGGTCCCCCTCTATACAGTTTAAATGCACTTCTTTTTTGAGATAAATATTAAAAATCACTTCTTGGAATAATTTTTATCTTATAGACAACAGTTTATATTAAAACTAATTTCACATCGGCAATGTTTTAAGTTTTTTATCTTCCTGTAAAACTTTCCATAAACACATTCCATAAGTATTTTAAATAGAATTGTTTTTAGTTTATTCATATGAATGAGCAGGGTCTTTCTGAAAAAGAGGTTTTATCCCTCCTGAAAAAGGCGAAATCAGAGGATATGGATTATTGTCGTGTTTTAAGTTCAATGTGCACTCATCCCCACGCAATTGCAGCGGAGGCTCACATGCTGTTTATTGAGGCTAACCTGGGAGATCTTGGGCTCTTTTCGGGAACTTATGGGTTTGAAAAGGAAGTCATCAGCATGCTGGGAGAGTTGCTCCATGCCCCTTCCCTTAGAAATTCCGGTAAGTTTTCCGACGGTGAGTTCTGTGGTTATCTTACCACCGGAGGGACAGAATCCAATATCCAGGCAATCAGGGCAATGAAGAACCTGAGTGCTCACAGAAAACCGCAGATCACAAATCCCAACATCGTGATCCCGGATTCGGCTCATTTTTCTTTTGATAAGATCGCCAATATGCTCGGAATAGAGATCCGAAGGGCTGGTCTGGACCCTGAGTTCAGGGTTGACCTGGCTTCCGTGGAAAAACTGACCGATAAAAATACCATAGGGTTTGTGGGAATAGCCGGAAACACGGAATTCGGGCAGGTAGATCCTATAGAAAGTCTCTCTGAACTTGCGCTTGAAAAGGACCTTTTCCTTCATATTGATGCTGCTTTTGGGGGTTTTGTAATTCCCTTCCTTGAAAAGTCATATCCTTTTGACTTTGAAGTTCCAGGTGTTACTTCCATTGCCATTGACCCGCACAAGATGGGCCTTTCCACAATTCCCTCGGGAGCTCTGCTCTTCAGGTCGCACGGCTTCATCGACTCCCTTCAGGTTAAAACTCCTTATCTCACTACAAAATCCCAGTTTACCCTCACAGGCACCCGAACCGGGGCCTCAGCTGCCGCAACCTATGCCGTGATGAAGCATCTCGGAAGGGAAGGATACAGGAAAAACGTGGAATACTGCATGGAGCTTACCGAAAAAGTTGTAAAAGGTGCAAGAAAACTCGGCTTCAATCCCCTGCTCAACCCCATCATGAACGTCGTCGCCCTCTGTGTGCCCGAACCTGATCTTGTCCGGGAACAGCTCCATGAAAAATTCGGCTGGAACGTCTCAATTGTCCGCAGCCCCAGAGCCCTCCGCCTCGTCCTCATGCCCCACACTACAACCCAGGACGTCGAAGAATTCCTGAAGGCCCTGGAGAAGGTAGTAGCAGAACTTTGAAAATACCTTGAACTTTGAAAATACCTTGAACCTTGAAACGTTTTTGGACTTTTAAAAAGCCTTAAAATACCTCAAACTTTGGAGTGGCCCTTCTCTGAGTTAACTGGTTTTTTAGTTAGCTGGCTTCTGAGTTAATTGATGGTTCTGAAGCAACCAGTGACTTTGGAATACTTTGGAATATCGGTAGATTTTAAGTGGATTAGATTTCAAGTGGCTTGTATCTGAATGCAGACTCTTCGGTCAGGTTATTATTCTAACCATGTGAATGGTCTGGTCATATCTAATCACATCTGATCTGATCTTATCCGATCTTGCCAGATCTGATCTTGTCTTATCCAATCTTTTTTTCATGTCACTCTTTTGGACTTCAGTTTATCTAAAGTAAATATTTATAGAGTTATTATGTACAGTAAATATCTATAGGATAATTATCAAAGTAATAACATAGGGATTTGAGTAGTATATGGGGATTTGAGTATATTATGTATCGAAATGATGCTGATCTAGCTTTGAATGTCTATTAAACATAGGTTAGAGATCTTAAATTGATACAGATTTAGTGTTAATGAGAAAATAATTATACTATCTAAAATAATATAATATATTGCTACAGGAATCTTCAATTTAAAGATTAAAATTAACTATCTTTGAATCAGGTATCTAAGGATTAAATGTATCCTGTTAAGAAATGTATTCTGTTAACAGTCTTTGGATCAGGGATCTTTGGATCAGGGATCTTCGGATCAGGGATCTTTGGATCAGGGATCTTCGGATCAGGGATCTTTGGATCAGGGATCTTCGGATCAGGGATCTTCAGATCAGGGATCTTCAGATCAGGGATCTCCTGATTAAAATTATCTTAATTAGAGGGGGATTTTATTTATGCAATCTTCATTGAAAATCGGAAGCGTAATGGGCATACCAATCAAGCTACACGTTACTTTTCTTCTGATATTACCCGTTTTTGCGTATGTTTTTGCGATCAATCCGCAGCCTTTCGGGTTTTTTGGGGTTGAACCTCCGCTGACCAGATATGTGCTCTCGACACTGACAGCCATCCTGCTCTTTGTGTCCATTCTTCTGCATGAACTTGCACACTCCTACCTGGCGATGCGGTACGGGGTCAATATTGACAGCATTACACTCTTCCTTTTCGGGGGCGTTTCGTCGATGGAAGAGATGCCAAGGGTACCTTCGCAGGAAGCCAAGATGGCGTTTGCAGGGCCTTTAACGAGCCTGGTGATAGGTTTCGTTTGTCTTTTCGTTTACGAAACCTTCATATCTCCTAATCCGGCGCTTGTGGAGAACCCCGTTTTCCTTACCATTTGGATTCTCGGGGCAATGAATGTGGTGCTTGGAGTCTTTAACCTCCTGCCTGCTTTTCCTATGGACGGGGGCCGGGTGCTCCGGGCTCTTTATGCCAGGAAGATGTCGTATGTAAAAGCTACCCAGAGTGCGGCAGCTGTCGGGAAGTTCTTTGCAATCCTTATGGCTATTTTCGGCATCCTGATTGGTAACCTCTGGTTTCCCCTGATAGCTCTTTTCATCTATGTCGGGGCATCGGAAGAAGAACGATCAACCCAGGCTTCGGTGACCCTCGAAGACATAGTTATCCGGGATATAATGACTCCGGTTGTGGTCTCGGTCCACCCTTCCATGAGTGTTGAAGACCTGGTCCATTTCATGTTCGAAAATAAACACATGGGTTACCCTGTCATGGAAGGGGGTTTCCTGAAAGGAGTAGTGAGCTTTACCGATGTTCAGAGGGTTCCCATACTCGAGAGACCTGTGCTTCTTGTCTCGGATATAATGACCAAAGATATTATATCCATACCCTCTGACGGTCATGCAAGCGATGCCCTGAAACTGGTATCGGGTCGGAATATCGGCAGGCTCCTTGTCATTGATAATGGGAATCTGGTTGGAATCCTTTCCAGGACAGATCTTGTGCGGACCCTGAAGCTAATGAGTGAGTGAATTCTTAGAAATGAGTTCTTAGAAATGAGTTCTTAGAAATGAGTTCTTAGAAATGAGTTTTTATAGGATCCATAACTGGATAGGTTCTTAGAAATGA
>CBFCWE010000131.1:0-6080 GCA_965601435.1 uncultured Methanosarcina sp.
TGCCAGCGAATTGCTTGTTTTGATGAATTTCAGATTTTGAATTACCGGACAGCCTCTTGCGTAAGCAAGCGGCCCTTCCCGTAATTTCTGAAAAAAGACACATAAAATCCTCAGAATAACAGGCACAAAAAATGAAAGTACACAAAACACACCTTCATGACAATATTCTGATTTTTAAATTATCCGAACATATTTGTTGATAACTTTCATACTATTTTTAGTCATTAAAATGTACTTTATGGAAAAGCCGGTCAGCAAGCTGACCGGTGAGAATGCCGGTACCTGAAAAGCAGATAGAAAAAAGGTTTTCAGGATCAGGTAAAATGAGTAAAGTGCAAAAGGGTTACAATCCCTTCATAAAAGTCACAATTCCCTCAGAACCCGGAACCCGAGTCCGGAACTCCTGTATCCCGAGCCGCTGTTCCCCCGGTTCGCTGCCCTGCAGTACCCGGCGTTGCCTTCCCAGCTCCCGCCCCGCCTGACCTTGAGGGAGTTGCTCGAACTTACCCGGGCGCTGCCGTCGGAAGGGGCCCCGTAATAGGAATCGTGCCAGCCGTCCTGCACCCATTCCCAGACGTTCCCGTGCATGTCGTAAAGGCCCCAGAAGTTGGGGTTCTTCTGACCTACGAGGTGGGTTTTGTCTCCCGAATTCTCATCGTACCAGGCATATTCTCCGAGGCTTGAAACATCGTAATTGAAAGAGTACTTGTCGCTGCTCCCTGCCCGGCAGGCATATTCCCATTCAGATTCCGAAGGGAGGCGGTATTTGTCGGTTTTTTCCATCTCGTTGAGCTTTTTTATGAATTCCCGGGCTTCTTCCCAGGAAACCCTCTCAACCGGGAGCCTGTCTCCTTTGAAATGTGAGGGGTTGTTTCCCATTACTTTTTGCCACTGTTCCTGGGTAACTTCATATTTGCCCAGGTAGAACGGCTCTCCGATGGTGACTTTATGTATGGGATTTTCATCAGCATCAGAGCCACTTTCGCCTGAAGGCGAGCCCATCATGAACTCTCCGTCGGGGATCAGCGCAAACTCCATGCCAGCGGAGTTTGTGTAAGTTTCCGGATTTCCGGGGCCTCCACCCCAGTCCAGAAATACGGCAGAAGCTCCCACAAGAAGGATGCCTATGACCATCAGGCTGAGGACAGGGATCGGTTTTCTGGGCGAGTCATCGGGTTTTTTCTCGGGGGACCGGGTGAGGGGCTCTTTTGCGGGAGCTTTCTTTTCAGGCGGATGTCTAACGGCTTTTTCAAGTATGGTTTTTTCAGGTATGGTTTTTTCAGGTATGGTTTTTTCAGGTGCGGTTTTTTCTGCTATGGTTTGTTCTGTTGCCTGAGCCTTTTCCTTTTCCTCTTCCCCTTCCACTCCCTCTTCAAGGAAACCTATTTTGCTCCGCTGCACCACACTCTCCCGGATAGCAAGCGACGGTGCATCAGTCCCTTCCGAAAAATTCGTATGCTGCACCACCGAGTCAATGATGTTGATGACCTGCTCCTTTTTGATGATCCCGATTTCCCTGGCAGCACCGACGTTCTGCAAGAGGTGTCGGAGGTTTTCAAGAATTTCGTTCAGAAAGCCGTTGAGCCCAAAGGCTTTGTCCGAGTTTGCATGCAGGAGGACCTGTACAATTCCTTCCTGTTCCAGGACAACGGCTGTGAGCAGGTAATAAGCCTTTTCTCCGAGAGATTCGCCTGCCAGGTACAGGACCTTCCCGTTTTCGATGGAAAATTCGTCAACTTTGTACAAGCGGTTTTTGCAGGTGTGGGACAGAAACTCTACGAGCTTCTCAGGAGAGATGTTTTCGAAATTAAGGCCGTGTTCAGCTGAATTCCCGGTATCGGAAAGCCTCAGGAACTCGGACCTTGTAATTGCTTTTTCTTTCAGGAAAGGACAGACGCAGTGGATAACTTTTGGGCGCATTTCAAGGGTGTGCTTTTCCCAGCTGTGGTCTTTGTAGCGGACTGTCGCCCCGATCTCCTCCCTGTGGACGCAGCCGCGAGGTTTTAGCAGGAATTTTGTGGTCCGTGGAGCTGAGGGGGGAAGCGTCCCGAGCTTTCCCACAATATTGCCTTCAAGCTCGAAAAGCGAATCATTGTAATCCAGGATGACCTCTACATCGGAAATGGCAGAATTCCCGGCGTTTGTTACACGGATGCCAAACCTCACCGTATTGTCGGGAAGCACTTCATACCCACGTTTGATTTCCAGTTCCACAGGCTCAAAATCCTCCGCTTCACTATTTGCTATAATCGTAAAAGTAATTTTTGTTGTAAGTTGAAGGACGTGCCACATTAAAATCGATGCTTGAAAATTCTGAAGAACCGCTGGAGCAGGAAGCTGTCTGAGCCTGAACCAATCTAACAGGGAACCAATCTAACAGGACTTGCAGGTGAACTGTCTCCGTATTACTCAGTTCCCTTATTTGCAGGACCTTTTGTGACTTTTTTATTCGATTAAGGCTCTTGAGCTTTCATTTCACCATCCGGAGTACTCTTCAAACCCTGCCTCCCCTCTTGCATAGGCTTCATGCCAGCCCGCGGGCACGGGCAGTTCTTCATAAAGGGCTTTTCTCCTGGCTTCCAGCAGATTCGGTTTTTCTCTCATAAATTCCGCAGCACAGAGCACTACGCTCCTGTTTCCCGCAACTTCGCCCAGTTCCTTTAACCAGCGGTATCCGGAAAAGGACCTGAGCAGATGATGGTCAAGGATAAGCGTATCGACATTTCTGGCAAGGAGGAGCCCGTTTTCAAAAGCTTCCGTTTTAGCTTCCGGGACGCGGTGGGAAAGGTAGATTGGAGGGCCTGAGGCCAGGACTGTCGTGGGTTTCCAGGCAAGTACGGTAAGGACTGTTTCCCTGTCCAGGAGCTGGATGTCTGAACAATGGACAAAGACCTCATCCCCTTCCCGGATACAGGTCATCAGCACCTCTCCGAAACCCTTTCCCCGCGCACCGTGGGGGACAGGCCGGGAAAAAGAAACGCAGCCGGAGTTTTCCTCTTCGGAATTCGGAAGGGAAAATCCGAGAAAGGTGGAAAGTTCTTTTCTTCTCCGGGCTGAGAGCCGGGAAATGTTTTCCGGCCCCTTGCACCAGAACTGGACCCCTTCAAGAGGAGGGAGAGATTCAACCGGCAGCTGGTAGGGGTCTTCGGCTCTCATGGGCATGTGGTCCCCGTGGTAGTGGCTGATCACCACGTCCGTAGCTCCGGTGAGTGCGGAAAGGACCCGGGCCCTGATCCTGGCAGCCGCAGCAACTTCCAGGGGATGGGGAAACAAAGAAAAGCGGAGGCGAGCCAGGGCAACTCCGGGATCAATGACTATCACCCGTTTTCTCACCTTAACCACGCAGGCAAGAGACCTCGCTCCGAAGGATTCGCTTCCAAGGATCTCAATTTGCATATACTAATACTAAGACGTGCATCCAGAACCATTTTTCGGAGATTTTCCCCTCATTAACGTATGAAATGGGGTGAATCAAATGCCTGCAAGCAAAGAAAGGAAGTTGAAGGCTAAAGCCGGGATGAAATGAAAAAATTAGATGGAGAAATTCACTTCGGGAACAGGTGCTCCAGCTGCTTTACAATTTTTTTGACATCTCCTTTTGAGAGGGTCACTTCCCGGCTCAGGACACGGGAACTCAGGCTGTCCGCAAACAGCACCTGGACAGGGCTTTTTTCCAGAGGGATTTTCGAACCTGCTATGGCGATTACCGGCTGTACCTTTATTTCTTTGTTTGCCATTTTGAAATAGCTTCTCTGGAAACGGCTCCCGTATTTCAAGCCGTTGAGGTACCTGTAGACCAGGTAGCTGCTTCTCCGGACCTGGTCGTACGGGGTGAAGGAGTGTTCCTTGAAGACTTTTTTCACATAGGCAGGGCTCCAGTTTTTCGTTTCGATTACGTAGACCCCGGAAGGCCCCACAAGCAGGTGGTCGACCTGGGCAGATTTCAGTTTTTTGCCTTCGAAGCTTATGTACTCCTCAAGCTCCAGCTTCAGGTCGTTGAAGAGATAGTATTCGTCAGGGAGGGTGCGAAGCTTTTCAATAACAAACAGTTCTCCCTCGGCTCCCCAGTAATTGTTTGAGACCATTATTTTTTTAAGAGCTTCAAGCTGCCTTACAAGGGGAAAGAGCTTTCTTTCGATTTCCGAACCGCTGTTGTTTTTCAGGTACTCGGAGCGGTCTTTCACTTCCTTCAGGGCGGCATACTCATTCCTGAGCAGCCTGTCCGCCTCTTTTTGGGACCCGGCTTTCAACCGGGCATGGCGTCTACCTTTCAGGTACCTTTTCACCCGGGCCAGGAAATAGGATATCAGCTTTCCCGGGACCGGGCGCACTTTTTTAGCTTCTTTTAATTCGGCTTCCAGTTTTACAAGTTCCAGCCTGCTTTCTTCCGAGATGCGGCAGGATTCCTTTTCTATAACCTGCCTCAATTCTCCTATCTTTGCGTCCAGCTCCTCGATTTCCCTCAGGATTTCTTCTTCAGCCAGCCCTGCCTTTTCGGAATATTCGGACTCAAGCCTCTGCCTTTCCTCTGAAATGTCCCGGAAACGCTCAGCTGGAATCCCGTTAGACCTGACGTCCCTCAAAAGTTCTTTTTCCGCACCTGAAACACCATATTCTATCAAGATACAAATCCTCTGTTTTTATTTTTGTGAAAAATTATTATGTCTGAATACCCCAGGAAGCCCAAAAGCCCCAGGGATCCCGGCAGGTTTTTGCAGGTATTCTCACGGCCTTTACAGGAAATCCGTTATCAGGGTTTGCCTTTCGTCCCTTTCCCGGAGTTTCGAGACCCCGACTCCTACCAGCCGGAACTTCCTGCCGCCAAGGAACTCGGAAAGGAGCTGGCGGACCAGCCTTTTTATCACGAAGATATCCGAAGTCCAGCTCGGGACGGTTTTCGAACGGGTATACGTTGAAAAGTCCTCGAAGCGGACGGTCAGAGTCACAGTCCTGTAGAGAAAGTTATTACTGAGCAGGGAACCGTGTACGGCATCGGCAAGAGAGTCCAGAGAACCGAAGATCTTTACCGGGTCGCCGGTGTCTTCCTCGAAAGTCCCGTGCCGGCTGATAGACTTTATGCTCTCTTTTTCCCGTACATCCCCGAAATCGAGCCCGTTTGCCATCTGCTTCATCCGCAAGCCCATTTTCCCGAACGTTTCCTTCAGGAGCTGGACATCACAGTTTGAAAGCTCTTCTACCGTGGAGATTCCCATCCCTTTCAGGGCTTCCGTGGTTTTTTCCCCTATGCCCGGGATTTTTGAGACCTGCATTGGAAAAAGAAATCCCCGGACGTCCTCGGGACGGACCATTGTCATCCCGTCCGGCTTCTGGAAGCCCGAAGCAATCTTTGCAAGGAGCTTGTTCGGGCCCACCCCCACGGAACAGGTTATACCTGCCTGTTTCCGGATTTCGTCCTTGATCCGGAGGGCATAAAGCGCAGCTTCCTCAAAGTCCCTGACCTCGGGCCCGGGCACAAGGTATGCCTCGTCCACGCTGACCTGCTGAAACTTTTCCGCAAAACCCCTGAGGATCTCCATTACCCCCGCCGAGACTCCCATGTAGAGCTTCATGTTGACGGACAAAAAGACCGCTTCGGGACAGAGCTTATACGCCTTTGAAATCGGCATTGCCGAATGTATCCCGTACTCCCGCGCCTCGTAGGAACAGGTGCTTACAACCCCTCTCCCTGCTCCTCCTTTCGGGTCAGACCCCACGACAACGGGCAGTCCTTTCAGCTCGGGGCTCTCCCTGACCTCCACAGAAGCAAAAAAGCTGTCCATGTCCACATGGAAAGTAATCCGCTTTTTAGGATCGCTTTTTTTCGGATCGAGGACAGACATTACGCGATAGATAAAACTTACCTCTTAAAAAAGCTTGAGCATGCGGGGTGAAAGTATTAACCTACTCGAAATTTAAGGGATGAAAATGAGGAATGCAACTTCCCTAAAAAAGCATTTCTACAAAGCAGGATAATATATAATTGGAATAGCTGGAAAAATTAAGATAATCATATTAATATAAAATAATAATTAGAAAAATCAGGATAATTAGAAAAATCAGGATAATTAGAAAAATCAGGA
>CBFCWE010000132.1:0-5755 GCA_965601435.1 uncultured Methanosarcina sp.
CAACCCTGAATTGACAACCCTGAATTGACAACCCTGAATTGACAACCCTGAATTGGCAACCCTGAATAAAACTCAAGATAATCCCGAAAAGAGTGTGAAAAGGATTTGGTTCGGAAGGAATTGAGATCTAAAAAAACAGAAGGCTTTAAGGAAGCAAATCCCGAAAGAAACAAAGATTGAGAAAAAAAAATAATGTGTAAAAAGGCGGCTTTTTTAAGGAGTTCAAAAAAACCTGCTGGGCGTCAGAAACTATATATCCTTGGGCAGAAGTATAAGAATGCAATTATTTAATTTAAACAAGTTTTCTTGATTTAATACACACAGTACGCAAACTTATAATTATAACAACGGAATTATAATAATATTCATTGATGTATTTCTGAAATAATATTCACTAACAATACCCACAATCAGTGTTCGAGAAGACGGATATGGTAAAAATGGATACGAAAAGCGTCTTAATCCTGGGAACCGCTTCACATGTTGGTAAGAGTTCAGTTGTGACCGCTATTTGCAGGATCCTGTCCAGAAAGTACAGGGTTGCCCCCTTCAAGGCCCAGAACATGAGCCTGAATTCCTGGATTACAAAGGATGGGAAGGAAATCGGGATTGCACAGGCGATCCAGGCGAAAGCTGCCGGCGCCGAACCCACTGCAGACATGAACCCGGTCCTCTTGAAACCGAAAGGTGACTGTGTTTCCCAGATTATCCTGCTAGGGGAACCTTACGCAGACAGAAGCGCAGGCCAGTACTACGATTCCATTGAGGAGATGAACGGCGTTCTGGAAGGGGCTCTGGGAAGGCTTGGGAACGAACACGATATCATTGTTATGGAAGGAGCAGGCGGGGCTGCTGAAATCAACCTCTATGAAAGGGACATTGTAAATATAGGCACCGCGAGGCTTACCCAGGCCCCGATCATCCTTGTAGGAGATATCGAAAGAGGTGGCGTTTTTGCAAGTCTCTACGGGACCATAGCCCTCCTGCCCGAAGACGTGCGGAGAAACGTCAAAGGTTTCATAATCAATAAGTTCAGGGGCGACCTGGAAATTCTGAAGCCGGGCTTAAAGGAACTTGAGGAAAAAACCGGAATCCCGGTGCTCGGCGTGCTCCCCTATTTCAAACTTCACATCCCCTCCGAAGACTCGGTTTCCCTGGGGGACAAGGAAAACTCAGAAGCGGAAGCGAAAATCGAAATTGCAGTAATCCGCCTGCCCAGGATCTCGAACTTCACGGACTTCGAGCCCCTGGAAAGCCATGCCAACATCCGCTATGTGGACCTTGACGAAGAACTTGGAAACCCCGACGCAATCGCTATTCCCGGAACAAAGAACACCATCAACGACCTTCAAGACCTCAAGGAAAGCGGCATGGCCGAAAAGATTGCGGCGTTCAAAGGGAAAATCCCCATCTTCGGGATCTGCGGCGGCTACCAGATGCTAGGAAAGACCATCTTTGACTCAGGTATCGAAAACGGGATCGAAGCTGAGTTCGAGGGTCTCGGGCTCCTGGACATAAGGACAAAGTTCGGGGAATACGAAAAACGGACCATCCAGGTCACAAAAACCGTCAATGCCCACGGCCCGATCCTTGCCCCCATAGACGGAGAAGAGGTAAAAGGCTACGAGATCCACATGGGTGCAACTGACTCAAAAAGCCATGTTTTCGGGGACGACGGCTCCATTGATGAGGAAGGCCTTGTTATCGGCACCTACCTCCACGGGCTTTTCGAAAACGAAAACATCAGGAACGCCCTGATGAAGTACCTTTACGAGAAAAAAGGCCTCGAATACAAACTCGAAGAAGTCATGACCGAAGACGGTGCCTATGAAGAACTTGCCAGAGTGGTGGAAAAGCACGTTGATATGGATAAGCTCTACGAAATCGTAGGGGTTTGAATAAATTAAACGAATTAAATTTAAAGAAATTCAAAGGGAAAAATTAGAAAAAAAATAAAAGGAACCACGGCGTTAAAAGGAAAGTGGACGGGTACTGAGTAGCCGTACAGTACCCACACCTGTTTTTAAAAAGGAGGGTATTGAGCAGTTTTTCAGGGAGAGTATATGGGAGTAGTTTGGGACAAAAATGTTTCATTATACCATTGGGGCAAGGTACAACTATTTTTGGGGGTAATGTATAAATCTCCAAAACAGTTAACCGCTCAACAATTATCCAATTTGTTTTCAAGTATTTATGGATTATGAATTTTAGTTCCTTAACTAAAGTAAGGTCAACGTTCAACTTAAAGCCGCCCTCAAAAAAATCCTGGAAATGATTAAATTTCCTGAGAATAATACAATTGAAAATAAAGAAAAATATAATATATAAAAAATTTTAAGTATAATGAACCATCCGGCTTATTCCAGATCCGAGTCCTCAAAGATAAACAACTCCTCGATTGCCGTTTCCAGAACCCTTGCAAGCCGGCAAGCAAGCTTTAGAGAGGGATTTTACTTTCCTTTTTCAAGAAAAACGATAGTTTCCCTTCTTACCCCGATCATCTTTTTTAAAATGAAGGTATTGAGCGGAACTCAGAGAGAGTATATGGGGAGTAGTTTGGGATAAAAATATTTCATTATACCATTAGGGCAAGGTACAACTGTTCTTGGGGGGTATGTATAAACTCTCCAAAACAGTTAACCGCTCAACAATTAATAAAATTATATTCAAGTATTTATGGATTATGAATTTTAAGTCCTTAACAAAAATCAGGTTAACCTTCAACTTAAAGCCGCCCTCAAAAAAATCCTGGAAATAATTAAATTCCCTGAGAATAATACAATTGAAAATAAAGAAGAATATAATATATAAAAAATTTTAAGTATAATGAACCATCCGGCTCATTCCAGGTCCAAGTCTTCGAAGATGAACAATTCCTCAATTGTCGTTTCCAGAGCCTTTGAGAGCTTGTAAGCAAGCTTTAGAGAGGGGTTATACTTTCCTTTTTCAAGAAAAACGATGGTTTCCCTTCTTACCCCGACCATCTTTGCCAGAGCTTCCTGGGTCAGGTCATACCGGGCCCTGAATTCCTTTATCCTTGTTTTCACGAAGTGGCCTCCGGGACCTTATTACTCAACATCGCCTTTACGCATGAAATACCACCTGAAAACATTTGCGGAAATAATCATGAAGAAGAGCAGTATTCCAAGCACTCCTCTTACTGTAAGTTCAAGCAGTTTGAAGTAGTCCACCCAGATCAGGACCGTAATTAGCACCAGGGTCAAAAGCCAGGAATAGGCAACCCCGTAAGCAGCCAGCTTCTTTGTCCTTTCGTCAATGTCGGGGAGGTCCCCACTCTTAAAAGGCCTGAACGCCGTCGAAAGAAAAATGATTAGCCCTGTGTTGATCAGCATAGTGGGGATCAGGACGTCAACTTCAAGAAAAGCTGCAACCAGAATCCCGGCAAGTAAAATGACCCGGCCCGTGAACATTCTGTATTTATACCTTTTTTCCTTGTTTTCCATTTTAAATACCTCTCTAACCGATCCGCATGTTTGTTGAATATTTATAACCTTATATTGCATATTTCAAACATAAAGTTAGATATTTACAACATTGAGTTAGACATAGATAACTCTTCATGATATTTAAAGGTTTCTGGATGGTAGAAAAAAATAGTTAGTAATTTACAACATATTGTTGGAGAAATCAAACATAATGTTGTAAATAAATAACATAAAACCGAGTATAAAACTTTGCTTGCATTCTGTGGAGGATGAGCAAGGGAAACAAAAAAGGAAGCAGAGAAAGGAAGCAGAGAAAGGAAGCAGAAAAGAAAATCAAAAAAGGCTTTAAAAAGCCTTTCAGAACATCCGGACTTCCTTGCCAAGGCCCTTCATGACAGCCCTTTCATAGACAAGGTTTGCAGTTGCGACGTCCTGGATTGCAAGGCCTGTTGAATCGAAGATCGTTATCTCCTCGTCGCTTGTCCTGCCGGGTTTCAGGCTGGTGATAACTTCCCCTAGCTGGGCGTGGATATCGTTTTCGGAGATGTAGTGCTTGGAAAGCGGGACATTTACCTCCCCTGAGTGAATAGCCTGCACAATGTCGTCCACAATGATTTTGGAGCGCATAAGGAGTTCGGGGTCAAGTTCCTCTTTCCCGACAGCATCGGCTCCAATTGCGTTTATGTGGGTACCTTCCCTGACCCATTCGGCTTTTACGACGGGTTTTCGAACCGGGGTGGTCGTGACGAGTATGTCGCAGTCACAAACCTTTTCAACGTTTTCCTCAATGCTGATCTCACAACAGACCATGTCTTCCATTTCTTGTTTGAACTTTTCACCACTCACCCTGGTCCTGGAGGTGATCTTTACCATTTCCGGTTCAAAGACTTCACAAAGGGCTTCAAGCTGGCTCCTTGCCTGGTTCCCGGTCCCTACCATACCGATAATTCCGGAGTCTTTCCGGGCAAGATATTTTGCGGCAATTCCGCCTGCTGCTCCTGTCCGGATGTCGGTCAGGTAGGTCCCGTCCATGATTGCTACGGGAGCCCCGGTTTCCGGGGAGATCAGGACGATAAGCGCCATAACGGTGGGGAGGCCTTTCGTCGGGTTTCCCGGGTGGACATTTACGATCTTCACACCCGTAACATCCTCTTCCTCAAGGTAGGCAGGCATGGTCCTGAGGTCCCCATTGTATTCGGTATAGTATAGATAGGACTTTGGCGGCATCTGCACTTTGCCAAGGCCGTGCTGCCTGAAAGCACTTTCAACCACTTCCATATCAGAGCGCATATCAACGACACTTTTAACTTCTTCCTGATCCAGCCATAAAACTTCCATAATAGTAACCCTCCCGCCTGAACTCCAAACGGCCCGCAGCCCAAACCGGGCTGAAACTTAGAAAAGCCAGGGGATAAACCAGCAGATGCACAGGCAAATTGACCACTGACTCAACAAACATCATAATTAATTGTGTAAATATGTATATATAACATATAGCCTCACTCATTCACTCACTAACTCATTCACTTAAAGAACATCCTTTCGGAAAGGGGACCGGCCATGCAGGAGCAGTCAACCGTTTTTTTAATCGAAAAATTAATTAAACCCGCAAACGACGTCCGGAGTATTCTCCGCTGGGGCTACCCGAAGTTTGCAACCATCCGTTTTGTAGCCGACCACTCCCGGCTCAGCGTCGAAGAGCGGCACATCCTTACCAGGGTCATCATGCCCCCGGACAGGACCGTTTCCAGGGCAAAGAAAAAGATAGGGTGTAAAGAAACAGGAAACAGGGACCTTCTCCTCGACGGGTACAACGTCCTGCTCACCGTGGATAGCCTGCTGAAAAAAGAACCCATGTGGTTTTGCGACGACAGTTACATCCGGGACACCCGGTTCTATTTCAGCAAAACAAAGCACGTCCGGGACATAGGAGAAGCCCTCGAAACCGTCCTGAATTTCCTTGCCAAAACCGGACCGAAGACCTCAACCTTCCTCCTCGACGCCCAGATCAGCCGGAGCGGGGAACTTGCCGGCTTTATCCGCCGTAGAATGCAGGAAAAAGGCATCCCCGGTGATGCTAGGACCTCAAAACACGTCGATTTCGACCTGAAAAAAGAAGGCGGAAACCCCGAAAGTGACGTTGTAGTCGCAAGTTCGGACGGGATTATAATCGATTCGGTCCTGCAGGTCCTCGACATCCCCACCTGCCTCATGGAAAAAAGAGGGATTGAGCCCTTAAGGCTGTATTGAACTTTTAAGGCTGTATTGAACTTTTAAGGCTGTATTGAACTTTTAAGGCTGTATTGAAC
>CBFCWE010000133.1:0-5670 GCA_965601435.1 uncultured Methanosarcina sp.
GCAGGACTCTTAGCCTGGGCGCGAAAAGGGTGAAATGATAAAGTGAACCAATAAATACGCATACGAAAGAAAGAAAGAAAGAAAGATAGAAAACATAACAAAGGATGCAGAATAAAGGATGGACCCATGTTGTACAACACATATAAAAAATAACATATAAAATATAATGTAAAAGATAAGGTTAAGAGGTATAATTTTCAAATTATTTGTAATCGTGGATGGTGCAACCTGAATAGCACAAAGGTTGGAGGGAAAAATATGGCAAAGACATCTTTAGAAGCAGGCCAACATGCCCCGGAGTTCTGCCTGTCCGATCAGGACGGAAACAAAAACTGTCTGGAAGACCTGAAAGGAAAATGGGTGGTCCTGTATTTTTACCCGAGGGATAACACTCAGGGCTGCAGCCTGGAAGCCATGGACTTCAGCAGGTTGAAAGGAGATTTCGAAGTCGAAAATGCCGTAATCCTGGGGGTCAGCAGGGACAGTGAGGAATCGCACCGGAAATTCATAGAGAAAAAAGAAATCAGCATTTGCCTGCTCTCCGATACGGGAATTAACATTCACAAAACATATGATGTATTTCACATGAAAAACTTCATGGGAAAAGAAGTCATGAGCACGGTCCGGACGACCTTCCTGATAAATCCCGAAGGCAAGATCGCCAGGATCTGGAGCAATGTGAAAGTGAAGGGCCACGCCGAAGACGTGCTTTCCGAACTCAGGACTCTGAAAGGGCAGTGAAAAATCTCCCCCCTCTCTCTACTGCGTCGTTCTGACCTGCTGAAATCCCGGGAAGGGAAAAACAAATCAGGAAAGGGGCCGGAATAAAGTGCATATAGACGTTGCACAGCTCAAAAAAGAAAAAAACCAGGATTTTTCAGTTATAACCTGGATTTCAGCTCCATCTGAATTTTTTAGTTCCACCCCGATTTTTCAGTTCTCATTTTTTCATTGCAAAGTAGATCGTATAAAGTGCCGCAAGCCCCACAAGCGAATATACTGCTCTGGAGATTGTGCTCATTTCCCCGAAGATAGATGCCACCAGGTCAAATCCGAAGAGACCAACAAGGCCCCAGTTCAAGCCCCCTACAATGACAAGTACCAGCGCAATCCAGTCAATAGCAGTCTTCTCTACCATAATAACCACTCCCTTTTGTTTGACTCTGATTAGTACAAACTAATATAATTATACAAATATAAATATGATATTTATTATATTTATAAATGCCAGAAACTCAATTATTCCGGACTTATCTTCGGCAGTCACACCTGAGAAAAAAATAAATCGTTATTCAGGGGCCCTGAACTCTTCTTATCCGACATGAAGCAAAAAAAGTTTCGGAAACTGTTTTCAGGAGATCCAAACCCTCTTTTCTGAAGTCACTCATCGGGAAGATACCTGGCCACATAAGCGTCCACATCAAACTTCCTCCTGGCGCCCGAATAATTCATGTAGCGGAGTTTTCCGAAAACCTCCCTTTCCCTCCAGGCACGGTCGTGAAGCCCTCCGATGGCCCAGAGAATCCCTACATAGCCGTTGGGGTCCCTACCGTCCAGCTCGTACCTGTCATTGAGGAAAAGGGCATTCTCAAGCGCCTTTTCCGGGGACTCACTCCATTCAATGATCTTTTTTGCCCAGTACATTCTCATGTACCCGTGCATCTTCCCGGCACGGAGCAGCTGGACCTGACTTGCGTTCCAGAGTGGGTCATGGGTCTTTGCAAACTCCAATTCTTCCCGCGTGTACAGGTACTCCCGCGGGTCCTGCCTGTGAGCATCAAGGGTCTTCTTTGCCCAGGCAGGAAAGCTCTCAAAGCTGTCATACGCCCGGTTATAGTAGCAGAAGTTGTCCGTAAGTTCCCGTCTCACGATTAGCTGTTCCAGAAAAGCAGCCTTTGATTCCTCATCTGCACTGGTTTTTTCTACCTCGAGAGCAACCCTCTGGGCTGAGATCTGCCCGAAGTGCAGATAAGGAGAGAGGTCCGAAGATACGTCCTTTGTAGGATCGTTGTGTAGAGTACTGTAAGAGTCCAGGCGTTCGTTGAGGAAAGTTTCCAGCACTTCCAGGGCAGCGCTTTCCCCCGGGGCGAAGTGACCGGGTTCAAAATAAGGGTCAGTATCTGCAACCTTTAACCGTTCAGGCAGCAGTTCTCCCGTATTCCTGCTCCCTGAACTTTTTTCAACCTCCTTTCCTGGTTTATACCCTCCTGCCTTTTTCCCTCCTGCTTTTTTCCCTGCAAAAGTTTCCGGGAATCTAGAGTTAGGCTCCAGTTCCGGGAACTCGACCAGAAACTCGGGAAGCAAAGCGTTAACCTTCGGACGGAAAGTGTAAGCTGCATATTCCTGTTTCCCTGACGCAACCCAGCAGGGTACGATGTTGTGGGCATCAACCTCGTAAAAGGGAATCTTAAGCTTCGAAGCAGTTTTTTCCGTCCACTCCCTTTTGGGCCTCAACGGACTGAAATCAGTAACAAGGGTGCCAATTCCGTATTTATCTACAAAGGAAGGGATTTCTTCCCCGGGACTTCCCCGGAGGAACATGAAGGGGATATTTTTCAGGGAAAGGGAACTCTCGACTTCCTGCAGCCCTTCCAGCATGAACTGGTACTGTCTTAACCCGGCTCCCAGAAACTCATCAACCATGCAAAAGATGACCACCAGAGGTACACCTGCGTCCTCTGCTATTCCCCGGGCAAAGAGGAGAGCCCAATTGTCTTCCACCCTCTGGTCCCGGCTCATCCAGTAAGCAACAGGTCCGCTTCCGGGTTCCCCGGATTTAAGGGTTCGGATCCTTTTAGGGTTCATGGTGAACTACCCCTCCCTGCCTCCTTCGGAGTCGAGGAAGTGGTTTCCTGCTTCATACCCCGGAGCAACCTCCACAAGTCTACAGGCCCTACCCGTCGTCCCGGCGGTGAGAAATTATTTAACACGAAATTTGCCCTGTTAACCCACTTGCTTGGTTATCGCATAGGGGTGTCAGCAATATTATATTAACTTAAAAGTATTAATCGTTTAGCAGAACCAATTACAGCAGAATTTAAAGGAGTTGACGCTTATACCCCCAGGTAAAGACCCGGGGGTTTTACGCTCTCTTTATAACGCTGCAAAAGAGGGAGTACACGGGAAAATGAGGAAAAGTGATAAAAGAAAAGTGAAGAAGATTGAAAAAAGAAAAAAATAGTGATTTTTCAGCCTTAGAATTCAAAGACCTGCCCGTCGTACCCAAGGGGTAAAAACATCGATTCGATGTCATGAGGCCGATAGAAGTGGCTTAAGTGCGTGAGAACGACTTCCTTTGCATTGAGCTCCCTGGCAAGTTCCATAGCGTCCTCGGAATTCATGTGCTTTTTGATGTGGATTCGGGGGGGAACTATGGCATCGGCAATCAGGAGGTCAGGGTCTTTCATTAGGTCAAGGCTTACTTTGGGAATGTCTTTGTTCGTGTCGCCCGTTATCACCACTTTCTTATCCCCTTCGCGGATAACAACCCCGGTAGGAATGTCGACAGGAGGGTGGTTGACCTTGAAGAGGGTGAATTCCAGCCCTATAAGCTTGAAAGGTTCGTAGAGTTCCACGTAATGGTACCTCGGTTTCAGGAAAGAAACGAACTGGTTAATGTAGTCCAGGGTTTCGGGAATCCCGTAGACGTCGACTTTATGCTGGACCCTGTAAAACTCCCCGAACCCGGAGTAATGGTCATAATGCCCGTGGGTCCAGATTACCCCGTTCACACAGGTCCCTTCCGTACAGGAGACCTTTTGCCGGAGGAACTGCTGCCGCAGGTCCGGGCTCGTGTCAATAAGTATCCTGCCCTCGGAAGATTCCACAAGGATCGAGAACCTCAGACGCTGGCTCTTCCCCCCTTTGAAGGCATCCGTGCAGGCAGGGCAGGTGCACCCTATTTTCGGGGTCCCTATGGCATCCCCGGTCCCAAGAAGCGTTAGTCTCATTCTTTGAACCTCAGTTTACTAAACTCGTTTTTAGAAGCTCATTTTGCTGGCTCCGCACTTAATCCTCGCCGTACTGCTCGGACTTGAGCCCTGCCCTTTCATCAAAGTCCAGCACGGCTTCCAGAAGGTCCTGCTGATTCAGCACCTTTCGTTCTTCCAGAAGGGCACTCAGGACAGCTTCCCGGATTACCATGCGCAGGTCCGAGCCCGAGTAACCTTCGGTAATTTCCGCGATTTCCTTCGTATCCAGCTCCCCTTCGATATGCACGGTCACCAGATCCAGAATTCCCTTGCGCATCTCGATGTCCGGTAGAGGGAAGTGAACGATTTCATCAAAACGTCTCCACGCAGCACTGTCAAGCATCCGGGGATGGTTGGTGGCAGCAATCAGGAGGACGCCGTGTTCTACAAGGCTGATCTCGTCAATTGCTTTCAGGAGGGTGTTGACAGCCCTCTTGATTGCTGCATTCTCGTCTGAGGTCCGGGCTTTTGCTACAAAGTCCAGTTCATCGATAAATAGGATGCATGGATTCAGTTTCTTGGACAGCAGGAAGACCCTGTCAATGTTTTTTGCAGTCTCACCAAGGTACTGGTCCGTGACCATGGAAAGCTTGACCTCCACGAAAGGAATGGAAAGCCGCTCGGAAAGCGCTCGTGCAACAGAGGTCTTCCCGGTTCCGGGGGGTCCTACGAATAGGAGCTTGCCTATATCATGCAGCCCGATTTCCCGGAGATATTCCCGGTGCTTGATTGCTTTCAGGACCTTTTCGACTTCTTCTTCTTGCTCCTTTGTGAGGACAAGGTCCTTGACTTTCTGCTTAACGTCTTCCGGGGCGATGATAGACACCAGTTTGAGCATGTCTTCCCCCTTATCCTCTTTCCGGATTTCAGCAATCAGGGACTCGATCCATTCCCTGTCAACTTCTTTCGGCCTTGCCTTCGCCTTTGCCTCGACATAGCTTGCAGCTTCCAGTTTCCTTATTTCCCCAAAGTAGTAAGCAAGAACAGGGTTATTTTCAATTCGTCCCGGGGCTTCGTCCTGCTTTTCGAACCATTCCACTGCAAGGTCAAAAGCGCTCAAACGGATTTCAAAATTGGACCTGTCGGTAACTATGAACGGCACATTCCTGACACTTTGTTCAACATTTTCAATGCCGTATAATTTTTCAACCCTGGAAATTGAAACCAGGATAGGTTTGGGAACGGTTTTTTCCGCGCTGCTCCAATAGTGTTTCCGGATCTCCTTTGGGAGATCATTCACGTCAAGTTCAGAGTAGCGATTATAGATCTCTGCGGTAAGCAACAGCTCTACTATAGAAATTATGGTACCTGGCATGTTTTTTACCTGTTACGTGCTTAGGATAATTCACTCTCAAGTGCTGAGCCCTCAAGTGTGGGAAGTTATGAAGTCCTTGTTTAAGTGGCTAAACCCTTTAATAGGTTTTCTTCCATGATATAATTTACTAAGCGGCAGACAGAATCCCGGATATAAAACGACTCCCTGATGATACATTTATCTAGCAGAAAGACAGTATCATCTACTCCATCTTTCTGGGAAAAGCCAGGGGCATTCGTTTCGAATAACTTTTTCGTATATGGAAATGCTTCAAGCACTCCTAAAAAGACAAATCTTGTTATCACCAATAAAGGCTCTATTAAAAATCCATTAAAAATCCATTAAAAATCCATTAAAAATCCATTAAAAATCCATTAAAAATCC
>CBFCWE010000134.1:0-5514 GCA_965601435.1 uncultured Methanosarcina sp.
GGTCGATAAGCCCTTCTTCTTTTACCGGCTCGTTGATGAGGATCTTGTCTCTTATTGTCCGGGCCAGGTTTGCCATTCCGTCCCGGCTTTCCGGATTAGTACCGTTAGACGTTCTCAGTTCGCTTGCCATGTTTTCCCCTTTCGCATTGCGGTTATACTGACCTGCTGAGTGGTCTGACGTTTTTTCTTGCAGGAAATTATTATAATGACTACTGTTTTTTTCCATCCGTGTCGGTACCGGATGAATTTTCAGGATCTTCAGTTAGTTTTATTGTTTTTGGGCTGGAAGTTTTTCTGAACTTTTTTGCTGGAAGTTTATGTTGGAGGTTTTTTGTTGGTTTTTTGCTGGAAGTTTATTGGAGTTTTACTGAAGGTTTTTTACTGAAGATCCTGGGGTGATTAAAAAAGGTTCGCCGTCATTTTCTGCAAACAGTTGCACATTTTTTTCTGTTCGCTACGTTTTTTAATCCGTTTTTTGAGTTCACCTGTACGTTTTTGAAAACACGTAAGAATACCTAAGTTTGCAGGAAACAGCGGGAACCTGAATTATTTCCACGGACAAGTCCCGTGAAATAAGGAAAGGGCAGGCATAAATGCCCTTCCTTTCCGGCAGCAAGCCTCAGCTTGCTTATTTTTCAGGACGCGACTGCCCGGTTTATCCGATGATCTTCTTGTAGATTTCCGGACCGGTTTCTGCCGCAGTGTAGGTCTGGGCAGTGACGGTGTCGCACGGGCCCCTTGGTGGGACTTCACAGCCGGTTGCAATCACGTACTTGGACTGCATGCCGTTTTCCTTGAGGGTGTTCAGGACGCTCTCCTGGAGGGCGATGGTATCGTTCCTGATCTTCTCGAGGTTTTCGGGGCTGTTGTCTATGAATGCAATAGGGCTGACTTCTCCGGCGAACATGACGTCTTTTCCGTAGTTCTCAATGAGGTACTTGTGGTCCTTGGAGCCTTTGTTCACCTGTTCGGGGTAGTAGGTGTAGCTGTAGTACTTTGTGTCCCACTTGCTGATAAGGTCCCAGTGCGGGGCGTCGGCACAGTTGTGGACGACCATTGGCATGTCATATTCCTTGTAGAGAGGAGCGAAGACGTCCTGCATGATTTTCCCTTCGGTCTTCATGTATTCGTCTGCGCCGAGGATGACGTTGTTGGTCCAGAGGGTTGCCAGACAGAGGTTGTCGGGCTGGGCTTCCTCGAACATCATCTTTGTCATTTCCTTGCAGTACTCGGTGGTCTTTTCGAGGCCTTTGAGGACAACGTCGGGGTTGGTCTTAAGGTCGGAAAGGACGCGTGTTGCTCCCATGATCTGGGTCAGGGCTACCATCGGGCCTTCAAAGAGGGCAGTGATGGGGGCGTTGATTTCCTTTGTTGCCTTCTCGGTTGCGAGCTTGTTGCCCTGGATCAGGTTGTAGGCACGGGTGCCTTCCTTGATTTCGGGGACTTCCATGGCTTCGTAGTCTTCGAGGTGGCCGGTTGCTGCAGGGGTGTCTTCATCAGGGATCCTGATGGTTGCACCGAAGTCGCCTGCGACAACACAGAGGTCTGTAAGGCCGACGAAGTTGTCAATGTTGAAGTACTTGGTACCCGCAACTGCGCTGGCTGCATACATTTCTGCCTTTGTGGAGTAGTCTGCGTAGGTGCAGGGCACAAACTTCCTGGAGAGACCGCAGATAAGGGGTGCGACCGGGAGCCTGTCGACCTTCTTGTCCTGGAAGGCGGAGACGAACCTTTCCTTCTTGGTCATCGTCTCGTTGAACTTGGGCACGACGGAATCAAACTCGTCCATGACTACCTCGGCGGTGATGAGTCCGACGTCGATCTCTTCCCTGGTACCCTTCTGTGCGAGGATTTCCTTGTACTTCATCTTGCTTTCTGCGATTGAAGCGTTGCTCCAGGACTCTTCAGGAAGTTCGCTGACAAGAGAGCTAAGGGTTTCGACTGCTGCACTTGCGTCCTGTGCTGTAGCGTCTGCTCCGATGGATGCTGCGTATTCTTTGGAGACGGGGGCGCCGCCGATCATGACTGCAAGGGAGTCTCTGATGCCTGCTTCCTGAAGCTGTTCTATGACGGTTTCCATGCCACCCATGGTTGTAGTCATCAGGGTGCTCATGGAGATTGCTGCTGCCTTCTTTTCCTTTGCGGCTTCAACGAATTTATCAAGAGGGACGTCGGTACCCAGGTCGATTGCGTTGTAGCCTGCAGCGGTAATCATTGTCTTGACGAGGTTCTTCCCGATGTCGTGCACGTCTCCTTCCACTGTTCCGACGATGACGGTTCGGGGGCCACCGCTTGCGTCGACCTTCATGTAGGGGGTAAGGATTTCCATCCCTGCGTACATTGCATCGGCTGCGAGCAGAAGGCTGGGAACGAAGGCTTCTCCCTTCTCATATTGGTCACTGACGATGTTCATACCCTTTGCAAGCCCATCAACGATTGCTTCATAAGCGTCGATTTCTTCATCAAGAGCTTTCTGTGCGAATTCTTCTGCGAGGTCGTCGTCACCTTCGACCACAGCATCCGCTAAACCAGCGAGAATTTCTTCTTTTGCCATTATCAAAACTCCATTTTTCAGTATTAGATCTGCCAGATCCAGATTCCCTGAATCCAGGCATTCCTTTTTTTATTTACTGCTGCGGGCCAGGGTCAGTTTAGGAATCCCTGCCCCTTAATTTTCCATAGATCTTCTGATGTCCATCCATCCGCTGCTACCCCGACGAGATCATTTTTCGTCGGAATGGCTCTGAAAATTATCGTTTTTCCGGCCTCAGAATGTTCATCTTTTTGTTATGGCAGTAAGTATTCAGGTAGTAACCCTCAATAATATATAGCATAGCCGATGACGTTTTCAGTGGCATATCCAATATTGGCCGTGCCCTTTTAAGGTATGCTTCTTTTTCTTGTAAAGGAGGCTTTTTGGAAACGAAGGCCAAATTGGAAAGGAGGCATTCTGGGGAGGGGTGTAAGGCAGGTTTCCCTCCTGAATAACGAGGTTCAAAAAAATAGATGTCTTCAAAAATAGTCCCCCTTGAAATATTTGGGGGCATTGTTCCTGGCAAATTGGTGCAGTATGTATTTAACGGTGTGATCAAAACATTGTGATCAAAATATTGTGATCAAAACAGTAGGGTTAAAACATTGAGCTTCAAACCTTCCTTGATTTGGATTGATTCCAGCGGTGCAAAAATACACCACTGGTTACGGCGGGATGTGTTGCCGCTTTCACTTTAATTTATTTTCTCCGAAAGCCCTATGTAGTAATCCGCCAGCTCGTTTCCCCATCCAATGGCGCTTTTGTTGAAACTCATTAGCTTTCTGTGGTCAAACTCCCCTTCCTTTCCGAAGAGTTTCAACATCACAAACTCATCGGTGATCATGAAGGAAGAAGGTTTTATTTCTCCCCTGTAAATGTAGAGTGAAACATTGTTTTCAAGTAGCAGCCTGTGTGTATCTTTAAAGTCATTCTTTAATCTACCGTATATTTTTTCATCCATAATCAGGTCCATTTTTGCCCCGTTTTTTGCGCAAGTTGCCTGAATTGCAGGACATTCAGGGCAAAAGAATGAGTAAAAGGTCCTGAGTCTCCCTGACCTGTATACTATTTCTTTCAGATCTTTCGGGAATTCGAAAAGGCGCTCAAGGTTAGGCTCATCCACTTTGCATTTTCCAAGCATGTGCATTTTATTTATCAGGTGTTCAGGGATTGGCCTTCTGTCGTGCTTTGACCAGTAATCGCTGTTATCCTCAAAGACCTGGAGAAGTTCAGTTAGAGGTAGCATTTTTTTAACAATTATTTTTCCTATATCCGAGAGTTCGTAGGTATCTTCGTGCTGGACAATAATATCCATGTCCTTCAACTTTTTTAGCTGCGGCGTTATTGACAGTGTGTCGCCGTGAAGTTCATTTTTGATTTCTTCGGCGCTTTTTGGGCTCTCAGCCAGTAAGATAAGAATTCCCTTCCTTTTTTCAGAAAAAAAGATCAAATCTACAAGTCCGCTCATAATATCAACTTCTTATCCTGTGTTCGGGGCAACTCCCGAAATTTAACTCCGGGGCCTTAACATCAAACCCGTTTCCTATATTGTACATATTTAAAGCTGCATCTGGAATTTGGCATTCCACTGAGCTTTCATCCCTTTTGATTTTTCCACTTATCTCCCTGGTATACTCACAAAATTGGGAAGAAACATTTATTTTTTTCATGTTGTTCCTCTCTCCATTTCCACGAAAAAATTCATTTTTTTTTAAAGGTTTCAAGGGTACCTTCTAATCCCTTTCTCCAGCCCGGTGGCCCTGCTCTCCGTATAAGTTCTGCGGTGCTTTTAAGGGTCATCGGGATTACAGGTACTTTGTCCACATCGTTACCTGTCAGAGCTTTGAGTAAAAGGTCCGTATTTCTACCTGCCCTGGAAATCCTTTGGAACTTGCACAGTTCACGCCCGTGAAAATTCTCTGTGAGGGTTGATTACATACAAAACCATTTTTATAATTTTTCAATTCAAAAAAATTTGTATTCCCCCTAATTTTCCCGATGTTGGAGGTGTGGGTATTTCCTATCCTGTGTATTTCTTCAGGTTTTTTGTTTAATGACCCCGCTTTCGGCAAAATTGAAAAGCCGGTTTGAGGCAGGTGTCTCTATCCTGAATCCCTGGTAAGGTCCTGATGCCCCAGTGGAGACTGGATGTAAAAAACGATGGGGCATCATTTCCTCTTATAGGGCCTCCGTTTTACCGATCCGTTAATAGACCATTGAAATGGCAAACAAGGTCCCGGATCTAGCTTTTCGGGGCTTTTATGGGTGTATAGACCGTTTACCTCCCGGCAGGCACTTTAAAATGGCAAATTTGTACCTTCCTGGATAGCTTTGCAGGTCTATTACTCACTTTGGGGGATAGATGAACAATGCTCATAGAGAGAGGAATTTAAGGCATTGTCATCAGTGTGATTTATTTTCTTCTTTCCGTTCTTTCCCTTGCTGTGGTGCAGGTTTCCGTTTATCCCGCAGCGCCCCCGATCCTGCCCTGTAAATGATGGCAAAAGGGGCACTACAGTTTCGTCTAAATGTGTCCCGGGCTTTGTGATACGGCCCTCTTGCAAGCGGAAATTGTCCTGCTTGAAGGCAGTGCATCCATCCCTGAACTTTTTGAGGTTCGGCGCCCCGTTTTCTACCCGGTGTTCGAGGTGGCAGGGTATCTCCGGTCCCGGGGATTTCCCGGAATTTTCTATACTGTTTCCAATCCTGGTAAAATGGAGTGCCCGGAATGGAGTAATGCTGTATCTATTCCGGGGGCTCTGGTCCAGGACCGTACGTTCCGGGGCATTTTGGGGCTGTAGACTTTCTTTCTTCCAGGAAAAGCACATTAAAATTGCAAGCATGTACCTTTCCTGAAAAGGCGTTGCAGGTCTAACTCACTTCCTTGGGAATAGATGAACAATGCCCTGGAGAGAGGTATTTAAGGCATTGTCATCAGCGTGATTGATTTCTTTAATTTTTTCTGATTACTTAGCTTTCAT
>CBFCWE010000135.1:0-4849 GCA_965601435.1 uncultured Methanosarcina sp.
GCCTTGTGGACAGGCTATCGGTTCTTTGCCGATAATCTTCGACAAACAGGCTTGAAGATGGGTATCGAGTTCTTAGAGCCGATGCCTAGATGATTCGAGTACTCGAAGGAAGTCCCTTCCTCGGCTCCGAAGGAGACAGGGAGGGGTAGTTCACATCCTTCTCGTCTCTAATAGATTCCTCTTTAATTCAAGATGGTCATTTGCACAAAAATACATTCGCAACCTTCTGCAGAATTATTCCGTTGAATTATTCCTCTGAAACCGACTCGTAAAGTTTTCTCCTTTCCGGGGGCATGGATTCGAGATATTCTTTTGCTTCTTCGGGTGAAACTGCCCTGCGGGTCCCATCGGGCTCCTGTATGACCACGCCGCTTTCTTTGAGCATCCTGTAGCGTTCTTTCCTGACCTCTTTATCCGGGTGGCAAACGAGCTGGCAGTTGGAACAGTTGTATTCAAGCCTGTACCCCGGAATCTGTGAGACGAAAAATCCGCCTTTGATCTTCGGCCTTCCGAGGTACGCTTGCAGAGTAGGAAGCTGCACAGCGGGAAAATCTTCATCTTTTTCGGGGATCTCAAAGCGAGCCGGAGACCAGGTTGACCATTTTCCTGAGGGGTTCAGGCCTGACATTCCTCCGCACACATAGCAGCAGCGGGCGTAGCTCCTCCGTTTCCCATAACTGAACTCTCTTCCCCCAAGAGTAACAGTGACCTTTTCAACGGGGTCCACGAATCCGGTGGAGCAGACTGAAAGGCAGAGCTTGCACCCGTCACAGTAGTTTTCTTCTTCAGGCAGTGGCTCCGTTGGGGCAAGTTCAGCATCTGTAACGACTGAGGCCAGGGCAATCGCAGACCCGTATTCCTTCGTAATAATGTGCCCTGAATACCCGAAGTATCCGATTCCTGAGCGGACTGCCAGGTACCTGTGGGAAATCGGGGGGTTCATGTCCATGGGCCCGTTTTCGCTGTCCGTCCTGTACACGAAATTTGCTCCCTGGGGTACAGCTTTGTATCCGAGCTGCTGCAAGAACCCTGCCATTTCAAGGGCGATCCCGTTGGCAAGGGTGGTGGTCCGCACTTTGTTGGTTTCAAGGGATTTATGGTCCTCTTTTTTAAAGTAAGGGTCAATAAGGCTCTGGTCAAAAGCCAGAGCGAAACAGATGGCTGACTTTGCTTCAGGCAGTACATAGGTCAGGTCGGCAGAAGGGGGGCCGCACGCAAGTGTTTCAGTTGTTGCGATCCCCACTTTGAAAGCTCCAAGGGTCAGAGCCATCTCTTTCAAGGCTTCGGTTAGTTCGTCCATTTTCGATTCCTCAGGTAAATTTTAGAGACATATAAAGTTTACAATGTAACTTATGTAAGGTTATTCATATATATTTGATCGGCACTGGAGTGTACAACCTGGCCGCAGGTATAGCCTGATAACTTTGCTTAAGTTGGTCTTTGATTCAAGTATTATGCTCTTTAAGAACAGGAACGAAATTTGGGAAAAAAGATTAAATTTGAAGAGGATACGAAAAAAAGAAATACAAAAGGAAAATAAATTCAGGGTTTTTTTACGCAATCACTACCCCGTATTTCACGAAAACCAGTGCAAAAGCCCTTCTCATTTCCTCTGCTACCTTTTTCGTTTCCTCCTCATCATTGAGGATTGCAGCGGTTTCCAGTTCGTGGATTTTCAACTCCACGGCTTCAAGGCTGGCTTCGTAGTTTTCGTCCGCAGTTTCGGGAGGCTCGGCGGAAGCTACGGCTTCCCAGCTGATTTCAAGTTCGGGAATGAGGGTTACCACAGCAGCGGTGTCGTTTTTATTTGCGTCCTCGATTGCAATTTCCATCAGCGTGTGGAAGCTGGTCAGGCGGTCGCCCATGAGGTTTATTCCGTTTCTCTGGTGGAGCTCGAAGAAGAGGTCCCGCATGGGTTCCAGGGCTTCGTGGGCTGCTTCGATATCGTTTTCCCGAAGGTGCTCTCTGGAACGTTCTGCTATTGCCAGGGCTTCATCGAGGGTATCGGGCCACTTTTCATCGTCAGCGTAGACGGTAGGCGGGTTTTCTGTATATTCTGCATTCACCGTTTCCAGGTCTTCTACGAGCCCATTAAGGGCTTCCTCTGAAGCATTATACTCATTCTTGCTGGTCGAGACCAGGGCTTTTACGTAATTTGAGTTTGCACTCTGCATCAGGGCTTCGAATTCGGCGTCCCTGCCCTCGGGCTCCGCGACTTCCCCTGTTTCAGGAGACTGGTCTTCGGCATCCTTTTCGTCTTCTGTTGCGATTTCTGTTTCAGCTTCAGTTTCTGTTCCTGAATCCGAGACGCATCCCGCTCCGAAGTTTGTAAGGGCCAGTACTATCAGGATGTAAACCGGTGTTTTCCACTTTATTGTAATCCCCCACTGTCAAGCTCTACTTCCAGATTTTACTTTCTTCTTTAGCATTTTACTTTGTGCCTTGCTTGTATTTATCGGAGCTCATGCAATTATAGTTGTTCTTGATTACGTTTTTTCGGGTGATGGGCTCTTAGGGTGGAAACTCGGCTTCCCGGCAATTTCCAAACATTCGAAAGGTTAAATATTACCTTCTCCAATTATGGTGCAAGCATTAATGGAGGACTTTACGATTAAAGAAGAGATCTGGATTGAAAAATACAGGCCTGTAAGGCTGGACCAGGTTGCCGGGCAGGATGAGACCATTGAGCGCCTGAAGTCCTACGTGGCAACGAAAAACCTTCCCCATCTCCTCTTTTCCGGGCCGCCTGGTGTGGGAAAGACGGCTTCTGCGGTTTCCATTGCCAGGGAAATTTTCGGGGAAGATTTATGGCGTGAAAACTTTACCGAACTCAATGCCTCGGATGAAAGGGGGATTGACGTTGTCAGGAACAAGATCAAAAACTTTGCAAAAACCGCACCCATAGGCGGGTCCGGGTTCAAGATTATCTTTCTGGACGAAGCCGACGCCCTTACCTCGGACGCCCAGTCTGCCCTGCGGAGGACCATGGAACGCTTCAGCAACAACTGCCGTTTCATCCTTTCCTGCAATTACTCTTCCAAGATCATCGAACCCATCCAGTCCCGCTGCGCTGTCTACAGGTTCAGGAGGCTCTCGGACGGGGCTATCCGGAAACGCCTGGAGTTCATTGCGGAAGAACAGGGGCTGTCCATCACCGAAGACGGGTATGAAGCCCTTGTCTATGTGGCTCAGGGGGACATGAGAAAAGCTGTAAACTCCTTGCAGGCAGCTGCTTTCATTGACCGGGGTCAGCCGATTTCTAGGGAAACTATCTACAGGACCACGGCAACCGCAAACCCGGAGGAGATCAAAGGCCTGATCGAAACCGCCCTTCTCGGAAACTTCAAGGGTGCCAAGAAGGAGCTCGACAGGTTGCTCTATGAAGAAGGGCTTTCAGGGGAAGACATAGTTGGGCAGATCTACAGGGTTATCTCCGGTCTGGAAAACCGTGATATGCTGGACCTCGGGCTATCGGAGAGGCGTATAATTGAGCTTGTGGACATCCTGGGAGAAATCGATTTCAGGCTCACGGAAGGGGCGAGCGAAAGGATCCAGCTGGAAGCCCTGCTAGCTCATTTTGCACTTTCCGGAGAATAAACAGGGACGATAGGGAAAATAAGCTTGAAGGCAGGAAGATAAGCTTGAAGGAAGTTTGGAGAAAAGTTATCCTTTAATCATTGCAGGTGAAAATGTCTATAGAAGCGGCGTTAATAGAAATTCTTCGGACCGTGCCCGACTGGTGTGCAACCATGATCATAGCTGCACTCCCTATTTCCGAACTGAGAGGTGCGATTCCGGTCGCAATGGGGGTCTACGGGATGGGACCGCGTTCAGCTTATTTTTTCTCGGTGCTTGGTAACATGCTCCCGGTAGTTCCTATCCTGCTCTTCCTCGAACCGGTTTCGGACTTTCTACGGCGTTTCAGGATTTTTGATCTCTTCTTTTCCTGGCTCTTCGAAAGGACCCGCCGCAACCACAGTGAAAGGTTTGAAAAATACGGGACCCTTGCCCTGACTCTCTTCGTAGCCATTCCTCTGCCCGTCACCGGGGCCTGGACCGGCTGTGCGGCAGCTTTCGTCTTCGGGATCAAGTTCAGGCACGCCTTGCCGGCAATTGCTGCAGGGATCATGATTGCAGGGGTAATTGTAACAACTCTTACGATGATGGGTATCGGACTTGCTGACCTGCTTTTTAGCGGAATTCCCGGGTAACACTTTTAGGTTCCACTTTTTCCGTAAAGGGCTTATCATTTCCCTTTCCCCACTCCCGGATAACGGTTCCCCTTATTACTTTTTCTTCCTTCTATACGAATGTTCGAAATCTTCATATACCTTAACAATGTCAAATATATCATCAACAGATCAAATATAAATTTGCTTTTATATTTAGTCTTTAACTCTTGCTTCTAACCATTCTACGGTATATTCCTCCCGCTGTCTGGAAATTATTTGGAACTTTAAGGTGATTGTGATGGCAAAGGCAGATAAGAAAAACAAGAAAATAGTTCAGTCCGAAAAGTGCATTGGGTGCGGGATATGTTATTCCGTCTGTCCCGTGAACGCAAAGCTGATGAAAAAAGATGATTTTGATCCCGACACCGCTGACCTCGCGCTCAGGGTTATTGACGGAAAGGCTGTTATTGATGATGAGTTCTGCGTCCGCTGCGGAGCCTGTTCAAAAATCTGTCCTGTGGAATCCCTTACCGTCGTCGAAGTGGAATCCGCATCCGCATAAGCAGAAATCGGTAGAAAGGAAAATTATGGAAATGCTGTTTTTTCAGCATTCCGTTTTCTAATTTTCAGATTTCCTGATTTTCAGATTTCCTGATTTTCAGATTTCCTGATTTTCA
>CBFCWE010000136.1:0-4448 GCA_965601435.1 uncultured Methanosarcina sp.
ATAGGTGGGGGATTGTTAAAAACGATATGCTGAGGCCCAACTGCGTAACTCCTATGAGGAATATACTTTGAATAAAGTAACTAAAGCTGTTTTCTCCTGTCTGCTGGCAGTATCGTTAGTTTTCTTCAGCGGGTGTACTGATAATCAAGAAAATCTGGCTCAAGGAAAAGATCCAGGGGACGTGACAAATGAAACACCAAACAAAAGTATTTTCGGTATAGAAAATGCGGGCACTATAAACTCTCTTAGTCCTGGGAACATTACAAGTGAAACACCAAACAAAAATATTTCCGGTACAGAGAATGCAGGCAATATAAACTCTCTTAGGCTTGAAAAGCAAAGCTCTTTTTCCAAATATTATAGCAAAGAAAATCTGCAGTTTGAGCCCGATATTTCTCCTTATTCCTTGCCTCTTGAAGTTTCCGAAATTTCAAATTATTATGATTTTACTCAGAAAATTCCCCTGACAAACGATAGCAGGAATTTGTTGTACAAAAATGGATTTGTTGTAATTGAAAATTCGGCTATCGAAAACCTACCTGGAGCAGGGAATACGCGGGTAAATGATGCTTACAGAGACCTGAAAGTGGCTGATGTTCCTATTTTCATCACGTCGGATTCTCTTCTTCACCTTTATCACATCCAGTTTGATGAGACGCTAAAAAGAGCAGAATCGGAGGAATTTTACGACGAGCTCTGGAAACTTGACAAAGCTCTCCTTGAAGCCTCCATAGAGGATTATGACAGTGCATTGGGGCGAGAAAAGGAAGCTGCAAGAAGAAATGTTGCATACTTTGCTGTGGCTTTGAGACTTCTTGAACCGGAATCTTATCAGATAGGGAAATCACGGGAATTGTCGGGGGAAATTGCACTTTTCAATTCTCAGGATGCAAAAAAATATAGCGTCGAAGTCCCCTCATTTGTAAAAACCGATGTAGAGGCTGAACTGCGCTTAATAGAATCCCGGGAAGGAGGAGTATCTCCAATTTTCATGTATGTGGAAGATTACTCTCAATACACTCCAAGGGGACATTACACTCACTCTGAGAAACTGAAGAACTATTTTAAGGCCATGATGTGGCACGGCAGAATAAGTATGCTGCTTCAGCCGGGCATGATTTCTGCAGAAGACCCGGAAAAGGAGGCAAAAATTCAGACTATTCAGGCCCTTTTAATTTCTGACCATTTTGCCAGGGACAAGGACCTCCGGGACAGATGGGATAAAATTTACGAGGTGACGGCTTTCTATGTTGGTTTTTCCGATGATCTCGGGCCCTATGAATATGCAAAAGCTCTGGATACTGTCTTTGGGGGTAATAGATATGGAGTGGGTTTCGACAATGAAAGCCTGGCAGAACTGAAATCCGAGCTGGAAAGATACGAAAACCCGAAAATCTACGGCGGGACCGGGAAAATAATTCCAACAGGTTCCGAAACTGAATACGAAACTCTTGAAACTACAAAAGGTTTCAGGTTTATGGGTCAGCGCTATACCCCTGATTCCTATATACTCCAGACGCTCAGTCCCCCTGCTTTAAATATCATGAACCTTCTCGGCTCTGAAAGGGCGAAAGAACACCTGAAATACCTGAATATTTCTGAAAACGAAGAATACAAAAACCGCCACCAATCTCTGGAAAACGAATTTAGAGCTTTTGATGAAGAAGACTGGAATAATAATCTTTACTGGGCTCAACTGTACGCTCTAAAACCCCTTCTTGTAAGTTCTCCGGAGGGTTACCCCACTTTCATGCAGACTGAGGCCTGGGAAGATAAGCAGCTTAACACAGCCCTTGCTTCCTGGACCGAACTCAGGCATGATACTATCCTCTATGCAAAACAGGCTTACTTTACAGGTGCTTTCTATAATCTGGAAGAAAAACCTGTAGAGGGATATGTGGAGCCAGTTCCTGAATTTTATGCCAGGATGCTTGCTCTTACAAAAATGGCACACAGCGGGCTGGCAGAAATGGAAGTGCTTGATGAGCAGTCGGATAAAGATTTCATAATTCTTGAAAACACGCTTGAAAAACTACTTGAAATCTCGATTAAAGAACTTGAAAACAAAGAGCTGACAGAGGAAGAGTACGAGTTCATCAGGAATTTCGCCCAGAACATATCTCCAATGCTTGAGAATGTGGATATCAAGTCCCAGATGTCCACTATGGTTGCGGATGTTTATACAGGTCCGGGAGGAAGTGTCCTGGAAGAAGGAACAGGAAAACTGGATCTGATGGTAGTAGCGTACAAACAGCCTGATGGCAGGATCGTGCTCGGAGCAGGCCCCGTAATGAGTTATTATGAGTTCTGGCAGCCCTCAGGGGAAAGATTGACTGATAAAGAATGGAGAGAAATGCTAAATAATAACCCTCCTGAAAGCCCGGAATGGGTAAGTTCCTTTAGGGGGTAAAAGATGCTATTCTGGATAGCCTATCTTTTTCATCCATTTCTAATATCTTCTCCATCAGACAACGCAACAGCGGTTCTTTATGATCTTGAAGAAGATTATACATAAATATACATAAAAATAGAAAAAGAAAGTAAAAAGATGGAGCTTGCTCCATCTAAATCCATTTTTGAAGTAATTTTATTTCTGTTTCCGCTCGAGCTTCTTTGCACCAAGCTTCTCGATGATGCCGAGGTTTAGCTCATCGGTGGTGCTGAGCTTTCCGTTGGCAACCGCGCTTTCCAGGAGGTGCTGTCCGACAAGGGTGCGGACGATCAGGGTGGTGTAGCCGTTCGGGCTTCCCACCGCGCCTGCGGAGATATCGGCTTTGAGGGCAGCAAATAAATTTTCATGATCTTGTTTTTATTTGGAAATTCTGTCCGCAGTAATGGTCAGACATATAAAATTTCCGTGCAATGTATCAAACTTTTTGTCACATAAAGTATTACCACTGGAAATAAAGATCATAAATCAAACGCCTTCTTGATAGTTTGATGATCTGGTCAGAAAACTTATAATGGGTTGATTAAAAGTAGTTTATGGAGTTCAAAAGAACTTTCCAGAGCCAATTTGAACCCAACATTGCCCGGAGGCAAAGAAATGTTAGCTTTGAGATGGTTGGTATGAGCAAAATCAATAAGGAAATTATTATTTTTATTTTTTTTCTAACTCTCGTAGCTGTTTGGGGATTATTTATGAAATCGCCAGTTAATGTGCAGACCTCAGCTCAAGAACCACGAGTAGGTGGCTTATTTATCGAATTTGAAGAGGGAGTTTCCGAATTGGAAGTTAAAGCCATTCTTGAAAACTGCAGCCTGAATCGAAACTATATCATAGAGTATGATGTTGATTATATGGGAAACAGGTACTACGTAAAAATAGATAAAGATAAAAGAGACGAATTGAGCAAAGAGGAAAATTGGAATGATCCTATATTCCCTGAAATCCCTGAGCCTGTATTTCCTGAAATCAAAAAGGGAAATTATTATTATATAATCGTATCTGAAGAAGATTTTGAGAATGAAAGTTTTCTTAAGGTCATGGAAAAAAATAATCTTCAGGTGAAAAAGTCTATCGTATGCTATATTCTTTTTGGAGATGGGTCTCAGAATTGGAGTGACCCAAAGAATTGGATTCCGGGGAGGGATGCAATTAGAATAAAAAGTGAGCTTGAAATGAATGAGATGGTTTTGAAAGTATCCCCTGACGATATTGAAGGGTAAAAATACGCTGCAATAACTTATCATTGCAGATGTGTTAGTTATGATATTATCGTGAAGTTACAAAGTAAATATTGGATTTGAACTCATCCTAAAGCCAATTTGATTTTCATATCAATAAGAGTTTCAGAACCATTATCATGATAAAAAACTTGATTGGTCATTCAATATTTAAGATTCAAGAGATGCAAGTTTGGTTTTTGGATAGCTAAAATTGAATGAAATAAAGATGAAGCCCAAAGCTTCACCTTTACATGTTTCCTGTAAGTTAATTTCTGTTCTGCAATTTTTATTTCTGTTTCCGCTCGAGCTTCTTTGCGCCAAGCTTCTCGATGATCCCGAGGTTGAGCTCGTCGGTGGTGCTGAGCTTTCCGCTGGCAACCGCGCTTTCCAGGAGGTGCTGGCCTACCAGGGTGCGGACGATCAGGGTGGTGTAGCCGTTCGGGCTTCCCACTGCGCCTGCGGAGATGTCGGCTTTGAGGGCGGTAAAGTCCGTGCAGACATGGCAGCCGGGGCGGACGGTGTCTTCAGTTCTTCAGCATGCGGACCCGGCAGTCATTTATTGAAAGCCGCCAGTAGAAGAATAATTTTCAAATCTGGATAACCAGGGCTGATATGTCCGTTTTTCCTGATTCTTTCCTGATTTGATCGACAACTGCAAAATCAAATTTACCTTTTTGTGAACTCTGCCTTCCCTTTACAATACCAAAAAAGCCTTTCTCCCCATTCCAGTAGTTCCGAACAACCCAAGTTCCGAATGCTGAATTTGACAATCATCATAT
>CBFCWE010000137.1:0-4372 GCA_965601435.1 uncultured Methanosarcina sp.
GTACTGTGCTGACAGTTCTGTACTGTGCTGACAGTTCTGTACTGTGCTGACAGTTATCTACCTTGCTGGTAGTTATTATACTGTGCTGAAAGTTCTGAATTGAAAGGTCTGCAGACTGCAGGGCAGGCGAGAACATATAACTGGTGACGTATAAAAATAAAGAATGGAATCCATTTCAGGGGTATTCAGATGAAGGTAAAAGATGTCATGAATCCGGACGTAGTTTTCTGTAAGCCTGAGGACAGTGTCCGTGACACCGCAAAAATCTTGAAAGAACAGGATATCAGCGGGGCTCCGGTCATTGAGGACGAAAAGCTTGTGGGAATCGTGAGTGAAGCCGATCTGCTCAAATTCCTGGTTCTCCCCGAACACGGAGGGCTCTGGCTTCCGAGTCCCTTTGAGGTGATTGAGGTCCCGATCAGGGAACTCCTTAGCTGGGAGGAGACCAAGAAAATGCTCTCGGACATTGGCACAAGGCAGGTCGGGGAGATTATGAAGAAGGACGTTTACATTATATCTTCCGAGGCGTCCGTGGAGGAAGCTGCCGAGCTTATGATCCGGCACAGGATTAACAGGCTCCCTGTGGTTGAAGAAGAACGTGTTGTTGGCATTGTCACCCGTGGGGATATAATCCAGGGACTTTCAAAAATCTGAGTGCCATAGACCTAATGTCCGAATGGATCTTATGTCCGAATGGATCTTATGTCCGAATGGATCTTATGTCCGAATTGAATTGTAAATGAAAATTATTAAACTGAAGGGAGATTGGACAGGGGGTTTTCCATGAAGAAAATAGATGGTGGTATCTGTGCGGTCCAGGGTGTATCCGCTAACGGGATCAAGGAAGGAAAGACGGGGCTTGTGGTCATTCTTGCGGAAGGGCCGGTTGCAGGCGTCTTTACCAGGAATAAGGTCACTGCGGCTCCGGTGCTTTTGACCAGGCAACGAATCGAAACCGAAAACCGTCTCTCTGCCGTGATCGTGAACAGTGGGAATGCAAATGCTTTTACCGGGGACGATGGCTACCTTGACGCAATGGAAATGGCGTCGATGCTTGCCGGGAAACTTGACCTTGACCCCGAACTGGTTGCCGTTGCGTCCACAGGAGTAATCGGAAGGAGGCTTGACCTGGGGCTGATTGAAAAGCAGCTTCCTGAAGTGCTCGGGGCTATGGGAAATTCCCCCGGCTGCAGCCAGGCGGCTGCAAAGGCAATCATGACCACGGATAAGGTTCCAAAGGAAGCTGCCGTAGAACTTGACTGCGGGATCAGGATAGGGGCGATTGCAAAAGGTTCCGGGATGATCGAGCCCAACATGGGGACAATGCTCTGCTTTGCCTACACTGATGCTAACGTGCCTGCCGACGTGCTGGAAGCGGCGCTCCACAAGGCCGTGGAAAAAAGCTTCAATATGGTCGTTGTGGACGGGGACACCAGTACGAATGACATGGTGCTATTTACCTCCACGTGCATGTCTCGAGTCAAGCCCTGTCTGGAATGCCTGGACGATTTTGAGGAGGGGCTCCTTTACGTGCTCACCGAGCTTGCAAAAAAGATGGCAAAAGACGGGGAAGGCGCCACAAAACTGATCGAAGCCAGGGTAACGGGTGCGAAAGAGTACGAAGACGCCAGGCTGGCTGCAAAAGCCATAGTCCGGTCTCCCCTTGTGAAGACTGCGATTTTCGGAAAAGACCCTAACTGGGGCAGGGTCGTGGCTGCGGCCGGGTACTCGGGAGCCGACCTTGAGCAGGACAAACTTTCCCTCTCCTTCACAGGCGGGGGAGAGGAAGTCGAGCTTGTGAAAGCAGGGGAAATTTCCGGCTTTGCAGACCTCGGGCTCCTGAAAAAGATCATGGCAACTGAAGAGATAGTCATAACCCTTGACCTGGGACTGGGAGAGGAATCGGCAACCGCCTGGGGCTGTGACCTCACGTACGACTATGTACGGATCAATGCCGAATATACCACCTGATGGCCTTAATGGGCCGCAGAAATGAGTCGGCTCCCCGGGTTCGGGCGATTTTATATAAAATGAAAATAAATTAAACTGGAAGATAAATACACTTTATGAAGGGATTAATTGATTAAAGAGCCCTTTTTATCGCCTTTGCTGCGTGAAAAGGCTCTTTAGTCTTTCTATTGTTTAATTTAATTCTTCAGGGGGTTTTTTGCTAAGTGGACCTAGCAGAATGGGATCAGCGCCACAGGGATGCATTTTACAGCGTAAAGGAAGCTCTTCCTTACCTGGACGGGATCTTTGTTGCCTACAACAGCAATATTGATGCTATCAAACATTTGAAAGAAGAAGACCTTGCAAAGCTGCTCGAGCCTTTCGAAGATGCCGAAATCCAGGAGAAGATTTCCGCATACCCGAGGGAGATCAAAGAACCTCTCGATTTCCTCGCCCGCTTGATTATTTCAATGCGGGACGGGAAAGCCGCCGAGGTCCCGACATATACCGCGGAAACCCATGAATGGTTAAAGGGACACCTGGGCTTTGACTATGCCCGCATGGGGGGACAGGCCGGGATCATTGCGAACCTTTTAGTCCACCTGGACCTGAAAAAGGTTGTCGCTTACGTGCCCTGGCTCTCGGAAGAACAGGCCGGTTACTTTGCCCCTTCGGAAAGTCTCCTCCACCCGAAGGTAGAGGGGGGTAAAGTCTTCCTGAAACACCCTCTTGAGGCTTATAAACCGGGAATAGACTCCAAAGTCAACTGGATTCTCGAGTATTCTAAAGACCTGGACGTGAGCTGCGGGGGAAACACTTTCAAGGTCCCCAGGGATAACCGCCTGATAATTTCTTCTCGCCCGAAATGGCTTCGTCTGGACATGGATAAGGAGATTTACGAACATCTCGACTCCCTGGGTCATGTTGACGGGGCAATTCTCTCAGGCTACCAGATGATCAAGGAAGAATACGAGGACGGGACTACGTATAAGGACTATGTGGCAAACTCCGTCAGGGCAATTGAGAAACTGAAGTCCCTTAACCCTGAACTGCGCATCCATGTGGAACTTACTTCTATCCAGAACCGGGTGATAAGGAGAGCCATCCTGGAAGATATCGTTGCCGGACACGTTCATTCCCTTGGCCTGGATACTGTAGAAGTGGCAAATTCCCTGAACGTTCTGGGACATGAAGAGCTCGCCTATGCGGTGATCCGGAAAGGGGAAAACGGGATCATGGCGCTTTATCAGGGAGCTGTCCAGCTGCTCGAAGACCTTGCCCTTGAGCGCGTCCATGTGCACTGCCTTGGCTTTTACATATGTGCTCTTGCAAAAGGCCATCCCCTTACTCTGAAAGAGCACAGGGACTCCCTGCTCTTTGCTTCCTCCCTTGCAGCCACTCAGGCCCTCGAGGGGAAAATAGATAATCTGGATGAAGCCGAAGCCGGGCTGGAAGTCCCTGTTTCGGAAAAAGGGCTCGAAGACCTGGAAAATTTCAAGCTCTACTGCGTTGGCAGGAAACTCTGTTCCCCGGATGAGTTCGAGTACGGCTACATCTACGGCGTGAAGCACGACGCGGTCATTGTTCCTTCAAAAGTGGTCAGTAAGCCCAGGGCCACCGTGGGAATCGGAGATGCGATTTCCGCAGGAGCCTTTGTGGCCATGCTCGCTAAGATGAAGCAGAAATGGGCCGGAAAGTAAATTTCCTTAACTGAATGATAATTCGCTAACTGAAAGAAAATTCGCCTCGCTGAAAGAATCTTCAGTTGGCTGAATGATAATTCCCTCAGCTGAAAGAATCTTCAGCTGGCTGAAATAACATCCCTTTAGCTAAATAAAAATTAACTTAGCTGAAAGAAAATTAACTTAGCTGAAAAACCGATGATGAGGACATGTTTAGATGAAGATACTCTGCGGCTACAACGTTAACATCGATTCGGTGTACAGGATGGGAGGGGCCGAGCTTTCCGAACTGCTGGAGTCCTTCGAAAGCTCCGAGATCCTGGAAAAAATAGATTCTCCCCCCGGCAGGATTGATTCAAAATCCGATTTTGCGGCAGGGCTTGCCTATTGCATGAAAAACGGGTGTGGGGCTGAATGGCTGGTTTTTAATCCTTCAGTATTCGAGTTCCTGAAAGGCCGCTATTTCGAAAAGTCCCTGGTGAGGATGGGGGGTAACGCCGGGATCATGGCCAACACCCTCTCGGAACTCGGGACTTCGCTGGTCGTCCCGAACGTTGCAGTCCCTTCAAAGACCCAGCTCTCTTTGTTTTCCGGGAAAAATGTGTATTTCCCCGGTATATCTTTTT
Organism: uncultured Methanosarcina sp.; assembly: GCA_965601435.1. Taxonomy (GTDB): domain Archaea; phylum Halobacteriota; class Methanosarcinia; order Methanosarcinales; family Methanosarcinaceae; genus MTP4. The sequence goes on from CBFCWE010000137.1 coordinate 4,259, forward strand.
TGCAGGGTCCGGGGGAGGCTGAAGTCAAGAGTGAAGTTGATAGTAGTAAAGTTGATAGCAGTAAAGTTGATAGCAGTAAAGTTGATAGCAGTAAAGTTGATAGCAGTAAAGTTG
>CBFCWE010000138.1:0-4280 GCA_965601435.1 uncultured Methanosarcina sp.
TGATTATCTCTGATTATCTCTGATTATCTCTGATTATCTCTGATTATCTCTGATTGATTTCTCGCATTATTTTTTGACCAGGTCGAATACCCACCTGCTGATCCCGGGGGCGACGTTTCCGCTGCGCCTGTAAAATTCGAGCCTGAGACCCATTTTTTCATATTCCTCGATCAGGCCGGAGAGCTGGGACTCGGCTTTAAAGGTATAAAAATGAATAGAACCGCCTGTTCTTACCAGCTCCGCGACTTCCCCAAGGGCGCGGTCCAGGCCGTAAGGGGTTGGGACTATAGCCCTGTCAAATCCCGGTTCAGGCATGGAAATGCCAGGTTCGAGCTGTCGGAAGATTTCTTCAGCGTCTCCCTGGACAACGGTTATTTTCTCATCCAGCCTGTTCAGCCGGATATTTTCTTGCAGGCAGGAGCAGGCATCCGGGTTAAGTTCGATTGCAAGCACCTTTGCACCTTTTCCCGCAGCCGGGAGGACGAAAGGCCCAACCCCGCAAAAGGGGATCAGCACATTTTCGGAGGGGAAAACTTTTGCTGCCACCCTTCTTCTTTCCCAGTAGAGGCGGGGGTTAAAGAAAACCTTCCTGACGTCCAGCCTGTAGGCATAGCCGTTTTCGCGGTGGACGGTTTCCGTAGAGTCGCCGAGGAGGAGCTCGAATCCTGCCACCCTGTGCTCCCCTTCCAGCTTGCTCACTTTGTTTAGCACTGCCCGGGTATTGCCTCTCATCGAAACGAGTTTTTCAGCAATATCCCTCCTGTAAGCCTCAAGTTCGGGAGGGATTGAGATTATCGCTACATCCCCGATGTAATCAAAACGCTTTGGCACCCGGTCCAGCAAAGTGTCCTCCACTATACCTTTCAGCTCATCCTGCAAACTCATTTGACCGTACCTCTTCCCTGCTAATTATAAAGCTTTTCCACTTTTTACAGTAGCTCTACTTTTTTCGGTAATTTCATTTTTTACGGTAATTTCATTTTTTACGGTAATTTCATTTTTTACGGTATTTCACTTTTTACGGTAATTTCATTTTTTACGGTATTTCACTTTTCTCGACAATTCCATCTTTTTTCGGTAATTTCCCGTTCTGCGTTTCCCCACCTTATTTCAAGGTTTCGCTTATCATGCAGGGAAAATTAGTGAATAAGAGATGAGGATACATTAAGAAAAATTTAAATAATGTTACTAAATGGCCATGGCAGTATAGATCAGGAGTATGCAGGATAAAAAAGTCCAATGGAGCACTTGATTAGAAAAAAAAGCTTTTTTATGTCCTTAATCGTAAAAAAACAAATCATAAATCTAAAGTACGACGCGTACAATAGAATATTCACATTTATTAATTAAGATAAAAGAACTTTATTAAAAATTATTTTTAAAAAAATCATTTTTACATATTATATTGAAAAACTAAAAAGGTAATTTTATGGACGCACAAACAACGTACGGGGCTCTTGCTCTACTGCCTCCCCTGGTCGCCATCGTACTTTCGATCTGGAAGCGGCAGGTCATTGTGGCCCTTGTCTTAGGTATCTGGATTGGTGCAACGGTCATCAACGGATATAACCCCTTTATCGGGCTTCTACAGACCTTTTCACACTATATTGTGGAAAGCGCCATTGCTGATGCCTGGAACGCCGGGCTGCTCGTCTTCTGCCTTGCCATCGGTGGAATGATCGGGATCATGTCCAAGATGGGAGGGACAAAAGCCATCGCAAGCTCCCTTGTAAAGAAAGCAAAGGACAGCAGGTCCACCCAGCTTGCAGCTGCTTTCATGGGGATTGCAATCTTCTTCGATGACTACGCCAACTCCATGGTCGTGGGCAACACCATGAGGCCCATTACGGACGCACAGAAGATCTCGAGAGAAAAACTATCATATATCGTGGACGCAACTGCAGCATCCGTCTCTTCCATGGCTCCGGTTTCGACCTGGATTGCAATGGAACTAGGGCTGATTGCAGGTACCCTCGGAACCCTCAACATCGAAGCCAACGCGATCATTGTCTTCTTCCAGTCTCTGCCATTCCGTTTCTACTCAATTTTTACCCTTGTCCTTATGTTCACCCTCATTATCCAGAAAAGAGACTTTGGCAAGATGCTCGACGCCGAAATCCGCTCCCACAAGACAGGACAGGTCTATGCCGAAGGTTCGACCCCCCTCTTTGTGGAAGACAAGAACCTAATGCCCCCTGAAGGCGTAAAGGGCTCGGTCTGGGACGCCGCAATCCCGATCATCACTTTTGTCCTCGTTGCAACCGTTGGCCTCTGGTACAGCGGGTACGAGCCAGGGATCAGCATCAGGGATGCTTTCGGGAATGCTGACGCTTCCGTTGCCCTTACCTGGGCCGCCTTCCTCAGTTCCATAGTCGGGCTTGCATTGGGCCTTGCCAAGAAGAGCTTCACCCTGGACGAAGGGGTTACCGCCTGGGTCGACGGGCTCAAGTCCATGGTAATCGCGGTTATCATACTTGCCCTGGCCTTTGCCCTGAAGTCCGTGATCTCCGAAATGCAGCTTGCAGAGTGGCTCGTCGCAGTTACCCAGGGTGCCCTTTCAAGTTCGGTCCTCCCTACCCTGACCTTCATAATTGCGATGTTCATCGCCTTTGCCACCGGAACTTCCTGGGGTACAAACTCCATCGTAATCCCAATTGTTGTTCCCATCGCAGCCGCAATTTCCGGGGCAACCGACGTTGTCACCCCCCTCATGGTAACAACCATCGGGGCAGTTCTTACCGGCGCCGTGCTTGGAGACCACTGTTCCCCTATCTCGGACACCACGATCCTCTCCTCCATGGCTTCGGGTTCGGACCATGTGGACCACGTAAATACCCAGCTCCCATATGCAGTCGCAGCCGGAGCTTTCGCCGTGATCTTCGGCTTCATCCCTGCCGGGCTGGGAATTTCCCCCTGGATTTCCCTTATCGTGGGAAGCGTGGCCATTGTAGTCTTTGTGAAGTTCGTGGGCAAACGCATTGATGACAACGGAAACATCATCGGCTGAAAATCAACACCGAATACCCAAAAAAACCGTGAAGTAGAATCTTTCTGCTTCCGGTTCTTACTATTTTTACAATTTTACTATTTTACGATCTATCAATATCAAAAAATTCTCATTACAAGATCAAAATCTGATCGGAATTTGACACCCACGGAACGTGGGGAAGAGCCTGTGGACTTGTGGGGTTTGCTCCGGGGAATGAAGCAGGAAGCCCCTTACTCTAAAACCGAAGGTTTTAGGGGGGGTAGTTCACTCTCCTTCCATAAAATTAAAGTTACTTTATGCACTATTTCTGCCAACCCGTTATTGAAGGACTCGTTTTCATGAAAATCGTTATAGAAACCCCAAAATACAGCTTTTTCAAATACAATAAAACCGAAAAAGGGTACGAAATAGCCTTCTTTTCCCCTCTTCCCACCATTTTCAACTACGGCTTCGTAGAGGGCACAAAAAGCCCGGACGGCATGGAAGAAGATGCAGTCGTTCTCGGCCCTCGCCTATCCCAGGGAAGCGTCCTTGAAATAGAAAAATTTGAGGGGGTGGTAAAATTCCTGGATGACTCCGTCCGGGACGACAAGAAAATAGTGTATATCAGCGGTTTCCGTTCAACTTTCCTGCTTTCCCTTTACTTCAGGCTCTATGCGCTGTTCAAGGTCTTTCGCTACGCCTTCAAAAAAAGAAAAATAGCTAAATGTAAATTCGAAGGAATAATATTTGAATAACAGATCAGTTAAAAGAATCAGGTCACAGCTTCTGCTTCCTCTTTATGCTCTTCCTCAATTTCGACTATCTGGGCAATCGGGGCATTTACTCTCACGGATTCGATCCCCTTCATGCACCCTTCTTTACTTTTGTACCCCTGGCTTACCGCGACGATCTGCCCGTTTCTAGCTCGAAGCCGGAAGCGGTATTCTCCACCTTTGTCCGAATACACTTCAAATTTTGGCATAGTAATCCCCCACTTAATCTAAACTACCAATTCTAAACTACCAATTCTAAACTGCAAATCTGAGATGATATGGAAATCCAGGATTCTGGGTCTTCCTCAAAAAGGTAATTTCCCCATCCCTGTAATATAATTGATCCCATTCGTTAAAATAATTATCTATTTAAAATATATAAAAAATAAACACAGCGGAAATACCTGGAAATAACCGGAGCCTGGACACCATGCCTGACTTGAGAGACCTGCCCAATATCGGGAAAAAACTGGAAGAACACGATCCGGTTTCTGGACAACAGCGCCTGCTACAACATGCTGTGTGCCCTTGAAGGA
>CBFCWE010000139.1:0-4106 GCA_965601435.1 uncultured Methanosarcina sp.
TGCCGGACAAAATGGCGTAATTGGTGGCATGAAATGCCGGACAAAATGGCGTAATTGGTGGCATGAAATGCCGGACAAAATGGCGTAATCAGTGGAATGGAATACCGGTAAAACAAAAAATGGCAACAAAAGAATAAGGGCAAAAAGTAGAATAAAGCATAAAATGACAACAAAAAAATAAGTCCAAAAGCATAAAGCCTCCAGAAAGAAGCTGCGATGGGGCCCCGTGACAGGCTTTGTCGCTCTTCTCCTCCCCTTTTCATGATTCCTTTTCTACTTCCCTTCTTTTCCTTTCCCGCTCGGTTTGCTTTATTCTTCCGGATATGCTTCGATTTCCAGCCTTATCATCCTGAAATGGAAAGCTACTTTGGCATCCGGGGGATGGTTTTTGACATAATGGTCTACCAGTTCGGATATGAATTCTTGTTTCAGGCTTTCGGGGATTTTTTGGGTGAAAGGGTGCCAGGTCGAGGCTATCCAGGCTCCGGGACCTTCTTATCCCCCGAACACCGAACCTTCGGGGAGCTTTTTTGCAATTTCGGCACTGAACCTCCCGTCTCCGCAGCCCAGGTCAAGCAGCCTTTCGTTTCCCCTTAGGGAGAGTTTCGAAATAAGTTCATGGCCCCAGTTTTTCTGGGCAGAAGAACTCGCAGCGTAAAGTTCGGGGTCCCAGTTGTACATTGGAAGTAAGCTGTCCGGTTTCCCGATAAATGTTCCCCGGAAGCCGGGTAAAAAAAAGTTGGTGAACGGGTATGACCTTTTTGGGGTTGTAAAAGTTGGTGGTAGTCTGTTTGTAAATGGAGTGATCTTGTAGATGCAGGTCGGAATGACCCGTTCACCAGGTCTGTTCAACTCCGAGAAACTCGGATGGGCTATATAAATATTTGTGTATTATTATATTTTATTTCCTTTTTGCGCAAGTATCTCCCGGTCCGGCGGACAAATGAGAAACTTTTTTCCGGGTTTTTCCCCATTTTCAGGAAACGACAGCTTTCCTTTCCCCTCAAGTGCTCTTCACCAACCTGTTTTATACTATGAAGTTTTTTCCTATTCTATAACACTGTCAGATCATAAGGAGATTCACAATGAGAAGTTCCATTATCAAAGAGGGGCCTGAAAGAGCTCCTAACCGTTCACTTTTGAAAGCAACCGGGGTTACGGATTCCGAAATGAAAAAGCCGTTCATCGCCGTTGTCAACTCCTGGAACGACATCATTCCGGGGCATATCCACCTGAACAAGCTGGCTGAGGCTGTGAAAGCCGGGATTCGGAATGCTGGCGGGGTGCCTTTCGAGTTCCACACCATCGGAGTCTGTGACGGGATCGCTATGGGACACGAAGGCATGAAATATTCCCTCCCGAGCAGGGAAGTTATCGAGGACACCATCGAGTTGATGGTAAAAGCTCACCAGTTTGACGGGATGGTCCTGATCCCTACCTGCGACAAGATCGTGCCCGGGCACCTTATGGCAGCCGGCAGGCTTGATATCCCTTCCATTGTGGTGACAGGAGGGCCCATGCTGCCCGGCTACGTGGAAGACCAGTACACGGACCTGATCTCAGTGTTTGAAGGGGTCGGAGCCTACAAGGCAGGCAAACTTTCCGAAAAAGAGCTCGAAAGGCTTGAAAACCTTTCCTGTGCAGGGGCAGGGTCCTGTGCCGGGATGTTTACGGCAAACACCATGGCCTGCATGACCGAAGCCCTTGGCTTGAGCCTTCCCGGCTGTGCCACAGCCCATGCAGTGGATGCTAAGAAGACACGCCTTGCAAAAGAGTCCGGGGAACGCATCGTGCAGCTCGTAAAAGAAAACATCACCCCACGGGAACTTGTCACTATCGAGTCCTTTGAAAACGCGATCATGGTGGACATGGCAGTCGGGGGCAGCACCAACACGACTCTGCACCTCCCGGCCCTTGCCCACGAGTTCGGGATCGACCTCCCGCTCGAAGCCTTTGACAAGCTGAGCAGGACAACTCCCCACCTGATCTCCCTCCGCCCCGGCGGCCCGAATTTCATGCTCCACTTCGACCGGGCAGGCGGAGTCCAGGCAATCCTCCAGCGGCTTGCTCCTAAACTCAACAGGGACCAGCTGACAGTGAACGGAAAGACCATCGGGGAAAACCTGGAAGAGTACGAGATCGTAAACCCGAAGCTCAATAAGGAAATCATCACAACCCTCGAAAACCCGAAACATGCCGAAGGCGGAATTGCAGTCCTCAAGGGCAGCCTTGCCCCGGACGGCTCGGTTGTGAAACAGGCTGCAGTGGACGAGAAGATGCGCGTCCACACCGGGCCTGCCAGGGTTTACGAGTGTGAAGAAGACGCCATGGAAAGCATCCTTTCAGGCGAGGTAAAGCCGGGGGACATCGTGGTGATCCGCTACGAAGGGCCGAAAGGTGGTCCGGGTATGCGGGAAATGCTCGCTGCAACCGCCGCCCTCGTGGGCATGGGCATGATCGATTCCGTGGCCCTTATCACGGACGGCCGTTTCTCGGGAGGGACCCGCGGCCCCTGCATCGGACACGTTTCCCCCGAAGCCAGTGAAGGCGGTCCGATCGCCCTCGTGAAAAACGGGGACCTGATCGAGATCAATATCCCTGAGAGAACCCTGAACCTGAAGGTTTCCGGGGAGGAACTGGAAAAGAGAAGGGCTGCTTTCGTACCCCCTAAAAAGGAAGTAACCGGTTACCTGGCAAGGTACCAGCGTGCCGTGCACTCCGCAAACACGGGCGGAATCGTTGACTGAATAGGCCTGCATAAAAAAGTCTGAATAACTATTCGAAGGAGTTTCTCTCCTTCACAGCTTTTTTCCTGAATTTTTCTATTTTTGTCCTTTTATGCTTCATATAGCAGAGGAAAACTTCACTTAACCGAGAAACCGTTTTTTCCCGATAAGAGACTGGAAAGCCTCCGCCAGCTTGTCTGGCGGCCCTCACCAAAAATATACAAAAGAAATAAAAAATAAAAACACGATATGGCTAGTTCCGGTTGTATCGGGTCATAACTAAGGAATGGTGAAAATATAACTTCAGATTTTCAGATCAGGAGTGCTCTATGGGTTTCCCTTTAAAGAACCACGGATGGACACGGATAGACACAGATTTTAAGCCATCCGTGTTCATCTGTGTTCATCCGTGGTTTATTCTCAAATTTTGAAATCCTTGATATTATATGTGACTCATTCCTAAATGTCCATAGCCAACTGTTGCCTGAAATTTCTCTGAAGATTCCTTCTAACTTCTTTGAAACTTCCCTGAAAACACCCGGAAACGTTTATAGTTCCTCACGTCCATTTTTTAACCGGAATCATGAGGAGGTCGGGATTCTGGAACTAATGGGTTTATGTGCAATTTGTGGGAAATCGGCAAAACTGTATACCTGTCCCATCTGCGGAAAACTTGTCTGCGGAGAGTGCATGGATCACAGGAAAGGTATGTGTGTCCGCTGTGCTCGCGGGAGAGGAAGCCCTGTGGGAGAGCCCGGATGTCCTGGGACTTATAAGTAAGCGGGCAAAAAAAGGAAAGGGGCTGAACAGGCGGGTTATAAGCAAGCAGGGCTAAAGCGGGAAATGATACTGGAAGGACCAGGTTGAAAAAAGAGGATTTGGGAATAAAACGGGGTGTAAAGGTATTTTTCCCTGTATTTTTCTGAAAACGATCAGGGTTTACCAGCCGTGGATCTCCTCTTCTGGTTCGTCTTCGTCCCGGTAAAAACTAAACTCTTTCTTTTCGGAATCTTCCACAAATACAAATTTTTCTTCTACTCCTACCTTGGCAAAGGCAAGGGCATCGTCCGCGTCCCTCACGGCTGGCAGGAGGTCCACGTCCACATGGTCGTAGACCTTGCTCTCAGGCAGGAATGCCGTGATGATGAACCAGTCGATGTCCCCTACGTAGTCTTTGCTCACATAGCGGCTCTGTCCTGCAGGAATTTTGGTCGCTTTCTGGTGCATCTCGGTCCCATCAGCCCGGTAAGCCACAAAGCGGATGGTATGGTTGGTTTTATTCTTGATTATAGCCAGTTTACCACTCCCCTGAATTTCAGTACTATCTGGAATAGACCCTTACTGGAATAGACCCTTACTGGAATAGACCCTTACTGGAAT
>CBFCWE010000140.1:0-4063 GCA_965601435.1 uncultured Methanosarcina sp.
GTTCTTAGAAATGAGTTTTTATAGGATCCATAACTGGATAGGTTCTTAGAAATGAATTCTTACAGGATTGAGTTCTAATAGGACTCATAGCTGGATAGATTTTTGCAGGATTGAGTTCTTACTGTCCAAGACTATGGGAATAATTTCAAGGAGCAATAAATTATAAATTGCTGGCCGATAATTACCATACTCCAGATCTTTAAATCTTTAAACGAAGCGGTTTCAGGGTTCAGAAATATTTTTCGATTTTCTGGGCCACCGCAACAGAGAGACTGATAATGGAAAAATCCGATGTCACAGATTCTCAGGACAGAGAGCCTGAGTACTACTTTCAGAGTTCTTCTCAGGATTCTATATATTCTGTGGATGAACTTGCTACCAAATCTGCGGAAGGTGATATTTCTGCAGGAAAGTCTGAACTTTCTAATTCTGCAGCCTCCGATCCGGAGAATGCCGAGGCGGAGGTACTTGAATCGGCGGCTGAAGCAGGAACTGTGGTCGAGGGAAAGCTGGATCTGAGTTCCGGTTTTGTTGCAGAAGTTCTGCCCGGTTCAACTCCCGTTTCTAAGTCTCAGTCCACCTCGGGGGTTCAGGTTGTTGAGGCCCAGGAGGGTGAGCGTAAGCCTTCGAAAATAGTGATCATAGGTACTGCTCATGTTTCGGAGAAAAGCGTGGAAGAGGTCAAGACAACCATCAGGAAGTTAAAGCCTGACATTGTGGCTGTTGAACTCTGCCGGGGACGCTATGATTCCCTGAAGGGTAATATCCAGGAGAAGCAGCTCCCTATCAAAGATATCCTGGGTGGAGGAAAGGTCTATTTTTACCTGATCCACTGGCTGCTTGCCTATGTCCAGAAGAAGATCGGGGAAGATATGGGTGTCAAACCAGGTTCCGAGATGCTTATGGCAATTGAGGAGGCTGAGGCTGCAGGAGCCAGGGTAGCCCTTATCGACCGGGACATCCAGATTACGCTCCAGCGTTTCTGGGGCCGGATGAAATTCTTTGAAAAAATCCGCATGCTTGGTTCTCTTGTCGGAGGGCTGATCGGAATCGGGAAAGGAGCTGATATCGATATTGATAGCATCACGGAACAGGATGTGGTCACGGCCCTTGTTAGCGAACTCAGGGACTTTGCCCCGACTGCGGCCGAAGTCCTGATAGATGAGCGGGACGCTTACCTTGCAGGTAGTATTCTCAGGACAGCAGCAGGCGGGAACAAAACTATTGTTGTGGTTATAGGGGCAGGGCACAAGCCCGGGGTTCTCAAATACCTCCAGGAGCCGAAAAGCATTCCTCCCCTGCGCAATCTCATGGAAATTCCTAAAAAGCGCTTCAGTGCAGGCAAAGTAATTGGTTTCGGGATTGTTGCCCTGGCCATAGCGGTGTTTTTGCTCCTGTTACTCTCGGGGACACCTCTGGAACTCCTGCTTATAGCGTTTGGCTGGTGGTTCCTGATCAACGGGACCCTGAGTGCGGCTGGGACTCTGCTTGCGGGCGGCCACCCCTATTCCATTGCCACGGCTTTCCTGGTGGCCTGGCTGACTTCCCTGAACCCCATGATGGCCGCAGGCTGGTTTGCCGGTCTCGTTGAAGCAAAACAGCGTAACCCGACCACCGAGGACATAAAGGCTCTCGCAGGGATCGATACCTTCGGGGAAATGTTCAAAAACAGTTTTATGCGAGTCCTTCTGGTAGCCAGCTTTGCAAACGTAGGCAGTGTGATAGGAACTTTCCTGGGTGCCTATGTCATGGTGCAGGTAACCGGCATCGACCCGCGAGAAGTTATTCTTTCAGGTTTCAGTGCCCTCGGGATCTGATTCTCTTTTTCTTTTATTCCTAATTTTTTCCCTAAAAAACATTCATTCGGACTCACAAACGGATTCGCATACTTCTGTTTTTACTTTCTCCCTCCTGAATAAATTTCTCGTTGTGTACACGATCCATTTCCAGTGGAGGATGAAATGAACAGCTACGATAATTGTCATCAGGATTGCAGCTTTGTTGTGAATCCAGAGCCATGTGGCTTTTGTGAGCCCCATATAGACGACATACATACCACGGGGGACTCCTGAGGGTATGAAAAAGTACATGTAAAGGCCTGTGAAAGCAACAATTAGAAACAGGATCGTCAGGCAAAAATCCACCATGTAATTTAGTTTAGTTCTGTTCAGTTTTCCCACTCCGTTTATTTTTTGGTTTTGTTTAATTTTACACTTTGTTTATGGTCACTGGTGTTAAAACCACACTTCCTGAAATCCTTAAAGGCAGGTATGTCCTGAAGAAGAATTATGTCGTGAAGAGGAATTATGTTCTGGAAGTTATGCCACTTTATGTTCTGGAAGTTATGCCACTTTATGTTCTGGAAGTTATGCCACTTTATTTCCTGAAAGTTATGCCACTTTATTTCCTGAAAGTTATGCCACTTATCTGAGTATGTTCTAAAAGTAATATGATCTGAAAAATAAAAAGAGTATCTGAAAAAGTGGAAAAGAAAGGGGTAAAGGAGTGAAAAGAAATAGGTAAAAGCGATAAAGACTAGAGTAAAAAAGAAAATGTGGGCAAATTAAATAAACAAATATAGGTAAAAATAATAAATTTTATTAAAAAAAGAAATAATTTGACTATTTAAATAAAAACTGCTCGGAAAAAAATTAAGGGAAAATAAAGGAAAAAGCAGCTGGGCTCAGAAGAGCTCGTGGAGCTTGAACTGATACTTCCCGAGTTTTCCACCGTAGTTTCCTGCGGTGATCTTCTTTACACCAGGAACGGTAACTGCGGTCTCAATTCCGATTTTCATTGCCTTCTTGATGCTTTCCTCGTCAACCCCGTTGATTACTATTTCATATACAGAGTTGACATCGGCCGGAATTTCAGTGCCTTCTACCTTGTCCTTGATTGAGGGGCAGAACTTCTCGTTGGCGGTGGCTTTCATGAACTTGTAATTGTTTGCTCCGGACTTGGAGCCGCTAGCCACGATGCCTCCGGGGAAGGGAGTGATACAGCCTTCAAGTTCTGCAATTGCGTCCACAGCAGCTTCGGCTGCGGTGAGGGCGCTCATCTGGGAATCTCCAAAGATGAAGAAGTTTCCACCGGCAATTCCACTGATGCCCCCGATGTTTTCCTCTGCCAGGAAGTCTCCTTCCATGATCGGGATCTTGAAGACCTTTTTGCCTGCGATTTCGGTTTCAGACTCTGTCCCGTCCGCGAAGAACTTAAGTTTGAATCCTATGTTGAACTGTTTCTCAGCTTCAGGGAACCCGTTGAATACTGCGGTTGTGGGTGCGGTCAGTACGCACTGTCCGATCCTTTCGAGAAGCTGTTCGTCGAGTGCCTTGTATCCGAAGGTGCAGATCTGGATGTAGACTCCGGGCCTGCCGTCAGGGGTCTCGCTGGGGCTTGCAAACCTTTCGATCCCGGCTTCTGCGGGGCACATGATAACGGAAGTCCCAAAGCCGGTAGCTTCACTGGCTGCTACATGAGCCCAGCGCTTTGTTGCACCGGTTATGAGGACCCTTGCAATCTTGATCGGAAACGCTTCTGCATATGTATCTTCGATTTCTACGCCATTGAGTTCTATATAAATCCCTCGCTCTTTTTTTTCAGTCGGTTTATGTTATTTTGTTGTTGTTTTGTACTGTTATTCGGTTGCTATCGCTTTATTGGGATATTCTTTACTGTACATATCTTACTGTACATATAATATCGCATGTGCCAATATAGCAGGGCAGGTACTGTTCAACACTATCCGGTACTGTTTGTCACTGTCTGACGCTGCCTACCAGTCTGCCAGTATCCTGAACACAGTTAATTGCAACTACATCCGTTTTATGCAGTACATCCTAAACTTTATAATACTATTCGTATTATTAATGTCAATTATAATATTTATATCAAATATATAATTTATCAGAGAACTGGATCTGAACCAAACTTCCAAGAAATATTGGGGGACGTTGGACTAAATTGTAAAAATATTCTGGTAACCCCATTCAATGATGTGCGTTAGGAAGTGGTGTAAAGAAGTGGTGTAAAGAAGTGGTGTAAAGAAGTGGTGTAAAGAAGT
>CBFCWE010000141.1:0-3998 GCA_965601435.1 uncultured Methanosarcina sp.
AAAGATGATTGAAAGATGATTGAAAGATGATTGAAAGATGATTGAAAGATGATTGGTGAATAGGTGGAATTAAAGATAAATAGTAAATATCCAGATAAGCGTTTATCCTGATACAGGGAACTGGGATATAACGTTTTTTATTCGGCGTCCGAAAAGACAGGCTTTATGGAAGTTCTCACTCCCGGTACCCGCCTGTCTCAACTTCAGCCCTTCAAGTTGAAACTTTGGGTTACCCAATCGGCTGCAACTTAATTTTCAACCCTGTCGACTGCACATTCGCTCTCAACGGCAGGCTCGACTTCAGCTTCCAGCCTGTCAAGTTCGTTGTGGATAAGGGTTATGCAGTGGTTGGAGTGCAGGGAAATAGGGCCCACGGAGATAATTTTCGCTCCGGCCCCAAGGATTTCTTCTTCCTCTTCTTCGGTTACCCCGGTGTGGTCCCCGAGGATAAAGACAGGGTCAGTAATTTCCCGGGCAACTTCTCTTATATCTGCCCCGTCTTCCCGGAGGTAGAGCAGGGTGCGCCCCTTAAACTGTTCCAGCAGGGATTTCAGGTCACCCCTGCGGACCCAGACGCCTGGCGTGGACCGGACCTCATACTCAGAAACCTCCTTTTTGAGGGCTTTCTGGATTAAAGAGCCGCTGCTGCGCTCATCCGGGTTCAGGTACCTCAGGGTCATGCCGTCAAAGCGCACGATTTTCCCGGGATCGGGTTCCCCGAGGAGGAGCAGGTGTACATTTACGTCTCTTCGCATCCCGAAAGAGAGAAATAGGGAAGAACTCACACAGCGGCAGAGGATGTCCATCCGACCCGCCGAACCCGGAAGGTCGTTTAAAGGAAAATCTCCACTTGTCATTGCCTTGTGCCCTATGATAACGATATCGCGCATGGAGGCACTATATTTACGTAAGGGATATAAAAGATGTATGCATGTTCACTGGCATAGCCCGGCTAAGGTCATAATGGATGAATAAATCATACGGAAAAAAATCATACGGAAAAAAAATCATACGGAAAAAAATCAGACGGGAAAGAATCAGACTGGATGAATAAAACACACCGAGAACAGTTATAATAATTAAAAAATCAAGATCCAGAAAGGGATAAGGATGAAGATACTCGCAATTTCCGACCCCCACGGGGACTATTCGAAGATAAAGGCAATCATGGAACGGGCAGGAGACTTCGACCTGGCAGTCATCGTAGGAGACCTGACCAATTTCGGCCCCGATGAGAAGGTCGAGGAACTCATGGAAATGTTCGACAAACCCGTGCTTGCAATTCCAGGGAACTGTGACCAGAAGAGCATTCTGGAAGCCCTGGACGCCTCAAAGGCGACTAACCTCCACGGAAAAGCCGAACAGATCGGAAAAATCCGATTCATCGGGCTTGGAGGCTCGAACCCCACCCCCTTCAACACCCCCTTCGAAATTCCGGAAGAAGAAATCGAAAGCGCCCTTGAAGGAATGGTCTGCTCCGCAGAAGATACCGGCAACTGCGGGAAAATCGTACTCCTGACCCACGCCCCACCCCAGGGGACCTGTGACGAAATTCCCTGCGGGCACGTGGGCAGTACTGCCATCAAGAAGTTCCTGGACAGGGTAGACCTTATAGTCTGCGGGCATATCCACGAAGCCAGAGGTCTGGAAAAGGTCGGAAAAACCACAGTGGTGAACCCCGGAGAAGCCTGTAAGGGCTCCTGCGCCCTGATAACCATTGAGGAAGAAGAAGACAAACCCATCGAAGTTGAGCTTATAGAAGCCTGAACCTGCTTCAATCCCAAATCCCTGACCCCCTTTTGCCGGAATATCGGCCGGGCTTTCAGGGAGACTTTTTTTCTTTTATTTATCTCCTGTTTCTTCCTGGATTTCTCCCTATAATTCTCCCTATAATTCTCCCCATAATTCTCCCTTTATCCCTTGCGGAAATATCAAAAGGGAATGTTTAAAATAAATTAAATTCCAAACTTTACATATGGAATTTTCTGAGGTTGAACGACGGACGTAATCCAGGAGTTTGGGTTTGACCCGGTTTTCATCGATTTCCTTCAAAAATTGGCCATAGCTTTCCTTATAGGGATACTTATCGGGATCGAAAGGGAACACCGCAGCCAGACTCACGAGATCTTTGCAGGAGTCAGGACCTACAGTATAACCTGCATTACAGGGATGCTTACCGCCCTCCTGACGGCCTCAACGGGATCAGGAATCGTGTACATAGCTGCGCTTTTCTTTGCGGCAGTTTGCTGCATAATCACCTACACCAAAATCACAATCTACCAGAGGATAGGCGTGACCAGTCCCATCACCCTTTTCTTCATATTCATCCAGGGGGTGCTTGTAGGGTACGGGTACGGCCTCTTTGCAATCGTTTCCGCAGTTGTGGTGAGCTTCCTCCTGATACAGAAAAAGCCCCTTCACGAGTTTGCCGGGAACCTGACAAGGGAGGAACTCCTGAACGCCATGCAGTTCCTGGCCGTGGCTTTCATCCTTTATCCCGTGATGCCTGAAAAAAAGATTTTCGGGCTTGTAGACCTGAAAACAGCAATCCTGATCGTTGTCCTGGTATCCCTGATAAGTTTCCTGAGCTACGTGCTCCTGAGAAAATTCGGGGCAAAAAAGGGGCTCTGCTATTCCGGTTTCCTCGGAGGCTTCGTGAACAGCGAAGCTACAACCGGAGCCCTTGCCGGGATCTCAAAAAAAAGTTCCGGGATGGCAGAACCCGTACTTGTCGGAGTATTGCTCTGCAACACCTCAATGCTTATCAGGAACCTGATAGTGGCGTTCATAGTTGACCCGAGCGGGAAGACAACCCTTTTAATGTTACCGCCCCAGCTTGCAGTAATCCTTCTCTCAGCCCTCTTTGTGCTCAGGAAGAACAAAAACCTCTGCCCTATCGGCACGGAAACCCTTGAGATCAAGTCTCCTTTTTCCCTTGTCCCTGCTTTCAAATTCGGAGCCGCTTTCACCCTGATCCTTATCATAGGCAGCACCGCCAATGAAGTGGCAGGCACTGCCGGGATCTACGCCACCGCCCTCGGGGCTTTTGTCAGCAGTTCGGGAGTTATTGTGTCCATCACCCTGCTTGCCGTAAACGGGAACATCTCATACATGACCGCAGCAAACACGGCCGTGCTGGCAAGCCTTATCAGCACGATAAACAAGGTCTTGCTAAGCAAGATATCCGGCTCAAATGAACTGTATTCTATTTCAAAGACAGTTTTCGGGCTGATAACCTTCACAGGAGTTGCCGCGCTGTTCTTATGGAGCTATATGAGCGGCATGTGAGAAGGAAGGAAAGAGGGCTAAAAAACTAGTGCTTAGATTCCATATATCTTCAATAAACCACGGATAAGCACCGATGAACACAGATGGATTCAATCCGTGTGCATCCGTGTTAATCTGTGGTTCTTCTATGGGATCTCGTTAACCAGTGTTGATTTCAAATTCCAGTTTTATGCCCATAATTTGGAATCGATGTACTAGGAAGAAAACTAGAAAGAAAACTAGGGAGAAAACTAGGGAGAAAACTAGGGAGAAAATCAAACTACCCCAAAAACTACCCTAAAGACTACCCCTAAGACTACCCAAAAAAGAATTTAAGTGATGAAAAATAGCCTCTCGAAAATAACAAAAAAGCCAGGGGAAAGTAAGTCAGCATACAGTAAAAAAGCAGCCGGGAAAAGCTGAAAGAAAATGAAGCGACCACGGGAGAGCATGATTTATGGCTTCTGACGAAAATAATGAAATAATTGAAGAAGAAATTTCGCTATCCGAATACTTGGAACCCGACACCCCGGAAGTACTGGAAATCAAAAGCCTATCCGGTATTGAGTATGAGTACAGTGAGTGGCTGGGTGCGATTGAATTTACAATCGCCAGTTATTATATCGACAACAGGAAATTGCGGGATAAAAACGTCATATCGGCATTAAAGAATATCAATAGGACTTACGCAGTTGAAATGCCGAAAAGTTAATGTCATTTAAAATATAATT
>CBFCWE010000142.1:0-3969 GCA_965601435.1 uncultured Methanosarcina sp.
AATAAAAGAAAAAAATAAAAGAAAAAAATAAAAGAAAAAAATAAAAGAAAAAAATCAGAAAGAAATAAAGGAAAAAGGTAAGGAAAGAAATAAAGGAAAAAAATCAGGAAAGAAATCGAAAAAGAACCTGAAAAATAAAACACCATTTAAAAAAACTTAAAATTACAAATCCAGATAAAAAAACAGGGGAATGTTTCCCCGGCTTATTTCACGAGGGATTCACAATTCTGCAATTTACACGCATTTTTTTCCTTAAGAATGACTCTCATCTTCGAGGTCCTCATAATAGTCGCTATTTTCAATGTCTTCCAGATCCTCAAAGTCCTCCAGATCACTCAGGTCTTCAGTTTCAACCGATCTTTTACGCTTCCGTAGTTTCAGGGTGAGAACCATTCCCACGCAAAGTACCAGACCCAGGGACAGAGGGATTTTGAAGGAGTTCAAAAGGCCCATTACTCCGGAATCTTCGGACGAAACGTCTTCAGGAGATGAAGGCCGGGAAACAGGTTCTTCCAAAGCAGGCTTATCCTCAGGGGATTCCCCGGAAGCATCCGAAACAACCCCTACTTTGTTTTCAACCCCGCCTGTTTCTACCGTGGCTTCTTTAAGCGACTGGTCGACATCTTCCGTTTCCACAAGCTCGGCTTCTTCCTCGGGCTCTTCAGGGAGGAAACTGTCATCCCCCAGCAGCAGGGCAAAAGCCGTGCCGTTCCGTTTGAAGAGATATACTCTTCCGTCATCGCTTCCTGCGGCTATCGTGCTGCTGTCCCCGGAAACGGAAATACTGTTAATCTTCCCGCCGGTTTTGTATTCCCAGAGCTTTTCCCCTTCCAGGCTGAAGGCATAAAGTTTGTCATCCCAGCTTCCTGCGGCAATATAGGAAGAGTCCGGAGAAACCTCAACATTGTAAACAGTATCTCCCACTTTATAGTTCCAGAGTTCTGTTCCGCTGCGGTTGAAAAGGTGGATCTTGCTGTCAAAACTTCCCGCGGCCAGATACGAGCCGTTGGTGGTTAACGATACACTGCTGATCCAGTAGCTCGGGTTATTCCTCCAGGAAAAGTCCCCTTTCCTGTTAAGGAGGTAGACATTGCCATTGGAACCTCCGGACGCCACGTAATAAGACCTGGGGGTCATGCATACACTGTTGATAACGCTGCCTGTTTTCTTATCCCAGACCTTTTTTCCTTCCCGGTCAAAGAGGTAGATGTAATGGTTGTTACTTCCGGCAGCCACATGAGAACCGTCCCTGGAAACTGCAATACTCCTCACCTCAGACCCTGCATCGAAACTCCAGAGCAGGTTTCCTTCCCGGTCAAAGAAATAAAACTTGCCGTCGTCACTCCCTGCCGCAATATAAGAACTATCTGCTGAGACGGCTACACTGTTAAGGCTTCCTCCCGTTTCGTAACTCCAGAGCAACTTTCCTCTCTGGTTAAAGAAATACACATTATTATCATTGCTTCCTGCCGCAACGCCTGACCCATCAGAAGAAATGGACACAGTATACACTATATCTCCGGTGCTATAATCCCAGAGTCTTGCCCCTTCAGAATCAAAAAAAGAGACATTGTTGTCAAATCCTCCGACAGCTACATAGTTCCCCCCGGAAGATAGCGAAACGGAATTGACTATGCTACTGGTATTACACCGACAGGGAAGGTAAAAAGCTTCAATTTCAGCTGCGTTTACTGCCTCGTTTTCCGAAGTTGCCGAACCCGCTACTGCCACACTCAAAAGCAGGCCGAATACCAGACCCAGCAAGAAAACTAACCGTATTCCCAATGACTGCTTCATACTACTTCATAATGAGAACTTTCTTACACATGAAGTTATTGTTTAGAAAGTACTTCATCTAAAAAATTCAGGTGAATAGATGATAATTATTAACCAGAATGAATAATTATGTAAAACAGTAATAATTAAATTATAGATATATAATCATTATAAAGTAGTACTGAAAATCAGTAATTATAATTACTTATTTCAGTTAAGAAAACCTGGAAATTTTGAAAAAACAGAAAAAACCCTTCGGTTTACACCCGACAAAGAGGCAGTTTAAGGATTATGAATTCAGTCAAAAACGGTAAAAACCCTGCATAATTCTCCATAGATCACAATATCTTACCGAGTTTACTGTTTCATCATGACAGAATGCTTCTTACGGATGCGGAACTTAAAAAAAGGTCTAAAAAAAGTGATGTGGTTTAATGGCAAGAGAAGTTTGGAATACCAGAGTTGGATTCATACTTGCGGCAGTAGGTTCTGCTGTGGGCCTCGGTAATATATGGAGGTTCAGCTACACCTGCTATGAAAACGGAGGAGGAGCGTTCCTGATCCCGTACTTCATCGCCCTCCTGACGGCCGGAATCCCTCTCATGATCCTTGAATTCGGGGTGGGCAGTAAATTCAAAGGCTCTGCTCCGATGTCCCTCAAAAGGGCAGGTAAAAAATTCGAATGGATAGGCTGGCTAGGAGTTATGTCCGGCTTTATCATAACGACGTATTATTCGGTAATCGTAGGCTGGAGTCTGATCTACCTGGCAAATGCGTTCACTCTCGGCTGGGGCACGGACACTGCTGGCTTCCTTTTCGGAGAAGTCCTCGAGATTTCCGATTCCCCGTGGGTGCTCGGAGGCTTTGCCCATAAGGTTCTGCTGGGCCTGCTAGCGACCTGGGCTATTATCTGGGTTGTCGAAAAGAAAGGGGTCCAGGGAGGAATTGAAAAGGCAAGCAAGATCTTCATGCCCCTCCTCTGGATCCTCCTATTCGTCCTCGTCTTCAGGGCAGTCACCCTCGTGGGAGCTCTTGACGGGATCGAATGGTACCTCAAACCCGATTTCAGCATGCTCCTGGACAAGAATATCTGGGTCGCAGCCTATGGACAGGCTTTCTTCAGCCTGAGTCTCGGGATGGCCATAATGATCACCTACTCAAGCTACCTCCCGAAGAAAAGTGATATCGTAAACAACGCCTTTATCGTAAGCCTTGCTGACTGTGCCTTCAGTTTCACCATGGGTTTTGCAATCTTCGGGACCCTCGGATACATGGCCTCTTCCAAAGGTGTCGGACTCCAGGAAGTGGTTGACAGCGGAGTCGGACTCGCTTTCGTGGTGCTTCCGGAAGCCCTGAACATGCTCCCGGGTTTAAAAACAATTACGGCAGTAGCATTCTTCCTCAGTATAGTAGTGGCGGCTCTCTCTTCCCTGATCTCCATCGTGGAAGGCTTTGCTGCAGCTATTATGGACAAGTTTGATGTGAGCAGGAGCAAGGCAGTGGATATTGCAATCGGAGTTTCCCTCATTGGCAGTCTTATCTTTGCCACCAAGGGAGGGCTCTACTGGCTTGACATCGTTGACCACTTCGTCAACATCTACGGCCTGATGGTTGTCGGAAT
Organism: uncultured Methanosarcina sp.; assembly: GCA_965601435.1. Taxonomy (GTDB): domain Archaea; phylum Halobacteriota; class Methanosarcinia; order Methanosarcinales; family Methanosarcinaceae; genus MTP4. Next base: position 3,398 of record CBFCWE010000142.1, read on the forward strand.
CCTTGAAGTCGTGGCAATCGGATGGGTCTACGGAGGAGACAAGATCAAAGAATGGGTCAATACCTACTCGGACATCATGGCCGGAAAATGGTGGGACGTCAGCGCAAAAGTTGTCATTCCGATTGTCCTGGTCATCTGCCTCGCACAGGAGACTCTCAACGGCATCAATGAGCCTTACGGAGGCTACGATACAAATGCACTCCTGATAGGATTTGGTGTGATCGTACTCGGAGCCGTAATAGCCCTCATGCTGCCCCTTCTTAAGAAGGAGGTCGAGTAATGCTGTCCATAAGCAGTATCGCAATGGCTGTCTTCGGGTTTGTATTCCTCTACGGAAGCCTGGCTTACTTCCTGAACATAGCCATGAGAAAGAAAAGATAATGAAGCACAGAAAATAAGAAAAGTGTAAAAAGAAGTTGTGGGATTATTTCCACAACAATTTTTCATTTTATCAATAACATGATTTTATATTCCAATAAGATAAATTTATTTTTCGATAGATTAACCCTCTATTTCAGTGAACTACCCCCACCTGCTTTCTGATGAAAGCGAGGAAGGGGCTTCCTGCTTCA
>CBFCWE010000143.1:0-3833 GCA_965601435.1 uncultured Methanosarcina sp.
CTGAGTGAGTCCTCAAGGTCTCCCTGCAGGCGAGCTGAAAGCCCTGGAATGATAACGGTGTTGTGCTTGACGTCCTTCTTAAGGTCGAAGTCAGACTTATCAAAGGCTTCCTTTACCTTGTCGGCGGTCAGCTGGCCCCCGGCAACGGCAGCTTCCACACCAATACCATCTGTGTCAACTGCAAGCAGCCAGCAGTCGATTCCGTTGGACGCAATATCGCTCTCTACTGTGTAGTAGGTAAGGGCGAAGTTGGTGGTGAAGAACACCGGGGAGTCTGCTGTCGGGCTTCCTACCTTGTACATTGCACCGTCAACGGCTACAGGGGTCCTCGGGTCAGTGTAGATGGTGTCTACCAGGTGCATCTCCGGCAGGACGGCATATGGCTCCATGCTGTGGAGGATCATTATGTCTCCGTATCTGATGGTGAACATTGAAGCCATCACGGTTTCCCAGTATGATGCACTTACCGGGTCCTCGATTCCTGCCATCCATGCTGTGAACGGAAGGGCCAGGATCGGGTAGGCAATCTCTACGTCCCCATCTATTCCTGCTCTCCTTATCTTCAGGAAGTTGGTGAATGTTTCCTTCAGGCCCTTGCCTACCGGAACGGTTCCGGGGTCAAGGACAATGTCCTGAACGCCTGCATCTGCAAATGTCTTTGCAAGGGTCTTGAGGGTGTCAAGGTCATTGATTGCAGATACTACCACAGGTACCTTGTACTCGAGGGCAAGTTCTCCTACTTCCTTCCAGTTGTCCTTGTTTGCGGCATAGAGCAGTGGGTTCTTGTCCTTTACTACTTCAAGGCCTGCTTTCAGGACTGCAGGGTCGAATGAACAGAGGATCAAGGGGAGGTCTGTTGTCTCTGCTACCTTCTTTACTGCTGCTGCAAACTTTGCAGGGTCTCCTGAGGCGGCCCTTACTGCCACACCGTCGAGGAGCAGGTAGTTCCCTACATAGAACTTCCTGAAGTCTGCAATCTGCTTTACTCTCTCCACAAGGGCAGCTTCTTCCATGTTGTCTGCCACATCGAAGAACATCTTTGTCTTGTTGAAGAAAGTTAGCTTGTGGCGGTACAGGACATCGTCCCCTCCGATCTTTGCTGCTTTCTCACCGACACCGATGATTACTTCCCTTATTTCCGGGGCAAGGAGTCCGTCGAGTTCTGCGAGCTTCTTTGCGTACTTCTTTTCCTTAATCAGGGGTGAACAATCTGCAGTCTTACCGGACCTGTCTATCAGCTTTGATGCAAAGGCCATACAGGTGGGTTCCCCACATTCTCCACAGTTTGTCTGGGGCAGGTACTTGTAGGCTTGTAATGGGCTGTTTATTTTCATTGTTTACACCTCCGCTGCGATCCAGTTGGAAATGTCAACAGGCTCTGCATCTATCGAACCGAATAGGGTCTGTGTTGCCTTCTTGAGGAAAGCAACCGATGTCGGGTGCATCATCATGAATAGGTCGTTTCCTGCAAGTGCAAGGGACAGACCAGTGACAATCTCCCATATCGGACCTCTGTATTCTCTGGGTCCCCAGTCGGAATCTTCCTTTAGTGGAGATCCAACCATCCATGACTCCCGGGCACCCCATGCGTTGGTGGTACCTGAAGACATTGGGAAGGTCAGTTCGTCATCACCCATAAGAGCTGCAAGTCTGATACGCTCCATGTTGGTGTAAGCGTAGTCGAGACCATATCCCAGGGCTGCAGTGGTCGGGTCCATGATGATCCTTTCTCTGGGGACGTTGCACTGCTTCATTAGCTTCCTGTTTAGTTCCTTCTGGGAGTTCATGTCCAGCTGTGTCCAGGAAAGCACATCGTGGTCGTACTTTAATGCGGCCTCTGCAATTGCTGCATAGTCCAGGTTCAGACTTGCAGATGCAAGGAGGCAGCGCTCGCCTTCTGCAACTTCTGCTGCTTTTGCGAGGACTTCCGGGTCCTTCTGGGGGTTCCCTGATCCACCGATCGCTATTGGCACATCAACGGCCTGCAGGACTTCTTCTACAACCTTGGCTGCTTCCTTGGCGGGTGTGTCCTTGATGAGCGGGTCGGTTGAAATCAGGTGGATTGTGATCATGTCGGCGTTGAACTGCTCAACATTCTTCTTTGCCCATTCTCCTGGGCTGTCCATGACCTCGTCGTAGTTCTGCTTGACAGCCTTTGCAAGGCCGATCCGCATATCGAATACGTCGATAGTAACCTGGTTCCTGTTAGGCATCTCAGCGTCGAAGTAGAACGGAAGGGCCTTTTCTCCACCAACGTGTACTGCCTTTCCACGGCTTCCACCGTCTGCGGATGTGTTACCTATCCTGACTTCCTGGATTGGTGTTGCCCAATCTGCCATGTTTGCAACATCGAATTTTGCAGGGATAAGATCCTTAAACTTCGGGGCAGCAAGGGCTGCTGCTGGTGCAGCGGCTGCAGGGCCTCCAATGCCTACGGGGTATCCAAACATGCCTGCAATTCTCGCGAAGTGCTGGGCAAGTACTGCACTCTCCTGACCGAGGGCTGCAGCAAGCATCGGGTCAGAGCCACCGCCAAGACCTCCCAGGTCAAGTTCAATGTCCCCTTCAATAGTGACACCTTCAAGGGCTTCTACGTCCATGCCCGAGAACATGTTTGTAATGTCAGTTAATTTCATCTTCTTTGCCATGTAAACCTCACCGTTTCAGTTGATTATCCGTTTTCACGAGTGACTGAGTTAATGCGATTTGTTTTGTATGAATTTGTAAAGTTCCGCTTAAATCTCAATTACATGCCAGAGGGTCCATTATCCCCGGAACCCCCATTTCGTCCTGCAGTGTCCACAGGTTCGTAAAATTGTTTGAAACCGGGGTTTAGAACCCCAGTTTCTTTGCAATCTTCTCGATTTCAATCACTGCAACCGAGTCCTTGGGAAGTTCGGAGAGGGGGATTCCCCCAATATCCAGTTCCTCGACTTTCGGGTCAAGGGGGACCATGCCTATAAGGTCAAGTTTTAGATCCCCGGCAAGTTTTTCGATCTTATCGCGGTTGGTATCTGTGACCTTGTTTGCAATAACATGTATATTGCTAATATTTGATTCCAGTTCATCCACAAGTTCATGAATCCTTTCAGCAGTCCTGAAACCCCTGCGTGAGGCGTCTGTCACCACGATCAGGTTATCGATGTTCTGGATGATCTTCCGGCTGAAGTGCTCGAGTCCGGCTTCCGTGTCAATGACCACCACATCATAGTTGACAATCAGTTTGTCCATGATGCCCCGAAGCAGGTTGTTTACGTAACAGTAACAGCCTGAACCTTCGGGCCGGCCCATTACCAGGAGGTCGTAACCCGGCATTTCTTCAATAATCTCGTAGATCTTACTCTGGAGTATCGATTCCTTATTCATGTCGGGGTGGTCAGGTTTCGGCTTTGTAATCTCCTCCTGGAGTGCCTCCTTTGCGTCCCCGATAGTCTTTACTGCCTCACAGCCCAGGGTTTCTGGCAGGTTCGTATCCGCATCTGCGTCAACTGCAAGTAAAAATTTGTCATTTTTTGAAAGGTAGCGGATCAGAAGAGCCGCTACCGCTGTTTTACCTGTCCCGCCTTTTCCCGTTATTGCAATAACTTTTGTCACAGAATACCTCTTTGTAATTGTTTTTCTGTTTTAGAGCACCTGCGTGTCACTCACTTCTTTGCTTTCTTCTCGCTGATGATCATCTTGTCGATGGTAATCTTTGCGTTCTTGAAGGTCAGCTTGATTCCACCGCCGGATCCACCGGAAACCATTGGCATTGCAGGCATCTGGAAGCCGGCTGCAGGCATCATCATTGGGGCTGCTGCAACAGCTTCTTCCTCTTCCTCTTCTTCTTCCTC
>CBFCWE010000144.1:0-3419 GCA_965601435.1 uncultured Methanosarcina sp.
GTTAATCGATAAGGTTAATCGATAAGGTTAATCGATAAGGTTAATCGATAAGGTTGATCGATAAGGTTAATTGATAAAGTTAATTGGTGAAGTAAACCTGCTCGTTTTGGAGCGAGAGGAGGCTTTTTCAAGGCATTGAAAGGCGCTTAGTGCATTGAAAGATGTAGAGCCCTGAAGGGTACGTAAACGGTTGGCACCCTGACTGTCGAGCCCTGCTGAGTCAATCTGACATCTGAACTCAAAGGTTGTCTTAAACTACATATCTGACGAGCTAGATCTGGCGAGTAAGATCCGATGAGTAAGCAAATCAGCCTGACACAGCCAGATTCCTTATATGCTTCGGTTATAATTTAGCTTATCAAGTCCGTTTATCAGTTCCGGTCAGTCAGTGAAGTTTATTCAGTAATTACTGCACTCAATTTAAGCTTTATTATAGAAAGCTGAAAAAGGAGCCTGTTGCCTCCTCGCAGATGGACCTGAAATGGATATTTCAAAGTTTTTTTACCGAACTTCGATGATCTTTTTGCCTGAGGGTCAGGGGTATACCAGGGCTGACATGGATAAAGAACAGCTAACTTTTTTATCGAAGTTCTCCGCAGCTTTATTGTCAAAGCTCAAGCCATCTATTCTGTGAAAGTTGAGGGGTCTTTCCTGAAGGATTCTTGCATAAAACATCACATGATAAATTATTATAAAATAAATAGAATTAATAACTTCAGATAAAAATATAGGCAGATTTATGTACTCCGTATAAAGATACTTTGCTACGAGAACAGGCCGCGAGGGTTTGAATGGAAGAAATAATAAAGCAACTCGGGAGCCAGGCCACATTAGCAAAAAACATGAGGCTGGCCCTTAGAAAAATTGGCAAAGAGGAAGAGAACCCTTCCAGACGTTTGAGCATCCTGAAAGACGAAGTGAAAAAAATGGACAGGTACCTGGAAAACTGCCTGTTCGACCCTGTTTTTAAGGGCAGGATAAATTCGGAGCTTAAAGCATACAGGGCTGAGATTTCAAGTCTCGAAGCCCTTGTAAAGGCGGATTTCGGACGAAAACTGGCTGAAAACCTGAAGGACCACGGTTTTTCCCTGGAAGGCCATTACCCACGGCTCAGGACCTCGATGTACACGTTTGTGGTAAAGCTGGACGCAAATAAGGTAGACATCTACTACGGGCCCGAATTCGAGAGGATGGACACGGTTAAAGCCAGCCCGGACCTGACTGCGGCAAAACTGCTGGAATGGGACGAAATCATAAGCGGCAGAGAATTTGATGACGACGAGTTCCTGAACAACCTGCTGGAAGCCTACAGGATCTGCCTGCTCCGGGAGAATAAGAATTTTGATGAAGAAATCCCGGTTTCCGAGATCATTTCTGCGTACTCTTTTGTCATTCAGGATAAAAAGTTCAGGGAAAACCCCCTGAAAAAATACTACGGTGAATACAGCCGGATAATGTTCAGCTATGACCTCTCACGTTTGAGAAGGCGGAAGCTTGAAGGTTTCGAACTCAGGCTCATAACGGCAAGAAGAGCGGAAACAAAACGAAAATCAGCATTCCTCTGGATCCCCCCGCAGTCCGGAAAAGGCCTGGGTGAGTCCATATCCCAGGTTAAGTTCAGGGAAGTGAAGTGATACGGTCTGATACGCCTGGTATCCTTGATACGATTTGATACGATTTGATACGATTGATACGATTGATACGATTGTGATACGATTGATACGATTCGAATTGCGATAACAGGTTAGAGAGGGTCGAATTGAGATAATATGTTAAGAGAAATGGAGTGACACAGCAAGGGAGAGGAAAAATGTCTGGTGAAACCGAATTTGAAAATCTCGACAAAACCCTGGCAAAGCGGATCATCAACGAGGTGGGAGGGACCGGGCAGCCTCCCCTGTACGGATACCAGTTTTTCACGGCAGGCCTGGACAGGTATATGGAAACGATAGAAGCCGAGTACCTGAAAGATTACATAAAATACGGTGGAAGCTCCTTTAAAATGGTCGTAGGTGCCTATGGAGGAGGCAAGACCCATTTTCTATACAATGTACTCGGGAGAGCCTGGGAACACAATTATATCACTTCTTACATCGAGCTGAGTGCCAATTCCGTGCCCTTCCACAAGCTAGAAGAGGTGTACAGGGCCATTGTTTCCAACCTGATCTTCCCCCAGGAAGCTACCGCCCTTCTGGATGAGCCTGAAAAAGGGATTGAGGCGGTATTGAGGAAGTGGTACAGGGAAACTATTGAGAGTTTGCCCCTGGTGCCCCCCTACCGTCCGGGAGAGGAGGTAGAAAATTACCTCCGGGCACTTGGGTCCTTTGAAAGCACGAGTTTCCAGAACGCAGTGAAAAAAGCTTTTATGGCCCTTTACCAGGGAGAGGAAGAACTTTTCGACCTCATCGTGCAGTGGCTGAAAGGGGAAAATCCCTCTTCTAACCTCTTAAACGAGCTCCACATATATGAGAAAATTGATCGGTCTACTGCTTTTAAGATGCTCCGCTGCCTTGTCCAGTTTGTTTTGAAAACCGGGTATTCGGGGCTTATAGTCCTGCTGGACGAAGCCGAACAGACCCCCAGCATGAGCACAAGGGAACGCAGCACCCTCCTCCAGAACCTCAGGGAACTGGTAGATGCCTGCAGCCGGGGTGCTCTTAAAGGGACCATGGTCTTCTATGCCGTGCCTGACGAGAGCTTCCTGGAAGGCAGGACAAATGTCTACGAAGCCCTCAACCAGCGCCTTTCTACCACTTTTGAAGGGGAAATCAACCCCACGGGAGTTAAAATCGACCTTGAAAACCTCTCAAAGGACCCCGTGGAACTCCTGACCGAAATCGGGGCAAAGCTTGCCAGGATCTACGAAATCGCTCACGAAGTGAAATTCGATGAGACCGAACTGGAAGCCACGATCAGGGAAGTTGCTGAAAAAGCCGATCAGGAAAGCTACGGAGAAATCGCATACAACCGCCTCTTTGTCCAGCTGATTGTCCCTTCCTTCCATGCCCTGAAAGCAAACAGTATGGAAAGTGCAAAAGGGGCGGGGAAAACCTGACAAAAATTTAAGCCAGGACTTACGCAGTTGAAACAAAAATACAGCGGCATGAGACCCCAAACTGTCTAACTAATAATATTAGATTAAGGTTTCAAGTGCTTGTTTTTACTTCTCAAGTGCGTAACTTCTATTAAGTATTAATTAAATTTAATTCATTATACTCTTTGATTTTTATTCAAATTATCGATTTTCAATATTAACTCTCAATATTAACTCTCAATATTAACTCCCAATATTAACTCCCAATATTAACCCCAATATTAACCCCAATATTAACCCCAATATTAACTCTCAATATTAACTCCCAATATTAACTCCCAATATTAACCCCAATATTAACCCCAATATTAACCCCAATATTAAC
>CBFCWE010000145.1:0-3176 GCA_965601435.1 uncultured Methanosarcina sp.
GTTCATTCCATATTTACTGTTCATTCCATATTTACTGTTCATTCCATATTTACTGCTACCCCATTCTAACCCGTAATGCTGGGGATTCAAGATCCTTTTTTGTCTTTAATAAAAATTAGCATTTAAACTGATCATTTTTAATAGAGATTACAGAATAAAATTTTGATGTTAAGAATTGGATTTTTTGAACTATATTGTGCAAAATTAATTGGAAGTTATGTGTCAACCACTGAAAATATGATTGTGAAAAAATAAAAATCATTTTTAAAAAAGGAAATAGTTATATCTCCATAAATCAAATACAATAAATTCAAACTTAAACAAAATTTAGGCACATTTTGTAGGGAAAAATTTAGTATGTTGTGCTCTGGCTCATAAAGAATTTATCACCTATATTTCAAAAAGTGTGTATTTCCACAGCCTGACTAATTCAGGGAGAGGATGAGGAGGTTAAAACGTGAAAATAATAAGTAAAACTATAGCTGTGCTTTTCGTCTTATTAATTACGACGTCAAATTTCGCAGGTGCTATACCGGCGATTGTTGAGCACGAACAACTGTCTGGCTTATCAGAAAGCCCGGGAGAGGAAACAAAACTAAAACTAATGCACCGTTCAATAGACTATGGGGCAGAAACACCCCCTGCAGGATCCATTGTTCCTTCATACGAATCCCAGAACAATGGCCCGATTGCTGCAGATCTGAACTATTATATTGCCACCGACCCGGGTATTGACGTCCTGAACTCGGCAGAAAAAAACCAGTATGATCCTGCAATTATATACTCTTTTGTTCATAATTACTTTGAATACGTACCTTATTTTGGTTCCATGAAAGGGGCACACCTGACCTATATGGACAGGGCAGGAAACGATGCTGATCAGGCTTCCCTGATGATAAGCTTGCTCCGGGCTTCGGACATCCCGGCCCGCTATGTCTACGGTACGGTTGAACTTGATACCGAGCAGGCAAAGAACTATTTGGGAATAGAAAACGAAAGCGTCATCGTGGAAATGCTGCGCAAGAACGGGATTTCCGCACAGGCCGTTTCCGGCGGGGTACAGTTCGACCACGTCTGGGTGGAAGCCTATGCGAACGGGGAGTGGATTGAACTCGACCCTTCATTTAAACAGTACGCTTACACTGAAGGCATGGACCTTGGAGCCCTTGCCGAGGATTCCGACTATTACACCTCCATGCTGGAGGACAATGTGGAAAGCTCTGAAGATGACGTAACATCCATTGACGTCTCAGGCCTTGACAGTTCATTTACCCTGATGGCAGACGACTTCAGGACTCTGCTTAATACGGAATATGCAAATACGACTAACGGGGAACTCTTTGGTTCCAAGAAGATCGTGCCGTATACTGATTATTACACCCTTCCTCAAGCTCTTCCCTACACGGTAATCAGAGTCCACGGGGAATACGCAGACCTCCCGGACACTTTCAACCACAAACTGAACATAAAGCTTTCAGGTATCGACATCACCCTTAACACCGCGGAAGTTGCCGAAAAGAGGGTCTCGGTGTTCTATGAGCCCAGCACTGGGGAAGACGCCGACTACTTCAACAGTTCCGAAAACTTAAGCGAACTTGATGCTCTCAAGCTCAACATGTCCGCCCTCCTGAGAGTTGACGGAGCCGTAAAAGCTGTAGGAACCCCGGAGTCTCTGGGTTTGGAACAGGAACTGGAACTCAGCTTCATCGCCCCCGGAGGGCAGGTTGACTCTTATACACGAAACGTGCATACAGGGGCTTATTTCGTTATCGGACTTGCATTGCAGCCCGTTTCGACCGCCCATATGAACGAAAGGGTCAAACGTTATGAAGTCACCAGCGACCTGCTGGAACTGGACTATTTCAATGTCACAAAAGAAGAACTCTACGGGGAACTCCTGAACCTGCAGGCTCTTACCTTCTGGGGCAACTACGGCCTGTACAACTCTATTGCCACCGAGGCCGTGGGAGTCGTCTACACCAGGCACCCCTCGGCCATGCTTGTCGGGACCGAGCTTGATGTAAGTGAAAGTGAAAGTTCTCGAAGTGTGCAGATGGGCGGACTGTACACGGATATCGTGCGGGACGTAATCAACCCGACAGCAAAGGACGGGGACTCTGCAAAATCTTATGCCTTCCTGTTCACCCGGGGGATGACTGCCTCTTCCATGGAAAAGAGCATGCTTTCCCTCAGCTACAATGTGACGTCCTACTCCACTTCCGAGATTATAAAAATAGCAGGGGAAGCCGATATTCCAATTTACACCCTTGACAGCTCGAACTGGGCAAGCAAGGAAGCTTCTCTGAACATCTCGGACAGCCAGAAAGCGATTGTAGAAAACGCCGTGAACTCGGGATATTCCGTCACAATACCCCGCGATAACGTAACTGTAGGGAACTTTACAGGAAGCGTCTTCATAGTCTTTGACCCTGTCACCGGAGCTTCCTCTTACTACGGCCCCAACGGCAGGGGCTGGGGATGGCTTGATTCCCTCAAAACCGGGCTGGAAGCTGCAGTTTCAGCAGCAGGAACTGTCGTAAAAGGCACTGCCAGCATCATTGCAGACACCGGAGGGAAAATTGCCGGGGTTGCCACGGGAGTTATCAGCACCGTAGGAGAGGCGGTAAATGGTACTGGTTCCACGCTTGCCAGGGTAGCAAAGACCGCCCTGGTAGGAACGATCAACGCAGCAGGATATGTGATTACAACTGCTGCAGGGGCAGCTGCAGGAGCAACTGCAGGAGCAGTTGCCGGGGTGGTGATTGTAACTGCCCTTACCGCAGACCGCCTGACGGAGCTTGGAAAAGCTGTCGTTGATATCTACGATGCCGAGGCGGATTATGAGAAGACAACTGAAGAATATAAAGAGATCCAGGAAAAACTGAAAGACAAGAAAGAGCAGGTAACAAAAGAGGATCTCGAAAAGAAAAAAGAAGAGCTCGAAGAGAAGAAGGAAGAGATTGAAGACAAAATAGATGAGCTCGAAGAGGAAGAAGACCTCGATCTTGATGGCGATGACGATGTTGGAGACGACGATGGTGGAGACGATGACGATGGTGGAGACGACGACGATGGTGGAGACGACGACGATGGTGGAGACGACGACGATGGTGGAGACGATGACGATGGTGGAGACGACGACGATGGTGGAGACGACGACGATGGTGGAGACGACG
>CBFCWE010000146.1:0-3093 GCA_965601435.1 uncultured Methanosarcina sp.
TACCTTTAATGGTTCTACCTTTAATGGTTCTACCTTTAATGGTTCTACCTTTAATGGTTCTACCTTTAATGGTTCTACCTTTAATGGTTCTACCTTTAATGGTTCTACCTTTAATGGTTCTACCTTTAATGATTTTAATGAACTTTTTAAAAAAAGAAGACTGGAAAACAGTTTTAATCAGAGTTTTTTCAGGCCGGGTGTTTTAACGGTAGGGGTTCCGTCATACGTACCTTTTAATGACCTCTTTTATGATTGCTCCGGTGCTGCAGAGGGGACATTCCCTTGAAAAAGAGACCCTCACAACTTTTGCAGGAAGCCCCCGTTTTTTAAGTTCCTGTTCGAGGACTTCGGAATCGAAGCGCTGGTCATAGCCAAGGGCAATGATGTCGGGTTTGATCTCTTTAAGGGGTTCGAACATATCGTTTTCACTGCCAAGGAGGGCTCTGTCTACTGTCCCGAGGGCACTTACCATTTCCAGCCTCTGCTCCTCGGGCACGATAGGTTTTGGCTTGTGGGTCACGTTGGAGTCCCGTGCAACAATGACATAAAGCTCATCTCCCAGTTCCCTGGCCCGGCTTAAGAAGTAAACGTGCCCTGGATGGAGGATGTCAAAGGTTCCTGTAGCAAGTATGCGCGTCAACAGATCACCTGATTTTATATGGGTCGGGTAAATAGCCTTAAAACATAAGAAATTTACTGAAAAAAGGGGCTAGATTTCCTTCCCATTGACCTCCTGATCAAGAGATATAAGCATATCGGGTGATATGACCTTCAAAATCTATGAAATAATATTATGTTTGTAGAAATTCGCAAAAATAATTGTTTATGCTCTTATATATATTAATTAAGCCTTTATTATGTGGGTCTGGTTTTTTAAAGGTTTCACTCCCCCTTCAGTAAGAGATCCTTTCAGAATACGCGTTCAATTACCACAAGTAATATATACTTTATTAAAAAATAACTTCTACTTATTGAATTCAGTGCCGGAATTTAAATATTTGAATGCTTCCTGGCTTTTCCGGGAATAGCAGCTCCTCTCCTTAGAGAGTTGTTGCTCCCAGAATTATCATAAATACTATATAATCTCGGTAATTATTACGATTCAGATAAATTTCTAAAATGAGGATACCTGCATGGTTGAAAAATCGGTTCAAGAGATAAATAAAAAAATTGAGGACGGAAGCGTCAATGTCGTCACAGCCGAGGAAATGGTCGGAATTGTGGAAGAACTCGGCGCGGAAGGTGCGGCAAAGGAAGTGGATGTGGTCACTACAGGCACATTCGGTGCAATGTGTTCTTCGGGTCTGATGCTGAACCTTGGACATTCCGAGCCTCCTATAAAAATTCAGAAAATGTGGTTCAACGACGTGGAGGCATACAGCGGGGTCGCAGCCGTGGACGCTTACCTCGGGGCAGCCCAGAACTCGGACGTCAGGGGGATCCAGTATGGCGGGGCCCATGTCATTGAAGACCTCCTTCGGGGAAAGGAAATCAATGTGCATGCCACCTCCTACGGGACAGACTGCTATCCCAGGAAAGTCCTTGACACTTCCATCACTCTCGAAGACTTAAATGAGGCTTTCCTTCTTAACCCCCGGAACGCCTACCAGAAATACGCGGCTGCCACAAACAGTTCAAAGCGGATTCTTCACACTTACATGGGAGAACTCCTCCCCAAGTTTGGAAATGTAACATATTCCGGGGCTGGTGTGCTTTCTCCCCTCTCCAATGACCCCGAATACCAGACTATCGGCATGGGCACAAGGATCTTCATGGGAGGAGCCCAGGGCTATGTTATCGGGAATGGGACCCAGCACTCTCCTAATAACGGTTTTGGGACCCTTATGCTGCGGGGGGACCTGAAGGATATGAGCCCGGACTACGTGCGTGCTGCCTCTTTTACCGGGTACGGGGCTACCCTCTACATGGGAATCGGAATTCCTATCCCCATTCTTAATGAAAAGTTAGCAACATCCACTGCCGTGCGTGATTCGGACCTTGTGACTGAGATACTTGACTATGGGGCAGGCAGCCGGGACAAACCCCTTGTCCGGGAAGTAAACTATGCCGAACTCCGCTCGGGTTCGGTGGAAATCCAGGGCCGGGAAGTCCTAACCTCTTCGATGTCCAGTTTCAAAAACGCGCGGAAGATTTCCAACGAACTGAAGGAATGGGTCAAGCACGGGAAATTCTTCTTGAGCATGCCTGTGGAAAGGCTAGCCAGGGACAGCAAGGTCAAGCCCATGAAACAGACCCAGGCAGTTCCGCTGGTAAAAGACGTCATGTCGGATTTTATCGTTACTATAAAAAAGACCCAGACAGTCCGGGACGCTGCAAAGAAGATCTGGGAAAATTCTTTCAACCACGTGGCAGTTATCTCGGACAGTGGCGAACTTGTAGGGCTCGTGACCGCCTGGGACGTTTCCAAAGCGGTGGCTGAAAACCGTTTCGACTCCGTTGAAAGTATCATGACGAAAAAGGTGCTTTCCTGTGCCCCGAACGAACCCGTAGACCTGGCCGCCCGCAGGCTTGACCGTTACGGCGTCTCGGCAATGCCCGTGGTCGACACTCAGATGCGCGTTCTGGGAATAATTACCAGCGACAACATAAGCAAGCTCCTGGCAAGGAGGTACTGAACATGAAGATCAAGATTATCATTCCCACCGACAGGATCCATAACCCAATCATTGCCGAGTCAATGGTCGAGACCAAAGTCCTCCTGAATATCATGGTCGCAAACATAGACTCGACTTACGGGGAACTGATAGCCGACGTAAACGACTCCCAGTTCAACAGGATCAAGAAGGCGCTGGAATCCAAAGGGGCGGTTGTCGCCGTGCTTGACCGACCCATCACCCGCGATGAGGAGGAATGTGTGGAATGCGGAGCCTGCATCTCGGTCTGTCCCATGAAGGTCTATTCCTTTGACGAGAGCTGGAGTCTCTGCGTTGATGAACAGAAGTGCATCCAGTGCGGAATGTGCATCAAGATGTGCCCGCACGGAGCTCTCAAGCTCGGGGAATGAAAGGAAAAAAAGATCTTTTTCCTTTCAATTTTTCTTTTTCCTTTCAATTTTTCTTTTTCCTTTCAATT
>CBFCWE010000147.1:0-2959 GCA_965601435.1 uncultured Methanosarcina sp.
AAGTGTTGGAAGTGTTGGAAGTGTTGGAAGTGTTGGAAGTGTTGGAAGTGTTGGATTGCCCGTGACTTAAAGCATCAGATAAATTAATATCCAATACCCGCTATTGTCCCGACACAAGGGTTTGAATCAGGTTTCAACCCTGGCTAAAAATGCAGCTTGTGAAACTTTCATATAGATTTATGGAATAGAGTCTATTTTTATATTTATGAAGAGAAAAACTTATTTTGTATCATTAACTATATACGGTACATTTCAATATAACATGTTATACTAAAAAGAAATGCGAAGTTAATTGCAGAGAAAAGTAATGAAAAGAACATAGGCTTGAGCATAGTAATAATCAATACCTAATAGCTGACCGAATGGCTGTTTAGACCTTTATTTGTGTCGGCCCCGGAAAAGGTTCCCGACCTTATAGCGGTTCCCGGAAGTCCGGGGTTGCCAGGAAGGTACTGCTCTGATAGCTGGAAACGTAAAGGTAAAATTACATACAATTGTACATTTTGCGATATGTTCTATCTCCTTTGGAAGTGTCCAGATGCACATGAGACAGGGAGGCACTGTTTTTGTCTAGTTTTTCAAAAGATTCGGATAATAGCCTGAAAAGTACTGTTAAACCCAGATATTTGATCCTTGGCAGCGGAAGTATTGGTTTTGCGCTTGCAAAAGAACTCAGGGAAATTAACAAAGCAGTAATCATCGTAGATAAGGATGAAGCAAAGGTTGAAACCCTCCGGGAAGAGGGTTATGAGGCAATCGTAGGAGACATTGCAGACCCTGAACTCCCAAAACAGATTGATCTCAGGAACATCGTTGCAATCCTTTTCCTTAGTTCCGACAGCGAGGTAAACAAAAAAGGGATCGAAAATTTCAAAGACCTTGTTAGCCCTGACGTTCACCTCTTTTCCCGGGCTTCAGATATAATCAAGAGAGAAGAAATGGAGTCGCTAGGGGCTGATTTTGTATTCATGCCTTCGAGGGTTGTGGCAAGTTCCCTCTCCCGGTCTCTGGAAAGGACCGAGTCCGCCCACAGGGGCAACAGGCTGGCCCAGTGGCTGGAAGGGACAAAAGGCAAAAAACTTGCCATAGTTATCCACGACAACCCTGACCCGGACGCGATCTCCAGTGGGCTTGCCCTGAAGGAAATTGCAAAAAACCTGGGGGTTGAGGCAAACATCCTCTATCACGGGAAGATCGGGCACCAGGAAAACAAGGCTTTCGTAAACCTTCTGGGAATCGACCTGAGCAAGATGGAAGAACACGACCCTGAAAACTTTGACAAAATGGCCCTGATCGACTGTGCCATCCCAGGGGTAAACAACATGCTGCCTCCCGACTCTTACGTTGGGATCGTAATCGACCACCACCCTCCGGGAGATGCCGAAATCAAGGCGGAATATATCGACATCCGCCCGAACTTCGGGGCCACGGCCACCATCATGACAAAGTACCTGCAGCAACTCAACATCAATATTTCAAAGACCCTGGCAACCGCCCTCCTCTACGGGATCAGGACCGATACCCAGGACTTCAAGCGAAAAACCGACCCTGCAGACCTCTCTGCCGCATCTTACCTCTACCCCCTTGCCGACCACGAGATTCTGGAACAGCTTGAGCGCCCTTCCATGGCAATCGAGACCCTGGACGTACTCGGGGAAGCAATCCGGAACCGGCAGGTCATAGGGAGTTATCTCCTTTCGAATGTAGGGAACATCAGGGACAGGGACACCCTCCCCCAGGCCGCGGACTATCTCATGAGCCTTGAAGGTATCTCCACGACAGTGGTCTTCGGGGTTACAGAAGAGAGGATCTTCATCTCAGGCCGCAGCAACGATATCAGGATCAACCTTGGGGAAATAATGCGCCAGGCCTTCGGGGAAGATGCCGGGGGACATGCAACAGCCGCAGGTGCCCAGATCCCGCTCGGCGTTTTCAGTGCCACAAAGGATAGGCAGACCCTGCTCCGGCTTGTCAACGAGGCGGTGGTCAAGAAGTTCCTTAACGCCGTAGGAGTAGAAGAGGCAGGAGAGTAAAATAAGGTTGAAGGCTTTTTGAAAATCAATACCTTTTAAGAATATTTACGGATGGAAAAGTTCTCAAACCCTTTTTCATCCCGAAGATCATTTTTATATAATTAATTTTCTCGAAGGTTCCAGCCTATCCAGAAGATTCCAGCCTATACGGAAGGTTTCAGCTCTCGAAGCAGGAGCCCCCCTCCTCGGAGGCCGCAGGCCGACAGGTGGGGGAGGAATGCGTCATCTGTACCATCTGAACTAATGTTGTACACGCCGCTCTCAGTCTCCTGCAATTTCTCTTAATGTTAACACTTGTAGTTATCATGTTCTCAAAAATATCACACAAAGTAAAGAACCCGCTTGACCGTTTTCCTCGAATGAACCCGATCCCCTTTTCTGTTTTTACAAGATCGAATTTCCTGAGTCCAAACAGCTTTCCGGTAGGTATTTTCTTCTCTGACCTCTTTCCTCTACGTTGTTGATAATCTCCCGCAGGAACGTGTTTTTTGAAGTAGACCGTATCATCCGGTTCTACAGTCTGTTTGTCCCTGCAACAGATAGCAAGCGCATCAAAATAATGCGTTTTTTCGAGTCCCAAAACCTGTTCTCGCCGGAATTTTGTTTCGTACCCAAACACTTCCTCAAAGCTCCAATCGGATTTCTTGATCCGGGACTTGACGATGCCAATTTCGGTTGCGTGTTTCGTGTTTGACCTTCTTCCTGAAAGCTCAAAGTCCCCGGCATGAAGGGAGTCGTGACAGGTTTCACAGAGCACTATCAGGTTTTCCGGAGCATCTGATCCCTGCTTTGACCTGAAAATGATGTGATGGCAATGTAGCCGGGAATCCTTTGACTTTCCCCTGCAATGCTGGCAGGTGTACCTGTCCCTGTAGGAGTTACGCAGTTGGGCCTCAGCATATCGTTTTTAACAATCCCCCACCTAT
>CBFCWE010000148.1:0-2941 GCA_965601435.1 uncultured Methanosarcina sp.
CAACTTTATCGACAGCAACTTTATCGACAGCAACTTTATCGACAGCAACTTTATCAACAGCAACTTTATCAACAGCAACTTTATCGATAGCTAATGATGCTTGGGACTTTACAGATCGCAGCTTTATCGATTACTAAATCCTGGCTAACAGCCGAAGCTTTCCTGAAGCTTCGTGCCTGTGAGGGCATGGAATGCTGGAAACTTGCGGTTTGATAATTTTGATTAATAGTAATAACTATTAACAAAAGTTTTTTCTTATTCATATAAATTCATTTCCGGCCTTTCGATATCTGTTTATTTTTTATGGGTGTGTGGTTGGTACGGGTTTTTATGAGAAAGGGGAAAATTGTGGCTTTATTGGGTCCTATTCATTACGACTTCTTCATTTCCCTTGCCTCTTCTGTAAACTTTTATATATTATCAGACATAAAGGCAAAAATACGGGGATAAATAGTGCAATCATTTCCTGATATGCAGGTATTTTGGGAGTAGCAACAACTTATATAAACTTCCTTCGTAGTTTATTTCAAAAATTATTGAACTGATCTGGGGGCTCAAGGTTGAAGTCCGAACTGATGGATATGGTTTTTCTTTCGGAAAAGAGAAAAAATCTTCTTCTTTTCCTGAAAAGCGGGCCTAAAAACATGGAAGAAATCAAGGAAACCCTTCAGGTTAGTTCTACTTCTATCCTGCCTCAGATTAAAAAGTTAAAAGAACAGAAACTGGTGCTCCAGGAGGACAAAACCTACGAACTTGCCCCTATAGGAAAAGTTCTGGTTGAAAAAATGGAGCCTATTGTAAGCACCCTGGTACTTTTTGAGGAGAACTTTGAATACTGGGCTGAAAGGGACCTTAGGGGCATCCCTCCCGAGCTTCGAAAGAGGCTGTGGGAACTTGGGAAATGCAAACTGATAAGGCCTGACCTTGAGCGGATGTTCGAATTTGACCCGGAATTCATGGATAACCTCAATAGAGCAGATCACATCTTTGAAAGCATCGCCTACTTCCACCCTGCTCTTATAAGCCTCTGCCGGGACATTGCAAATAAAGGGGTGGAAATCTCTCTCCTTGTGGCAGAACCGGTGCTTCAGCGCTGCATAGACGATTACAGGGAAGACCTCCTGCACTTTTTGAGCCGGGATAACGTAACACTTTTCCTGTATTCCGGAGAACTGAGAATTGCAAGCCTGACAGTAACTGATGACTCAATGAACCTTTCTTTTTTCCCCCGAAAAAGGCACTTTGACGGAGAAAGCCTGATAAGTTATGACTCCTCTTCCCTGAAGTGGGGAATGGAACTTTTCGATCACTTGCTCAAAAATGCGGAGCAGATTACGGCAATTCCTGAGGGAACCCCCGATAAAAGCCCTGCTGAAAACACCGGATGAAAACACTGGATGAAACTCCGGAGTCGATTCCTGATAAACCTGATTTGATTCCTTACAAAACCTGATCTCAGGCAAGGTTGACAAACCAGTTTACCCTGTGACGCTGTCCGCAGTTCGGGCAGATGAGTATGACTTCAAAAAAGTCAGCCTTTTTTTGGAAGGAAACGTGAAAACCCAATCTGTAACCGCAATTTTCACAGATGTGAAACTCTTCTCCAATTTTCTTTTCTATAATTTCTTCCGAGACGTCTTTCATTTACATATCCCCCTCTGAAATAAATCAATATGGCAAAATTTATCTATACCTTTCTTAATTTTTGTATAATCTTCGATTTATTTTTTAAGAGCTCTTCAAGCTACTCTTTAAACTGAATCAGGAGGAAATCCTATGACAGCCTTTTACGAACAGCGAGCTTCTTACGACACAAGGGTAAAAACTCTGATAATCGTCATTTTTCTGTCCATCCTGGTTTCTTACCTACTTCCCGTTTACGAGCTTTTCGGATTCAGTACCGATCCTGAAGGGAGTCATGTTCTGCCCATTGTCCTGCTCCTCTTCATTTTTGGGATGTGGGGCTTTTTCGGGATGAAATTCCGGATAAGCTCTGACAGTGTGGCTGTAGCCTATCCCCCTTTCAAGTACCACATTCCCTTTTCCGAGATCCGCTCCGTGGAACTCATGGAAGAATTTCCCTGGTATACGGGCTGGGGCCTCAGGATACAGGGCAGAAAACTGCTTTTTGCGGGAAAACATGGAAGATCTGTGTTCATCACAAAAGAAACGGGGTTTTTCAGGACGGTTGTCCTGGTCCCCGAAAATCCCGACGAATTCAGGAGAAGAATTGAGATTGCCATGGGGAAGGCTCCGTAACTGTTGAATGACCGTATAGCCATGGAACAAACTGTTCACGTCGAGTTAAACGCAAAGTTCTGGAACAAATTCATGGCAATCGATTGAATCGTGCAGCCACAGAATAACCGTTTATGTTTCTTTTTTTACAATCATACCGGTTTAACCTGCTGTTTCAGCGTCTCAGCCATATCTACGCCCAGCCTCTTGCATTCCTGGAGGTCCTTGTCCGTAGGCTTGTGCAGGATACGGAGCACCGGATCGATAACGTGCATTCCCATTTCTCGCATCTGCTCTGCAATCACGATGGGCGCTTCTCCGCTCCAGCCGTAGGACCCGAAGGCAGCCCCGAGTTTCCCTGCGGGTTCTATCCCGGCAAGGGTTTCGTTCATGAATTTCTCCATGGGAGGCAGCATTTTGTAGTAAAATGTAGAAGAGCCGACTGCTATTGCATCCGCTTCCTTCAGTTCCCCGGCTTTTGCGTCGTAGAAACTGACGGCTTTTACATCCACATGCATCGATTCAATCCCTTTAGCTATGGCTTCTGCCATCGCTTTCGTATTTCCTGAAGTACTGAGATAGACAACTATTGCTTTCAACTGGTATCCCCCACTCTAATGATATTACTATTAGCTGACATCACTTTACTGACATCACTTTACTGACATCACTTTTGACATCACTTTTGACATCACTTTACTGA
>CBFCWE010000149.1:0-2882 GCA_965601435.1 uncultured Methanosarcina sp.
CCTGGCGGGCAATGTCCTCAATGGTGACATCGTAAACTTCGCCCTCTTCGACAGGAGCAGAGCGACTTTCTTCTCTGAACATAAAAACCATTCCTTTAATTTATTAATTTACTTAATCCGCGATTACTCGACAACGCTTGCAAAAGCGAATTTGGGGAGTACTCTTTCGACTTTGATCTGGACTTCATCGCCAACTTTGGTTCCCGGAACAAAAACTACAAAACCTTCAACACGGGCGATGCCGTCTCCCTGGCGGGCAATGTCCTCAATGGTGACATCGTAAACTTCGCCCTCTTCGACAGGGGCAGAGCGACTTTCATCTCTAAACATAAAAGATCATTCCTTTAATTTAATTAATTTACTTAATTTCTTTACCTTTTATAATCAACTCAAAAAAGCTCCATGCGCCAGAAAAGTATAAAATAGTACTTAGCAAACCAAACTTGAGGAAATCAAATTTAGGAAGTACGCCTCCAACTTTATAAACTGAGCCCCAACAGAGCTTCGGATAAGTCAACTAACTGGTCATATTCAGATGTACTTGTATATAAGAGTTTGCTTTAAAGGGATCAGAAGGGACAAATTAAAGAAGTTAGAAGAGAATCGTGGAAAATTCTACGCCCCGAATTTCTGGTTGCCCACTTAATAAAAATATTGAGACATATTGGAGAGAGGATCTTCCAAAATAAATAAAGATTTAATAAAGATTTTTATTCATAAAAAGTCAAATTTTAGACATTGAACATGAATTTTTTAATTAGTATATGAAAAAAGTAGGGAAAAAACAGGGAAAAACAGGAAAAAAACGGCTATTATACCTGAAAGGCCCCGGAGAAATAGCAGGTTTTGGCATTCGTACCGAAATTTATAAATAATGGAGATACGTTATGAGGTTCGCTCATTCAGGCAGGAAACAAAGCGTGGGCCCGTAGCTTAGTCAGGCAGAGCGACGGACTCTTAATCCGTAGGCCGGGGGTTCAAATCCCTTCGGGCCCGCTAATTACTTCCTTTTCTGAAGAGTTTTTTTCAGAATTGCTTTTTTGGCAAAGAGCCTTGTTTTTACTTTCACTCTTATACTTTCGCTTTTCCAGTCTATCTATCTTTTTCCTTCAACAACAGCCCTGACAAGCTTTTTGAGGAAAAACCAATCTTAAATAATAGCATTTTCTCCAACGCAATCTACATGAGAATCAATTGGAATTTTTGAGAGGGAAACTACAGTTCAATAATTTTCACTCAAAAACATTATCTCAATGAAACTGGACCCTATCAATTCAAACACTATCAATTCAAACACTATCAATTCAAACACTATCAATTCAAACACTATCACTGTGAATATTACCACTGGAGCGTGACTCTGATGCCAAAAGTAAGCGTTGAAATCCCCCAGGAACTCCTGGAAGACCTGAACAAACACGTGGGAGAAAATAAAAAATTCGTGAACCAATCCGATGCTATCCGGACCGCTATCCGGAAAATGCTTGACATGATGGACGAAATCGATAGAAGGCACGGCAGGTTGAAAGAGTGAAAAAGAGGGTGAAAAAACCCAATTTTAAAAACCTGTTAAATATTTAAAACCTTACCCCTTTATTTCCACTGTGTTTCAGCAACTAGTGCCTAATTTTTTAGAGAAGATGCAGATATGCAAGGTTTCCAGTGGAAAAAATAGGTATTCAGGGGAACGTGCATCGTTACAGGCATTCCCTGAAATCCTTGATACCCTGAGCCACGTTTGAAAGCAGCATGAAAGCTATCTTCTGGTTCGGCCAGGAACCAAGTCCGCAGTCCGGGCCGACGTATTTAATAAGGTTCCCAAAGCGCCTGTAGGCAATCCTGAGCCGCTTTGTAATCACCTGTGGGGTTTCAAGTTCCGTGACGATTTCGTGCAGGTACTCCTGCTCCTTCCAGACGTTTGTATTGTATTTTTCATTCAGGGCTCCTGCAAGGGTGTAGATATCAGTCCTTGCAATCCCGACGCGCAGGAAAGAGTCCGTGTCTTCAAGAACTTTTTTGTCTATAAGGTCCATATAAGAAGGCGTGCCTGCAGATTCCATACCGATGACATTGATTGTTGGGGTCTCACAGGCCAGGTTGTAGTAGAGGGCGGAATGGAGGTGGATTTCCACGTCAGCGCCCCATTTGCTCGCAGCCTTCGAGCAATCGGTGAGGGCAGAAATGATCTGATCATTATCAAAAGCAAGTTCAGGGTTCAGCCCGATGCTGGGCTCGTCAATGGAGACCGTGGCAATTTTGAAGTTCTTTGCCGATTTCATGGAATTGCGGACGAATTTGTTAACATTTTTTGCAAAAATAGAGTAAATATCCGCATAATTCGTCCCCCCGAATTCCTTGAGGTAAAGTTCGGCAGGTCCGGTCACGCAGATCCTGACCTGGAGGGTTTCCCCGAATTTTTCTTTGTAAGCCTTTGCAACGCTTTCTATGGCATCAAGCTCTTCGATCCTGGCACACTCAAGCTTCACTTCAAAAGGCCCGTCACAGCAGCTCTCATCCCGGATCACCTTCAGGAACTGCTCATTCATGTCCTGGTACTGGGGATAGGTGGGGACATTAACCCCTGCATCAATTTTTTGCTGGAAAGCGTCATTAATAACCGTGAAAAGTTTTTCATCCTCTTCCCTCGTCTTAAAGGCGTTCTGGACCCATTCCTTACTCACGCCATCAGGGAGGGGATAGCTCCCGATATCGTCAAAGATGATTTCTTCCATGCTCAGTTAGTATACCTTGAAGGATTTAGCATTATTGGAAAGACTCCATAATTATAAAAAAATTGATGTGGAAATAGGAACACCCTGAAAATCCGAAAGCAAAAAAGAAAAAGCAAAAAAGAAAAAGCAAAAAAGAAAAAGCAAAAAAGA
>CBFCWE010000150.1:0-2586 GCA_965601435.1 uncultured Methanosarcina sp.
ACTTTTGACATCACTTTACTGACATCACTTTTGACATCACTTTTGACATCACTTTTGACATCACTTCTCTGACATCACTTCAGCCGACATTATTTTCATTTATATGCTTTAACCGGACAAACATGGTGCCCGGGGTAAACAGGGAGTAAAAATTTATCGTCAGGTTTTTTTCCCTGGTCTCAGGCTAATTTCTGAAATTAAGTGAATTTCCCGACGAAGGCCCCTCGCATAACAGTTTATAATAAAGGGGTTCTTACGTTTTCAATCCCCGATCCAGCATTATTTATAAAAATAATTTTAAATAAGGATTTCGTCTGCTTTTAGAGGTCTCCGGGCAGGTCCGGTACTGCTCCCTTTCCGGAGCTTATGCAAGGTCCGCTTCGATACGGATCGGAGCGATATAGTTTACCATCTGGAGGGCGATGCTTTCGAGGAAATTCCGAACATTCCGGGGAATCTTATCCAGGGTATGGGAGGCAAGGTTCAGGCTGCCTATGATTTCTCCCCTGTATTTCAGGGGGACTATCGCAACCGCCTTAATTCCTTCTTTCCTTATCGCATCAGTCATTTCTTCGGAGTAGAAATCCATAGTGTATATTGGCTTTTCAGTCCAGATCTGCCTTGCTTCCCTGGAATTGGCCTGATACCTGCTAATCTTTTCTTTGAACTCGGGGGAAATTCCCCTATGCGCTACCAGGTTTATCTGGTCCAGGAGTTCGTCCTTGAGGTATATGCCCCCCGTATCAATCCCGTTTACCTGGAGGCAGGCTTCCAGGACCTCATTTAGCATGGACTGGAGGCTCCAGGTCGAACTCAGGGACATTCCGAGTTCCCGCTGGATATCGAGCATTTTTTCAACTTCCTTGCGCTCGGTTGTGTCCAGAACTATGCCCTGGAAATGGGTTGCTTTGCCTTCCTCGTCCCGCTGGATAAAGGTCCTCTCTTCAACCCAGCGCAGATTTCCGTCCTTGGTGAAAATCCGGTATTCCATCTCAAAAGATTCATGTTCCTCTCTTATGCAGTTTTCAAGGGCTTCGGTGACCGCTCCTATATCGTCTTCATGGACAATATTTCCATAGGCCACCTCTCCCGAAGTGAAGTCTTCCACTGTATACCCGAACTGCACCACGTTCTGGGAGACAAATTCCGCAGGCCAGTTCTCTTCGTTTCTCCAGAGGAAAACAACCGCAGGGTTATTGTTTATTACGGTCTTGAGGGCTTCCTGTGTTTCAAAAGCTTCCTTGAGAGCTTCTTCGCTCTTTTTCCGTTCGCTGATGTCCAGGACAATCCCCTGGAAATGGGTTACTTCCCCGTCTTCGTTTCGCTGGATAAAGGTCCTTTCATTCACCCAGCGCAGGTCCCCGGCTTTCGTGAAGACCCTGTACTCCATGTTAAAGTCCACAGCCCCTTCCATGATCCTCTTTTCGAGCTTTTCCTCTACTTTTTTCAGGTCCTCGGGGTGGATGATGTCCCCGTACAGGACTTTTCCTGATATGAAGTCATCAACCGTGTACCCAAACTGGATCACGTTTTCCGAAACGAACTCTGAAGGCCATTTTTCTTCGTTTTTCCAGAGAAAGACCACTGCCGGGCTGTTGCTGATAACGGTCTTGAGTATTTCCTGCATTTCAAGGGCTTTTTTGAGGGCTTTTTCGCTCTTCTTCCGCTCGCTTATGTCCAGTAGGATCCCCTGTAAATAGCTTACTTGCCCTCCTTCATTCCTCTGGATAAAAGTCCTTTCGTTTACCCAGTGCAGGTCTCCGGTTTTTGTCCGGATCCTGTACTCCATATTGATGTCCTTTCCCCCCTCCATGATCCTTCTTTCGAGCTCTGCTTCCACTTTTGCCAGGTCGTCGGGGTGGATTATGTCTCCGTACAGGACCTGTCCCGAGATGAACTCCTCTGCAGTGTACCCGAATTGGATCACGTTTTCCGAAACGAACTCCGAAGGCCATTTTTCTTCGTTCCTCCAGAGAAAGACCACCACAGGGCTGTTGTTGATAATGGTTCTCAGGGCCTCTTCTCTTTCCATGGCTTCCTGAAGGGCTTTTCCCCTTTCGTTCGGATCGTCATCTCTTTCAGGATGGCCTTCATTCGGAATTTCCGGGTTATATTTTGAATTCTCGCTGTCCATTTCCTCCCCACCGCCTGCGCATAATTTCCGTAATATCTTGTCGGTCCCTTTTGAGGCTTTACCCTTCTTTATATAATTGGGTTTTTATCGAATATCAGTTTTTTTAATGCAAAATATTAGTTCTATACCGGGGACCCATGAGAAAATTATTTATATTATTAAAAAGGTAATGTGATTCCGTATTCCTTCATCTGTGCAACTGGTTGTCAGGCTGGAATAAACATTCGGTACTCTCCAGCAGTATCTTGCCTTCCGGAAAGCCTGAGCCACTCATGAACCCCTATTACCGGGTAAATCCGATTAGTGCTTAAAGCCGTTAAATCTCCCGAAAATCGGGAGCAAGGTGATAAGGTTAAATGGCAAAAAAATGGCTTAATCAGTGGCATGAAGTACCGGGCAAAATGGCGTAATTGGTGGCATGAAATGCCGGACAAAATGGCGTAATTGGTGGC
>CBFCWE010000151.1:0-2411 GCA_965601435.1 uncultured Methanosarcina sp.
AGAAGAAATAGATAAAAAATTTGATCTAGAATGAATGAATGAATGAATGAATAAATTGAAAAAAAGTAGGTCGGGGAAGCAGGTAGTTTACTAAAGGAAATATGAGGTCCCGAAAGCCGGGATCTCCTTTTTTCCAGTCCTTATTTTCAGTAAAGGTCTATTGAGTCGAGCTGGGACTGCAAAAGTTCCTGGTGTTTTTTCTCGAGGAACTTGTAGACTGTGCCATGGGGTGCGCCATCGATGAGCATCTGGATCGCAGTCCGGATTATGGTGTTTTGCTCTGCGTATCCCATTATAGCAACGGTTTTTCCGTATACTGAGATCTTGACGCCTATCAGGGATTCTGCGAGTTCTCTGGTCCTCCCGTTTCTACCGATGATTCTTCCTTTTAATCTCTGGAGTTCTTTTTGGGTGTGGGCAATCTCGGAGAGGTCGATAATCTCAAGCATGAGCATATCGTCGTCCAGGATCCTGAGGGCTTTTTCAGGGCTGAATCCCCTGCCTATAGCTTTCAGGGTTTCAAGAGTCCTGAATTCCTTTAAAGGGTCTTCCTCACAGGTGATGTCGATTTTCCCGCTTTCACTGTCAATGTCGATTTGACAGGTTGTTTTTTCTTCGATCAGATTTTTCATTTCCCCTTTCGGACCTATGATTACTCCGATCCGTTCTTTTGGGATTTTGACATACTGGGTCATGTTATTTCGCCTTTATTTTTGAGGTAAGTTCTTCCGGGCTTTCCTTTATCCCGAAGCGGCTGAAGTATCGCAGGATATTCAGCACGTCCCTGTGCAGGAACTCCCGTGCGTTGGGGTGTTCCAGGGTTACGGACTGTCCCATGTCAATAAAAACAGGGCTCAGGTCCTTAGGGTCTATGAGGATGTTGTATTCGCTTAGGTCGGCATGCACCAGGTTCGCTTCCGTGTAGAGAAGTCGCATATACTCAACGATTATATCGTAAATCTGCCGGGCTTCTTCTTTTCCCAGAGCTACGTTCTTCAGCAGGGGGAAGGGGACTTCGTTTTCTCCCATAAATTCCATTATAAGGATGTTCTTTTCAGCTATTATAGGTTCTGGGACACGTACTCCTGCATTTTTTGCGCGTATGAGGTTCTGGGATTCCTTGCGGGTCCAGGCAAAGACTATATCTCGCTTTTTATGCCGGATATTTATGAAGCGGGGGTCCTTCATGATGTAGGCGTCCATGGCCTTGAAGGTGCTTGAGCTTATTCTGTATATCTTTACAGCAAGTTCGCGTTCCGGGCCCTCGGCGTGGAATACATTTGCTTCTTTCCCTGTACTGATGGACCCTCCCATTGCTTCTAGTATCCCCTTTTTTGCCAGGTTGTAGAGGTTTTTCAGGGTGGGAATGTCAAAGACATTTTCTTCCACCTTCAGGGAATCGGAGTCTTTTTCCCTGACGCGCAGGTTGTCAGTGGCTGTGTCAATGCGCCTGACTTTTTTTTCCAGCTCTTTTTTCATGTTATCCTTTCAGGTATCCTTTTCTTTCAAGCCAGTCTACCTGGGGCCTTGTGTACTTCCAGATCACATCAGCTTTCTCGTTCTGGAATTCCCAGGGTGTAATAATGACGATGTCTCCTTCCCGGATCCAGGTCCTTTTTTTCATGGAACCCGGAATTCTGCCCATCCGGACTACTCCATCCATACAGCGGAGTTTCAGGCGGTTTGCACCGAGAAGGCTTTCAACCGTTGCCAGGATTTCGTTGTTTTCCTTGAATGGAGTTCGTACTCTTGCCACGGTTTCTTCGGTGGCCCCGGCTTTGCCTGGAGGTTCTCTTAATTGAGCCAGTTCGATACCTCTTTTATCTATATTTTGGATTTTTTTAATATCCTTTTATTTTTGTTATACTTAACTAGCATTATATGTCTTCTTTGGACTTTAAGTTTATTCGTTCTGCTGACTCTGAACTTTATGTTGTTATTTTAATCCTGCGCTTTTCTTCTTTCTCTTTTATTTTTTTGTTGTTCTCTTTCACCTTAAATTCCTCCCAATCGTAAGTTATTTATATGGGGTGTGCCATTGTGATGTCCTGCGCGTAACACAAACGCGAGCCGCTCTGGAGGTCTAATTTCCCGGGTGGTGTTCGGAATTTGCCAAAAACAAATCCTTTGAATGTCAGGGGCTTGTTTTCGAAAAAATTTCCCGAACGAAAAGCTTTATATACTAAACGGATGTACTATGAATCCCAGTCAGCATGAGTCGAAATGTGCTGGCAGGTTTTTTGCCATAGTGTCTAGGTCGAAGTGTCTTTTATGTTTAAAGGGCAAATGACAACCTTTATATACTATGAGTGCATAAATATATATTCCTGCACAATAATTCGTGCAGTGCTTACAAGTTATCATTTAATGGAGACAGGAGCTTTTTCCTGTCTGACGAGGATTTTGTCGGT
>CBFCWE010000152.1:0-2302 GCA_965601435.1 uncultured Methanosarcina sp.
ATAGGTGGGGGATTGTTAAAAACGATATGCTGAGGCCCAACTGCGTAACTCCTATAGGAGTTTAATAATAACTTTTGAAAAAGAATCTTGTTGAAAAAGAATCTTGTTGAAAAAGAATCTTGTTGAAAAAGAATCTTGTTGAAAAAGGGGAATTATTCCCTCTTTCTCTTTTTTCCCTGAAACTTATCTCCTATTTCGGAATATGAACTTTGCTTACCACACACCGTTATTTTTCAGAGTGACAAGGATATTCGTGAACTCGTTGTTAAACTTGCATTTCCGGAAATCGGGAGAATCGAGGATGTTTTTCTTTATGCCCTGCAAGGCAATCATGAGGCTCATATCGCTACTGTACTCAAACTCCTCTTCTGTGGGGGTAATGTTTTCGGAGAGGATTTCCATGAATCTCGGGTCCAGGTCGTTTGTAAGGTAGATGTCCAGGATCAGGAGGTCTGCAATTCTTTTGTAGAAGTCGATAAGTTCCTGGTAGTAGGTCAGGGAGCAGACGCTTGAAGTATATTTTTGCCGGTTCAGGTAAATTAGGTAGCGGGAGATTGTGCTTATCAGGATTTCGGTGCTTTGATCTTTCGGGAATGCTATGGGAAATCGCTTAAGCATTTTTGGGTAAAGGTTGCTGTCTGTCCTCAATTTTTCACGTTTCCAGATTTCAGGGAAGGCCCGTGATATGGAACAGTTTAGCACTGCCGTGATGTAATGGTAAAGGCCGGGATCGCCAAGAACAATTCCGATCCCGTCCGCAAACACATGGTCGCCGCTTGCATCATAGGAAGCCTGGAAACGGTAGTGGTCGGTAATGATAATTTTAGGGGTGCCGGTGTACCTGAGGAACTTTTCTTCCTCAAGGTGGTAGCAGTCAGCCGAATCAAGCCTTCCTGAATCAAGCCTTTCTAAATCAAGTCTTCCTGAATCAAGCCCCTCTGCATCGGGTAGGGACTTATTTTTGATTTCCAGAAGCCTTTCGTAAGCCATGGGGAACCTTGCTTTCAGTTCTTCAGGATGAATGAACCTGTACTCCTTTCTGATTCCACCTCCGAGGATGTCGTAAGGCAGCATGAAACGATAAGAGGTCTGACGGATGGCAAATTCGCTTGAAAGGGCCCCGTCCATATAGGGGTGCATTAATTCCCCTTCTATGTTTACGTTTTTGTATAACTTCCTGCAAACGTATGGTGCGTCGGGGCAGTTTTCTCTCGAAAGGTTCACCCTGTGCAGGAAATCATTTTTTGAAGGAACTCCTTTGAAGATATCTATTGAGATGTCCTCAAGTGTGTGCGGAATCTTACTCAATCTCCCTACAATGTCGTCCTTACTCCAGAACATGAATTTCCCCTCATTATTTATATATTTTATAAGTTTATACAGTAGCCATTTTCCGGAGTAGCAAATCCACAAAAGCTACAGCCTTTACCCGGATAGGCTGAATTTTTGAACTTCTACAATCCCCATACTAATTTTGATTATAAAGTATTAATATAATAATCTTTCTATGTAAAGGGGTTTACATTATAGGAATATTCTTTTTTTCACAGGAAATATGCTCGTCATGAAGCCCAAAAATCCGAAAGAAGTCTTACCTGAGTCCAGAACCTGGTTCAGGACAGGAATCGGGAATGTAAGAAAAAGGTTGACAATTATTTTTGAACATTTGAAGAATATTTGAAAAATGTTTATTGCAAAATATGTGCCAGAATATTTGTTTCAGAAGTCTATTGCAGAAAAGCTCTCGAATATCCATTCCGGAATTTCTTCCACAATCTTCATTGCACAATAATTTACCCTGAATATCCCGAATCATCCCTGTTTTTCCAGAATGGTGTAACCATTCTTGAAGTACACGTAGACCCTTTCAGGCCCGCTCCAGCTTCGACTCCATAGACGTCTTTTTTTACTTTGTTCGGGGGGAGTCTCATGAGATCACTTGTCTTTGTTTTTTGATTTGAAGCTGTAGTTTCGAGCATTTGATCTTAAATATTGTGCTTTGTCGTGAATTTTTTAACCACGGTACTGCCAAAAAACCGAATTTCTATCGCTGTTTTTTTATACCATTACTTACATATATACAATTGGTCCATAGGGCTAGTCCCAAATGTATGAAGACGACGTACGAAGTAAGTATGTGACTTAAATAAGTAGTAACTTGAGTAAGTAATAACTTAACTGAGTAAGGACTTAAATAAGTAGTAACTAACTGAGTACAGAACTAAACTACATTAAATTTGGACTTTGAATAAGTAAATTAAATAAGTAAATTAAATAAGTAAATTAAATAAGTAAATTAAAT
>CBFCWE010000153.1:0-2292 GCA_965601435.1 uncultured Methanosarcina sp.
GTTGCTAGGGGAAATGAAGCAAGAAGCCCCTTCCTCAGCTCCGAAGGAGACAGGGAGGGGTAGTTCACTGGATAAATAATATATTATTTTCATATTATTTAAAAAAGAGATAATTATTAATTGAACAAAAAGATTCCCGGAGGTACCCGGGATTTTACCCGAAAAACAGTTGCATGGATGGGGTTAGTCGTTTCACTGGAAAACTTTGTGGTAATTCTCCTGGGCTCCCGCTTCTTCCAGCACCTGTTTATTTTTTCCTGACTTTGATCAGCTCCAGGCTTGATAGTACCCTTCATTTGCCAGAACTTTTACGGGGAGGGAAAAAAGTTCCGAGAGGTTGGTGTCGGTAAGGATTTCTTCTTTTTTGCCGTCTCTGAAGACCCGTCCGTCTCTTATAAGGATCACACGGCTGATTTCGGGGATGACGTCCTGGAGGTCGTGGGTAACGAGGACAACGCTCTTTCCCGAGTGGGCGATTTTCCGGACACTCTCGCGGAAGGTGTGGAGGGCTTTTAAGTCCAGGCTGTTTGAGGGTTCGTCCAGGATAAGGACCTGCGGGTCGTGGACAAGCGCCCTTGCGATCAGCACCTTCCGGGCTTCGCCCGTGGAAATCTCGCTCATCAGCCTGTCTGCCAGTCGGGCAACCTCAAGGAAGTCGAGAACTTCCCTTGCTTTGACTTCCATCTCCTGAGTAACCCTGTGGTTGTAATAGATCCCTATGCTGCTGAAAAATCCCGAGAGCACGACGTCCAGCACCCTGATAGGACGGCAGCAGGTCTGCTGGAGGTCCCCCGAGACGATCCCTAGCATCTTCCTGAGCTCGAAAACGTGCCAGGTCTTCCTGCCCATAATTTTTAGGACAGTGTCCTCTGCTCCTACCAGGGGGTGGTACTCCTTCGTGAAAGTTTTGATAAGGGAGGATTTGCCAGAGCCGTTTGGCCCTATGATCGCCACGTGTTCCCCCGGTTTCACTGAGAGGGATACCGAGTCCAGAATCTTTTTCCCTTCCCGGACAACCGTGACATTCCTTAGTTCCAGAAGGGACTCAGCGTTCAGGTGAAGTTCGTGGGTGTTCCCCGGGGTTTTCGGAATTTCCCCCGGGGTTTGGGGTATGTTTTCGATCATTTTTACCAGCTCTTTTCATTTCGGTTTCGGACTAATATTCCTTAACATTTTTCTTTCTTGCGTTTAAATAGAAAGTACCGGTATTCTTTTTAGCGATTTTTTTGAATCAGTTGAGCTTTTCTGTAACTTATAATCAAAAAGTAAATACTTTTAACTTGGGACAGTGAACTCTCCCTCCCTATCTCCTTCGGAGTTGAGGGAGGTATTTCCTTCGAGTACTTGAATCATCAAGGCATTGGCTCAGAACTCGATACTCATCCTCACTTTAGGTATAACGCAATACTCTTTCTCCTGTAGAATCATTTTGTCGGATCATTTTGTCAGAGAATTCTGTTTTCTATCTTTGAACAGAACCTGATATTTCCCGGGAAAACTTGCAAATTTTTGCGAATGTTTGGGATAAGGAAAAATTGTTCTTTAATATTTTTGTTTCCTGCAAGTATATAATCAGATAAAATAAAATCACATTAGGATTAAAAAGAGAAATTAGGATTAAAAAGAGAAATTTATCCGGGAGGGGTCTTTTGAAATTCAACTATTCAAGAGTTTCATTCCATTCTTTCGTACACGAGATCAGATTTATAATCATTTTCTACATAATAGGGGATTGGGCTTCCACATGGTATGCCCTGCCCTACGGGGAAGAATTCAACCCGCTTCCTGCACTAATTCTGGAACACTACGGAATTTTCTCACTCCTGCTACTGAAAATTATCTTGATTTTTGGGCTTTTCCTTATATTTCCCTTAATCAAATTATTTCCCGCTAAATGGAACTTCACCAGGCACGTTATCGAATTTTTAGGGATCATGGCAACCATAAACAATATTATGGTCGTCTGGTATGGGAACAGCTTCATCCAGGCGGTGGGCTGGGTTTGAAAAGCTACCCGAAACAATTTAAAAAAGCTTTTTGGAAGAAGAAATCTTGCACTTCGGGAGGCTTTCAAGCTCCACAGCAGGAGTCCCCTTCCTCGGGGGTCGTAGGCTGACAGGTGGAGGGGAATGCGTTATCTGTAACATGTTAACATTATTTCACACAATAATTTGATATACATATGGGTGAAATGGAAAATGTATGGAATCCACAAAAACCATTCAGCTAAAAATCCTGATCATGACTTAGTGGAAACCATGCAAAAATACGCAGTGCGACAAGAAGTTTTAG
>CBFCWE010000154.1:0-2210 GCA_965601435.1 uncultured Methanosarcina sp.
AAATAAATTAACTAGCAAATAAATAAATTAAATGGTAAATAAATAACCAAATTAGTGAATAAATATACAAAGAAATAACTAGAAAAAGAGTCACTTAATAAATAATTAGTTTTTTATGTTGAAAAATGTATATTGTTAGCCAACATTTTTGCTAAAATGTGTGTACTTCCTTATTTTGTTTCTTCTAGTGGCACCTCATCCTAAAAATATATATGCATTGATATATCTATTAGTTATGGATGACTGCCTCATATAAGCACCACGTTGAGCTCCTGGCTGCGTGCATGATTTACGGTACAGTCGGGATCTTCATGGAATTACTCCGGGACATGTCCGTGAGTTCGATTCTTTTCTACCGGCTGCTGTTCGGCCTTATCACCATTTTCGTTTACCTCTCAATTACCGGGAAACTGGGGCAGCTTTCTTTGAAAAAAAGAAAGAAGTACCTCCTTCTCCTGGGGCTTCTTTATGTGTCACAGATGTTTTGCTATTATTCAGCGATCCGTTACCTGGGAGCTTCTTCGGCAGTCTTGCTCCTCTATACGGACCCCATATATCTTACCTTTCTTGCCCCTCTCCTGCTCGGGGAAAAGAATACCGGAAGGACAATTCTTGCTCTCTTCCTGGGCCTGGTCGGCGTCTTCTACGTAACAAGACCCGAGGGCGGGTTCGAACAGCTTGATATCACGGGTAATTACCTGAAGGGTATACTTTACGGGCTCCTGGGAGGTCTTTTCAGCAGTGGGGTTATAATCTCGGTCCGCTTCCTGAGAGATGAGTATAACGGCCTGACCCAGCTTTTCTGGCAGAGCACTATCAGTCTTTTCTTCCTGGCTCCGTTTGCTGTTAAAGTGCCCGAAGCAGTGCTTTTTGCAAACCTTCAGGTCCTGGTACTCTTCGGGGTTCTGATCACGGCAACCGGGGCAGTGCTTTACATAAGGGGAGTTGCGGGTGTAACCGCTGTTACGGGCAGCATCCTTACTCTGGTAGAACCCGTTTCCTGCATCTTTTTCGATTACAAGGTCCTGGGAAGCTCGATACACGGGGGCATGCTTGTGGGCTCCGTTTTCATTCTGGCAGCCGCCCTGGTGGTGAGCCTGGAAAGTTTCGCTTCCCTGAAAAAATGGATTTTCGGAGAGAGAAGGCTCTTCGGGGACAGGTGGGTTTTCGAGGCCGAGGCTGAGGAAGAATAAAAGTCCGGTTTTCCAAAAACAGGTTTCCAAAATAATATATATAAGCAGTATTTAATTCTCGGGCATGTTCACGCGGACAGGCTCTTTCAAATCCCAGTCTGAAGTCATAGGTGGCAGCATCATCTACGGTACGCTCGGGATTTTCCTGGACCGTATCCAGGACATGTCCGTGGGGTCCATTCTTTTCTGCAGGCTCTTTTTCGGGCTTTGCATGCTTTTTCTTTACCTGTTCTTAAGTGGGGGCCTGGAAGAGCTCCGCCTCGGGAGAAATAGGAAATACCTCTTACTTCTTGGCTTTTTGAATACCGTAACCGGTCTGTGCTTTTTTTCGGCTATCAGGTACAGTGGGATTTCCGTAGCTATCCTGCTCCTCTACACGGCTCCCGTATATGTTAGCCTGCTGGCTCCCCCCATCCTTGGCGAGAAAAGGAATGGCAAAACTCTGCTGCCCCTCGTTCTTGCGGTTGCCGGGGTGCTGCTGATAGCCCGCCCGGGAGAGGTCCTGAGCAACTTCGGAGCGGACAGCAGTTTTTTCAAGGGCCTGCTATTCGGGATGCTTTCCGGCCTCTCCTTCGGGGCGGTGATCATCACGGTCCGCTACCTCAAAGACGACTATTCGGGAATGGCCCAGACCTTCTGGCTCACAGGCGTTAGCCTGGTCCTGGTGCTGCCCTCCATTGCCTCCACTCCTTTCCCTCTGGTCCTTGAAAACCTGCAGCCTCTGGTGCTCTTCGGGGTAACCATCACCCTTGCGGCTCTCCTCTACCTGAAAGGGATAGCCGGGATAAGTGCCCAGACCGGAAGCATCCTCGCCCTGATCGAACCGGTTTCCGGAATCTTCTTTGATGTCACGGTCCTGAAAAGCCCTCTTTATATAAGCACGGTCCTGGGCTGTTGCCTTATCCTCACGGCAGCCTACCTGGCGGGCAGGAACAGGGAAGGAGAAGGAAATTTGGAAGAGCTCCTGCCCTAACCTTTTTTACTGTTTATTTTCTTTTCTTTTCTTCTCTTCTCTTC
>CBFCWE010000155.1:0-2041 GCA_965601435.1 uncultured Methanosarcina sp.
ATCCTTCCCACATTCATACATATACTTATATAATTTGACTGCCATATAATATATGGAAGCTAAATAGGTCTGTAACCTGTTATTCAAAACTCATTTTTGTCTTTGTTTTTGTTTTTTTGTTTAATGAGTTCTATATAATTTTATTTTCCGAGTATCGGTTCTCCGCTTAAGCGGAGTCGTTCTAAGTTAAATTTAAAAAATCACACAATGAGGTGTTAATCTGGCAAATTACAGAAGTAATATGAGAAAAAGAAGGTTAGGTTCAAGCAAAGTAGTAAAATCAGGAGGAAGTCCTGAAGTAACAAGGGTACGTACTCCCCGGAGAGAAAAAAACGAAATCCTGGCAACGGTTGCTAGCTTACTCGGCTCGAAAAGGGTCAGCCTACAGTGTATGGATGGGATTGTCCGGATGGGCAGGATTCCCGGGTCCAGGAAAAAGAGAATGTGGATCAAGGAAGGAGACGTCGTCTTAGCCAACCCCTGGGAAGTCCAGAACTCCAAAGCTGACGTAACCTGGAAATACACAAGACCCCAGGTCGAGTGGCTCGAAAGAAAAGGATACATTCAGTGCTGATTTAAAGGCACCTGGAAAAGGGTGCCTGAAACAAAAGTGTTTAACAAGGGTCCAGCAAAGGCGTCTAACAAAAGGTATCTAGCAAAGGTATCTGATTAAAGATGCCTGAAATTCATATTTACTTTCTGCAGGAACCTGTCTATGCTATTTATGCTGTCTACGCTTTCCATGTTGATGTAAACCGGGTTTCATAGACGATAACTTATTTATATATTTTATGTTATTCATTCTTCATGAAAAATTATGACCCGGTTAAAGTTGGCTATGCAGTCATAATTATCCTGGTTTCATTGTATGCTTTATACATTACGTCCGCTTTTTTCTATGTGCTTATCCTCAGTTGCCTTTTCGCATATATCATCCATCCTGCTTACGCTTTTTCCCTGAAGTTCGTGAATAACAGGCAAATTTCCGCTTTAATTCCCCTTGTCACGATCTTTCTTTTTGCCACTTTCTTTACCGTCAGTACTGTGGGGGTTTTATTGAACGAGGTCTCAAAAATTCTGGAAATTCCCAATACATTAAACGGGTTTGCAAACATAAACCTCCGGCAGATTATCGGGCTTTTTGAACCTTTTATTTCTACTCCTCCCGGGGAATTAACAGAAAACATAGGTTCGTCCCTCAACACTCTGGTAACGGACCATGCCCCTGAAATCCAGGGCCTCATCTTCCGGGTCTCCTCGGACTTGACCATCCTTACGGTTGAACTGGTTGTGGTCATCATCCTGACTTACTACCTGCTGGTCGAAAGCTCAAACATCGCTGTAGAGCTCCCTAACCTCTTCCCTGACAAAAAAGTAGGGATAATTTTCCTGACCCAGCTCAACCACATTTACCACAACCTTTTCAACGTCTACTTCCTGACCTGCTTCCTGACCGGCGTATTCGGAGGAATCCTCTACTGGATCCTGGGTGTCCCCTACCCCATCATCTGGGGAATCTTTACCTTTGTTCTGGCACTCCTCCCTGTGGTCGGTGCAGGGACAGTCTTCGGGCTTCTTGCCCTTTACTATGTCCTCCTGCAGGAGTTCTTCACCGCAGCTGCCCTGCTAGTCTTTGGTACCCTTTTCCTGAGCATCGTTCCGGATTTCATCATCAGGCCGAGACTTGCCAAAAGCAAAGCAGCAATCCATCCTGCAATCACCTTAGTGGCCTTTGCAGCCCCCCTTTTTGTCCTGGGGCCTGTGGGGATCATCATCGGGCCGCTGACTTATGGATTTTTGCTTGCGGCTTACAGGACGAGGAAAATTCTGAATAATGGAGAAAGCACTTCTGAAGAAGAGCCAAATGACAGTGTTTTTGAAAATAAAACCGCAGGAAATGAAGCCATAGGAAATGAAGCCATAGGAAGTGAAGCTATGGGTAATGAACCTGTGGCTTGATATGTCAAAGTTTGTTCGGTACAAAAGCGGTTAAACACGGTTAAACACGGTTAAACACGGTTAAACACGGTTAAACACGGTT
>CBFCWE010000156.1:0-1985 GCA_965601435.1 uncultured Methanosarcina sp.
TATTACGATTCTTGAGAGATATTACGATTCTTGAGAGATATTACGATTCTTGAGAGATATTACGATTCTTGAGAAATGTTACGATTCTTGAGAGATATTACAGTGTATGAATACAACGTTTATGAGCTGTTTATGAACCGTTTTATAAGCATTTGTGAATTGTTTCTGAACGGTTTATAGCGCTCATGAAATGCCTCCCCTGCTTTATAAGTCTTTATCAAGCAGTTTAAGTCTGAAACCCCGACCTGGCCTGAACACCGAAACCTGACCAAAAACCGAAAACAATGAGAGAATAATGGCAAAAGGGCTATAAAAGGACCAGGTAAAAAGACCTTTTCCCGGGAAAAGGCCTTTTGCAGTTCAGGAAAAAAGAACTTTTCAGTTCAGGAGCAAAGTCCAGGTCACAAGGAAGAAGTCCAGGACAATGAATTCCACGTAAAACCAGTCCTTGAACTTGAAGGCCTTCGGATCGATCTGGAGCTGCGGGTAGATTACCCTCTGGAGGTAGTATGTAAGCACAAAGACAATCGTTAGCAGGGCATACCAAATACGGTCTTCTCCTGCCCCGTACTGGTAGAAGACTATGAAACCGGCGGCAATCCCAAGTAAAGCCGCAACTATTGTTTTTATAATTCCATCCCTGTGAGCTTTTTGCTTTTCTTCCGGGGACATTTCCTTGATAAAGCTCTTTTTCTCAGGGATTTCAGCGCCTTCTGTAACGCCTTCCACGGGTATTTCCATTAATTCGGCGGGTTTTGTCTCTGTAGACTTTGAACCCTTGGACCTTTGGGTTTTCTTACTCAAAGTACGTACTCTCCTGAACGGCCGTTATCTCTTGAAATCCTCAGGGATTCGGCGCGAACTTCCCTGATTTAGACAAATTCATTACTTAAAACATTACCGATCATATCTATGGATATCGAATCGATTCCTATGGAATTTAAATGTTTTGAAAACTTCGCGGGCATGTTTCCTCCGGGATGGTAGACGAGAGTAACTTCAGGGTCAAGTTTCCGGACCATCTCCTCAAGCCCCGGGGCGTCCAGGTGGTCACTGATCCTTATTGTGGGGTAAGGGTAATCCATCCTGCAGCTCAACACGTATTTCTTCAGGTGCCAGGGAAGCCTGTTAAGGTCCCGGGGGGGGACTATGAACACACCTTCCTCTTGCGTACAGTCCAGTTCTGTCAGTTCCCCGGCGGTCTCGAGCATGCTCCGGGTAAGCACCCGGGCTCTCGTGTCCATTCGAATTGCCCCGTCGTAGCCAAAACCCCTGAGGAGTTCCACGGCCCTCTGGGTTTTCCCGAACTCATATGCCCCGAAGGCAACTGCTCCGTTTTCGAGAAGAGCACTTTTCAAACTATCCAGATCATCCGTAAAATGGCAGGTAGGGTCTTCCGGGTCCCCGTAATTCGCCTCTGTGACCAGCACGTCGCAGGGAGGGAGCTGACTTGCGTCCTTAACATCCCCGGTCACCAGGATCCTGGTTCCGACATCGTTTTCCCAGAGAAAGGCTGTTGCCCCGGCAGTATGTTCAGTGGGGAAAGTCTTAATCCGGACCCCTTCCAGATCGAAATCTTCCCCGAGCTTGAAAGTCTGTCCCTTATATTCCCTGTCATGCCTTATCTCAAGAGCTTTTGCCGTTTTTTCCGAACAGAGCGCGCGCTCCGAGAGCATCGCTGACTTGCCGTGGTGGTCGGAATGAGCGTGAGTAATCAGGTAAGCGTCAGGCTGAGGATACTTATTTGGGGTCCTTGTCGTGTCAACGGAAAACATGCGCAGCCCCCCGGCATCGTCCCTGAAACGAAGGGAGACATGGGGTTTGAAATTTCCACGGGAATTCCTCTGCCGCAGCGCCAGGACACCAAGGTCTATCAACTTTTTAGAAATCAAACCAATCCTGAGGGAATTAGCTTAAAGGTATTTACATTTTTTCGATGAGACAGGAAAAAGAAAGAAATGAGCCAAAAACAAAAAAACAAAAAA
>CBFCWE010000157.1:0-1926 GCA_965601435.1 uncultured Methanosarcina sp.
GAAGAAGAGGCTGAGGAAGAGCTCGAAGCTGAAGAAGAGGAAGACGAAATTCCGGCAGAAGAGCTTGAAGAGGAAGCTGAGGAAGAGGCCGAAGGGCCCTGGAAGGTTGTCAAGGAACCTCTCGATCCTGAAGCCGGGAACGGAGGTGAAAACGATGAGTGATGCTATTCCTACTCTCAAGAGAGATTACATTTACAATCTCATGGTCAAGGGCAAGCGCCTGGACGGGCGCGGGTTCGAAGATTTCAGAGACATTAAGCTTGAAACAAACGTTATTGCAAAAGCTGAAGGTTCTGCGAAGGTGACCCTCGGGAAAACCCAGGTCCTTGTGGGCGTAAAGCTCCAGACCGGAACTCCTTTCTCTGACTCCCGGGACGAAGGTGTGATCATTACAAACCTGGAACTGAATCCCATAGCTTCCCCGAGCTTTGAGCCCGGACCCCCCAGGGAAGAAGCAATCGAGATGGCCCGTGTCGTGGACAGGGGAATCAGGGAATCAGGCGCAATTGATATAAAGAAGCTTTGCATAACGGAAGGCGAATCCGTATGGATCGCCTTTATCGACATTCATGTCCTGAATGACGAAGGGAATATCATTGACGCATCCTGCCTCGCTGGCATTGGAGCCCTCATGACCACTATGGTCCCGAACGAGATGGCGGGCATTGGGGAAGACGCACCTCTGGCAATGAAGGAAATGCCGGTGGGTGTAACCATTGCCAAGATCGGAGAGAAGCTTATGGTGGACCCTGGCAGGGACGAGGAATCTGTCTGTGAAACAAAGCTGACGGTGGTGTCCAGCTCGGACGGGTCGGTTAACGGTATGCAGAAGATAGGTTCTGCCTCTCTGACCGAGGACGAGTTGCTGGAAGCAATTGAGTTAGCACGCAAAAAGGCTGAGGAAATCCGGGAAGAATTCCTGGTAGGCCTGGAAAGGAAGGACTAAAGTCGGTCATTATTCATTGGGCAGTATTCATCGGGCAGGATTAATTAAATATAAATATTACATGCCTGTATTACGGTCTAAGTTTAAGCTATTAAACTTAGGCCAGTCCCATTGGGCCTAAAAGTGTTAAAGTTCAGGTTTTACATTTCAAGGAGTTTATAACGATGGCAAAAAAATATACTAGAAGAGGACGAGTCAGCAGATCCGCAGGCAGATTCGGGACCAGGTACGGGAGAAAAGACAGGAAGCTGGTTGCAGATCTCGAAGAACGCATGCGCGCACCTCACGTATGTGACAAGTGTGCCCGTCCGACAGTAAAAAGGATTGGTACCGGTATCTGGAAGTGCAGCAAGTGCGGACACACCTTCGCTGGCGGAACTTACATCCCCTCCACCAGTGTTGGTAAGAACCTTCTGCGCACCATGAAGAACGCTCTTGAGGCAAAATAATTCCGGATTAACCGGTTATATGAGGTCGTATGGGTTACAAGTGCACTCGGTGTAAACAGAAAGTGGAAATCGATTACGAGTACACAGGCATACGCTGCCCTTACTGCGGACACAGAATCCTGGTGAAGGAGCGTCCGACTACTATAAAGCCGATCAAGGCCGAGTAAGAACTATGTTCATTACTCTGGTTAACGAGTACGAAGTATTCGATAATATGAAGGGCTTCTATTGATCTAAGCTCTTCTCTTTTTATTTCAAGGCGTAGCCTTGACAAAAAACAGATGCCTTCGATCCGGATAGTACATATCCATCTCTATTTTCAGCCTGTCCACCAGATCACAGCAGTACGCAGCTGCAACTCCGTAGTACTTTTTAAGATGCGGCAGAGTTCCCGGACCTCGAACCCGTCATGCACATAAGGCCGCATACTCTCCAGGACTTCCCTGCAAGCTCTTCTCAGTCACCGTATCAGCTACTTCAATAGGAGTTACGCAGTTGGGCCTCAGCATATCGTTTTTAACAATCCCCCAC
>CBFCWE010000158.1:0-1696 GCA_965601435.1 uncultured Methanosarcina sp.
CCCTGTAGAACTCTGTCCCTGTAGAACTCTGTCCCTGTAGAACTCTGTCCCTGTATTTGTTTATCCCCTCTCCACCTCTTTAATCATTTCGGGGATTTTTTCGAGCACATCCGTCGCAAGCAGTCCGTTTCCAAAAGTTTCAAACGCCAGGTCCCCGGCTGCTCCATTGATGTACGCCGCACAGGCAGCAGCTATAAATGGAGGATTCAGGGCAAAGAGGGTTCCTGCAACCCCTGAAAGAACGTCTCCCGTCCCTCCTACGGTCATCCCGGCGTTTCCTGTCCTGTTCAGGAGGGTATGATTTCCGTCCGAAATAACGTCAACGTCTCCTTTAAGAAGGGTTATGACCCCGTTTTCTTCGGAAAAATCCCTCACAACTTTCCGGCGGGTCTCCGGGTCAGCCGGGGTTTCTATGCCCCTCAAACGGGAAAATTCCCGTGCATGCGGAGTGATAATAAGTTCGCAGTTTCCGGCAAGGGTTTCAAAGAAGGGGGAAGAAAGGGCTGAGAGGGCATCGGCGTCAAGGACAGCCTTCCTGCAGAAGGGCAGGACCTTCCGGACCGCTTCAAGGGTTTTAGGGGCTCTGCCCAGGCCCGGCCCGAGCACAACAACGTCATTTGTGTTCAGCAGGTCCGTAAGGAGGGGCAGGTCTTCGGGACAGAGAGCATTTGAGGACAATTTACGGACAATCAGGTTGGGAGAATAAGCCGCAACTGTTTCTGCAACCGGTCCCGGGACAGCAACGGTTACGAGGTCCGCCCCTGTCCGGAGGGCTGCAAGGGCTGCAAGGGCCGGGGCTCCTGAATACGGGCCTCCCCCGATAACAAGGATTTTTCCGGAATCCCCTTTATGCCCTCCGACCTTTCGTCCGCGGAGCATTTGAAGGTTCCCGGGCCCAACATAGCTTTCGGCATCTGTACAGACCCCTATTTTCACGACCCTGACCGTGCCGGCATATTCTTTTGCCCCTTCCCCCAGGAGCCCGTTTTTCATGCGGTGGAAGCTTACGGTAAGGTCGGCACGGACTGACTTTTCAAAACTTGCACCGTCCGGGTCAAGGCCTGAAGGGATATCCACTGCGACCACGGTTTTCCCGGCTTTTCCGGCTTCGTTGATCAGGTCAATTGCCGTGGACTCGGGCTCCCGGACCGTTCCTTTGATCCCGGTCCCGAAAACAGCGTCAACCAGGAGATCTGCTCTGGAAAACCAGCCACAGGTTTCAAGCTGGCTGGAATCCCTTATCTCGAGTACCTCTACCCGGCTGAACTTAAGCAGGGAATAGTTACGTGCGGCTTCTTCGGTCCCGATTTCTACGGCTTTTCCGAGCAGGATTGCCCTGACCCTGTAAGCTGGAAAGCCTGCCAGGTGCCTGGCTGCCACAAAGGCATCTCCCCCGTTGTTCCCCCTGCCCGCCACAAAGAGAACCGTCCCGTTCTCAAGCTTCTCTCTTACACAACGGGCAACTCCAGCTCCTGCATTTTCCATTAGCTGTAGCGGGAGCAGGCCCAGATCTGCGCAGTTTCGATCGATTGCCCTCATCCATGAAGAACTTATACTTTTCATGTTAAACGCCGCTGGTGTTTTCTGGTGATTCTCGCTGAATTTTTTAGAAATATCCGACCTTCAATGATTTTTACGGATAAGTGTTGGAAGTGTTGGAAGTGTTGGAAGTGTTGGAAGTGTTGGAAGTGTTGGA